>NZ_CP154630.1:4137142-4762500 GCF_039555535.1 Stenotrophomonas maltophilia | reverse complement strand
AAGATTTAACGGGGCTAAGCACAGAACCGAAGCTTGGGGTGCATAACTTTGTTATGCGCGGTAGAGGAGCGTTCCGTAAGCCGTTGAAGGTGGATTGAGAAGTCTGCTGGAGGTATCGGAAGTGCGAATGCTGACATGAGTAACGATAATGCGGGTGAAAAACCCGCACGCCGAAAGCCCAAGGTTTCCTTGCGCAACGTTAATCGGCGCAGGGTGAGTCGGCCCCTAAGGCGAGGACGAAAGTCGTAGTCGATGGGAAGCAGGTTAATATTCCTGCACCTCGCGTAAGTGCGATGGAGGGACGGAGAAGGTTAGGTGTACCAGGCGTTGGTTGTCCTGGGGAAAGGCGGTAGGTTTGGATCTTTGGCAAATCCGGGATCCTTTAAGACCGAGCACCGAGACGAGCCTTTATGGCGAAGTCACTGATACCACGCTTCCAGGAAAAGCTCCTAAGCTTCAGCTTACGCAGACCGTACCGTAAACCGACACAGGTGGGTAGGATGAGAATTCTCAGGCGCTTGAGAGAACTCGGGTGAAGGAACTAGGCAACATGGCACCGTAACTTCGGGAGAAGGTGCACCCTTTTTGGTGGCTCGTGCGAGCTATAGCTGAAGAGGGTCGCAGTAACCAGGCCGCTGCGACTGTTTATCAAAAACACAGCACTCTGCAAACACGAAAGTGGACGTATAGGGTGTGACGCCTGCCCGGTGCTGGAAGGTTAATTGATGGGGTCAGCCGCAAGGCGAAGCTCTTGATCGAAGCCCCAGTAAACGGCGGCCGTAACTATAACGGTCCTAAGGTAGCGAAATTCCTTGTCGGGTAAGTTCCGACCTGCACGAATGGCGTAACGACAGCGGCGCTGTCTCCACCCGAGACTCAGTGAAATTGAAATCGCTGTGAAGATGCAGCGTTCCCGTGGCAAGACGGAAAGACCCCGTGAACCTTTACTATAGCTTTACACTGAACGTTGAGTTCGTCTGTGTAGGATAGGTGGGAGGCTATGAAACTGTGGCGCTAGCTGCAGCGGAGCCATCCTTGAAATACCACCCTGTCGTGCTTGACGTTCTAACCTGGGCCCATTATCTGGGTCGGGGACCGTGTATGGTGGGTAGTTTGACTGGGGCGGTCTCCTCCTAAAGAGTAACGGAGGAGCTCGAAGGTACGCTCAGCGCGGTCGGACATCGCGCACTGTGTGCAAAGGCATAAGCGTGCTTGACTGCAAGATCGACGGATCAAGCAGGTAGGAAACTAGGACTTAGTGATCCGGTGGTTCTGTATGGAAGGGCCATCGCTCAACGGATAAAAGGTACTCCGGGGATAACAGGCTGATACCGCCCAAGAGTTCATATCGACGGCGGTGTTTGGCACCTCGATGTCGGCTCATCACATCCTGGGGCTGTAGTCGGTCCCAAGGGTATGGCTGTTCGCCATTTAAAGTGGTACGCGAGCTGGGTTCAGAACGTCGTGAGACAGTTCGGTCCCTATCTGCCATGGGCGTTGGAGATTTGAGAGGGGCTGCTCCTAGTACGAGAGGACCGGAGTGGACGAACCTCTGGTGTTCCGGTTGTCACGCCAGTGGCATTGCCGGGTAGCTATGTTCGGAAGCGATAACCGCTGAAAGCATCTAAGCGGGAAGCGCGCCTCAAGATGAGATCTCCCGGGGCACAAGCCCCCTGAAGGAACCATGTAGACTACGTGGTTGATAGGTCAGGTGTGTAAGTACAGCAATGTATTGAGCTAACTGATACTAATGATCCGTGCGGCTTGACCATATAACCTCAAGTTGCCTTGGCTTTACGACAACGTCGTAAGAGCATCCAAGTGCACGCTACGTCACAAGAACTATGCGAGGCTGGCGCCTTGTCCCCCGGGACGAGTGCGACGCTCCAAAAGCCTCCCTGGTGAAATTAGCGCTGTGGAACCACCCGATCCCATCCCGAACTCGGAAGTGAAACGCAGCTGCGCCGATGGTAGTGTGGCTCAAGCCATGCGAGAGTAGGTCATCGCCAGGGTTTATACCCAAAACCCCGCTGCTCACGCAGCGGGGTTTTTCTTTGTGCGCAGGAAAATGCAGCTGCCGGAATGCACCGGTAGATCCACGCCATGCGTGGATACGTGCATGGGCCTGCGCAATGGACGTGTCGAGGTTGCCGGCCAGCACCCGGCACTACCGGTGATGGGGCCATGCAATGCATCCGGTGGTGGTATCGGTAGGTCCACGCCATGCGTGATGCGTGATGCGTGGTGTGGGCATGCGCACTGCGCGCGGCGTGGTTGCCGGCCAGCGGCCGGCACTACCAAAGGATCGATACCACCGGGTCCTGTGCCTCCCGTGATCCGTCACGCAGGACACATAAAAAAGACGGCGCCCTGCGGGCGCCGTCTTCACATGGCTCGTGTTGAAGGCCGGGATCAGGCGACCAGCGCCACGCCCTGTGACTCCTGCCGACGGAACACCGACACCGCATCATCCAGCGTTCCCGCCTGCGACTGCAGCTCGCGTGCTGCGGCAGTTGCTTCCTCCACCAGCGCAGCATTCTGCTGCGTGGCCTGGTCCATCTGCACCACGGTCTGGTTGATCTGCTCGATACCGATTGACTGCTCCTGCGACGCCGCGGATATCTCGCGCATCAGGTGGCTGACATTCTCGACACCCCCCACGATCCCCTGCATGCGTTGGCCGGCATCCGCCACCAGCTGGGCACCTTCGCCCACCTGGCGGCCGGCTTCGTCGATCAGCTTCTTGATCTCCTGGGCCGCCGCCGCCGAACGCTGCGCCAGAACCCGCACTTCACTGGCCACCACGGCGAAGCCTCGGCCCTGCTCGCCGGCGCGCGCCGCCTCCACGGCGGCATTCAGCGCCAGGATGTTGGTCTGGAACGCGATGCCGTCGATGACGCCGGTGATGTCGCCGATCCGCTTCGACGCGCCCTCGATGGCCTGCATGGTGTCGACCACCCGCCGCATGGCCAGGTTGCCGTCGCTGGCCGCGTCCTGCGTGGAGGACGCCAGCGCGCTGGCCTCCCGCGCATGGGCGGCGTTCTGGCGCACGGTGGCCGTCAGTTCCTCCATGGAGGCCGCGGTTTCCTGCAGATGCGCCGCCTGCCGCTCGCTGCGCTCGGACAACGCGCCGTTGCCGGCAGCGATCTCACCGGCCGCGGTACTGATCGACGATGCGCAGTCCTGGATGCGGCCGACCATGCGTGCCAGCTGTTCCGCCGTGGCATTGGCGTCGCGCTGGATGGCAGCGAAGGCGCCGTGATACTCGCCGTGCATGCGCCGATCCAGGTCGCCGTTGGCCAGTGCCGAGAGCATCTGCCGCACTTCGTCGATGGTGCGGCCCAGCGTATCCAGCAACTGGTTGATGCCACCGGTCAGGCCATCGAGGAAGCTCGCCCCTTCGGTGGCCTGCAGGCGCTGGTCGAGATCACCGGCGGCGGCGGCAGCGACGATGCCGGCCACGGCGTTCTCCAGCGTGAGTTCGTGGGTCCGATCATGCCACTCCACGGCAAAGCCCAGGCGCGCGCCCTGGTCGTCGAACACCGGTGTGACCACCTGCGCGAAGTGCACCGGGCCGATCTGCACCTTGCCGTTATGCGTGACCTGCAGGCCATTGAGGATGGCGCGGATGCGGTCCGGGTTGGCGTGGAAACGATGGATGCTGCTGCCCACCAGGCGTTCGGCGTCGAAATCGGGGAAGGCCTGTCGCAACGTTGCCTGCTGGTTGCGCAGCAGTGCTACCACCGAACGGTTCACATAGCGGATCACGTGGTCGTTGTCAGCGATCATCATCGCGGTGCGTGAGGCATCCAGCGCCTGGCGGATCTGCGCGTTCTCGGCATGCGCCGCCGCCTCGCGTCCGCGCTGGGCCTGCACGTGGCGCGCAGTGTCGGCCAGGGCGTGGGCCAGTGAACCCGGCGCATAGGCGCTGGTGTCGGCATGTGCACCAAGATCGGCGCCGGTGGCGATATCGCGTGCCAGCGCGGCAAGGCGACGCGGGCCATGCCCAAGTGTCTCGGTCTGCTGGCGAAGCCGCAGCGCGACCTGGCCGAGGAACAGGGTCAGGCCCGCGAACATGCCGGCCTGCAGCAGCGTCGGCCACACTGTGGCACCGCTCAGCAACGGGGCCAGCAGTGCGAGCGTGCCGACCCCACCGGCCAGCCACACCGGCAGCCGATCGCGGTGTCCCAGCAGCACGCCCAGCAACAGGGCAACCGGCAGTGCCGGTGACAGGCCGACGATCGCGCACACCAGCGCCAGTTGCAGTGACAACAGCGAGGCCAGGCCATTGCGGGCGAAGCCATGGCCAGCCTGGGATCCGCCCAGCCACGCCGCAGGCAGCACTGCAGCGGCAGCCAGCACGGCGGCCTGCACCTGTGGACCACGCAGGGCCAGCACCAGGCCAGCCAGGCCCAGTGCTGCGCTGCCGATCAGCAGGCGGCGATCAGCGCGGCGGGCGAGCTGCTGCAGGTGCGGCAGGCGAGCGGTATCGGGGGGACGGGAGAATGCAGCGGACATCGGCGACTCCTGGATCAGCAGACGACAGCGGCCATGCGGCGACGCACGCAGGAGTGCGTGGCCAGGGCATGGACCGGGAATTCGGGGAATGCGACGCAATCAACGTCGCGCAGACGGGGCGCCGTGACCACATCCTGTGGGTAACGGTGCAATGGAGCGGGCATGCGGACTTCCTTGCAGAACCAGACACACGCCGCAGGCCCGACCGGACCTGCGTGCTGCAGGCGCAGCGGCCCGCAACTGATGTATCGGCCGCAACTGCGCAGAGTGAAGTGCGCGGACGCCGCGACTCAGCCGGCGTTGTCGTTGCTGAAGAAGCGCAGGATCACCTCGGCGATCTGCGCCGGATCTTCCATGTGCAGGTGATGGTTGCCGGGAAACACCGCCAGACGGCCATCGCGCAGGTGCTGCAGGCGATCGCTGCGCATCGGCTCGGGATAGTAGGACTGCGCCGGCGTGGCATAGATCACCTGCGTCGGGCAGGCGATGGCCTGCAGCAGGTTGTCGATCTGGCCTTCGCTGAGACGGATCGCTGTAGGCAGCATCAGGCGCGGATCGCTGCACCAGCGGTAGCCACCCTCGACCGGTTCCACGCCGCGCTCGACCAGCAGCCGTGCACAGCGCTCGCTCAGCTGGTTGGTCATCATCCGTGCGCGGATCGGCGCGGCCAGGTCGGGGAACACGCGTAGTTGCTTGCGTGCCAGCCCACGCGTGGCATTCACGTGCTCGCGCAGGCGGTTGGCGGTGTCTTCTTCCGGACCGCGCAGGCCGCCGAGCGCTTCGATCGCCACCAACCGCTCCACGCGATCACTGACCGAGGCGGTGAGGCTGGCGATGCCGGCGCCCATCGAATGGCCGAGCAGGCTGAAACGGTCCCAGCCCAGCGCGTCGGCGACATCGAGTACGTGGCAGATCGCGGCGGCCGTGGTGTAGCTGGCACCGGCCGGCAGATGCGCGCTGTGGCCATGACCGGGCAGGTCGATGGCCACCAGCTGCAGCGAGGACAGGTGCGGGGCCAGTGGCACGAAGCTGGCGGCGTTGTCGAGCCAGCCATGCAGGGCCAGCACGCGTGGGCCGTCGCCGTGGTTGCAAAGGCCGGCGACGCGGGCGCCACCGACCTCGAGCTCAAGCGGCTGCAGGCTCATGCCAGCGAGGCCACGGCCAGTCGCGCCAGGGCGCGTGCGTGCTCCGGTTCGGCGTTGAGACAGGGGATGTAGCGCATTGTTGCGCCGCGCTCGGCCAGCGTCTCGGTGAAGCCCATCGCGACCTCTTCCAGCGTCTCCAGGCAGTCGGTGGCGAAGCCCGGGCAGACCACGTCGATCTGCTTCACGCCGGATTCGGCCAGCGCCCACAGGCTGGGTTCGGCATAGGGCTGCAGCCAGCGCTCGCGGCCAAACCGCGACTGGTAACCCATCTGCCACTCGTCCCTGCCCAGGCCCAGCGCGTTGGCAATGGCCTGTGCGCTGGCTTCGCAGCGCTGCGGATACGGATCGCCTGCATCGGCCAGGCGCTGCGGAATGCCATGGAAGGAGAACATCAGTGTCTGGCCACGACCGTGCTGTTCCCAGTAACGCCGGATCGAGCCGGCCACGGCCTCGACCCAGCCCGGATCGACCGAGTAATCGCGAACCAGGCTGACGGTTACACCCGGGTTCCGGCGCTGCCACGCATCGACCCGGTCTTCGACCGAGGCGGTGGTGGTGGTGGAATACTGCGGATACAGCGGCAGTACCACGATGCGGCGCGCGCCGTCGGCGGCCAGCCGGTCCAGCTCGCTGGCCAGCGCCGGTTCGCCGTAACGCATCGCGTGGCGCACAGTCAGGGTCGGCAGCAGGGCCTGCATGGCCTGCGCCAGCTGGCGCGTATGCACCATCAGCGGTGAGCCGTCGGGCAGCCAGACCTGGGCGTACTTGGCCGCCGAACGGCCGCTGCGCAGCGGCAGGATCAACCCGCGCAGCAGCGGCTGCCACAGCAGCGCCGGGATCGAGACCACGCGGGGGTCGGACAGGAATTCAGCCAGGTAACGGCGTACGGCGGGGGCCGTCGGCGTTTCGGGCGTGCCTAGGTTGACCGCCAGCACGGCGGTATCGGGTGCGTCGAGCATGGGCGGTATTGTCGCCGATCCGGTGCCGCGCCGGGATGCAGGGTTCGGATTGCAGGCATAGCGCGCATCAATGTGAGCAGGGAACGCTCATTGGAGATTCATGACAACACTACTAATTTCAGTCACTTGCTATATCTTCCTATGGACTGACTTCTGGAGCCTGCCATGCGTCGCCCGATCCAAGCCCTGCTGATCGCCGCCAGCCTGCTGTCCAGCCAGGCCATGGCCGGACCGCAGGAAGACCAGCGTGCCCGCAATGCCGTGCGCGTGCTGGCTGAAATCCAGGAAATCCCTGAACAGGGCATTCCGGACAAATTGCTCGACGAAGGCCGCGCGGTCATCGTCATTCCCGACACGATCAAGGCCGGTCTGGTCATCGGCGGTCGCCGTGGCCACGGCCTGATGTCGGTGCGCATGGCCAATGGCGCCTGGTCCAACCCGGTGTTCGTGAAGCTCACCGGGGGCAGCATCGGCTTCCAGGCCGGCGTGCAGTCTTCGGACGTGGTGCTGGTGTTCCGCAACGATCGCAGCCTGGACAACCTGGTCAACGGCAAGTTCACGCTGGGTGCCGACGCTGGCGTCGCCGCCGGTCCGGTGGGCCGCAACGCCGCCGCGGCCACCGACGGCCAGCTGAAGGCCGAGATCTGGTCGTGGTCGCGTGCCCGCGGCCTGTTCGCCGGTGTCGCCCTGGATGGTGCGGTGCTGCAGATCGACGACGCCGCCAACCTCGACGCCTACGGCAGCAACACCACGCCGCGGATGATCTTCGAAGGCCGCGCCGCCGGTTCGCCGTCGATGGACGTGGTCGCCTTCCGCGATCGCCTGGAAGAGGCCACCTACGCTGCGCGCAACAACCGCAGCGGCAACGGCGGCAACGCGCCGCGCCCGGCAGCGGCCCCGGCCGTCGCCCCGGCGCCTGTTCAGGCAGCGCCGGCCGCCCCAGCCGAGGCCACCACCGCGCCGCTGCAGAACGTGCCGCAGAACCCGCCGCCGCAGCAGCAGGGTTTCCAGCCGGTCAACGACGGCGAAATCCGCACGGAAACGCTGGGCGGAAACTGACTTTCGTCACGCGCGCCGGCTAACACCCGGTGCGCTATGCTCGACAGCCTGATCACTAACGTAACGAGCGTCTTTATGGGCAGTTTCAGCATCTGGCATTGGTTGGTCGTGCTGGCCATCGTCCTGCTGGTGTTCGGCACCAAGCGCCTGACCAGCGGCGCCAAGGACCTCGGTTCGGCGGTCAAGGAATTCAAGAAGGGCATGCGCGACGAAGACAAGCCGAACGCGCAGCTGGGCGATGAGTCGCGCAGCCAGGACGCCCCGCGCACCGCGCAGGACGAGCACGACCGCAACGCACGTTGATCCGGAGCGGTTGCGGTGTTCGATATCGGCTTCAGCGAACTGCTGGTGATTGCAGTGGTCGCCCTGGTGGTGCTCGGTCCCGAGCGCCTGCCCAAGGCGGCCCGCTTCGCCGGCCTGTGGGTGCGTCGTGCCCGCAATCAATGGGATTCGGTGAAACAGGAACTGGAGCGCGAACTGCAGGCCGAGGACATCAAGCGGCAGATGCAGGACGTGCGCCAGGGCATGCAGGACACCGAGAACCAGCTGCGCGCCAGCGGCGAAGCGATCCGTCGCGAAGCCCAGCAGGCACAGCAGCAGGGCGATGACCTGGTGCAGCAAGTCCGTGCACCGGCGCCAGCGGATCTGCCGCCGCACATGAGCGCCGCGCCCGATGCGGTTGAACCGATGCAGGACGGTGGTGCCGCCGAGCCGGCTTCGGCCGCGCCCGCTGAAGCCGGTACGCCGCCGCCAGCGCAGAGCACGGAGCGCCAGCCATGAGTGGACAGGATTTCGGCGAGAGCTCGCTGGTCGAACACCTGGTGGAACTGCGCGGCCGCCTGGTGCGCGCATTGCTGGGCCTGGGGGTGGCGCTGCTGGCGCTGCTGCCGTTCACCCAGAAGCTTTACAACGCATTGGCCGAACCGCTGGTCTCGCAGCTGCCCAATGGGCAGACGATGATCGCCACCAATCCGGCCGGTGCTTTCTTCGCGCCACTGAAGCTGACCTTCTTCGTCGCGTTGTTCGTGGCGGTGCCGTGGCTGCTGTACCAGCTGTGGGCGTTCGTCGCGCCGGGCCTTTACGCGCGCGAGAAGCGCCTGGCGGTGCCGCTGCTGGTGTCATCGGTGCTGCTGTTCTACACCGGCTGCGCCTTCGCCTATTTCCTGGTGCTGCCGGCGGTGTTCCACTTCCTCACCACCTTCAGCCCGGACGTGATCGCCATTACGCCGGATGCAAACGCCTATCTGGACTTCGTGCTGGCGATCTTCTTCGCCTTCGGCGGCAGTTTCGAACTGCCGGTGGCGATGGTGATCCTGGTGCTGCTGGGCTGGGTGACGCCGCAGCAGTTCAAGGAAGGCCGTGGCTACGCGATCGTCGGCATCTTCGTGGTGGCGGCGGTGCTGACCCCGCCGGACGTGGTGTCGCAGCTGATGCTGGCGATCCCGATGTGCCTGCTGTACGAGCTGGGCATCCACGCCGCACGCTGGCTGGTGCCATCGTCGGTAGTGAAGAAGCCCGCTGCATGATGCGGTAGCGGCGGGCCATGCCCGGCGTGCCGGGTTCGACGTGATGCCACCGCCGGGCATGGCCCGGCGCTACCGGTGGGACCGGTCAGGCGTGGAACACGTCGCTGGAGGTCGGCGTGGTCGGAATCGGCGGGGCTGCGCGGCTGCCGCGGTGCACGAACATCTGCTTCCAGGCGGCATAGACCGCGCCGACATACAGCGGCATCAGCACCGTGGTCAGCACCAGCTGGGCGATGAAGGCGGCGGCCAGCGGGCCACCGATCAGCATCGCGATCTGGATCACGATCACGAACAGGATGTACATGCAGAACGCGGCGATCAGGCCGAGTGCGGCGAACACGATCATCGCGCCGATGTTCTCGATGCAGCCCTGCAGGCTCAGGCGCAGCGCGTGCATGCCGCTCTGCTTGTCGAACACCACCAGCGCCGGCTGGGTGAACATCGCCAGCGACAGCGCGACCGCACTCAGGAACACCAGCAGCATCCACAGCGCGATGCGCTTGGCCGGCAGGTTGGCAACCAGCGCGGCGGCATCGTCCGGCTTGATCTGCTGGCCACTGCGGCTGATCTCTTCCATCTTGGTCATGACCTCGCTGAAGGCGGTGAAGCCCTCGCGGCCGATCATCAGGAACAGCAGCGCGCCCAGCAGCAGCACCGCCAGCACCTGGATGGCCAGCGGCACCAGCAGGTGACTGACACGGTGGTCGCGGATCGGCTGCAGCAGGTGCGAAGCCAGGCCCGGGCGGCCTTCGTCGATCTCGCCCACGGCATACAGCATGCCGCCGAACATGATCGGCGAGATGGCCAGCGTCATCAGCTGCACCGCCATGCCGGCGGCGCCGGGAATCAGCGTCGACAACAGCGTGACCACCCAGCTCACCAGCAGCCAGGTCAGGCCGATCCGGGCCAGCTGCAGCGGCGCACGCCGGTACAGGGAGAACGTATCCAGCAACCACTGGGCGCCCGCCGAAGCCGGCAGCTTGCGAATCTCTTTCATGGACATCCGGGAAGGACAGGAGGGGGCCGGGCGGCTGCCCGTGCCGCCGATTATCCCTGTTTTGCCATCGGCTGGGCTGAAGACAGCCGCGCCTGGCGGACGAAGCGCCGCAACAGCTGGCGGGCCAGCGGCGCGGCACTGACGGCGCGCTCGATGCTGCGGGCGCAGCCGCCATGGCGGCCGATGCAGTCGGCGCGGGCACGCACGTAGCCACGCATATGGTGGGTGGCGAACTCCGGATGGAACTGCACGCCCCAGGCCTGGCGCCCCCAGCGGAAGGCATGGCAGCCGTCCAGCGGCGAACGGGCCAGCACCTCGGCCCCGTCGGGCGCGCGCAGCACGGTCTGCAGATGGGTGGCGTGGGCGGCGAAATGCTGAGGCAGGCCTTGGAACAGCGGGTCCTGCGCGGCCTGCGGCTGCAGTTCCAGCTCGATCGTGCCGGACTCGCGGCCGGCCGGGTTGTAGGCCACCTCACCACCCAGCGCATGTGCCAGCAGCTGATGGCCGTAGCAGATGCCGAACACCGGCAGGTCGTCGTGGGCGGTCTGGCGCAGCCACGCGGCGCTGCGCTCGCTCCAGTCGGCATGGTCGGTGACGAAGGCGGCCGAGCCGGTCACCAGCACGCCGGCGAAGGCGTGCGGATCGGGCAGGGCGCCACCGTGCTCGACATCGACCACCACGGTCTCGTGTTCCTCCAGCCCGGCGGCGACGCGGATCCAGTGCGGGAAGCGCCCGTAGCGGCGCAGCGACGGCACCGGGCGGCCGGTTTCAAGGATCAGGAACGGGGCTGGGTTCATCCGGGGGCGGCAGGACTGACAGGACTTCCTCGATTGTAGTCAGCCCCTGCGCCACCTTTTCAAGCCCGGCCTGGCGCAGGGTTCGCAGCCCTTCAGTCCGCGCGGCACGGGTGAAACCGGCCAGGTCCATGTCGGCGCGGATCTGCCCGCGCAGCCGCGAACCCAATGGCAGCAACTCATACAGGCCGATACGGCCGAGGAATCCGGTGCGCCGGCACTCCAGGCAACCGACCGGCCGACAGGGCGTGGCGGCATCTGGATATGCGGCATGGCTATCAGCCAGCACCGCCCAATCGGCCGCGCCAAGGCTGTGCGGCTGCTTGCAGTGCGGGCACAGCGTACGCACAAGGCGCTGGGCGAGGATGCCGTTGAGGGTGCTGGCCAGCAGGTAGTGCGGCACGCCCAGGTCGAGCAGGCGGGTGACCGCCGATGGCGCGTCGTTGGTATGCAGGGTGGACAGCACCAGGTGCCCGGTCAACGAGGCCTGCACCGCCATCTGCGCGGTTTCCAGGTCGCGGATCTCACCGATCATGATGATGTCCGGGTCCTGCCGCAGCAGGGTGCGCACGCCGCTGGCGAAGTCCAGGTCGATGTTGGTCTGCACCTGCATCTGGTTGAACTCGGGCGCGATCATCTCGATCGGGTCTTCCACCGTGCATACGTTCACGTCCGGGGTGGCCAGCCGCTTCAGCGTGGAATACAGGGTGGTGGTCTTGCCCGAGCCGGTCGGGCCGGTGACCAGCACGATGCCGTGCGGGCGCTCGACCAGCGCATTCCAGCCAGCGGCTTCCTGCGGGCTGAAACCGAGCTGGTCGATGCTCTTGAAGGCCGCGTCCGGGTCGAAGATGCGCATCACGCACTTCTCGCCGAAGGCGGTGGGCATGGTCGACAGGCGCATTTCGACCTCGCGGCCCCCCGGCGAGCGGGTCTTGATGCGGCCATCCTGCGGACGCCGGCGCTCGGCCAGGTCCATGCGGCCCAGCACTTTGATACGGCTGACCACCGCCGTCATCACCGCCGGCGGCACTTCGAACACCTTGTGCAGCACGCCGTCGATGCGGAAGCGCATGCGTCCCATCTCGCGGCGTGGCTCCAGGTGGATGTCCGAGGCGCGCTGTTCGTAGGCGTACTGCAGCAGCCAGTCGACGATGTGCACGATGTGCTGGTCGTCGGCATTCACGTCGCCGGTGCGGCCCAGCTCGACCAGCTGCTCGAAGCTGGGCAGGGTGGTGCTGGCCTCGCCGCGCACATCGCCACGGGCGCCGCGCACCGAGCGCGTCACCCCGTAGAACTCCATGGTGTAGCGATGCAGGTCCAGTGGATTGACCACCGCCAGCTCAATGCGGCGGCGGGTCAGGTGCTGCAGGTCACGACGCCATTCCTGCACCAGCGGCTCGCTGGTGGCCACCAGCACGCGCTCGGCGTCCACTGCCAATGGCAGGAAGCGGTGGCGGCGGGCGTAGGCATGCGACACCAGCGCGGTGACCGCGGCGACGTCCACACGGGTCGGATCGATGCGCAGGTAGCGGCTGCCGGTGCGCTGCGCCAGCCACTCGGTCAGGCGTTCCAGGGTCAGTTCGCCGCCGCCGGTGGCGGCCAGCTTGAGGTTGGACAGCAGTACCAGCGGATGCACTTCACTGGCGTTGCGCGCGCCCTGTGCGGAAAACCGCATGCGCTCGCGGTCCTGCTCGGCCACCAGTCCATCGGCGGCCAGGGCCGCGGCAATCTGCTCGAAATGCAGCCGTCCCCAGGGCAGCGGGACGCCGCCCGCCTCGCCGGGCGTGCCTGCCGGCAGCCGATGTTCCATCTGCCTGCTCCTCCCGGGTACGGAATGCCCCGCAGGTCGGCCGTTATACTAGCGCACCCCCTTGCCGGCCAAGACTCGTACGCATGTCCGCGACCCCGACCGTTCCGATCACCTTCCAGGGCCTGATCCAGACCCTGAACCAGTTCTGGGCCCAGCAGGGCTGCGTGCTCATCCAGCCGCTCGACCTGGAGGTGGGCGCCGGTACCTTCCACCCGGCCACCTTCCTGCGTGCGATCGGTCCGGAAGGCTGGAACGCGGCCTACGTGCAGCCCTCGCGCCGCCCGACCGACGGCCGCTACGGCGAGAATCCGAACCGCCTGCAGCGCTACTACCAGTACCAGGTGGCGATGAAGCCGGCGCCGGACAACATCCAGCAGCTGTACCTGGATTCGCTGAAGGCGCTGGGCATCGACCCGCTGGTGCACGACCTGCGCTTCGTCGAGGACAACTGGGAATCGCCGACGCTGGGTGCCTGGGGCCTGGGCTGGGAAGTCTGGCTCAACGGCATGGAGGTGACCCAGTTCACCTACTTCCAGCAGGCCGGTGGCCTGGAGTGCCGCCCGGTGCTGGGCGAGATCACCTACGGTCTCGAGCGCCTGTGCATGTACCTGCAGAACTGCGACAACGTCTACGACCTGGTCTGGACCTACGGCCCGGACGGCCAGCCGGTGACCTACGGCGACGTCTACCACCAGAACGAGGTGGAGCAGAGCACCTACAACTTCGAATACGCCGACGTGGAAGAACTGTTCCACCGCTTCGACGCCTGCGAGCGCGAAGCGCAGAAGCTGGTGGAAGTGAACCTGCCGCTGCCGGCCTATGAGCAGGTGATGAAGGCCAGCCATACCTTCAACCTGCTCGATGCACGCCGTGCGATCAGCGTGACCGAGCGCCAGCGCTACATCCTGCGCGTGCGCGCGCTGGCCCAGGCGGTGGCCAAGGCCTACTACGAGCAGCGCGAGAAGCTGGGCTTCCCGGGCGCGAAGAAGGCCTGACGGCCGCTCCCTCCCTCTCTCAACTTCCGGGGCGCCGGACGCGTTGCGCGCTGCGCCCCCACAACAGGATCGAACCGATGAGCCAACTGTCCCCCCTGCTGATTGAACTGGGCACCGAGGAGCTGCCGGTCAAGGCGCTGCCGGGCCTGGCCCAGGCGTTCTTCGACGGTGTCGTCGAAGGCCTGCGCAAGCGCGGCGTCGCGCTGGAACTGGGCGATGCACGCCCGCTGTCGACCCCGCGCCGACTGGCCGTGCTGCTGCCGGGCGTCGGCCTGGAACAGCCGGAACAGCACAGCGAAGTGCTGGGCCCATACCTGAACATCGCGCTGGACGCCGAAGGCCAGCCGACCAAGGCCCTGCAGGGCTTCGCCGCCAAGGCCGGGATCGACTGGACCGCGCTGGAGAAGACCACCGACAACAAGGGTGAGCGCTTCGTGCACCGCGCGGTGACCCCGGGCGCGAGCACCGCCAGCCTGCTGCCGGAGATCCTGCGCGAGGCGATCGCGGCGATGCCGATTCCCAAGCCGATGCGCTGGGGCGACCACGCCTGGGGCTTCGCCCGCCCGGCGCACTGGCTGGTGCTGCTGCACGGCGCCAACGTGGTCGAAGCCGAACTGTTCGGCCTGCAGGCTGGCCGTGCAAGCCGTGGCCATCGCTTCCACCACGACCAGACCGTGTCGCTGGCGCAGCCGCAGGACTACGTTGAAGCGCTGCGCGCTGCGTTCGTGCTGGTCGACCCGAGCGAGCGCCGCGCGCGCATCGTCGCCGAGGTCGAGGCTGCCGCGGCCAAGGCCGGTGGCAGCGCCCGCATCACCGACGACAACCTGGAGCAGGTGGTGAACCTGGTCGAGTGGCCGTCGGCGGTGCTGTGCAGCTTCGAGCGCGCGTTCCTGGCGGTGCCGCAGGAGGCGCTGATCGAGACGATGGAGATCAACCAGAAGTTCTTCCCGGTGCTGGATGCCGCAGGCACGCTGACCGAGAAGTTCATCGGCATCGCCAACATCGAATCGAAGGACGTGGCAGAAGTGGCCAAGGGCTACGAGCGCGTGATCCGCCCGCGCTTCGCTGATGCCAAGTTCTTCTTCGACGAGGACCTGAAGCAGGGCCTGGCGTCGATGGGCGACGGCCTGAAGACGGTGACCTACCAGGCCAAGCTGGGCAGCGTGGCCGACAAGGTGGCGCGCGTGGCTGCACTGGCCGAAGTGATCGCGCCGCAGGTCGGCGCCGATCCGGCGCAGGCCAGGCGGGCTGCCGAGCTGGCCAAGAACGACCTGCAGTCGCGCATGGTCAATGAATTCCCGGAACTGCAGGGTATCGCCGGCCGCCATTACGCCGCGGCCGGTGGTGAATCGGCCGAGGTGGCACTGGCCATCGACGAGGCCTACCAGCCGCGCTTCGGCGGCGACGACATCGCACTGTCGCCGCTGGGCAAGGTGCTGGCGATTGCTGAACGCGTGGACACCCTGGCCGGCGGCTTCGCCGCAGGCCTGAAGCCGACCGGCAACAAGGATCCGTTCGCCCTGCGCCGCAACGCGCTGGGCCTGGCCCGCTCGATCATCGAAAGCGGCTTCGAGCTGGACCTGCGCGCGCTGCTGGCCAGCGCCAATGCCGGCCTGGCGGCGCGCAACGTGCAGGCCGATGTCGGCGAGCTGTACGACTTCATCCTCGACCGCCTGAAGGGCTACTACGGCGACAAGGGCGTGCCGGCCACGCACTTCAACGCGGTGGCCGAGCTGAAGCCGGTCTCGCTGTACGACTTCGACCGCCGCCTGGATGCCATCGCCACCTTCGCCGCGCTGCCGGAAGCCGAAGCGCTGGCTGCGGCCAACAAGCGCATCCGCAACATCCTGCGCAAGGTCGAGGGCGACATCCCGGCCCAGATCGACTCCGCGCTGCTGCAGGAAGACGCCGAGCGCGCGCTGGCCGAAGCGGTCACCGCAGCCATCGACGACACCGGCGCCAGCCTGCAGCACAAGGACTACGTGGCCGTGCTGGCGCGCCTGGCGCGCCTGCGACCGCAGGTCGACGCGTTCTTCGATGGCGTGATGGTCAACGCGGAAGATCCGGCGCTGCGTGGCAACCGCCTGGCGTTGCTGATGATGCTGGGCGAACGCCTGGGCAAGGTGGCAGCGATCGAGCACCTGTCGAGCTGACGGGCAGCTGCCATCCACGCATGGCGTGGATCTACTGGCATTGACCCATCGGTAGCGCCGGGCCACGCCCGGCGTCACCGAACAATGTCCATCGGGGTCATTTCCGGCATCGCGCACGATGCCGTCTTCCTCGCCTGCGATCACGACGATCGCCACAAAGGCGCGTATTTTGACCGCCACTTAACAACCGATCCCCAATGACGTGATGCATTTCGCATCGTCACCTCCGGTCGGTATGCTGTGCCGCATGCAGCCAAAGAAATACGCCCTGCCGCTGATGGTCCTGTCGCTGGCCGCCACCTCCGTGGCCCACGCGCGCGGCACCATCGACAAGGTGGACATCAAGGGATTGGACAAGGGCGACGACGCCGCGATCATCGAGAACATCCAGGAATCGCTGTCGCTGTACGACACGATCGGCAAGGAGCAGGGCGAGTCGCGCCTGGAATACCTGCTGTCACAGGCCGAGCGGCAGACCCGCCAGGCGCTGGAACCGTTCGGGTACTACAACCCGGTCATCAAGGTCGAAGCGCCGCGCGTGGATGAGCACGTGCGTGTGCTGATCCATGTCGACAAGGGCACCCCGGTGACCGTGCGCCGCGAGCACATCGACATCACCGGCCCAGCGATGTACGACCAGTACCTGCAGGACGACCTGGCCGCGTTCAAGCCGCGCAAGGGCCAGCGGTTCGAGCATACGCAGTACGAAGCCAGCAAGATCACCGTCACCCGCCGCCTGGCCGAACGTGGCTATTTCGACGCCGACTACACCCAGCGGCAGGTGCAGATCACCCGTGCCGACAATGCCGCCGACATCGATCTGACCTGGGACAGCGGCCGGCGCTACAACATGGGCCCGGTGCGTTTCGAGCAGGACTACTTCGTCGACAAGCTGTTCGACCCGCTGGTGTACTGGGAACAGGGCAGCTATTTCCACGAGGGCAAGCTGGACCGGCTGCGCGAGTCGCTGACCAAGCTGGACTACTTCAGCGTGATCGACATCCAGCCGCGGCCGGACGAGGCTGATGCCAACGGCGAGGTGCCGGTGGATGTGAAGCTGACCCGCGCCAAGCGCACCATCTACACCGCCGGCCTGAGCTACGGCAGCGAGAGCGGCCCGGGTGTGCGCGGTGGCATCGAGCGGCGGTTCCTGAACAACCGCGGCCACAAGATGAACACGCAGCTGGACTATGCGCAGAAGCGCAAGAGCCTGGTGACCAGCTACCGCATTCCGGCTTTCAACTGGCTCGATGGCTGGTACACCTTCGCTGCCAGCGCCTACGACGAGCAGACCGACTACATCGACCTGCGCAACTTCAAGCTGATCGCCAGCCGCAGCGGCGAGATCAACGAGCACTGGACCGCGATCGCCTCGATCAACGCACTGCGCGAGCGTTGGCGCTATGCCTCTGGCACTGAATTCACCGATGCGGTCTACAACACCTCGACCCTGGTGTATCCGCAGATGGTCGCCGACTACGTCAACGTCGACGACGAGATGTTCCCGCGCAAGGGCATCAGCGGTACCGCGACCATGCGTGCCGGCATCGAGGGCGCCGGTTCGGACACCAGCTTCGTACAGGCCAACGCCGTGCTGCGCTGGTACATCCCGGTGGGTGAAAGCAATCGCCTGATCCTGCGCGGCGAAGGCGGCACCACCTGGACCAGCGACCTGGTGGCGATGCCGCCGAGCCTGCGCTACTTCGCCGGCGGTGACCGCAGCATCCGTGGCTATGCCTACCGCGAAGTGGGGCCGCGCACGCCGGCACCGGACAAATACGCGCTGGGCGCCAAGAACCTGGTGATCGGCTCGGCCGAGTACGAGCACTACTTCAACGGTGGCCCGTGGGGTGCGGCGGTGTTCGTCGATACCGGCAGCGCCTTCGACAACACCATCGACCTGCATACCGGCGTCGGCTTCGGCGTGCGCTGGAAATCGCCGGTGGGACCGGTGCGCGTGGATATCGCGCATGGCCTGAACAACCCGGATTCGCAGTTCCAGCTGTACCTGAACATCGGAGCGGACCTGTGAGCACGCCCGCACCGAGCCCGAACACGCCGCCGCCGCGCGTGCGCTTCTATCGCCGCCGCCGCTTCTGGGCCTGGTCGGGCGTTGGCGTATTAGGCCTGGTGCTGCTGGCCCTGCTGGCGGTTTACTGGTTGCTGCAGACCGTGGCCGGCCGTGACGTGCTGCTGGCGCAGGTGGTGGCGCGGCTGCCGGTGGGCGCCAGCTTCACCTGGGACAAGGTGGACGGCCCGGTGGCCGGCCCGCTGACCCTGTACAACGTCGACTTCCGCTACGACGACATCCATTTCCATGCAGAACGCGCGCACCTGGAGCCGGACCTGCGCCCGCTGCTGGGTCGCAAGCTGCTGCTGGACAAGCTGGAGCTGACCAACGCGACGCTGAACCTGGCCAAGAGTGAGGAGCCGTTCAAGCTGCCGTCGTGGCCGGATTCGCTGCCGCAGATCGAGATGCCGCTGGCGATCCAGGCCGACGCCATCGCCATCGATGGCTTCCGCATCAGCCAGGCCAACGAGCCGGTGATCGACATCAGCCGCGTGCGTGGCGGCATCGAGATCGCCAACGGCGAGTTCCAGGCGCACAAACTGGTGGTGGACAGCGACATGGGCAATTTCACCGCCCAGGGCCGCTATATCCCGGCCAAGGACTACGACACCGACGTGACCGTCACTGCCGTGCTGCCGGCGCCGCGTGGACGTACCGCCGCCACCGTCGGCCTGGTCGCTCGTGGCGACCTGGCGCACATGGAGGTGGCCGTAGCCGGGCGCGCGCCGAAGCCGCTGCACGCGATGCTGGTGTTCGATGGCCGTACCGACCCGACCTGGAACGCCACGGTGCGCAGCGACGAACTGGACCTGGCGCTGCTGTCGCCGGCACTGGCGAGCACGGCGATCGCACCGCTGGCACTGGATTTCACCGCGGCCGGCAAGGGCGGCAACGCCAACCTGCACGGCAGGATCAAGCAGGGCGATCAGGAACTGGAGCTGGCACCGTCGGTGGTGTCGCTGCAGGACCAGGTGCTGAAGGTTTCACCACTGCTGGTGAAGGGGCTTGGCGGCGAAGCGCGGCTGGAAGGCACGGCCGATTTCAGCCAGGAAGACCAGCAGAAGCTCAACTTCTCGGTGGTCGCACGCGATCTGACCTACGTGCCGGCGCCCGATCCGAACACGGCCGGCAGCGCACCGGTGCCGGTCACCCTGAAGGAAGCGCGCTTCGGACTGGCCGGTACCCTCAAGGCCTGGGCGGCGATCGGCCGTGCCGAGGTCGAGCGTGATGCGCAGAAGGCACAGCTGCGCTTCGATGTGCGCGGCAACGACCAGGCCGCGTCGATCCACCAGCTGCAGGCACAGACCCCGGGTGGCCAGCTGCAGGTGGAAGGCCAGGTGGCGTGGGCACCGCAGCTGGACTGGGATGCCAAGGCCACGCTGAAGGACTTCGACCCCGGCTATTTCGTGCCGGGCTGGAATGGCCGCCTGTCCGGCAACCTGGCCTCGAAGGGCCGCCAGCTGCCGCCGCCGGCCAATGCGCCGCCGGGTACCGCCGGCACGCTCGAAGCCACGGTCGATCTGCCGTCGCTGAAGGGCATGCTGCGCCAGCGCAACCTCGACGCGCAGGGCAAGTTCGCGTTGCAGGGCGCGCAGGGCCAGGGTGACCTGAAGCTGTCGCTGGGCAGCAGCCGGGTGACCGCGTCGGGCAAGGTCGGTGACCGCCTCGACATCGATGCGCGTTTCGAACCGCTGCAGCTGAGCGATCTGCTGCCGGGCGCCGATGGTGGCCTGCGCGGCCAGGTGCAGGTGAAGGGCCCGCGCGATGCACCGGACATCACCGCCGACCTGGTCGGCAACAACCTCAACTGGGATGGCTACGGCGCCGAAAGCGTGAGCATCAAGGGCCACCTGCCGTGGCGCGGCGACAGCGGCTCGCTGGCGGTGCAGGGCCAGCAGGTCAACGCCGGCATGCTGCTGGAACGCTTGAATGTGGACGCGCAGGGCAGTGTCTCCAACCTGCGCCTGGCGGCGCAGACCCGCAACGAGATGGGCGCGGTCGAGCTGCAGGGCAGCGTGCGCCAGCAGGGCACGCAGTGGCGCGGCGAACTGGCTTCGCTGCGCATCGCGCCGGTGAAGGGCGATGCCTGGTCGCTTCGTGCACCGGCGGCGTTCGCGATCAACGGCGGAACCTACACGCTGTCCGAGGCCTGCCTGGCCGCCGCCAGCAGCGGCGCACTGTGCGCACAGGCCAACTGGCCGCGCGAGGGCCTGGTGGTGCGCAGTGATGCGTTGCCGTTGGCACTGGTGCAGCCGTGGTTGCCGCCGCAGTCCGGCCGCCGCATCTACCTGCGCGGCGATGTCAGCCTGGACGCGCAGATCCGCCCGCGCGGCAATGCCTGGGAAGGCCACGTGGAAGTGCGCTCGAAGGAAGGCGGCGTGCGCCTGGGCGAGAACCGCAACACCGTGGGCGATACCACCCGTGGCGAGCTGGTGCGATATGACCAGTTCTCGCTGAAACTCGACATGACCCCAGCCAGCATCAAGGGCTACCTGGGCATGGGCTTCCAGGGCAACGGCTTCGTCGACGCGAAGATGCAGACCGGCTGGGAAGCCAGCGCGCCGTTGAACGGCGAGCTCTACCTCAACATGTCGCGGCTGTACTGGCTGGAGCTGTTCTCGCCGGACATCGTGCGCCCGACCGGCCTGATCGAAGGCCACGTCAGCCTGCGCGGTACGCGTGGCCAGCCGTCGCTGGGTGGCGACGCGCAGCTGAGCAACTTCAAGGGTGAATTCCCGGCACTGGGCCTGACCTTCGACCAGGGCAAGGGCAGCTTCGTGGCGCAGCCCGATGGCTCGGCGAAGATCACTGCGCAGGCCAACTCCGGCCAGGGCACGCTGTACGTGGATGGTGGCCTGTCCTGGTTCGGCGATGCGCAGCCGCTGCAGCTGAAGATCCACGGCGAGAACGTGCTGCTGTCCAACACCAGCGAACTGCGCATCGTCGCCAATCCCAACCTCGACTTCACCCTGGCCAAGGCGGCGATGGAGCTGCGTGGCACCGTGCACGTGCCCGAGGCCGACATCGACCTTGAGCGCCTGGACCGTGGCACCTCGGTGTCCGAAGACGTGGTGGTGCTCGACCCGGCCGATCCGGAAGAGTCGCGCACCTCGCCGCTGGACATGGACCTGACGGTCAGCCTCGGCGACAAGGTGAAGATGACCGGCTTCGGCCTGAAGGGCGCGCTGACCGGCAAGATGCAGGTCTGGGCCAAGCCTGGCCGCGAAATGACCGCCAACGGCGGGCTGGAAGTCAGTGGCCGCTACAAGGCGTACGGGCAGGACCTGACCATCACCCGTGGCAACCTCACCTGGAACTACAACGCGGTGTCCGACCCGCGCATCAACATCCGTGCCGAGCGCCGGATCGGTGATGTCACTGCCGGCATCGACGTGACCGGGCGTGCGCAGCAGCCGCGTGCGGACGTGTGGTCCGAGCCGGCGATGTCGCAGTCCGAAGCACTGGCCTATCTGGTGCTGGGTCGCAGCCTGACCGGTGCCAGCAGCGACCAGGCCCAGCAGGTCAACGCGGCCTCGGCGGCACTCTCGGCCGGCAGCGGCCTGCTGGCGTCGCAGCTGGGTGCCAAGCTGGGCCTGGACGACGCCGGTGTGAGCCAGTCGCGCGCGCTGGGCGGCTCGGTGATCGGTGTCGGCAAGTACATCTCGCCCAAGCTGTACGTCGGCTACGGAGTATCGCTGGTCGGTGCCGGTTCGGTGATCACGCTGAAGTACCTGCTGCGCCGCGGCTTCGACGTGGAAGTGGAATCGAGCACGGTGGAAAACCGTGGTTCGATCAACTGGCGGCGGGAGAAATAACCCGTCGCCACTCACCCCCCCTCTGTGCCGGGGTCCATCTGGCGGACAACGGCGAAGGAACGGGCTGGCCTGCGCGGACGAGGCCCGTGCGTGAGCATGCCGAGTCCATCAAGCGGCGACGGTCGCTCGACGGGCGCTGGCGCGGACGCCGTCCGCGATGGAGTCCCTCCAACGAAGGGTGTCAGCATGAGGACGCCAGACACGATGACCACCGAGGCATGGATTGCCACGTGTTTCATGCTGGACGTGCTGATCGCGATGGGTCGAGCGGCATCACCCAGCAAGGCCAGCGCCGCCAGGACGGCCAGCACGACGAGAGCGCCCAGCAGGCAGCGGACAATTGCCACCTGCATCTTCATGAGATTGAAGCGCCTGGGTTCGGATATCGCCATCCAGAAGGCGACCTGATCCCCGTCCAATGGCGCCAGCGTGTCACGGACGCCATGCACCCCCAGACGCTGCATCGTGTGCCGCATGGTGGCAGCACGCCCGGGCACGCTGGCCGACAGCAGCGATTGCAGCCAGTGCCATGGTCGGGTCAAGCGTTCCACGCGGGCATGCGCCTCGATAGCGGACACCCGGTCGTGCGGTCGGTCCAGGGCTGCGGTGAGGGCCGCGTGGTTGCGCGGCTGCAGCTGCCAGTGGCGATGCAGCAGGTTGCGCCGTGCGCGGACGCGGTAGGGATCGATATCAGCCCGGATCTCATCCCAGCAGAAGTATCGACCGAGCAGATCGAAGTTGGACTCGCACAGCGGCCGGCCCTCGTGCAGCAGCTGCTGCAATACCACGTCACCGATACGCGGCCTGTCGGCCAATGACCACAGCTCCGGACGATGGGCCAGCCAGTGCTCGAAGCTGGCCGGGTCGGCATCGGTCGCGGTGTTGATCAGCAGACGCGCAAACCGGGGCAGGTTCAATGACGGCTCCACCACATCGTCCGGCAGGTCGGTGTCGAACGTGCATGGACGATGCAGCACCGGCATGTGGTCCATCGACGAATGGCTGTCGTACAGCGCCGGTGGGCCGGGTGGGCTGTTGTCTGCAGGTGGGGCCGACAGCGCTTCTGCACCGTCTTCCTCCTGCCATTGCGTGCGGTTGCGCACCCACAGCAGGGCCTCCTGGTAAGCCTCGTGCAGCGCCTGGAATGCCACGGGGTCTTCGTCAGGGCGCGCCGTGCGCAGTTTCTGCGCGTAGGCGCGCTTGATCGCCCGTTCGTCGGCGTCGGTGTCGAGCCCGAGCGCGTCCAGTGCCCGGTTCACACGGTGTTTCCAGAGGCCGGCGGGAGCCCGTCAATCGACGCGTGACGGCGCGTGCGATGTATGAACTCGGCTCCCCACTGCAGCAGGATCAGAACGATGCCTGCTTCGGCGATCAGCATGGCAAGCACCATGAACACGGCATGTCGGATTCCGAACCGTATCCGCGAACCGACGCGTCGCCACAGGCGCGTAGTCGCCAAGGGCAGTGCCATGAAGATCAACAGGGTACCTTCGATGCGGTGGCCAAGGCCATGGACAAGAACCAGGCTGCCGATCGCCATCAAGGGCGCTGGCAGCGCCAGCAGCCATCCCCAGCGTGAAGGGGGCAGATCCAGCGTCAGCTGGCGCAGCGCCCAGCGCACAGGCACCCACAGTGCGCCGATCGCAGCCAGCAGCAGGCCAAAAGGCACCCCCAGCTGGGCGAAAATCGCGGCTTCGCCCGTCTTTCCCTGGACCAGCGAGACGCCTGCGATTCCAGCAAAGAACAACAGGCTGCAAACGCCCAGCAGTACGCCACGCAGTGCGTTCAGCTGCCAGCGCCACCGGTTGGGCCGGGAGATGTCTGCAAGACTTCGCCAGAACAGGATCTGCTGCGGATCCCATGCCTCGGGCACCTGTTCCCTTCCGCCCGCCTCGATGGCATCCAGCAGTGCGTTGACTTCATTGATGTGCTCGGGCAGCTGCGCCTGCCAGAGGGATCGTCGCGGGTGCCATGGCTGCGACAGGTAACGCAGGCAACGGCTGACCGTGATCTTCCCCAGCCGCAGGCTGCCCTCTTGTTCAAGCAGTGCCGACAGCTCCGCCGCATTCCCGGTCTCGGCGGCCCAGCGTCGATGACCGCGCGACTGGATCGATGCCAGCCTGTCCGGATCCACGCCATCGTGTACATCATCCCAGCCAAAGCAGCGTGCCAGCAGACCCATGTTGGCTGCGCTGATGCCGTTGTGACTGCGTGCCAGTTCATCCAGCAGCGCGTCGCCCACCAATGGCTTGTAGCGCAGCGACCACAGCACCGGCGTGGCTTCCAGCCAGGGGCCGAAGTCGTCGACCGGCAACAGGTATGCCTGGCGCAGGATCAACTGGGCGTGGCTTGCTACATCGACCACCCCGTCCAGCTCCACCACCGGTGCCGTGCGCAGCAGCACAGGCGTGCCGCGGGGTGGCAACGGAGGCGAGTACGAACGCGTTTCGGGTGGCGCCCATGCCACGTCGGCGTCGTGCGGCCAGGGGCCGATATCGGCTGCATGCTCCGCCGGTTCGTCCTCGTCCTCGTCCTCGTCCTCGTCCGCAGCATCGGTACCGGCCAGCGCTTCCTGGCGGACCCAGTCCAATGCTGCCTGATAGGCCTCATGCAGGTGCTGGAAGGCGACGGGATCCTGGTCGGGGCGAGTCACCCGCAGGCGCTTTGCGTAGGCGCGCTTGATCGCGCGCTCGTCAGCGGATTCGTCCAGCTCCAGGACGTGAAGTGCCCAGCTCATGCATCGCGCTCGAGGGTGTCGAGTGCCTCGTCCAGCTGATGGCGATGACGCTCGACGGCAACGGCATCCTGGCTCTCCAGCACATGGCGGAAGCTGCTCAGCCACGACTGCAACTGTTCGCGGTGATGGATGCGTTCCTCGTAAAGGCGCTCGGTGCGGGCGATTACCGCGAGGTTGGGCTGGGCGTCACGCGGGTGGATCTTCAGCGCTTCCAGTGCGCGCAGGCGCTGCTGGATCTCTTCGGGTGACAGCAGTCCGGGATTCTGCTCCAGGATGAGCTCGTGGCGCTTGCCGGTGGCGTCCTCGGTGACTTCGACCTGCAGCAGCCCATTCACGTCGTAGGTAAAGCGGGCGGTGACGCTGCGTTCTTGCATCGAGACAGAATGGGTCAGCGGCACGGTCAGCTCACCGAGCTTGATGTTGCGATCCACCGTCGGGCTCTCGCCCTGGAACACGTCGATGCGAATGGCGCTTTGCCGCTCGTGCACCGGGTAGAAGCGATCCTCGCGGCTGACCGGCACCACGCTGTTGCGCTGGATGATCGGGTGGAAATAGCCGCTGCGCTCGCCACCGGAAGCATCCTGGCGGGACACCTGCGTGCCCAGCGTGTAGGGGCAGACATCGGTCAGCACGACCTCGCGCAGCGATTCGTCGCGTGCCTTCAGCCCGGCGGCAACGGCGGCACCCAATGCAATTGCCTGGTCCGGATGGACGTGGCGCAGCGGCAGCCGGCCGAACATGCGGGTCGCCAGCTTGCTGACCATCGGCATGCGTACCGCACCGCCGACCAGGATGATGTCGTCCAGCGCCTCGGGCTTGAGCCGGGCGTCGCGGATCGCGCGTTCGATGGGCGCACGCATGCGCAGCAGCAGTGGCTCGCAGAGCTGCGTGTAGCGTGCCTCGTCCATCTGCCACTGGCGTTCGCTGCCGGCCAGGGGCAACTGCAGGCTGGCGGCGCCGCTCAGGCTGAGTTCGCGCTTGAACAGTTCCAGCCGACGCAGCAGCTGCGCCTGTTCGGCAGCGGACAGGTCGCCGGCGGACGTGCCCTGGTCGGCATGGAAGGCCTGCACGAGTACCTGCAGGAAATCCTCGCCGCCCAGGAAGTTGTCGCCGGCGCTGGCATGTACTTCGACCACGCCGTCGAACAGTTCCAGGATGGAGACATCGAAGGTGCCACCGCCCAGGTCCAGCACCAGCACGCGGCCTTCGCCATCACGCTCCTGCAGGCCATAGGCCAGCGCGGCGGCCGTGGGTTCATTGATCAGGCGCTCGACGCGGATGCCGGCCAGCTCGCCGGCCGCCCGGGTGGCCTTGCGCTGGGCGTCGGAGAAATACGCCGGTACGCTGATCACCGCCTCCTCCACCTTGTGGCCCAGGGCGGCTTCAGCGTCAGCCAGCAGCGAGCGCAGCACCATGGCCGAGAGCTCCTCGGGGCGGAAACTGCGCTCACCCAGCCGGGTCTCGCGATCGCTGCCCATCCAGCGCTTGAAGTGGGCCACGGTCTGCTGTGGATGGCTGACCAGGCGGTCGCGGGCCGGCTGGCCAACCAGCACGGCGCCATCCACCAGGCTCACCACCGACGGCGTCAACAGCTCGCCATGGGCATTGGGGAACAGCTGCGGCCCGGCTGCCGTGTGCATGCCGACGAGGGAATGGGTGGTGCCAAGATCGATACCGACGATCATCTGCTGACGTCCGATGTGCAGAAAACGGCAATTCTAGGAGTGCGGCGCAGGCCTGACTATCGGGCGTTGCCCGACAGCGCCCCAGCGGCTATGGTCCCGAGCTGTTCTGTCGTACCGGATTGCCTCATGTCACCACGCAAAGCCCTTCCCACCGCCCTGGCCCTGGGCCTGACCCTCGCCGCGGGTGCCCACGCCGATGAAGGCATGTGGATGCCGACCCAGCTGCCGGAACTGGCCAAGCCGCTGCAGGCAGCCGGCTTCAAAGGCAATCCGGCCGACCTGGCCAACGTCACCGCGCCGCCGCTGAGCGCGGTGGTGCGTGCCGGTGGCGGCACCGGCTCGTTCGTGTCCGCCGATGGCCTGCTGCTGACCAACCACCACGTGGCGATGGGCGTGATCCAGTACAACAGCTCGCCCGAGCACGACCTGATCAACGGTGGCTTCATCGCCAAGGATCGTGCCGACGAGCGCCCGGCCAACCCGGACTTCCGCGTGCTGGTCACCGTCGGCTTCGACAAGGTGACCGACCAGGTGCTCGCGCAGGCCCGTGGCAAGACCGGTCGCGCCTATTTCGATGCGGTGGACGCGGCCAGCAAGCAGATCGTGGCCGAGTGCGAGAAGGATGGCAGCGTGCGCTGCTCGGTGGCCAACATGTACTACGGCACCGACTTCTACCGCATCGCCCAGCTGGAACTGAGCGACGTGCGCCTGGTGTATGCACCGCCGCGCGCGATAGGCAACTACGGCGACGAGATCGACAACTTCATGTGGCCGCGCCACACCGGCGACTTCACCCTGCTGCGCGCCTATGTCGGCAAGGACGGCAAGCCGGCCGCCTATAGCAAGGACAACGTGCCCTACCAGGCGCCGGCACACCTGCAGATGTCGGTGGAAGGCCCGAAGGAAGGCGATTACGCGATGCTGGCCGGTTACCCGGGCATCACCTACCGCCACCGTACCGCCGCCGAATTCGCCAGCCAGATCGATGCCGTGCTGCCTCGCCGCGTGTCGGTGTTCCAGCAGATGATCGACACCATTGAGGCCGCCAGCGCCAAGGATGCGCAGGCACGTACCCGCTACGCCTCGCAGCTGCAGTCGCTGAAGAACAACCGCAAGCGCGCTGCCGGTGAACTGGAAGGCCTGCTGCGCAGCGATGCCAAGGCCCAGCGTGCCGCCGACGAGACGGCGATGCTGGCTGCCACCGACCGCAAGTACCAGGGCGATATCAAGGCGCTGCTGGCCAACCTGTCGCAGGGCGCGGCGGTGGGCGAGCGTGACCTGCTGCTGGACCAGATGGCCGCGCAGAGCCAGCTGCTGCGCTCGGCGCTGCTGCTGGAGCGCCTGCGCATTGAATCGGCCAAGCCTGACGCGCAGCGCGAGAGCGGCTACCAGCAGCGCGACCAGGCGATGATCGAAGGCGTGCTCAAGCAGGTCCAGCGCCGCTACGCACCGGAGGTCGAGAAGGCCCTGCTGACCACATTGCTGACCCGCTACCAGCAGCTGCCGGACGCACAGCGCGTGGCCGAGTTCGACGCTGCCTTCGGCCGCACCCCGGAGCAGCTGGCCAAGGCGCTGGACACCCTGTACGCCGGCACCCAGCTGGGTGACGAGGCGCAGCGCCTGTCGCGCTTTGCTGCCGCCCGCGAAGGCAAGGCCCTGGCCGCAGACCCGCTCATCGCCGTGGCCGGCCCGCTGGTGGCCGCGCAGCTGCGCATCGAGAACGAGAGCAAGACCCGCGAAGGCGAGCAGTTGCGCCTGCGCCCGGCGTACATGCAGGCGCTGTTCGCCTGGCGTGCCAAGCAGGGCCGTGCGGTGTACCCGGATGCCAACCGCACCCTGCGGATCAGCTACGGCAAGGTCGAGGCGCTGCACCCGCGCGACGGCGTGACCTACTCGCCGGTGACCACCGTGGCCGGCATTGTCGAGAAGAACACCAACGCCTATCCGTTCGATGCTCCCAAGCCGCTGCTGGCGGCGATCGCCAAGGGTGACTTCGGCAGCACCGCCGACCCGGCGCTGAAGACCCAGACGGTCAACTTCCTGACCAACCTGGACACCACCGGCGGCAACTCCGGCTCGCCGGTGCTCAACGCCAAGGGCGAACTGATCGGCCTGAACTTCGACAGCAACTGGGAATCGGTCAGCGCCAGCTGGTGGTTCGACCCGCGCTACAAGCGCGCCGTGCACGTGGACATGCGCTACCTGCGCTGGCTGCTGGCCAAGGTCTACCCGGCGCCCGAGCTGCTGAAGGAAATGGGCGTGCCGGCCCAGTAAGAAGCCGGCCACGACCAACGGTCGTGGCCCGCACCGCGTAGACCCCCACCTTGGTGGGGGTGGTTGCCCCCAACGAGCCCGCACCCCCGGCCACGCCTGGCCTACACTGCGGGTTCCTCCGACGGAAACACACGCGTGGTCTCCAGTTGGATCCTGCTGCTGGTCTCGGTTGCCTATGCCGCGCTGCTGTTCGGCGTAGCGTGGTGGGGTGACCGTCGGCCGATGTATCCCGACCGGCCGTGGCTGCGGCCGGTGGTCTACAGCCTGGCGCTGGCCGTTTACTGTTCGTCGTGGACCTTCTACGGCGCCGTGGGTACCGCCGTGCGCAACGGCATCGGCTACCTGCCGATCTACATCGGTCCGTTGCTGCTGCTGTTGTTCGGCTGGCGCATCATCGAGCGCCTGGCGCTGATCGCGCGCAGCCAGAACGTGGTCTCCATCGCCGATTTCATCTCCTCGCGCTTCGGACGCTCGCGGCGGCTGGCGGCGCTGGTGGCGATCATCGCGCTGATCGGCATCATTCCGTACCTCGCCCTGCAGTACAAAGCGGTGGCGATGAGCCTGCAGGTGCTGACCGGCAACACCGGCCCCACCGGTTTCTTCACCGACCCGGCGCTGTACGTGGCGTTGCTGATGGCGTTGTTCGCCACGCTGTTCGGCACCCGCCAGGTCGATGCCACCGAGCACCACCACGGCATGATGCTGGCGATCGCCTTCGAATCGGTGATCAAGCTGCTGGCGATGGTGGCGGTGGGCGTGTTCGCCTACCTGTGGCTGAGCAACCGCACCGACGCGGTGGTGGAGTCGGTGCATACACTGTTCACCGGGCTGCCGCCGGTGGGATTCATCTCGCAGACGCTGCTCAGTTTCCTGGCCATCATATGCCTGCCGCGCCAGTTCCACGTGGCGGTGGTCGAGTGTGGTGACGTGCGCGACGTGCGCCGCGCGCGCTGGATGTTCGGTGGCTACCTGGTGCTGATCTCGGGCATGGTGCTGCCGATCGCCACCGCCGGCGTGACCCTGTTCGGCACCGGCGGCAGCGTCGCCGACGACTCGATGGTGCTGGCGCTGCCGCTGGCCGAGGGCCGCAATGCGCTGGCGCTGATCGCCTATGTGGGCGGCTTCTCGGCAGCCACCGGGATGGTCATCGTCTCGTCCATCGCACTGGCCACCATGGTCAGCAACGACCTGGTGATGCCGGTGCTGCTGCGCCGGAGCGGTGACCACCAGGAGGCCGCCGACGTCGCCTCGCGCGTGCTGTGGATCCGCCGCCTGGCGATCCTGCTGCTGGCATTGATGGCCTACAGCTACTACCGCACCAGCAGCAACGACAGCACGCTGGCCTCGTACGGCCTGATGGCGTTCGCGGCGGTGGCGCAGTTCGCGCCCGGCCTGATCGGCGGGCTGTACTGGCGCGGCGCCAGCCGCCGTGGCGTCGAGGTGGGCATGCTGCTGGGCTTCGCCACCTGGCTGTACACCCTGCTGCTGCCGGCGATGACCATGGCCGGTTGGGTTGACGCGGGCTGGGTGCAGCACGGCCCGTTCGGCATCGAGTGGCTGCGCCCGCAGCAGCTGTTCGGCATGACCGGCTGGGACCCGCTGACCCATGGAACCTTCTGGTCGCTGCTGGTGAATGCGGCAACGATGATGCTGGTGTCCGCGCGTTGGCGCCCCGGCGTGGACGAACGCCTGCGTGCCGCGCCGTTCCTCGATCCTTATGCCGAACGCCCGTCGGTGGCGGGTGGCTGGCCCGGCCACGTGCACGTGGGCGACCTGCTGGCGCTGGCCTCGCGCGTGGTCGGCGAACGCCATGCACGGCGTTCGTTCTTCGAGCAGGCGCAGTCGCTGGGCCGCGAGCTGCAATCCTCTGCGCCTGCGGACCGACCGTGGGTACAGTTCACCGAGCGCCTGCTGGCCGCATCGATTGGTGCGGCATCGGCGCGCCTGCTGCTGACCAGCCTGCTGCGTGGCTCGGGCATGGACCTGGGCGAAGTGGTGGCGGTGCTGGACGAAGCCGGGCAGGAGCTGCGCTTCAACCGCGAGATCCTGTCGACCACGCTGGAGAACATCAGTGCCGGGGTCAGCGTGGTCGATCCGGACATGCGCCTGACCGCATGGAACCGCCGTTACCAGGACATGTTCGGCTACCCCGACGGCATGCTCTACGTGGGCCGCCCGGTGGCCGACCTGATCCGTTACAACGCCGAGCGTGGCGAGCTGGGCGAGGGCGATATCGAAGTGCAGATCAACCGCCGCATCGGCTACATGCGCGCCGGTTCACCGCACGTGTTCGAGCGCACCCGCAGCGACGGCAAGGTGATCGAGATGCGCGGCCAGGCACTGCCCGGCGGCGGCTACGTGACCAGCTACAACGACATCACCGATTACAAGCACGCGGAAAAGGCACTGCTGGAAGCCAACGAGACGCTGGAACAGCGCGTGGCCGAGCGCTCGCACGAGGCCGAGGTCGCGCAGCAATCGAAGACGCGCTTCCTGGCGGCGATCAGCCATGACGTGCTGCAGCCGCTGAACGCCGCGCGCCTGTTCGCTTCCGCGCTGCGCGACAGCGACCACGTGAGCGACGAGCAGAAGCACCTGGCCGAGCGCGTGGATGCGTCGCTGCGTGCTGCCGAAGAACTTCTTGATGGCCTGCTGGACGTGTCGCGCCTGGATGCCGGTGGCCTGCACCCGGTGATCGGGGAGTTCGACGTGAGCGCGTTGATGCGCGAGCTGGCGGCGCAGTACACGCCGGTGGCCGCAGGTCGTGGCCTGCGCCTGGACCTGTTCGCGCGCCCGGCCTGGGTACGCAGCGATCGCCGCCTGCTGCGCCGCGTGCTGCAGAACTTCCTCGCCAACGCATTGCGCTATACCCGGCAGGGCCGCATCGTGCTGGCGGTGCGCCATCGTGGCGACGAAGTGGAGCTGCAGGTATGGGATACCGGCCCCGGCATTCCCGAGCACCACATGCGGCAGATTTTCGATGAGTTCCACCGCTACCAGCAGCCGTTCGACTGGGGCGAGCAGGGACTGGGCCTGGGCCTGTCGATCTGCCAGCGTATCTCGCGACTGCTGGACCATCGCCTCAATGCCCGCAGCCGCGTCGGCAGCGGCTCGATGTTCTCGATCATCCTGCCGCGTGTGGCGCCGCTGCCGGGCTACACCGAACTGGCCACGCCGGTGCAGGCCGTGGCCACGCCGCTGCGCAGCGATTCGCTGGCTGGCCTGCGCGTGCTGTGCGTGGACAATGACGAGGAGATCCTCGACGGCATGCGCGCGCTGCTGGGCCGCTGGCAGGTGCAGGTGATCACCGCCGCCACCGTCGACCAGGCGCTGGAGAAGATTGCCGAGCGCCCGCAGGTGATGCTGGTGGACTACCACTTGCATGACCGCATGGATGGCCTGGATGCGCTGGTGGCGCTGCGTGAAGCGGCCGGCTATCCGCTGCCGGGTGCACTGCTGACCGCCGATGGCCGCGACGAGCTGAAGCGGATGGCGCGCGAACGCGGCTACCGCGTGCTGACCAAGCCGATCAAGCCGGCCTCGCTGCGCGCCTTCCTGGGCGCACTGCGCGATGCTGGCAACAGCGACGCCTGACGGGCAACTGTAGAGCCGAGCGCACGCTCGGATCGCGCGTGGTGCGTGGTATTCCGTGGTTCGGCCGAACAGCAGCCGAGCATCGGCTCGGCTCTACAAGTTCCCGGTTGCGCGACCCCTCTGTAGAGCCGAGCCCACGCTCGGCTCGCGCGTGGTGCGTGGTATTCCGTGGTCCGGCCGAACAGCAGCCGAGCATCGGCTCGGCTCTACAAGTTCCCGGTTCCGCGACCCCTCTGTAGAGCCGAGCCCACGCTCGGCTCGCGCGTGGTGCGTGGTATTCCGTGGTTCGGCCGAACAGCAGCCGAGCATCGGCTCGGCTCTACAAGTTCCCGGTTGCGCGACCCCTCTGTAGAGCCGAGCCCACGCTCGGCTCGCGCGTGGTGCGTGGTATTCCGTGGTCCGACCGAACAGCAGCCGAGCATCGGCTCGTCGTCACAAATTCCCGGTTGCGCGACCCCTCTGTAGAGCCGAGCCCACGCTCGGCTCGCGCGTGGTGCGTTGTATTCCGTGGTTCGGCCGAACAGCAGCCGAGCATCGGCTCGGCTCTACAAGTTCCCGGTTGCGCGACCCCTCTGTAGAGCCGAGCGCACGCTCGGATCGCGCGTGGTGCGTGGTATTCCGTGGTTCGGCCGAACAGCAGCCGAGCATCGGCTCGGCTCTACAAGTTCCCGGTTGCGCGACCCCTCTGTAGAGCCGAGCCCACGCTCGGCTCGCACGTGCAGCGCGGCGCTGATATAGCCATCGCTATACAAACCAGCCCTGCCTGCGCGTTTGTCTGGAAATGCGCCACGCGCGGATCGCGGTGCTAAGCTGCGCGTCCCCTTGGGGAGTAGCCGGATTCCTTCGCAGGAATCGTCCACGTCAACATACTCGGCCAGTGCGCCGTGGCGTGGACAACCATGATGGTTGGCGAGACCAGCGGCCCGCGCGCGCAACGTCAGGTTGGGCGCGAGCGCGAGCCGTGCGTCCGTCCTTGCCCGACCTTCAGCAGCCGCCAATGTCCCCCATTTCGATCCTCCTGATCGGCTTTGCCATGTCCACCGATGCCTTCGCCGCGGCGATCGGCAAGGGTGCTGCCATGCGCAAGCCGGTGTTCCGCGATGCGCTGCGCGCCGGCATCATCTTCGGCGTCATCGAGGCGATCACGCCGATCATCGGCTGGTTGCTCGGCCGTGCCGCCCTGCAGTACGTCGAGGCCTTCGACCACTGGATCGCCTTCGGCCTGCTCGGCGCGCTGGGCATCCACATGATCTACAACGGCCTGCGTCCGGACAGCGCCGAGGAAGACGAAGACCCCTCGCAGCACCACGGCTTCTGGAAGCTGGCACTGACCGGTTTCGCCACCAGCATCGATGCGATGGCGGTGGGTATCGGCCTGGCCTTCATGGACGTGCATATCGGCGTGATGGCCGCGGTCATTGGCCTGTGCACGCTGACCATGGTCACCGTCGGCATCATGCTTGGCCGCGTACTGGGCAGCATGGTCGGCAAGCGTGCCGAGATCATCGGCGGCGTGATCCTGGTGATCATTGGCGCGACGATCCTGTACGAACACCTGCACGGTGTGGCGTAACACACGGACCTGTAGAGCCGAGCCCATGCTCGGCTGGCGTGCGAAGCAGCCGAGCGTGGGCTCGGCTCTACATTGCGGCAATGGCCGACATGCAGCGCAGCATTTCGCTGATGTGGAGATCGTCTGCTGCGTCATAGTCTTCCTGCATGGCCAGTCCCGCACTCCGTTATGGTCGTTGGTCGCATACCGGCAATGTCTATGCGATCACCACGGTGACGCGTGCGCGCCGTCCCTGGTTCAGTGACAAGGCCAACGTTGATCTGCTGATCGAAGCCCTGCGCACGGTAGAGCGGACGGGTCGAAGCTTCTCCCTCGCCTGGGTGATCATGCCGGATCACCTGCACTGGTTGATCGAGTTGCGTACCGGCACGCTCGCCGGCTGCATGCAGATCCTGAAGTCCAGGAGTGGACGATCCATCGCCAGGCGTGTTGATGCGAATGCACCGATCTGGCAGCCGGGGTACTACGACCATGCGTTGCGCAGGGATGAATGCCTGCGCACGCAGGCGGTGTATATCGCGGCCAATCCAGTACGCGCAGGGCTGGCCAACTGTCTCGGTGAATATCCCCACGCCTGGAGCAGGTGGCCTCTGCGGGACTAGTGTGGTCTTCAGACGAAGAGCAGCCGAGCGTGGGCTCGGCTCTACAAGGGCATCATGAGATGCCCATGCTCGGCTCCGCAGCCCGTCACGGTCAATCTTCTTCCGGCGGCAGCACAATGGCGTCGTCGTCGATGGCCAGCTTGCCGGCCATCAGCACGGCCTGGGTGCGGTTGGTCACGCCGAGCTTGCGCAGGATGGCGGTGACGTGGGCCTTGATCGTTGCTTCGGAGACGTTGAGGTCGTAGGCGATCTGCTTGTTCAAGCGGCCTGCGCCCAGCATCTGCAGCACGCGGAACTGCTGCGGGGTCAGCTCGCGCAGACGCTGGCCGACTTCGCGCTCCTCTCGCTCGGTCGGTGGCACGTTGTGCGCTTCCGGAGGTGCCCAGGTCTCGCCATCGAGGATGGTGCCCAGCGCATGGCCGATGGTGTCCGAGTCGGCCGACTTGGGAATGAAGCCCAGCGCGCCGTGGTCGAGCGCACGCCGCATCACCGTCGCTTCTTCGCGCGCGGAGACCACCACCACCGGCAGGTGCGGGTGCAGCGAGCGCATGTGCACCAGTGCGTTGAAGCCCTGCGCACCGGGCATGTTCAGGTCCATCAGGACCAGGTCGGCGTCGTTGTGCTGATCGGCCAGTGCATACAGCGCTTCCACGCTGTCGGCCTCGAACAACTGCACGCCAGGGATGACCCGCTGCACGGCGCCGCGCAGGGCTTCGCGGAACAGCGGGTGGTCATCGGCAATCAGGAGGGTGGTCATGGTCGGGGGGAACCGTGGGGGAAACTGTTCGGGGGCCAAGCCCCTGGGGTCAGAGCCCTTTCCTTGCGGAAAGGGATCTGACCCCGGGTCGTGCATCAGCGTACCTTGCGCTCGTCCACCAGCGACGCCACCACCGACGGGTCGGCCAGGGTCGAGGTGTCGCCAAGCTGGTCCGGCGCGTTCTCGGCGATCTTGCGCAGGATGCGGCGCATGATCTTGCCCGAGCGGGTCTTCGGCAGGCCCGGCGCCCACTGCAGGTGGTCCGGCGTGGCGATCGGGCCGATTTCCTTGCGTACCCAGGCGACCAGTTCCTTCTGCAGTTCGTCGCTCGGCGCCTCTTCGGCCACCAGGGTCACGTAGGCATAGATGCCCTGGCCCTTCACGTCGTGCGGGAAACCGACCACGGCCGCCTCGGCCACCTTCGGGTGCGAGACCAGCGCGCTTTCCACTTCGGCGGTGCCGATGCGGTGGCCGGACACGTTGATCACGTCGTCAACGCGGCCGGTGATCCAGTAATAGCCGTCCTCGTCGCGGCGGCAACCGTCGCCGGTGAAGTAGCTGCCCGGGTAGGTGCGGAAATAGGTATCGATGAAGCGCTGGTGGTCGCCGTACACCGTGCGCATCTGGCCCGGCCAGGAGTCACGGATGATCAGGTTGCCCTCGGTCGGGCCGTCCTGGATCTCGCCATCAGCATTGACCAGCGCCGGCTGCACGCCGAAGAAGGGCAGGGTGGCCGAACCCGGCTTCAGATCCATCGCACCGGCCAGCGGCGAGATCAGGATGCCGCCGGTCTCGGTCTGCCACCAGGTATCGACGATCGGGCAACGGCTGTCGCCGACCACCTCGTAGTACCAGCGCCAGGCTTCCGGATTGATCGGCTCGCCCACGCTGCCGAGCAGGCGCAGCGAGGTGCGCGAGGTCTTCTTTACCGGCTCCTCGCCCTCGCGCATCAGCGCACGGATGGCGGTCGGGGCGGTGTAGAAGATGCTGACCTTGTGCTTGTCGATGACGTTCCAGAAGCGCGAGGTGTCCGGGTAGTTCGGCACGCCTTCGAACATCAGCGAGGTCGCGCCGTTGGCCAGCGGCCCGTACACGATGTAGCTGTGGCCGGTGACCCAGCCGACGTCGGCGGTGCACCAGTAGATGTCGTCCTCGCGCAGGTCGAACACCGCTTCATGGGTGTAGGCTGCGTACAGCAGGTAGCCACCGGTGGTATGCAGCACGCCCTTCGGCTTGCCGGTGGAACCGGAGGTGTAGAGGATGAACAGCGGGTCTTCCGCGTTCATGCGTTCCGGCTCGCAGCTGGCCGGCTGGCTGTCCACCACATCATGGAACCAGCGGTCGCGCGGCGCCTGCATGTCCACCGCGCCGCCGGTGTGGCGCACCACCAGCACGGTTTCCACGGTATTGGTGCCGGGCAGCTTCAGCGCGGCATCGACGTTGGCCTTCAGCGGAATCCTGCGGCCACCGCGCAGGCCTTCGTCGGCGGTGATGATCAGCTTGCTCTGGCAGTCGCTGACGCGGTCGGCGATCGAGTTCGGCGCGAAGCCACCGAACACCACCGAGTGGATCGCACCGATGCGCGCGCAGGCCAGCATGGCCACGGCGGCGTCGACGATCATCGGCAGGTAGATGGTGACGCGGTCGCCCTTCCTGACCCCGAGGTTGCGCAGCGCATTGCCGAGGCGGCAGGTGCGCTCGTACAGCTCGCGATAGGTCACGTGCTGGGCGGGTGCATCCGGGCCGTCCGGCTCGAACAGCAGGGCGGTCTTGTCGCCGCGCTTCTCGAGCTGGCGATCCAGGCAGTTCACGCTGGCATTGAGCTCGCCATCCTCGAACCACTTGATGTGGAAGTCGGACAGGTCGTAGCTGACGTTCCTGATCTTCGTCGGCTTGCGCATCCACTCCAGCCGTTCGGCGGCCTTGCCCCAGAAACCATCCGGGTCGGTCACCGAAGCCTGGTACTGCTGTTGGTAGGACGTCTTGTCGATGCGTGCCTTGGCGGCGAACTGCGGATCGACGGGGTAGATATCAGCCATGGCACCCTCACTTGCACGTTGACTTTGTGTGTGCGGTCGCAGCATTGCGGCGACCGATCCCCCTCAGTTTGCCCCATCCACCCCCGGCCGCGTCACCACCCTGGTTAGACCATGGTCGAAAGTGAGCGCCCAGCAGGGCCGGGTTCGACCAATGGCGAATAGCCGCTATACATAATCGCCCCGCAGTCTCGGCTCGACCGTGCCCCACGCGCGGCATCACCTTGCCACTTGGGAGAGAGGGCAACATGAGCCACCGTACGTTGAAAGCCGTGCGCAAACCTTTGGCGGCCTGCCTGTTGGTCGCCCTGGTCGCACCGGGCATGGCGTTCGCAGAGACCGCCAAAGAGAAGGCACTGGAAGCACGCGTTGCCGAACTGGAACGCCAGGTCCAGCTGCTGCTGTCTTCGCAGCAACAACAACAGACCCAGATCAGCCAGACCCAGCAGGCGGTGACCGAAGTGCGCACGGTGCAGGCCGAGCAGAAGCCGGTCGCACAGGTGCCGGCCGGCAAGCAGCCGATCCAGGTCACCACCATCACCCCGGGCGCAGCGCCGGGTACCACGGTCAAGATCGGCGGCTTCATCAAGGCCGACTTCCTGGCCACCCAGACCAGCGATGGCCAGCTGGCCGACGACGCCACCGGCCGCTCGCTGTACCTGCCGGGCCAGACCCCGGTGGAAGGCGCCGGCGGCAGCGGCAAGCGTTCGGGCACCGACTTCAACGCCCACGCCAAGTTCTCGCGCTTCAACCTGGGCATCGACAACGTGAGCGAATCGGGCAACAAGGCCGGTGCGTTCTTCGAGATGGATTTCTTCGGCAATTCGCTGGGCAACCAGACCGCCACCAATACCTACGGTGTGACCCTGCGCCACGCCTACATGTACTGGAACAACTGGATGGCCGGCCAGACCTGGTCCAACTTCATGGACGCGGCCGCACTGCCCGAAGCGGTCGACTTCGTCGGTCCCACCGACGGCGTGATCTTCGTGCGCCAGGCCCAGGTGCGCTACACCCAGGGCGGCTTCAGCGTCGCGCTGGAAAACCCGGAAGCCACCACCCTCACCGGTACCCGCAACCCGGTCACCGGCGCATGGACCAACGCCAGTGCCAACTCCGACCGTGGCAGCCTGCCCGATCTGACCATGCGCTATGGCTGGAAGGGTGATTGGGGCACCTTCGGTGTCGGCGGCATCGTCCGTCAGCTGAAGGTCGACAACCAGGCCACCGGCGCCAAGGCCGACAAGGTGGCTGGCGGCCTGACTTTGGGCGGCAAGTGGGTGATGGGTGACAGCGATTCGCTGCACTACCAGCTGACCGGCGGCGAAGGCATCGCCCGCTACATCGGCCTGGGCATTACCGCCGACAGTGCCTATGACGTGGCCCGCGACGAGCTCAACCCGACCGGCGTGCTTGCCGGCTACGTGGGCTGGCGGCATGCGTTCTCGCCGAAGCTGCGCACCAACCTGATCTACGCGCGCAGCGACTACGACAACGACAGCATTCTCGGCCCGCTGGTGACCAAGAGCGTGCAGAGCATCCGCGGCAACATCTTCTATTCGCCGCTGCCCAAGGTCGATATCGGCGCGGAGTTGATGTACGGCCGTCGCGAAGTGGAGAACGGCAACAAGGGTGATATCACCCGATTGCAGTTCACCACGAAGTACAGCTTCTAAGAGCGTGCCGGCCAACGGCCGGCACCTACCGAACTGAGTGCCGGCCAACGGTCGGCACCCACCGACCCAGGTCGGCACCTACAGAGGGAAAACGTCCCATGTCCAGCACTGCATCAAGCCCGCACAATCCAGCGGGCACCCTGACCAAGGGCCACAAGAAGGTCATCTTCGCCTCGAGCCTCGGCACGGTGTTCGAGTGGTATGACTTCTTCCTGTACGGCTCGCTCGCCGCCATCATCGCCAAGCAGTTCTTCAGCGGCGTCAATGAAACCACGGGCATGATCTTCGCCCTGCTGGCGTTTGCCGCCGGCTTCTTCGTGCGTCCGTTCGGCGCGGCCTTCTTCGGCAGCCTCGGCGATCGCATCGGCCGCAAGTACACCTTCCTGGTCACCATCCTGATCATGGGCATCTCGACCTTCCTGGTCGGCGTGCTGCCCAACTACGCTTCGATCGGTTTCGCCGCACCGGTGATCCTGATCATCCTGCGCCTGGCCCAGGGCCTGGCGATGGGCGGCGAGTACGGCGGTGCCGCCACTTACGTGGCCGAGCATGCGCCGGATGACAAGCGCGGCCTGTACACCAGCTTCATCCAGTGCACCGCCACGCTCGGCCTGTTCATGTCGCTGCTGATCATCCTGGCCTGCCGCTACTTCCTCGGCAACGAAGCCTTCGAAGCCTGGGGCTGGCGCATCCCGTTCCTGGTCTCGATCCTGTTGCTGGGCGTGTCCGTGTGGATCCGTCTGCAGCTGAGCGAATCGCCGCTGTTCCAGCAGATGAAGTCCGAGGGCAAGGGTTCCAAGACGCCGTTCCGTGACAGCCTGAAGGGCGGCAACCTGAAGCTGATGCTGCTGGTCCTGCTCGGCGCTGCAGCCGGCCAGGCCGTGGTCTGGTACGGCGGCCAGTTCTACGCGCTGTTCTTCCTCAGCAGCATGCTGAAGGTCGATGCCACCACCTCCTACCTGCTGATCGCGGCCGCGCTGGCGCTGGGCGTGCCGTTCTTCATCTTCTTCGGCTGGCTGTCCGACCGCATCGGCCGCAAGAAGATCATCCTGGCCGGCTGCCTGCTGGCGGCCGTCACCTACATCCCGATCTTCAAGGGCCTGACCCACTTCGCCAACCCGGCCATCGAAGAAGCCCGCAGCAGCTCGCCGGCCCTGGTCGTGGCCGATCCGAACACCTGCTCGTTCCAGTTCGATCCGGTGGGCCTGCGCAAGTTCACCAGCTCCTGCGACGTGGCCACCGCCGCGCTGACCAAGGCCGGTGTGCCGTACGACGTGCAGCCCGCCGCCGCCGGTTCGCTGGCGATGGTGAACGTGGGCAGCGCCAGCGTCACCTCGTATGAGGCCGCCGGCCTGACCAAGGAAGACGGCAAGGCCAAGGCCGATGCGTTCGGTGCGGAACTGAAGACCGCCCTGACCACCGCCGGCTATCCGGCCAAGGCGGATGGTGCCCGCATCAACATCGCCGGCACCATCTTCATGCTGTGGCTGCTGGTGCTGTACGTGACCATGGTCTACGGCCCGATCGCCGCTTACCTGGTTGAACTGTTCCCGACCCGCATCCGCTACACCTCGATGTCGCTGCCGTACCACATCGGCAACGGCTGGTTCGGTGGCTTCCTGCCGGCGATCTCGTTCGCGCTGGTGGCCGGTACCGGCAACCTGTACTACGGCCTGTGGTACCCCATCATCATCGCACTGATGTCGGTGGTGATCGGTGGCCTGTTCCTGCGCGAGACCAAGGACGTGGATATCACCAAGTAAGAATGATGTTCATCGGATGAAGGAGAGGCCGTGGTGCAGACCGCGGCCTTTTCGTTTCCCTGTAGCGCCGAGCCATGCTCGGCGACCGCGCAACGCGCGGCACAGAATTCCGCAGACGCGAACAGACAGCACTCAATGCCGTCATCGCGGTTGACAAGCATCCGAAGCCACAGCCCGTATCGCGCCCGGGGTCAGATCCCTTTCGCATGCGAAAGGGATCTGACTCAATCGCGGTAGGCAGTGCAAGTTAGAGCCTGGTGCAGTCGATCAACAGTAGGCTCTACCCGCCGTACAGCGCCCTTCTCTGCGAGGGAGTGACGTTAAAGATCCCCGCATCGATCAGCTTCTCGTAGTGGTCTCTGTTGCCTGGGCCTGGTGGGTCGCAGCGAAGCAGATTGTCGAGGGAACCATCGGGTGCATCCGAGGGACTCAGGCGGCCTGAGACATAGTCCTCCGCGGTGGGGCGCCCATCAGCAAGGATCAGCTCTGGAAGCGCCGAAGATACCCAGGCGCCAGCGTCATTGAACTGCCCTCCACAGAATTGCCCGGTCTGACGCGCGAACAGGCAGCCGCTTTGTGTGTCGATGAAACCGCAGTACTGCCTTTCATGCAGAGAACCGCGCCCATCCGTCAAGCCAACCTCCCCGGATTCCAAGTCAGTGACAAGCACATACCGACCGTCAGGGGACGTCGTCGGATCGGGGTCGTACTCGAACAGAGAGTACGAGCGCTTGCCGAGTGCCATGCGGCGCACCAGTTTGCCCTGCTTCATCACCGACAGGTTCCGGTAGCGACCGCTCTCCTCGCCGTCGTATCGCAGTGTGATGTTGCTGCCAGCGTGCACCCATCTCCCGCTGCCAGCCTTCGTATCCTCTGTTGAAGCCAGTGTTGCAAGCAGAGTGAAGATCAAGCTCAACAAGTTCATTCTCCAGGAAACCGTCATCTTCAGGCGGGAGCATGCGATGGGCATCAGGGGCTCGTGTTGGTCACTTCGGGACATTCACCTTCCTCCGCCAGCTGTCGCCTCGAGAACTCCTTGATGCACAACAAGCGCTGTTCACTCTCATCGCCTGCCTGCTCGATCTTTCTGCGCAACTGGTCGGCTTCCGGGCAGCGCGCAGCGCGAGCGACAACGAGGTTGCACACAGGAACAAACGGGAAGTACACGTCATGGCGTGGAACGTTCAGCTTCTCGTCCCAGGCCTTGAACGGGAAGAGCACATGTAACAACCCATCTGCCGCCTCATCTTCGTTTGGTCGCGTGAGGGCGACATCCGGCGCATCCCTGAGCAACGCCGTATAGGCGTCCAGGAAGCGACGGCCCCGACTCTCGTGCTCTGCTGGTGTCTTCGCCTGCCGCAAGGCGGTGTAGTACGGGAAGACGCTGTCTACATCGGGTCCGCCGCAGGTCACGCCGGACGAACGTGAGCTGTCTTTGACGGGGGGCTGTAGATAGCAGGTCGTACGTTCGAGTCTCTCTGCAAGTATCTCGAGCACCCTGCCAATACTGGCACCGGGTGTGGCATCGCCCTCGAGATCGCCGACGACGGCAGCCAGGGTGTCGCCTACCAACGGGATGTGTTCGTGCTCGGCGTTCAGGCCGACTTCCGCGACATCAATGGACTGCTCGCTGGCATCGGCAGTTCCGGCCATGAGAAGACATCCGGTCAGAAATGCAAATACGCGTCGCATCTACGCATGTTATTGGAGGTGGAACACTACCTTCAGCGCGCTGACGTCGTGCGGCAATGAAACAAGTACGAATCTACATATCAGCCCAGTATTTGATCGTACCGGTGCGGGATGACGTATCCAGCCACACGGAAGACGGGGGCTTCTAGCAAGAACTGCCAACTTCTGACGCAAATGGCCCGAACTCCCTTTGTTCGTCAGTACGCCCCATAGCATGTGTGATTCATCGAATCGGATCGGGACATGCGCAGGGTACTTCTGGCAGCGATCATCACTGTCTCAGCGTCAGCGGCTGGCGCTGAAACGCATGTAGCTGCCGACGGTGCGACACCGCAGGGAAGCCTGCGAGTCGAGGAAAGATCGCCCGTGATCAAACAACTTTGCAAGACAGAGAAGGTCTGGCTGTCCTGGAACAACGCCGTACCAAACGCAACGCTGGTGACCTGCGATTGCAGTTGCACATCGCATGACAACTCAGGATGGCTTGTCGAGGCGCAACCGGAAGTCGACACCTATCGGGTACATCGCGTCTCTCTCGGCAAGGTTTTCAGTCCCACGGAGTTACGTCGGGCTGGTGCGCGGATTCAGGACATCGTCTCGTCGCATCCGTGGTGTTCAGCCGCCAAACCGAGCGTGCCGACGAATGCCGTGTTCGCGACGTTGGTGAAGCAGCCCACGGAATCGGGGGATGAGCCTTACTGCTTTACACCCCACTTCTTCGTAGGTGATCGGAATGTCCCCCTGAAGAGGATTCCAGTGTCGGGCGAACAGTTCTCCGACGCGCCCGCAGCAGAATCAGCACTGATCGCGCGGGAGGTCGAGATGCTGCGTGACTGGAGGCGGGAGTTTGCGCCTGAGTAGGGCATTGGTGCCCTCGGACAAGAAATGAGGGCTATACATTATGGAGTTTCAATGATGTTTGCTTTGAAGCGCGTGGCGCTGGCATTTCTTGCTGGCCCACCTCTGCTCTTGTCTGCCTACGCTGTGGATGCGAGTGCGATCTATGGCGTCAACCACACCCACTGGGCGATCAACCGGTTCAGTGTCGATGGTCGTTCAGCCGTTGACATCATTGGCCCATATCAAGGCGGGGGTGGAGGCTGCTGCTACGGTGCACCAGAGCGCTGGTATCCGGGGCTGACGGTGCGGGTTGACTGGGAAACGGGTGCAGGAAGCTCGATAGATTTTCCTGGGACAGAAGATTGGTCCAAAGTTCTGGCTTGGAGAGAAAAAATCCTGGCGCAGAAGCGCAGGCAAAGCAAAGTCGTCCCCGTCCCGGACTACACCGGCCAGGACGTCTGCGGCATCACCGTGCATTTCCTGCCCTGCGATGAGATTCAGGTCACCACCTCCTGTTACGCGTACAGCAGCCCCGAGTACCCGATCAAAATCCCGCTTGAGTTGCCAGAACCTCAGTCATGCCCGGCAGAACCTACCGACCAGAAGAAGGCGTAGTGATGGACGGGTTTGCATGCGAGGGTGAACGCATGCAAGGCGGTTGGGAGGTGTCCGAATGAGACCCCGTGCCAGGACGTGAAGGTTGGCATGCGAGCCAAGCACGGCTCGACCCTACAATCGGCCCATGACCACCATCGCCCCAGCCGACCTCCCCGCCATCCTGCACACCCTGCGCAGCGCCTGGCAGTCGCAGCGCCCTTCGCTCGACCAGCGCGAGAATGACCTGCACCGCCTGCGCGAGGCATTGAAGCCGCGCTTGGACGAAATGGCCCAGGCCATCGCCGAGGACTTCGGCCACCGCGCCCACACCGAATCGAAACTGGCCGATGGCATGAGCGTGCTGTCGGCCATCGACCACCTGCGCCGCCATCTGCGGCGCTGGTCGAAGCCGCAGCGGGCATCGGCGGGCTGGAAGCTGTGGCCGGCGCGCGCGCAGCTGCGGCCGACGCCACTGGGCGCGGTCGGGGTGATTTCGCCCTGGAATTACCCGGTCACGCTGGCCCTGGTGCCGCTGGCCACCGCGATTGCCGCTGGCAACCACGTGCTGCTGAAGCCCTCTGAACACACGCCGCGCACCAGCGCGTTCCTGGCCGATCTGCTGGCCAGTGTGTTCCCGCCCGATCGGGTGGCGGTGGTGCAGGGCGGGGCGGATGTGGCCGCAGCGGTGTCGTCGCTGCCGCTGGACCATCTGCTGTTCACCGGCTCGACGGCCGTTGGCCGCAAGGTGATGGCCGCCGCAGCCGAGCATCTGGTGCCGGTCACGCTGGAACTGGGCGGCAAGTCGCCGGCGATTGTCTGTCGCGATTTCCCGCTGGACAAGGCCGCCGCGCGGTTGGCCACCGGCAAGTGGTTCAACGCCGGCCAGACCTGCATCGCGCCGGATTATGTGCTGATCGATACCGTTCGCCAGCGCGAGTTCGTACAGGCGCTGCAGCAGCAGGTGCGCGAGCGCTACGGCGATTTCAGCGATGCCGACGACTACACGCGCATCATCAACGAAGGCCAGTACCGGCGCCTGCAGGGCTATCTGGCGCAGGCGCGCGAACGCGGTGTGCCAGTGATTCCGCTGGCGCAGGTGGATGATGCGCGTGCTGACCGTGAGCGCCTGCTGGTGCCGACCGTGGTGCTGGACCCGCCGGACGACCTGGACCTGATGCGCGAGGAGATCTTCGGGCCGATCCTGCCGGTGCGGGCCTATCCGGATCTGGATGCTGCGCTGGCCGACGTGCTGTCGCGTGACCGGCCCCTGGCGCTGTATCCCTTCAGCCATGACACGGCGACGGTGGAGCGCATCCTCGGCCAGGTGGTGGCGGGCGGGGTGACGGTGAATGACACGCTGCTGCACTTCGCCGCCGATGGCCTGCCGTTTGGCGGGGTAGGGGCCAGCGGCATGGGCGCGTACCACGGCCGGGCCGGGTTCGACGCGATGAGCAAGCGGCTGCCGGTGCTGTGGCAGTCACGCTGGGCGGCCAGCGACCGGCTGCGGCCGCCGTATTCGAAGATTGCAGGGTTGTTGAAGCTGCTGCTGCGGTGAACCCAGGCAAGGCGTGGCTCTACTGAATCAGGGCCCGATTCTTCTGTAGAGCCGAGCCCACGCTCGGCTGCTGTTGGCTGGGTGCCCGATCAATGCAGCCGAGCATGGGCTCGGCTCTACACGGGAATCCAGGCCGAGCCCAGCCCCGCCCACCCGGGTAGAATGCCCCCATGAAGATCGCCTCGTGGAACGTCAATTCGCTCAATGTCCGCCTGCCGCACCTGGAGCAGTGGCTCAAGGAGTTCGGCCCGGACATCGTCGGTATCCAGGAAACCAAGCTGGAGGACCACAAGTTCCCCGACTCTGCGCTGATCGCCGCCGGCTACCGCAGCGTGTTCGCCGGCCAGAAGACCTACAACGGCGTGGCACTGCTGTCGCGTGAGCCGGCGCAGGACGTGCAGATCGGCATTCCCGGCTTCGAGGACGAACAGAAGCGCGTCATTGCCGGTACCTTCGGCGACCTGCGGGTGATCAACCTGTACGTGGTCAACGGCCAGGACATCGGCACCGACAAGTATGACTACAAGCTGCGCTGGCTCGAGGCAGTGCATGCCTGGATCGCCGAAGAACTGCAGCGGCACCCGAAGCTGATCGTGATGGGCGACTTCAACATCGCCCCGGACGCGCGCGACGTGCACGATCCGGAGGTGTGGAACGACAACCACATCCTGACCTCCACCGCCGAGCGCGGCGCGCTCAACAAGCTGCTGCAGCTGGGCCTGCACGATGGCTTCCGCCTGCACAACGACGAAGCCGGTGTGTTCAGCTGGTGGGATTACCGCGCGGCCGGCTTCCGCCGCAACCTGGGCCTGCGCATCGACCTGACCCTGGTCTCCGATGCGCTGAAGGGCGGCGCGGTGGCCTCGGGCATCGACCGCGAGCCGCGCACCTGGGAACGCCCGAGCGACCATGCGCCGGCGTGGGTGCAGCTGGGTTGAGGTAGCGCCGGGCCATGCCCGGCGAGCACAGCGGCGGCAGGGAGACGCCGGGCATGGCCCGGCGCTACCCCTCAGATCACCGTATGCTCTTGCGGGTGAACAGGTTGACGATCGCCAGCAGGATCACCGCACCGATCAGCGAGAACAGGAAGGTGCGGAGGGTGATCGCTTCGTTGATGCCGCCGCCGAACAGCCAGCCGGAAATCAGCGCGCCGACGATGCCGACCACGATATTGAGGATGATGCCCTGCTGGGCATCGCGCTTCATGATGATGCTGGCCAGCCAGCCTACGATGCCGCCGACGATCAGCCAGATGATGATACCCATGATCGAACCTCCGGTGGGGAACTGTGACCAGTTGACGCGCACGGCCGTGAACCCGTCGTGCAATTGCGTGATGGGCGCGTGCGGATGAGCCTGCCAGCCACCCTCGACGGCCCGTGGCGCTTCGGTCCGGTGACGGTCTGGCGCTGCCCGCACGTGCCGGGTCACCGCGGTGAACCGCAGGCGCGGCAGGTGCTGGCGCAGGCATTGGGTGCCGACCCCGAGACGCTGCCGCTGGTCCGCGATGACAAGGGCCGGCCGGAACTGAGCGGCGCACTGGCGCACTACGGCACCGGCTGGAGCCACAGCGGCGAGGTGCTGCTGGTCGCGCTGGGTGAAGGCGTGCGGTTGGGCGTGGACCTGGAACTGCTGCGGCCGCGCGCGCGGCTGCTGGAAATCGTGCAGCGCTTCTTCCACCCCGCCGAGGTGGCCTGGCTGGAGAGCCTGGACGAGGCCGGCCGCGAGCACTGGTTCTTCCGCGTGTGGTGCGCCAAGGAAGCGATGCTGAAAGCGCACGGGCAGGGCATCTCGTTCGGCCTGCACCGCCTGCAGCTGGCGCCAGGGGCCGATGGCGCCCTGCACCTGCGCTGGTGCGACCCGGAACTGGGCGAGGCCGCGCGCTGGCATCTACATGAGTGGCAGGCCACCGGGCAGTTCCGCGCCGCATTGGCCTGGTATCCGCACTGAAGCGGGGAATCGGCGTGCAAAACCGGCGATAATGCTGGCATGAGCGAACACCCACTTCCCGCCAGCGTGGCCGCCACGCTGGAACAGGGCCTGGCCAGCATGGGCCTGGACGCCGCACTGGCGCCGCCGCTGCTGCGCTATCTGGCCCTGCTGCACCGCTGGAACGGCACCTACAACCTCACCGCCATCCGCGATCCGCAGGAGATGGTCACCCGCCACCTGCTCGATTCGCTGGCGATGCAGCCGTTCGTGGACGATGGCAGCCTGGCCGACCTCGGTACCGGCCCCGGGCTGCCCGGCATCCCGCTGGCGATCGCCTGCCCGGGCCTGCAGGTCACCCTGGTCGAGAGCAACGGCAAGAAGGCGCGCTTCATGCGCGAAGCCGTGCGCCAGCTCGGCCTGGACAACGCCCGCGTGGCCGAATCGCGCGCCGAGGCCCTGGACGAGGCCGGTCGCTACGACCAGCTGACCGCGCGCGCGATGGACACCCTGGCCGGCATCGTCCGTGTCGGTGGCCATCTGCTGCGCCCCGGTGGCGTACTGCTGGCCATGAAGGGCGTCTATCCCCATGAGGAGATCGCGGAGCTGCCGGCTGGCTGGCAGGTGCGCGAGGTGACCCCGCTGAGCGTGCCCGGCCTGGCCGGCGAACGCCACCTGGTCACTGTTACAGGCCCCTGATTGCCATCGCCAGCCCCTTGTGGAACAAGAGGTTGGCGATTCACGATTTCCGCCCGGGGCCGGTTGTACGCATAATGACCGGTCCCAACCATCCGTCGACGAGGCACACCTGCATGGCCCGCATCATCGCCATCGCCAACCAGAAGGGTGGCGTCGGCAAGACCACGACCGCCGTCAACCTGGCCGCTTCCCTGGCCAACGCCCCCAAGCGCGTGCTGCTGGTCGACCTGGACTCGCAGGGCAACGCGACCATGGGCAGCGGCGTGGACAAGCGTGAGCTGGCCGCTTCCACCTGTGATCTGCTGCTGGGCGAGAACAGCGCCGCCGATGTGCGCGTGCAGACTGCCGAAGGCTACGACCTGCTGCCGGGCAACATCGACCTGACCGCCGCCGAAATCCAGCTGATGGGCCAGAGCGAGCGCGAGCAGCGCCTGAAGCGCGCGCTGGCGCCGATCCGCGACGAATACGACTACATCCTGATCGACTGCCCGCCGGCGCTGTCGCTGCTGACGCTCAACGCGCTGGCCGCCGCCGATTCGGTGATCGTGCCGATGCAGTGCGAGTACTACGCACTGGAAGGCCTGAGCGCGCTGGTGGAAACCATCGAAGCGCTGCGCACCAGCCTGAACCCGGCGCTGGAGATCGAAGGCGTGCTGCGCACCATGTTCGATGTGCGCAACAACCTGGCCAACGCGGTGTCGGCCGAGCTCACCGAGCACTTCGGCGACCGCGTGTTCCGCACCATCGTGCCGCGCAACGTGCGCCTGGCCGAAGCGCCCAGCCATGGCCAGAGCATCGTCGGCTATGACCGCGCCTCGCGCGGTGGCGTGGCCTACCTGGGCCTGGCCGGCGAGATCATCCGCCGCAACAACGAACGCAACAAGGCCGCCAAGGCCGTGGAGACCGTCTGATGACCAGCAGCAAGCCGGCAGCCAAGAAGCGGGGCCTCGGCCGTGGCCTGGATGCGCTGCTGGGCCCGAAGGGCGCGGTCAGCCAGGTGCAGGCCACCACCGCAGTGATCGAGCCGCTGCCGGGTGAGGTGCTGCGCAAGCTGGCGGTGGGCCAGCTGCAGCCGGGCAAGTACCAGCCGCGCCGCGAGATGGACGAGGGCAAGCTGTCCGAGCTGGCCGACTCGATCAAGTCGCAGGGCGTGATCCAGCCGATCCTGGTGCGCCAGCTGCCGGCGGGCAACTACGAAATCGTCGCCGGTGAACGCCGTTGGCGCGCTTCGCAGCTGGCCGGGCTGGACGAAGTGCCGGTGGTGGTGCGCGAGCTGGAAGACCGCACCGTCATCGCGATGGCGCTGATCGAGAACATCCAGCGCGAAGACCTCAACCCGCTGGAAGAAGCCGAGGCGCTGCAGCGCCTGATCAGCGAGTTCACCCTCACCCACGCCGAGGCCGCCGAGGCCGTTGGCCGCTCGCGTGCGGCGGTGTCCAACCTGCTGCGCCTGCTGGAGCTGCCGGTGGCCATCCGCCTGCTGCTGGAAACGCGCCGCCTTGAAATGGGCCACGCCCGCGCGCTGCTGACCCTGGCCCCCGAGTTGGCCGGCAAGCTGGCGCAGGAAGCGGCCGATGAGGGCTGGTCGGTGCGCGAGGTCGAGCGCCGTGCGCAGGCCTTTGCGGCCGGCAAAGTACCCAGCAACCGCCCGGTGGCCACGCCGAAGGTGCAGCAGGCCGACATCGCCTCGCTGGAAACCGAACTGTCCGAATCGCTCGGCGCCAAGGTGGCGATCAACCACGGCCGCGGCGGCAAGGGCAAGCTGATCATCCACTACACCGACCTGGACACCCTGGACGGCGTGCTGGAAAAGCTGCGTACGCGCCAGGGCTGAGCCTGGCGTAGCGACAGGGGGGCGGCCTGTTCCTGCCGCGTCCCTTCATCAACGACAGGGAACGCACCGCCGCGCCGGGGGATGCACGGCTCTCCGGTCTGTGGCTTCATCCAGGGAGCAGGACATGAGCAACGCCTTCGACGACGTCAGCCCGGGCGGCAGCCCGATCATGGTGCACAGCCGCCAGAAAGACTTCAGCCCCGCGCAGGGCGAAGCACACATCGAGGCGATCAGCGCCCACATCGAGCGCCATCTCGGCCCGGTTTCCGGTGTCTTCCACGAAATCATCTCCGACCTGGTGCACATCGACGTGCATGTGGTGCCGGCCAATGACCAGTTCCCGTACCTGCGCCTGGTCACCTCCGGCATGAGCGACCTGCCGATGACCGTGCCAGCGGAAGTGGATGCGGACGTGCCGCGCTACATGGAGCTGATGGTGACCCTGCCGGCCGACTGGCCGATCTCCCAGGACGCCTTCGAGGACGAGCGCAACTACTGGCCGGTGCGCCTGCTGAAGGGCATGGCGCGGCTGCCGCACGAGTACGACACCTGGCTGGGCTTCGGCCACACCATTCCCAACGGCCATCCCAGCGAGCCCTACGCGCCGGGCGTGGGCTTCGACGGTGCCATCGTGCTGCCGCCGGTGACCACCCCGGAAGAATTCGCCACGCTGGAACTGGACGACGGCAAGACCATCAGCTTCATGAGCCTGGTCCCGCTGTATCCGGAAGAGATGGACCTGAAGCTGAAGAAGGGCGCCGAGGCGCTGCTCGACCGCTTCGATGCGAAGAAGATCCAGGATGTGATCGAACCCGGCCGCAGCAACGTAGCCAAGAAGCGTTTCGGGCTGTTCTGAGCCCGCAGCGTATCCTCTGCACCTGTACTCATTGATTTCCAGGCAACTGCAATGACCATCCTGCTCACCGGCGCTGCCGGCTTCATCGGTGCCTATACCGCCCGCGCGCTGCTGGAGGCGGGCCAGTCCGTGGTCGGCCTGGACAACTTCAACGACTACTACGACCCGCAGATCAAGCGCGACCGCGTCGCCGCGCTGTGCCCGGCGCTGGACCTGCGCACGCTGGACCTGACCGACCGCGACGGCCTGGCCGCGCTGTTCGATCAAGTGCAGCCGACCGCAGTGATCCACCTGGCCGCGCAGGCCGGCGTGCGCTATTCGCTGGAAAACCCGCAGGCCTACGTTGACAGCAACCTGGTCGGCTTCGTCAACATGCTGGAACTGTGCCGTCATCGCGGCGTGCAGCACCTGGTGTATGCCTCCAGCAGTTCGGTGTACGGCGATTCGGCCACGCCGCCGTTCTCCGAAGACCAGCGCGTGGACCAGCCGCGCTCGCTGTACGCGGCGACCAAGGCGGCCAATGAGCTGATGGCCTACACCTACGCGCAGCTGTACGGCCTGCATGCCACCGGCCTGCGCTTCTTCACCGTGTATGGCCCGTGGGGCCGGCCGGACATGGCACCGCTGCTGTTCTCGCGCGCGGTGCTGGCCGGGCGCCCCATCGACGTGTTCAACGAAGGCCGCATGCAGCGCGATTTCACACATGTCTCCGACATTGTGTCCGGTATCCTCGGCGCCCTCGCGCATCCGGCCGACGGCCCGGTGCCGCACCGGGTGTTCAACCTCGGCAACCATACGCCGGTCGAGCTGGAGCGCTTCATCAGCGTCATCGAGCAGGCCGCCGGCCGCCCCGCGCAGAAGGTCTACAAGCCCATGCAGCCCGGCGACATGGTGCGCACGATGGCCGATACCCGGCGCGCACATGACGCTTTCGGCTTCGATGCGGTGACCCCGATCGAAGAAGGCCTGCCGCCTGTGGTGCAGTGGTGCCGCGAGTATTTTGGCGATCGCGCCTGAGGATGGATCCTCACGCCACGGGGTTCATCTTCGGATAACCTCGGTTTCGGAGAATGCGCGCTCTTTGTCCCCCCTTGGCCGAGTGCCTTATGAGCCAACCCGAGCTTTCCGTTGTCGTTCCGGTGTTCAACGAGCGTGACAACGTCGCCCCGCTGGTCGCTGAAATCACCGCCGCGCTGCGCGGCCGGCTGCCGTTCGAGATCGTCTACATCGACGACCACTCGCGCGATGACACCCTGGCCGTGCTGCAGGGCCTGAAGGCGACCACGCCGGAACTGCGGGTGCTGCACCACGTGAACCAGAGCGGGCAGAGCACCGCCGTGCGCACCGGCGTCAAGCACGCGCGCGCACCGTGGATCGCCACCCTCGATGGTGACGGCCAGAACGATCCGGCCGATATTCCCAAGCTGCTGGCCGCGCGCGATGCCGCCGAGGCCCAGGTGAAGCTGTTCGCCGGCTGGCGCGTCAACCGCCAGGACAGCGGCAGCAAGCGCTGGGCCAGCCGCTGGGCCAACGCCATCCGCGCGCGCATGCTGCGCGACGATACCCCCGATACCGGCTGCGGCATCAAGCTGTTCGAGCGCAGCGCGTTCCTCGACCTGCCGTACTTCGACCACATGCACCGCTACCTGCCGGCGCTGATGCAGCGCGCCGGCTGGAAGACCACCAGCGTGCCGGTCAACCACCGTCACCGCACCGCAGGCGTGTCCAAGTACAACAACATCGGTCGCGCGCTGGTCGGCATCCGCGACCTGCGCGGCGTGGCGTGGCTGATCACCCGCAGCAAGCGCACCGCGGTGGAGGAGCGTTGATGGATCTGGAGCTGCACTGGCTGGACCAGCCGTTGACCTGGCTGTACTGGACCGGCCTGCATGTGACCGGCTGGAAGCTGATCGGTTATACCGGCGCGCTGATGTTCGGCGGCCGCTGGCTGGTCCAGTTCATTGCCTCCAAGCGCGCCGGCAAGCCGGTCATCCCGCGCCTGTTCTGGTACATGAGCGTGATCGGCAGCCTGATGACGCTGAGCTATTTCCTGTTCTCGGCCAAGCAGGACTCGGTAGGCGTGCTGCAGAACCTGTTCCCGGCGTTCACCGCGCTGTACAGCCTGCACCTGGACATCAAGCACCGCGGCTGGAAGCGCGACAGGGCCGGCCACTGAGGGCCCCGGGTAGGGCTTGGGGTCGGATCCCTTTCCGCAGGAAAGGGCTCTGACCCCATCAGGATCCCCGGCGCATCCACGCATGGCGTGGATCTACGGCATGTTCGTTGGTAGCGCCGGGCCATGCCCGGCGGATGTATCTTTTCCGCGCTGCGCGCTCGCGGGGCATGGCCCCGCGCTACCACGCGCCTCCGGCGCTTGGGTCCCGGCCTGCGGCCGGTTCCCGGCCCTGCCTGCGTTGCAGGCAGGACCTTCGTCCCATGCCACCGGCGGTGGGGGGTGCCATGATCGGGGTCTGCCTTCCCGGGAACCTGTGCTCGTGAAAACCCGTCTTGCCGTTGCCCTGCTGATCGCCCTGTCCGCCCCCGCCGTGGCCCTGGCCGCGCCGCCCGCCGCCGCGCCGGCCAGCGTCGCCACCGAATCGCCTGCCGATGCCGCCTTCCGCGCACTGTATGAGAAGGAATGGAAATGGCGCCAGCAAGGCGGCGGCGAGGCCAGCGAGGACGAAGACGCCCCGGCCAACGCCACCCGCATGCCCGACGTCGGCCCGGCCGCGCAGCAGGCGCGCCTGAAGGTCTGGGATGAAACCCTGGCCGCATTGAAGAAGATCGATCCGAAGACGCTCTCGCCCGACAACCAGGTCAACTACGCGATCTACCACGACCAGGTGTTCAACCTGGCCGAGGAAGTGCGCCTGCGCGGCTATGAGATGCCGTTCAACGCCGACTCCTCGTTCTGGTCCAACCTGTCCTTCATGGCGCGGCGCGAGATGAAGACCGTGCAGGACTACCAGAACTACATCGCACGCTTGAATGACGTACCGCGCTACTTCGGTCAGCAGACCGAGAACATGCGCGCCGGCCTGAAGCGTGGTTTCAGCGTGCCGCGTGCGGTGCTCGATGGCCGCGAGGTGTCCATCGCCACCGTCGCCGAGCTGAAGGACCCGACCGAATCGCCGCTGTATGCGCCGTTCAAGAAGCTGCCCAATACTGTTCCGGCCGCCGAACAGGCCAGGCTGCAGGCGCAGGCGCGCGCGGCGATCAGCGGCAAGGTGGTGCCGGCGTTCCAGCAGCTGCGCACCTTCTTCGTCAGCGAGTACGTGCCGCAGGCGCGCACCACCCTGGCCGCCGAAGCGATGCCCGATGGCAAGGCGTACTACAAGCAGCAGATCCACGAATACACCACGCTGGACCTGTCGCCTGACGAGATCCACCGCATCGGCCTGGAGGAAGTCGCACGCATCCAGGGCGAGATGAACGACATCATCAAGCAGGTGAAGTTCAAGGGCAGCTTCGCCGAGTTCCTGACCTTCCTGCGTACCGATCCACAGTTCTATGCCAAGACGCCGGAAGAGCTGCTGTCGCGTGCTGCGTGGATCTCCAAGCGCGCCGATGGCCAGCTCGGCAAGTACATGACGCTGCCGCGCGCGCGCTTCACCATCGTGCCGGTACCGCCGGATATCGCGCCGTTCTGGACTGCCGGCCGTGGTGGCATGGGCACCTACTGGCTCAATACCTACAACCTGCCATCGCGCCCGCTGTACAACCTGCCGGCGCTGACCCTGCATGAATCCGATCCGGGCCACGCGCTGCAGGGCGCCATCGCCGCCGAGCAGAAGAACCTGCCCGAGTTCCGCCGCAACGCCTACATCTCCGCCTATGGCGAAGGCTGGGCGCTGTACTGCGAGAAGCTGGGCGTGGAGATGGGCATCTACGAAACCCCGTACGAGGATTTCGGCCGCCTGACCTACGAAATGTGGCGTGCGGCGCGCCTGGTGATCGACACCGGCGTGCACAGCAAGGGCTGGACCCGCGAGCAGGCGCTGGCCTACCTGCGCGACCACACCGCGCTGAGCGAGCATGAAGTGACCACCGAAGTGGATCGCTACATCTCCTGGCCGGGCCAGGCGCTGAGCTACAAGCTGGGCGAGATCGCCATCGTGCGCCTGCGTGCGCAGGCCGAGAAGGAGCTGGGCGACAAGTTCGACATCAAGGGTTTCCACGACACCCTGCTGAAGCAGGGCTCGGTGCCGCTGCCGGTGCTGGAACAACAGATCCAGGCCTACATCGCCGAACGCAAGAAGGCCTGACCGTCGTGTGATCGGGTCAGAGCCCCGCCCGAAGGGCGGGGATCCGACCCTGTCACGGGGTCGGATCCCTTTCCCCCGGAAAGGGCTCCGACCCCCTCTCAGCTCACCCCACCGCCCGCGGCTTGGCCACGCGCGCCGCAAACGTCGGCAGCACCAGCAGGGTCAGCACGGTAGCCGTGATCAAGCCACCGATCACCACCGTCGCCAGCGGCTTCTGCACTTCCGCACCGGAACCGCTGGCAATTGCCATCGGAATGAAGCCGACGATCGCCACCAGCGCCGTGGTCAGCACCGCGCGGATGCGGCTGGAAGCACCGTTGATCGCCGCCTGCAGCGGCAGGTCGCCGGCATCCAGGCGTTCGCGGATCGCCTGCATCAGCACCAGGCCGTTCAAGGTCGCCACGCCGGAGACGGCGATGAAGCCGACCGCCGCCGACACCGAGAACGGCATGCCACGCAGCAGCAGCGCGAGGATGCCGCCGACCAGCGCCAACGGCACGCAGCTGAACACCAGAATGGCTTCCTTGCCGCTGCGCAGGGCCATGAACAGCAGGCTGCCGATCAGCAGGAACACCACCGGCACCACCGTCGCCAGCCGCTTCTCCGCGCGCTGCAGGTTCTCGAACTGGCCGCCCCAGGTCAGGTAGGCGCCCGGTGGCAGCGCCACATCGGCCACGGCGGCCTGCGCCTCGCCGACGAAGCCACCCAGGTCGCGCCCACGCACGTTGGCCTGCACCACCACGCGGCGGCTGCCGTTGTTGCGGCTGATCTGGTTCGGTCCTTCGCTGACCGTGATGCGGGCCACCGACGACAGTGGAATCACCAGTCCCGACGGCGTGGCGATCGGCAGTGACGCCAGCTGGTCCGGATCGTTGCGCGAGGCATCGTCCAGGCGCACCACCACGTTGAAGCGGCGATCCCCTTCGAAGATCTTGCCGGCCGTGGTACCGCCGATGCCGGTGGACAGTGCATCACTCACATCCGCGGCGGTCAGCCCGTACTGCGCCGCCGCCACGTGGTCGATCGCCACGTTCAGTGTGGGCAGGCCGGAGATCTGTTCCACCCGCACGTCGGCCGCGCCATCCACCGCACGCAGCTTCAGTGCCACCTGGTCGGCCACCTTCTGCAGCTGGCTGAAGTCATCGCCGAAGATCATCACCGCCAGATCGGTACGCACGCCGGAAATCAGCTCGTTGAAGCGCAGCTCGATCGGCTGGCTGAACTCGAAACTGTTGCCCAGCTGTTGCCCGGCCAGCGCTTCGAAACGCGCTACCAGTTCGTCCTTGGCGAGCTTCGGATCGGGCCAGTCCTTGCGCGGCTTCAGCACGATCACGCTGTCGGAGATGTTGGTCGGCATCGGGTCGATCGCCGCCTCGGCGGTACCGGTACGCGAGAACACGGTCTCCACTTCCGGCTGCTTGGCGATCGCCTTCTCCAGTGCCAGCTGCATCGCCAGCGACTGCTCCAGTGAGGTCGACGGCACGCGCAGGGCCTGCATCGCCACGTTGCCTTCGTCCAGCGTCGGCATGAACTCACGGCCCAGCAGCGAGAACGAGCCGATCCCCACCACCACCATCATCACCGCACCGGCCACCACCGTGCGCGGATGCGCCACGGCCTTGCGGATCACCGGTTCGATGCGCGCACGCAGCACGCGGATCAGCCTGGTTTCGTGCTCGCCCTCGTTCGCATGGGCATCGCCGTCCTTCAGCTTCGGCTCGCGCACCAGCAGTGCGGCCATCGCCGGAACGAAAGTGAAAGAGAAGAGGAAGGCACCGACCAGGGCCAGCATGAAGGTCGCCGCCATCGGGTGGAACGTCTTGCCCTCCACGCCTTCCAGGGTGAGGATCGGCGCGAACACCAGCAGGATGATCAGCTGGCCGAACGCCGCCGGTCGCGCCATTTTCATTGCCGAATCGGCGGCCACGCGCAGCCGTTCCATCGCGGTCAACGCACGGCCCAGTTCGGCGCGGCGCTGGCCGAGCATCAGCAGCGTCGATTCGACCACGATCACCGCACCGTCAACCAGGATGCCGAAGTCCAGCGCACCCAGGCTCATCAGGTTGCCGCTGATGCCGAAGCGGTTCATGCCGATCACTGCGAACAGGAACGACAGCGGAATCACCAGCGCGGTGATCGTCGCCGCACGCAGGTTGCCCAGCAGCAGGAACAGCACCACCACCACCAGCAGTGCGCCTTCGGTGAGGTTCTTGGCCACGGTCTTGATGGTGGAATTGACCAGCACGCTGCGGTCCAGCACCGGCGCCGCCACGATGTCGGCCGGCAGCGACTTGTTGACCTGTTCCAGGCGTGCGGCCGCGGCCTGCGCCACGGTGCGGCTGTTGCCACCGGCAATCATCAGCGCGGTGCCCAGCACGGCCTCGTGGCCGTTGCGGCTGGCTGCACCCAGGCGCGGCGCGCGGCTCAGTTCCACGGTGGCCACATCGGCCACGCGCACCACCACGCCATTGCGGGTAGCCACCGGCGCCTGTGCAAGATCCTCGGTGGTCAGCGCCAGGCCATCGGCACGCACCACCAGACCTTCGCCGGCACGCTGCACGAAACCGGCGCCGGCCTGCACGTTGGAACGCTGCAGGGCAGTGACCAGATCGGCCAGGCCGAGGCCGTGCGCGGCCAGCCGCGCGCTGTCCGGATGCACGCCGTATTCCTTGACGTAGCCGCCGACCGTATCGACACCGGCCAGCCCCGGGCTGGAGCGCATCTGCGGCGCAATGATCCAGTCCTGCACGGTACGCAGGTAGGTCGCGCGTTCTTCCGGCGTGCGCAGCAGGTTGCCTTCCGGTGTGCGGTAGACCTCACCGGCCTGCCAGCCGGCTTCACCGGGCTTGGCCAGCTTGGCCGGATCGAACGTAGTGAAGTCCACCGTCCACATCAGCACTTCGCCGAGGCCGGTGGTGACCGGCGACAGCATCGGCGATGCGCCATCGGGCAGGTCATCGGCCGCTTCGCGCATGCGTTCGGCCACCTGCTGGCGTGCGAAGTAGATGTCGGTGGCATCGGTGAAGATCGCGGTGACCTGCGAGAAGCCATTGCGCGACAGCGAACGCGTGGTGGACAGGCCGGGAATGCCGGCCAGCGCGGTTTCCAGCGGGTAGGTCACCTGCCGCTCGATCTGCTCCGGGGTCAGTGCAGGTGCCACCGTATTGATCTGCACCTGGCGGTTGGTGATGTCCGGCACCGCGTCGATCGGCAGCTTGCCCAGCTGGAACAGGCCCACCGCAGCGATCAGCGCCGCCAGGAACACCACCAGCCAGCGGTGGCGCACCGCTGTTTCAATGATCAGCTTGAACATGGTCGCCTCCTCAGTGGCCGTGCTCGGCTTCGCCCTTGGCCAGTTCGGCCTTGAGCAGGAAGGCGTTGGCACCGACGATGCGCTCGTTGCCGCTCAACCCACCGAGGATCTCGATGCGGTCGCCGGCGCGACGCCCGGCCAGCACCGGCTGTGCCTTGAACCCGCCATCGACGGCGACGAACACCGCGCTGCTGCCATCGACGTTCTGCACCGCATCGGCGGGCACGCTGAGCGAACCGTCCTGGCCTTCTGTGACCACCACCGCCGACACCGGCGAACCCGCCGGCGGCAGCGACGCATCCACCGGCGTGGCGCGGATCACCGCCACGCCGCCCTGCTGGCGCACATCGGCGGCCGAGCCGGTGACGGTAGCGGTGAAGCTGCCCCCCGGTACGCTCACTTCCAGCGTCATGCCCGGCGTGACCTGCGCGGCCAGCGCCGGCGGCGCGGTGAACACCAGTTCGTTCATCGCCGGATCGGCGACGTCGGCCACGGCACTGCCGGCGGCGACCACGCCACCCGGGGTGACCTGCACGTTGCCGACGATGCCGGCCACCGGGCTGGTGATGCGCACGCGGCCACTGGCATCGGGCGCACCGTTGGCGGCGGCCTGCGCCTGTGCCGCGGCCGCCTGCGCCTGTGCCGCCAGCGATCGGGCGCGCGAGGCTTCCATTTCCTGGCGCGCGACCACGCCCTGGTCGACCAGCGCCTTGTCGCGGCCATAGGCCAGGCGTGCGGCCTCGGCTTCGGCCGATGCGGCCAGCGCATTGGCACGGAACACCGCCGCCTCGCCGCTGACCACGATGGCCAGTGCCTGGTTCTGCTTCACCGCGGTGCCCGGTGCAACCAGCACGCGTTCGACGCGGCCGGTCACCGTGGAGGCTACCGAGGCACGCGCACCGACCGAGGGCTCGACCCGGCCTGCGAGGCGGGTGGAACCGCCACCGCCGCGACCGACGGCAACCACTTCGATACCGGAGGCCTTGATCTGCTCCGGGGTCAGCTGCACCACGCCTTCATCGGCGTCCGCCGGTGCCTTCGCGGTTTCTGCCTTGGCTTCCTTGCTGTCGGCGGCGTGGCCGTGGCCATCGTCGGTGCCGGCCTTGGCCGCAGCGGGATCTTCATTCGCCGGCGTCTGCGCGTTGCCGGCGCAGCCAGCCAGGAACACGGTCAGCAGGAGGCCGCCGATCAGGGGAAAGGAACGGGAGAGAGTCATGGGGCCTCCACAAAAGGTGCGCGCCCTTCCAGGCGGGCAAGATCGATTTCCGCGCCGACGCGCGACAGGCGCGCATCCACGGCGGTGCCGCGGGCGGCGATGAGGGCGCTGCGCGTGCTGCGCAGTTCCAGCTGCGAGATGCGTCCGGCGTCGAAGCCGATGCGTGCGAGGCGATAGGCCTCTTCGGCGGCGACCACGCTTTCATCGGCGGCGCGGGTACGGCTGCCGGCGGCCTTCAGACCGGCCACGGCGGACAGGCGCTCGGCCTCGCTGTCGCGACGCTGCTGGTCCAGGCGCGCTTCGGCCGCGCGCTGGTCGGCGTTGGCGGCGCGGATGCCGCCACGGTTACGGTCGAACAACGGGATGCTGAGGCTGAGCCCGAGGTTGTAGGCACGCTCGCCGCCTTCGCGGAAGCGGGTCTGCGCGGCGGTGACGCTGAGGTCGGGCAGGGCGCGCTTGCGCTCCACGTCCACCAGCTTGCCCGCCGCATCGGCTTCGGCTTCGGCGATGCGCACTGCCAGTGCGGTATCGGTGGCCCCGCGCGGCAGCGGTGGCACGCGATCGAGCAGGCTGTTGTCGATCGACTGCACCGGCGCATCCAGCAGCGCGGTGCCGGCCAGGCGTGCGAGTGCGGCATCGCGGAAGGCCTGTGCCTCATCCAGCGCGGCGCTGGCGTTGGCCACTTCGCTCTGCGCCTGCACCGCGCGCAGCTGCGGTTCGCGGCCTTGCTTGACCATCGCATTGACGGCAGCCGCATCGTCGCGGGTCAGGGTCAACGCTTCGCCGGCGAGGGCGTAACGACGCAATGCACTTTCCGCCTGTGCGTAGACCGCCGCCAGTTGGCTGGCGACATCACTGCGGCTCTGCGAACCACGCAGGGCAGCGGCTTGTGCCTCGGCCCGGGCGGCACGAACGCGCGCGCCACGCTGGCCCCAGACCTCCAGCGGCTGGGACAGGGTGAGCACGGTATCGGCCTTGCCCATGCCACGGTAGGTGCCGGAGCCCCAGGCATTCTCGGCCGACCAGGAAAGGGAGGGATTGGGCAGCGCACGGGCCTGGTCGGCGCGCGCATCGGCGGCCTCGGCCAGTGCCGTACCCACACGGGTGCCGGGCAGCTGGTCCAGGCGTTCAAGCAGGGTGTCGTAGGAGGGGGCGGCTTGCGCCATCACCGATGCCGCCGGGGCCAGGCCCAGCAGCACAGCGACGACCAGCCCGGCCGCACGCGGCGACCGAGGTGTCAGGATCGACATAGGGGGATTCCGGTTGTGAGTGAAACGGGAGCCCGCAATCGCGGGACGCGCTCAACTCACGCCCGGGGTGGACGCGTCAATTCATCCTGGGCAACCGCATAGGCCGCCGCATCGCCCGCACTCATCCAGCGCGCCGGCAGCGGCGCCCCGAACGCGGCCAGCGTGTGTGCCGGCAGGCTCAGGTTGGAATGGTGGCAGTGGTTGTGGCCACAGGCACCGACATGCTTGCCGTCGCTGTCGCCATCGGAATCCGGTGCGGACTCCACATGCACCGTGCTGGCGTGCGGTTCCACCGTGCACGCCAGCGCGTCGGCCACCGGCACGACCACGAATGCCGCCATCAGCAGCATCAGCAGGGTCGAACGGAGGTGGCGGGTGATCCAGCGCATGAAGGGGAGGCTAGCAAGCGGTTTTCGCCGGATACAATATCAATGGCCGCTTCGGGAATTCGTCGGAATCTCCCGTTCAGGTGGGGCGGGCCTTTCGGCCCACCGGGCTGCGCTTCTGTAGAGCCGAGCCCATGCTCGGCTGCTGTTGCGCGCTCAGCCGAGCATGGGCTCGGCTCTACAGCGAAGGTCACGGCAGCTTCGCGATCACCTTGATCTCGAACTGGAACCCATACAGCCAGGTCACGCCGATACCGGTCAGGGTCGGGTGCGGCGCCTCGCCCCAATACTCCGGCACGATCGCCCAGGCCTTCTCGAAGTTCTTCTCTGGATCGACCAGGAACACGGTCACGTCGATCACGTCATCGAACGTGCAGCCCGCAGCAGCCAACACCGCATTGAGATTCTCGAAGGCGCGGCGCACCTGGGTTTCGAAGTCCGGTTCGGGCGAGCCGTCCTCGCGGCTGCCGACCTGGCCGGAGACGAACAGGAAACCGTTGGATCGGATCGCCGGCGAGTAGCGGTTGTGCGCGTACAGGGCCTGGCGGCCGGTGGGGAAAACGACATCACGCTGTGACATGGGGAAGATCCCGTGGGAGAGAACGCCATCCTCCGCGCCAGCGCTGTCTGGATAAACCGCGATGATCGGCCTAGATTGATTGTCAATTCCAAACAATCATGGCAGTTCGATGGACCGCTTCGAGGCGATGCGGGCGTTTGCCCGGGTGGTGGAAACCGGCAGCTTCACCCGTGCGGCGCACACGCTGCAGATCAGCCGCACCACGGTCACCCAGCTGGTGCAGCAGCTGGAGGCACACCTGCGGCTGCGCCTGCTCAACCGCACCACGCGCCGGGTCAGCGTCACCGCCGACGGCGCGGCCTACTACCCGCGCATCGCCCGCCTGCTGGCCGAGCTGGAAGAGGTGGAGGGCGGGCTGGGCGACGCAGTCAGCCAGCCGCGCGGCCGCCTGCGGGTGGATGTGCCCGGACCCTACGCGCGACTACGGCTGGTGCCGGCGCTGCCGGAGTTCCAGGCGCGCTACCCGGAGATCCAGCTGGACGTCGGCGTGAGCGACCGCGAAGTCGATGTCATCGCCGACAACGTCGACTGTGTGATCCGGGGTGGCACCCCGACCGACCCGGCACTGGTGGCGCGACCGCTGGCGGCGCTGCCGATCGGTTTCCACGCCAGCCCCGGGTATGTGCAGCGTTTCGGCCTGCCGACCGATCCGCGCGCGCTGCAAGGGCCCGATCACCACATGGTCGGCTTTCTCAGCCCGCGCAGTGGCCGGGCGCGGGTGTTCAGCGCGCAGCGCGGCGATGAACGCGTTGAGGTGCAGGGCCGCTATACGGTCGGCTTCGATGACGGAAACGCCTATCTGGCCGCTGCGTTGGCCGGACTCGGCGTGGTGGCGCTGCCCAGCTACATGGCCGAACCGCACGTGGCGCGCGGCGAGTTGCTGCCGCTACTGGAGGACTGGCAACTGCCGTCGATGCCGATGCACGTGATGTTCCCGCCGAACCGGCACATGAGCCAGCGGTTGCGGGTGTTCATTGATTGGGTGGTGGAAGCGCTGGGGTGAGTGCATCGGTCGCGTGCGAAAATCACCACCGCACGTAACAGGAAACATCGCCACGCATGAGCCGCATCGTTGCACTGGATACCGAAACCACCGGCATCTCCCACCGCCTGGGGCACCGGGTGATCGAAATCGGTGCCGTCGAACTGATCGACGGCCAGCTCACCGGGCGCCAGTTCCACACCTACCTGCAACCGCAGCGCAGGGTCGACTGGGGCGCACAGCGCGTGCATGGCATCAGCGATGCGATGCTGGTGGACAAGCCGCTGTTCGCCAGCAAGGCCGCCGAACTGCTGGAATTCCTGCGCGGCAGCGAGATGGTCGCGCACAACGCCACGTTCGATGTGGGTTTCCTCGACAATGAGCTGCGCCTGGCCGGCATTCCCGCCACGCTGGCCCAGCACTGCCGCATCACCTGCAGCCTGAAGCTGGCGCGCGGGCGTTGGCCCGGCTAGGGCAACAAGTTGGACGATGTGCTGCAGCGCCTGCGCATTCCAGGGACGCGCGGCCTGCACGGCGCGCTGAAGGACGCCCATCTGCTGGCCCAGGTCATCCCGCACCTGCGCTGAACCGGCCCGGTCGTTGTTGTAGAGCTGAGCCCATGCTCGGCTGCTGTGTCCCGGAATGCCAGAGCCGAGCGTGGGCTCGGCTCTACAAGGGCTCCCGCCGCCGTGTTCAGCCGCAGCCTGTGGGTAACTTGCGCAAGTGCTTGAGCCCGTGCATAATGCGCGGCTCGCTGTGTCCGGTTTTCTACCGGGCGGCGCCCCCGGGAGCACGTCCCCGGCCGCCCAACGCCAGCGTAACCCTTTGATTCTCTTGACGTGTGGTGGGCAACCATCGAGGCCGCCGTCTCCCGGGCTACGGGCTGACAACTACTACTATCGAGGTGCGCAATGTCCCGCGTATGCCAGGTTTCCGGCAAGCGAGTGCAGACGGGTAACAACGTCTCGCACGCCAACAACAAGACCCGTCGTCGTTTCCTGCCGAATCTGCACGAGCGCCGTTTCTGGGTGGCCAGCGAGAACCGCTGGGTCAAGCTTCGTGTTTCCGCGCATGCACTGCGCACCATCGACAAGAACGGCATTGATTCCGTTCTGGCTGAGCTGCGTGCGCGCGGCGAAAAGGTCTGAGGAGTAAAGCATCATGGCAGGCAAGCGCGATAAGGTCCGTATGATTTCCTCGGCCGGTACCGGCCACTTCTACACGACCGACAAGAACAAGAAGAACACCCCGGGGAAGATGGAATTCCTGAAGTACGATCCGGTCGTGCGCAAGCACGTCCTGTACAAGGAAGGCAAGATCAAGTAATCCGCACGGATTGCTGATCCCCGCGAAGAAACCCGCCCATGTGGCGGGTTTTTTCATGCCCGATGTTCCCGTGGTGGGTGCCTGTGGGTTCCGACCGTGGGTCGGCGCGCTGTCCCCGCGCCTGGTAGGTGTCGACCTTGGTCGACACGCTGGTTCAAGGCCGTCCAGCGCGGCTCGACTCTACACACCCTGCTGGGCAGAATGGCCCATCACCTCCCGACGGGCGACGCGATGCTGTTCGAGTGGTTGCTGGGTTCGTATCTGCTGCTGATCGACTGGCTGATCCGGCTGGTCGCGCTGTGCTGGATTCCCACCCGCACCACGCCGGGGGCGGCGCGCAGCTGGCTGCTGCTGGTCGGCTTCGTGCCGCTGCTGGGCCTGCCGCTGTACCTGCTGTTCGGCCACCCGTGGCTGTCGCGCGAGCGCATCCGCCGCCAGGCCGAAGCCTCGCAGGTGATCCGCGAGGAACAGGCGCTGCAGCACCGCCTGCGCTGGACCCCGCAGCCGGACACCGCCAGCGCCGAGATCGTGCCGCTGGTGCAGCGTCAGGGCGATTTCATGCCGGTGCACGGCAATGCGGTCGATCTGCTGACCGACTACGACGAATCGCTGCACACGCTCATCGCCGACATCGACCAGGCCGAAGACCGCGTGCACCTGCTGTACTACCTGATGTTCGACGATGCGGTGGGCGAGGCCATCGTCGAGGCATTGCAGCGCGCTGCCGCGCGTGGCGTGCAGTGCCGCGTGCTGCTCGATGCGGTGGGCGCCAAGCGCGGTCTGCGCGCCTACCGCATCCGCCTGGAAGCGCGCGACATCGAAGTGCGCGCGATGCTGCCCGGTGGCCTGCGCTGGCGCCGCAGCGGGCGCATGGACCTGCGCAACCACCGCAAGATCGCGGTGATCGACAACGAAGTGGCCTATGTCGGTTCGCAGAACCTGGCCGGCCCGCAGTTCGTGCCCGGCCACCCGAACCGCGAGCTGGTGGCGCGCGTGCGTGGCCCGGCGGTGGCGCATCTGGAAGCGGTGTTCGCCAGCGACTGGTACATGGAAACCGGCCAGCGCCTGGACGTGATTGCCGATGTGCCCGAGTGCAGCGACGACATCGCCACCCAGCTGCTGCCCAGTGGCCCGGCCTACCCGTACAGCAACGCGCGCGATGCGGTGGCGGCGCTGATCCACCTGGCACGGCGACGGCTGGTGATGGTCACGCCGTACTTCGTGCCCGACGAGGCCACGCTGAGCGCGCTGCGCATTGCCGCGTTGTCCGGCGTGGAGGTGCAGCTGATCCTGTCGGCCAGCAACAACCAGCGGCTGACCTCGTGGGCACAGGAGGCCTACTACGACGAGCTGCTGCGCTGTGGCGTACGCATCGCGTTGTACGAGCCGCAGTTCCTGCATGCCAAGCACATGAGCGTGGACGAGGACATCGCCGTACTCGGTTCGATCAACATGGATATCCGCTCGTTTGCGCTGAATGCCGAAATCGGCCTGATCTGCTACGACCGCGCGCTGGTGCAGCAGCTGTGCGCGATCGAGGATGGCTACCTGCGCGAGTCGCGGCAGCTGGACCTGCAGCAGTGGCGCAGCCGTCCCACGTGGCGGCGCAGCCGCGAAGGCATCGCACGGCTGGCCGATGCGTTGATGTGAAACGGCGGCAACCGCCCGCTTCGGCAATCCGGCCCGTCATCGCCGATGGCCTACAATCGGCGCATGACTGATTCACCGCGTAATGGCGAACTGGACCTGGCAATCATCGGTGGTGGTGCGGCCGGGGTGCTGGTGGCGATCCAGGTGTTGCGCCAGGCCCAGGCGCCGCTGGCGCTGGCCATCTTCGAACCGGCTTCGCAGCTGGCGCAGGGCATCGCCTATGCCACGCCGTGGCCGGAGCACCTGCTGAACGTGCCGGCGGCGAAGATGAGTGCGTTTGCCGACCAGCCCGGCGATTTCCTCGACTACCTGATGGCCGCCAACGCCTACCCGGGCGAGGCGCGCGAGGTGCTGGGCGAGCGTTACGTGTGCCGCCACTACTTTGCAGCGTACCTGCAGCAGCGCCTGCAGGAGGCCGCCGCGGCCAGCCCGGCACAGCTGCAGGTGATCGTGCAGCCGGTACTGGGCCTGCAGCCGGATGACCACGGCTACCAGCTGGCACTCGGCGATGGCCAGACGCTGCACGCCGCACAGGCAGTGCTCGCCACCGGCAACAGCATGCGGCCGCTGCCGGTAGCCGGTGCCGAGGCACTGCCCGCCGATGACGTGATCGAGGCCTGGGACTACGACGGCATACGCACCCTGGCCGGTGAGCAGGCCGTGGCCATCGTCGGCTCCGGCCTGAGCATGGCTGACACCGTGCTGGCATTGGTCGCTGCCGGCCACACCGGCCCGCTGCACGTGATCTCGCGCCATGGGCTGCTGCCGTTGCCGCATGCGCATGGCGGCCTGCCCTCGTTCGACCCGGCTGCGCTGCTGCCGATGAGCCTGCGCCAGCGCCTGCGCGCGTTGCGCGGGTTCGCGCGCCAGGCGCAGGCCGATGGTCTGCCGTGGCAGGGGGTGATGGACCGCATCCGTCCGCACGGGCAGGCACTGTGGTGCAGCCTCGACGCGGCCGACCAGCGCCGCTTCCTGCGCCATGTGGTGCGCTACTGGGACGTGCATCGCCACCGCATCGCCGAAGAGGTCGACGCACAGCTGCAGGCGCTGATCGAAAGCGGCCAACTGCGCATTCACCGGTCCCGCCTGCAACGCGTCGGCCGCGAAGGCGATGCCCTGCGGCTGTCTGGCCGCGATGCCAACGGCAATGAACAGCACTGGACGATCGGCGGCGTGATCAACGCCACCGGCGTGGAGACCCGCGCCAGCGCGTTGCGCAATCCCTTGCTGCAGCAGCTGCAGGCAGATGGACTGGCCCGTCCCGGTCCGCATGGGCTGGGTCTGGACAGCACGGTGCCGGGCGACCGCCTGTGCGCCGCCGGTGGCCAGCCGCAGGCGCGGCTGGGCGTGCTCGGCAGCCTGCGCATCGGCAGCCTGTGGGAAAGCCTGGCGGTGCCTGAACTGCGTCAGCAGGCGCAGGCGCTTGCCACCGAAGTGGTCGCAGGAGCCGCGACGGCGATGCCGTAAAATGGGGGCATGGATGTCTCCCACCTGCTTGATGGCCTGAACCCGGCCCAGCGCGAAGCCGTCTCCGCTCCCCCCGGCCACCACCTGGTGCTGGCCGGTGCCGGTTCCGGCAAGACCCGCGTACTCACCCACCGCATCGCCTGGCTGCATGAAGTCGACGGCGTGCCGACCCACGGCATCTTCGCGGTGACCTTCACCAACAAGGCGGCCGGCGAAATGCGCCACCGCATCGACGCCCAGCTGCCCAATGGCAGCCGCGGCATGTGGATCGGTACCTTCCACGGCCTGGCCAACCGCCTGCTGCGCCTGCACTGGCAGGACGCCAAGCTGCCCGAAGGCTTCCAGGTGATGGATTCGGATGACCAGCTGCGGCTGGTCAAGCGCGTGGTGCAGGCGCTGGAGCTGGACGACGGCAAGTACCCGGCCAAGCAGATCGCGTGGTGGATCAACGCGCAGAAGGACGAAGGCCGCCGCCCGCAGCACATCCAGCCCGAACCGCACGATGCGTGGCTGGAAACCATGCGCCAGGCCTACATCGAATACCAGGCGCGCTGCGACCGCGCCGGCCTGGTCGACTTCGCCGAGCTGCTGCTGCGCGCGCATGAACTGCTGCGTGACAACCCGGCGCTGCTGTCGCACTACCGCGCCCGCTTCCGCGAAATCCTGGTGGACGAATTCCAGGACACCAACGCCATCCAGTACGCCTTCGTGCGCGTGCTGGCCGGGCATGAAGGCCACGTGTTCGTGGTCGGCGATGATGACCAGGCCATCTATGGCTGGCGCGGCGCCAAGGTCGAGAACGTGCAGGGTTTCCTGCGCGATTTCCCGGGGGCGCAGACCATCCGCCTGGAACAGAACTACCGCTCCACCGCCAACATCCTCGGTGCCGCCAATGCGGTGATCGCGCACAACCCCGACCGCATCGGCAAGCAGCTGTGGACCGACAGCGGCGACGGCGAACCGATCGACCTGTACGCCGCTTACAACGAAATGGACGAGGCGCGCTACATCGTCGAGCGTGCGCGCCAGTGGGTGCGCGACGGTGGCAGCTACACCGAAGTGGCCGTGCTCTACCGCAGCAACGCGCAGTCGCGCGCGCTGGAAGAAGCGCTGCTGAGCGAACAGGTGCCGTACCGCGTGTACGGCGGCATGCGCTTCTTCGAGCGTGCCGAAATCAAGGACGCGCTGGCCTACCTGCGCCTGCTGTCCAACCGCAACGATGACGCGGCGTTCGAGCGCGCGGTCAACACGCCCACCCGTGGCATCGGCGACCGCACGCTGGACGAAGTGCGCCGCGAGGCGCGCGCACAGGGCATCTCGTTGTGGGAAGCGACCATGCTGGTCACCCAGGGCAACGCGCTGGCCGCACGCGCGCGCAATGCGCTGGCCGGCTTCCTGGGGCTGGTCAACGAGCTGCAGGCCCAGACCGTGCACATGACGCTGGCCGAGCGCGTGGACCACGTGCTGGCCCGCTCGCAGCTGCGCGAGCACTGGAGCAAGGAAAGCCGCAACGCGCTGGACTCGGAATCGCGCACCGACAACCTCGACGAACTGGTCTCGGTGGCGTCGCGCTTCGTGCGCCGCGCCGACGACATCGAGGAAGTGGGCGAGGACATGGACGAGCTGGTCGCGTTCCTGGCCTATGCCGCACTCGAGGCCGGTGAGGGCCAGGCGCAGGCGGGCGAGGACGGCGTGCAGCTGATGACCCTGCACTCGGCCAAGGGCCTGGAATTCCCGCTGGTGTTCCTGGCCGGCCTGGAAGAAGGCCTGTTCCCCAGCGCACGTTCGCTGGAGGAAAGCGGGCGGCTGGAAGAAGAGCGCCGCCTGGCCTACGTGGGCATCACCCGCGCGCGCCAGAAGCTGGTGCTGAGCTATGCCGAATCGCGCCGCATCCACGGCCAGGACAACTACAGCCTGCCGTCGCGCTTCCTGCGCGAGATTCCGCGCGAGCTGCTGCACGAAGTGCGCCCGAAGGTGCAGGTCTCGCGGCCGGCCTCGATGGGCGCCAGCCGGGTGATGGGCCATGCCTCGATCGAGGCACCGCCGGTCAAGCTCGGTGCGCTGGTCACCCACCCCAAGTTCGGCGAAGGCATGGTGACTGACTACGAGGGCAGCGGCGCGCACGCCCGCGTCCAGGTCGAGTTCGCCGACGCCGGCAGCAAGTGGCTGGTGATGGCGTATGCGAATCTGACGGTGATCTGATCACCATCGAGGGGCGGGAACTCCTGTAGAGCCCGGCCATGCTCGGCTGCTTTTGGCGGAGAAAACCAGCCGAGCATGGCTCGGCTCTACAAAGGCGAGTACGCATGACCCGCAACGTGCTCTTCCTCTGCAGCCAGAACCGCCTGCGCAGCCCGACGGCCGAGCAGGTATTTGCCGATTGGCCGGGTATCGAGACCGCCTCGGCCGGGCTGCTGGCCGACGCCGAGGAAGTGCTCAGCCCCGAGCTGCTGCAGTGGGCCGACCTGGTGTTCGTGATGGAACGCGCCCACCGCAACCGGCTGTCCAGCCGCTACAAGGCCTGATTGAACGGCAAGCGGGTGATCTGCCTGGATATCCCGGATGACTACGACTACATGGACCCGGTGCTGGTGGAGTTGCTGAAACGCAAGGTGACGCCGTTCCTGCGCTGACGGGCTGTTGTAGAGCCGAGCCCATGCTCGGCTGCTTCTGGCGGAAAAAGCAGCCGAGCATGGGCTCAGCTCTACAATAGGCGGCGACATCTTCCAGGAACGCCCCATGACCGAACCCACGCTGCACGTCACTGTGAAGTTGAACGCCCGGCTGCAGCCGGAGCATCGCCACGAGCTGTTCGAGGATCCGCTCGACGCGCTGCTGCAGGCGGCCCAGGTGGGCGAGCTCACCGGCGGCGGCACCGCGATGTCGGACCTGGGTGAGGTCGAGTACGGCGATATTGAAGTTGCCCTGGTGGACGCGGCCGGCGTGCCGAAGCTGATCGATCTGCTGGAACAGCTGGGCGCGCCGAAGGGTTCGCAGCTGCAGGGGGCTGGCGAGGCTGATCGCAGCTTCGGCGTGACCGAGGGCCTCGGCATCTACCTGGATGGCCTGAATCTGCCGGACGAAGTCTACGAACAGTGCGATTCCAACCACGTATTCGAACAACTGTCGGAGAACATCGACGGCCTGGGCGAGATCTGCAGCTGGTGGCAGGGCCCGACCGAAACCGCGCTGTACATGTATGGCGAATCGTTCGAGGCGATGCGTGATGCGATTGCCGAATTCGTGGCCAGCTATCCGCTGTGCCAGAACGCACGCGTGGTGCAGATCGCCTGAGCATGGGCCTGATGTAGAGCCGAGCCCATGCTCGGCTCCTCCATCCGCAGCCGAGCATGGGCTCGGCTCTACAGAAGCAACTTACTTGCCTGCTGCTTGGCGGGCGTTGTCACGCAGCGCCATGTCCTTGCCCAGATGATAGCCGCCGTAGAACAGCACGAAGGCGGCGATGAGGCTCCAAAGGATGATCCTGAGGGGGCTTCGTGATGTCGGCTTGCTGTCCTGCATGCATGTTTTCCTGGCGCGGCCCGATACCGCCTGGCCAGCATGCTTGGGGGTAAGCGGGCGCGCAAGCCGGCGATGCGCACGGGCCGCTGCTCTGCGCCGGATTGATCCTGCTCAAGGCGCAGCCTGCACATCCGGTGTGCAATGGTGTTGTTCCCATCTGGCAGATCGCTACGGAGCCCCACCATGTACAAGCGCATCCTGATTGCCACCGACGGGTCCGAGCTGGCCGACAAAGGCCTGGCCAAGGGCCTGGAGCTGGCCAAGGACCTCAATGCCGAGGTCGATATCGTGACCGTTTCCGAGCCGTGGGCCGTCGGCATGTACGACGCCATGGGCTGGAGCGTGGGCTACATGAACAGCCCGGAGTACAAGGCCGACCGCGAGGAAGGCGCGCAGAAGGTCCTTCAGCCCGCGCTGGCCAAGGCGGCCGAGCAGGGCATTACCGCCAACCCGATACACGTGCTGGACCGCTATGCGGCCGATGGCATCATCGAGACGGCGGGCGAGCGCAACAGCGATCTGATCGTGATGACCTCGCATGGCCGTCGCGGCGTGACCCGCGTGCTGCTGGGCAGCCAGACCGCGGAAGTGCTGGCGCGCAGCACGCTGCCGGTGCTGGTCATCCGCTGATCCACACCCACTGATTCAAGCGTTCCCGGGGAGGGGACCCGACGCCGGCCGCAGGATGCGCGCCGGCGTTGTTTTTTGTGGTGGCCGTGCCGTTTGCCATGATGGGGTCAGAGCCCTTTCCTGCGGAAAGGGATCCGGCCCCGGTCACCTCACCAGCTGTACAGCTTCCAGTACACCGGCGAGACGCCGTCCTTGTCGTTGTCGAAACGGCCGTCGCCGTTCTTGTCGTACATGTAGAACGGAGCACCGCGCGACGGGGTCACCTTGACCATGCGCAGCTGGCCGGACACGCGGTATTCCTCGATGACATCGCCGTTGTCCATGGTGCGCTTGGAGACATCGGCGCCCTTGACGTCCACCGGGGGAGCACCTGCGCCACCCATGCTGGCGCAGCCAGCGAGCAGGAGCAGGGAAGCCAGCATCAGGGTCTTCATCGGCGGGGGCCTTTGCCTGGATAGAGCCTTGATTATGCCCCATCGCCGCGCGTGTGCCGTGTCGTCGCGGTGCAGGCACGGGCGCGTAGAATCGACCCATGAGCAGATTAGTCCTGATCGACGGGTCCAGTTACCTGTACCGCGCGTTCCACGCGCTGCCGCCCCTGTCCAATGCACAGGGCGAACCCACCGGCGCCCTGTTCGGCGTGGTCAACATGCTGCGCTCGACGCTGAAGGAGCGCCCGGCCTACGTAGCGTTCGTGGTCGATGCGCCCGGCAAGACCTTCCGTGACGACCTGTACGACCAGTACAAGGCCAACCGCCCACCGATGCCCGATGAGCTGCGCAGCCAGGTCGAGCCGATGTGCCGCATCGTCGAGGCGCTGGGCATCAGCATCCTGCGCATTCCCGGCGTGGAAGCCGACGATGTGATCGGTACGCTGGCCCTGCAGGGCCTGGCGCAGGACCTGAAGGTGACCATTTCCACCGGCGACAAGGACTTTGCCCAGCTGGTGCGCCCGGGCATCGAGCTGGTCAACACCATGACCGGCAGCCGCATGGATTCGGACGCGGCGGTGATGGAGAAGTTCGGCGTGCGCGCCGACCAGATCATCGACCTGCTGGCGCTGATGGGCGACGCGGTCGACAACGTGCCGGGCGTGGAGAAGTGCGGGCCGAAGACCGCCGCCAAGTGGCTGGCCGAGTACCAGCACCTGGACGGCGTGATGGCGGCCGCGCCGACCATGAAGGGCAAGATCGGCGAGAACCTGCGCGCTGCACTGGAACGGCTGCCGCTGAACCGCGAGCTGGTGACCATCCGCACCGACGTGGCGCTGGACGCCAGCCCGACCACGCTGGCCCTGCGCGAGCAGGACGTACCGGAGCTGACCGAGCTGTATACGCGTTACGGCTTCACCCAGGCGCTGAAGGAACTGGGTGCACCGCTGCCGGCACCGGCAGTGGCCAGCGAAGCCACCCCGAGCCTGCGCGGCACCGCCGCCGGCTTCGCCCGTGGCAGCGCCGAGGTGCCAGCCGCTGGCGCGCTGGATCCTGCGCTGTCCGAGCCGGGTGAATACGAGACGGTGTCGACCCCCGGGCAGCTGCAGGCCTGGGTGGAGCGCCTGCAGCAGGCCGAGCTGATCAGCTTCGATACCGAAACCGATGCGCTGGACGCGATGCGCGCGCGCCTGGTCGGCGTCAGCCTGGCGGTCGAGCCGGGCAAGGCCGCCTACATTCCGGTCGGCCACGATTACCCGGGGGCGCCGGCCCAGCTGCCGCTCCAGCAGGTGCTCGATGCCCTGCGCCCGGTGCTGCAGGACCCGGCGAAGAAGAAGCTGGGCCAGCACGGCAAGTACGACCTCCACGTGCTGCGCCGCCATGGCGTGGACGTACAGGGCTACCATGACGACACGATGCTGGAGAGCTTCGTGCTCAATTCCACCGCCACCCGCCACGACATGGATTCGCTGGCCCTGCGCTACCTGGGCTACAGCACCATCAAGTTCGAGGACGTGGCCGGCAAGGGCGCCAAGCAGATTCCGTTCTCGCAGGTGGGCATCGACGAAGCCAGCCGCTACGCCGCCGAGGACGCCGACATCACCCTGCGCCTGCACCACGCGCTGCAGCCGCAGCTGCTGGCCGAGCCAGCGCTGGACAGCGTGTACCGCGACATCGAGATGCCGCTGGTGCCGGTGCTGACCACGATCGAAGCCAACGGCGTGCGCATCGACACCGACGAACTGCGCCGGCAGAGCCAGGACCTGTCCTCGCGCATGCTGGCCGCGCAGCAGAAGGCCACCGAACTGGCTGGGCGCAGCTTCAACCTGGATTCGCCCAAGCAGCTGCAGGCGGTGCTGTTCGATGAGTTGAAGCTGCCGGCGGTGGTGAAGACCCCGAAGGGCCAGCCCAGCACCAATGAAGAGGCACTGGAGGCGATTGCTGACCAGCACGAGCTGCCGCGGGTAATCCTCGACTACCGCGGCCTGGCCAAGCTGCGCAGCACCTACACCGACAAGCTGCCGGAGATGGTCAACCCCGACACTGGCCGCGTGCACACCAGCTACCACCAGTCCGGTGCCGCCACCGGCCGCCTGTCCTCGTCGGACCCCAACCTGCAGAACATCCCGATCCGCACCGAAGATGGCCGCCGCATCCGCCGCGCGTTCATCGCCCCGGAGGGCTTCCAGCTGCTGGCCGCCGACTATTCGCAGATCGAGCTGCGGATCATGGCCCACCTGTCCGAGGACCCGGGCCTGGTGCGTGCCTTCGAGCAGGGCGCCGACGTCCACCGTGCCACCGCCGCCGAGGTGTTCGGGCGTGCGCTGGAAGAGGTGACCCCGAACGAGCGCCGCGCTGCCAAGGCGATCAACTTTGGCCTGATGTACGGCATGAGCGCCTTCGGCCTGGCCCGCAACCTGGGCATCGACCGGGGCCAGGCGCAGGACTACGTGGCGCTGTACTTCAGCCGCTACCCGGGCGTGCGCGACTTCATGGAGCGGATGCGCCAGCAGGCCCGCGACCAGGGCTATGTAGAGACCCTGTTCGGCCGCCGACTGTACCTGAACGACATTCATGCACGTAACCAGGGCCTGCGCGCCGGTGCCGAGCGTGCTGCGATCAACGCGCCGATGCAGGGCACCGCCGCCGATATCATCAAGCGCGCGATGGTGGACGTGGACCAGTGGCTGCGTGACAGCGGTGCACCGGCGCGGATGATCCTGCAGGTACACGATGAACTGGTGTTCGAAACCGAAAGCAGTTTCGTCGAGGAGTTGCGTTTGCAGGTGGTCGAGCGCATGTCGCAAGCGGCCAAACTGCGGGTGCCGCTGGTGGTCGATACCGGCATCGGCAACAACTGGGACGAAGCGCACTGAGGGTGTTTCAGGCCGAAAACGACGTGAATTCGTTCATTCGTCAGAGGTTTCTGACTCGATCATGAATGTTGCCCTGATCGAGGTTCATTAAATTGGGCCCCTTCACGAACCGTTAGTGTTCGGAGTGCTTCTATAACTCTCGACAGGCGCAACGCCTGTTGTGGATCTCTCCCATCCCCTGGAGCAGATCTCGGAACGGGGACTCCTCCCCAAGTGCCCGTTCCCCGGCCCCGTTGACCTCCCCCTGGTCAGCGGGGCTTTTTATTTGTGCCGCCGGAACACTTCGCATGGGGTCAGATCCCTTTGCCCACCGGGCAAAGGGATCTGACCCCAGGTGCTAGGCTGGGCCACTGTCCAGCAGGGGAACCCGCAATGCCCGATCTGTTCGCACTGGCGATGCCGTGGTGGGAATTCATCCTGCGCGCGGTGGTGGTGTATGTCGTGGTGCTGGGCATGGTCCGGCTCAGCGGCAAGCGCCCGCTGGGGCAGATCACCCCGTTCGACGTGCTGCTGGTGGTGCTGCTGGGCAATGCGGTGCAGAACGCGCTGCTGGGCACCGACACCTCGCTGGGCGGCGGCCTGCTGCTGGCGGCGACGCTGATCCTGCTCAACTACGGAGTGGGCTGGGTGAGCACCCGCAGCCGCCGTATCGAGCGCCTGGTCGAGGGCGAACCGGTGGTGATCGCGCGCGATGGGCGCCTGTTCGACGCCGTTCTGCGCCGTGAGCAGGTCACCCGTGCGGATTTCGAGGCCGCCATGCGCCAGCAGGGCTGCCTGGGCGTGGAGGATGTGGAGCTGGCCCTGCTGGAGATCAACGGGCACATCACCATCATCCCCCGGAAGAGCACCTGACGACATAGAGCCGAGCCCCTGCTCGGCTGCGCTGGTTCATCAGTCGAGCGTGGACTCGGCGCTACATCACGCTGCTCAGGGAGTGCAGCGGACGTTGCCCGCAGTCGCCTTGCGCTCGTAGTAGGCGAAGCGGTTGCCGTTGTCGACGCCCACCAGATTGCCGTTCTGCAGCAGCTGCAGAACGAAGTCACTGCCGACATCGCGATGCAGGACGATCTGGCCGTCGCGCAGGCTCGCGCGCAGGCGCACGTCCTCGCCACCGGCTTCCACGATGCCGCCATCGAGGAAGCGCAGCTGCGACAGCACGCTGCGTTCGGCGACAAAGCTGCCGCAGGGCAGGGCGGTGGCGGCGATCGGTTCGAGTGCCGCTGCGGTTGCACCGGCAACAACAGCGAGGTCCTTGGCCGGTCCGCAGGACGGCGCATCCGCGCGCTGTGCGCAGGCCAGCTGCAATGCCTCGCGGGCCTGCTGCAGGCGCCCGCCGCTCCACAGCGACTCGGCCGCCGCTTCACAGAAGGTCTCGCCGTGTTGTTCGCGGCAGAGTGCCGCCAGCTCATCCAGCTGCACCGGCGGCAAGGGCGCATCGACCGAATGCCGCAGGCCCAGCATTGCCTCCCCTGCCATCTGCGAGGCGACCTTCCTGGCTGCCGCCATGCAGCCTTCGGCGTCGAAGGAAGGTGATTCCTCCTTGCAGATCTCAGGCATCGGCGGGTCCGTCACTTTCGGTGCCGCTGCGTTGGCGTGTTCCTGGTAGGTCTCCAGCAACCGCATGCAGGCTGCGCCCACGCCCTCGGCACACCAGGCGTGCAGTTTCACGGGTGCGGCCTCCGGCAGCGCCTCCAGGCACTCGGAGGTGTTCATCACGCAACCGTCTTCGACGGGCTCTGGCATCGCCTTGCAGGCGGCGGCGCGCTCACGGGTGAACTCGCGATAGGGCGTGCTGATCGTGCGGTCGTTGTCCGAGAAGTACCAGTTCTCCAGCTGGCCGGTGGACAGGTTGCCGGTACCGAGCACGTCCTCCTGGCGGGCGATGCGCAGGTTCTCGGTGGCCTGGTAGGGGCCGGACAGGGAGCCGTGGCCTTCACTCTCGAGGGTCAGCGTGGTGTTGCCGCTGCTGTCCTTGTAGGTGCCACAGGCCATCGACTGCGCGGCAGCCGGCAGGCTGGCCGAGACCAGGGCCAGCAACAGCAGGGAACGCCAGCCCGCAGCGCGGGGGCGAAGGAAAACAGCAGCAGACATTGGTTCGTCCTTGAAGGAGGTGGAACAGGGCCTGTCCGGTGCAGGGCGCACCACAGGCAACGGAGGCGCCACGGTCATCCGTGGCACCGGAACTTCAGAGCCAGTCGCGCGGCACCAGGTAGTCGGCCAGGCGCGCCTCGGCGCTGCCCGCTTCCGGGGTGAAGCCGTATTCCCAGCGCACCCGCGGCGGCAGGCTCATCAGGATGCTCTCGCTGCGGCCACCGCTCTGCAGGCCGAACAGCGTGCCGCGGTCGTACACCAGGTTGAACTCCACATAGCGGCCGCGGCGGTACAGCTGGAACTCGCGCTCGCGCTCGCCATGGGCGGTGTCCTTGCGCTGCTGCACGATCGGCAGGTAGGCATCGAGGAAGCCATCACCGACCGCCCGCAGGTAATCGAAATCGCGTTCGAAGTCGCCGTGCAGGTCGTCGAAGAACAGCCCGCCGACGCCACGTGTTTCATTGCGGTGGCGCAGGAAGAAGTACTCATCACACCAGCGCTTGTGCGCGGCATAGCGTTCGTCGCCGAACGGCGCGCACAGATCGCGTGCGACCCGGTGCCAGTGCTGCACGTCCTCGTCGAACGGATAGAACGGGGTCAGGTCGAAGCCGCCGCCGAACCAGCTGGCCACCACTTCACCGTCGCGCTGCGCCTGGAAGAAGCGCACGTTGGCATGGGTGGTCGGCACGTAGGGGTTGAGCGGGTGGAACACCAGCGACACGCCGGTGGCGCGCCAGGAGGCGCCGGCCAGTTCCGGGCGGTTGGCCGAGGCCGACGGCGGCAGGCGGCTGCCGGACACATCGGAAAAGCCGATACCGGCCTGCTCGAACACCACGCCGTCGCGCAGCACACGGGTGCGCCCACCACCGCCCTCGGCACGCTGCCACAGGTCTTCCTGGAAGCGGGCCTGGCCATCGGCGGCCTCTATCGCCGCACAGATGCGGTCCTGCAGGTCGGTGAGGTAGGCGCGCACGCGCTCGAATTCGTTCATGGCGCGTACTTTACCGCAACGGCCACGCACCGCCGGAAGGCCCCGTCCCTTGGAGACGTGGCCATCAGCCCCTCCTACTCGGTCGCCCTGAAGTAGTCGAATCCAACGTGCTGCCCGATGCCGAGCAGATCTCCGTTGAGCAGCGGCTGGAGGATCAGCTCTCCAACCCTTGCATGCTTGAGATGGATGCGGTCATTTTCCAGCCGGGCCTGCAGTTGGCCGAACGGCGCGGAGACACTGCCGTCTTCAGTGAAGGTCAGGGAGCTTATGATGCCGCCCGAAGAGACGAACGTTCCTTGCGGAAGCTCCACGCCCTTGGCTGGCTGCAGGTCCGGGCCCAGTCCCCGAAGTGGTTCCAGCAATGCGCAGTCGAGGCTCCGACCACCGGTGCATGCCAGTTCCAGGGCCTCCGTTGCCCGTCCAAGGTCGCCTGCCGAAGCATGCAGATCGGCAACTTTGTGGCAGAACGCACCATCAGGCGTCTTCGTGCAGAAGTCATGCAACGTTTCCCTGTGATCCTTGGGAAGGGTGGCGGTGGCCACAGTGGCTGCATGCAGCCCCAAAGAAGCGGCGACAATCGCGTTCCTGAATGAACTCAACAGCTCGGGTTCTTCCTCGAGCTGAGCCAGACACGCTGGCCCCGAGGTAGTGCTGTCGGGATCCAGGCACTCGGCGGGCAGCGGCATCGCGGCCAGCTGCCTCTCCAGCGTCGCCCGCATTCTGGTGGCCAGTTCCCCCGGCGGAGCAATGGTGCCGGTATCGATCAGATGCTCGATGTACTTCTCCGGCAATGCCATGCACATGTAGGGCACGCCTTCCGCACATGCATTCTCAAGAGCGGTGGTTTCCATGGAATGCCGCATGTCCACGCATTGCTTGGGATCTGCGAGACAGCTGTCTGCGGGATGCCTGAGTGCGGCCGAGCACTGCGACGGTTCGATCAGCGAGTAGTGCGTTCCATCGTCGTGAAGAGCCTGTCCGCTCTGATCTGCACCCACGGAGCGGGCATAGCCGGTGCTGAGGTTGATGATGATCATGTCGTCCCCGGATTGTTGCAGCGCGAATCGGGAATGACTTCCATCGTGGGAGATTGCATGTCCTCTATCCGGTGCCTCGACAACAAGCTTCGAGCTTCCGTACTCGTCACTGAAGACGCCACACGCGACCCCGGTTGCCAAGGTTGGGAAGGAAAGGAACAGCAGAAGGGCACCGGTCACGGGCGACCAGGCAAGCAAGCGCGGAGCATCTAGCGGCATTTCGCCTTCCCAGCATGAGTGGAGATACTGGAGCCCGCATTGGGCGATGACCTGGGCATGCCGGCCAGTTCCAGTGAAATCCATGATAGGGAGCCGCTCGGACGCAGCAGTGATTTCCGTCGGAAACCCTTGCACGCTGGTGGGAACAACCCGCCCGAGGTGTGTCGATCACGACAATCAGGGCCCGCCCGAAGCTGCGGACAGGCCCTGGCCGGCTCAGCGCTTGCGGTTGGAGTTGCGCGGTGCCGGAGTGTCGTCCACCGCCGTCTCGTCAACCGACTTCTGCAGGGCGCCGCCCAGCGTGATCAGCTCCCAGTTCTGCGTTCCGAGTACGTCGCAGGCCACATGCAGGCCGCTGCGGTCGGCCTTGCACAGCTGTTCCAGGATGCGACGCGCGTCCACGTCCGCACCATTGCCCTGTGCGGTGACCAGATTCTCGCAACCCTCGCGGACACCGGCGCGGCAGACCGTGGTGTAGTGCTCTGCGGCCTGCAGCCAGTGCCCGGACAGCGCAAGACGGTTGCCGAGAATGTTGCAGCCCTGCAGCTTGCCCTGCGCACAGCAGGCTTCGGCACCGTCCTCGTTGGCCAGCGCCAGCGGGCAATCCTGCGGCAGTGGCAGCACCGTGTACCGCTTCGGTGCGCTGCAGCGGGTCGGACCCTCCCCGGTGGGGGTGAACACCTGGAAGCGGGTCCAACTGTCCATGCCCAGCAACTGGCCGCCTGGCAGCGGGCGCAGCACGAAGTCGCCATCCCTGTCGTGGCGGATGCGGATGTCGCCCGCTTCGACGCGCGCGCGAAGATGGCTGCTCCAGCCAACGCCGACCAGGCCGTTGTCACCGAAGTCCAGCGTGTCCATCAGGCCGCCGTCGGCCCGGTAGTTGCCACAGGGCAGGGCCGTTGCCGGCTGCGGTTGCAACGATGCACCCACCGCCTGCAGCGCAGGCAGGCGTTCGCAGCTGGCGGTGTCGTTGCCGGGTGTGCAGGCCGCAGCCAGGGCCTGCACCGCCTGCAAGTGGTCTCCTGCCTCCCAGGACAGTTCAGCCACGCGGGTGCAGAAGCCGCCATGGGATACCTCGCGGCACAGCTGCAACAACTGCTGGCGCCGCTCGGCCGGAATGATCACCGGCGCGGTCGGCGCTGTCATCGTCACCACGGCTTCGGTCATGGCTGCCGTCATCGCCGCCTTGACCAGCTGCTCCTGCACTGCGGGGGCGGCCTCGAGTGCGGCGGCACACGCCGGGGTTCCCTGTTCGAAGCCACCGTCGTCACAGGCGGCGGGGAGCTTGATGCCGGACAAGGCGGCGTCAAGCGCCGCCTTTGCCAGAGCGGGATCGGCCTCGACCGTAGGCATGGCCTCCTCGTGCCAACGATCAGCCAGTTGCAGGCACATGCCGGGCACGCCCTCCCGGCACGCCGCTTCCAGAGCGGCCGGGTCCGCTTCGCGACGGTTGTCCAGGCACGCCGCCGCATCGGCCAGGCAGCTGCCTTCAGCCGGCGCGGCGGTTGCGGCGCACTGTGCGGAGGCCTGCAGGATGTAGACCGTGCCATCGACCTCGACCGTCCGGCCACGATCGCGCACCTGCAGCGCGCTGGGCAGGCCGTATTCCAGGTTCACCAGCTGCAGCTTGCCGTCGATCTGCTGGAAGGCGACCGGCGTCGGTGCACTGCCGAAATGCTTCTGCTCGCCGCGGTTCGGCGAGCTGATGCGCAACGTACCGCTGCCTTCATCGGCCTTGAACAGGCCGCATTGCGGTGACTGTGCGGCGGCCATCGGCGTGGCCAGCAGCAGCGCCCAGGCCAGCCATCGGCGGCGCGGTGCGGGTGAATGCATGTCGTCTCCTTGACGATCGAACGGGAAGCTCCAGGCGCTACGGCGAACCGCGGCCCTCGCGCGGGGGTGTGCATTGTGCCGTGCCGGGCACCGGCTGGTAACGCTGATATCCCGTCTGCGCATCCATGCCGAGCAGGTCGCCATTGCCGAGCTGGCGCAGGACAAGGGGTTCACCGTTCTGCTGCAGGTGGATGGCGCCATCATGCAAGCGGCCACGCGTGCCATCGCCGAAGTCGAGCATGTCGATCACGCCTCCATCGGCCTGATAGCGACCGCAGGGCACCTGCTGGGCCGGCACCAGGCGCAGCTCGGCGCGGAGATCGCGCAGCGGTGCGACACGTTCGCAGGCGCTGACGCGCCCAGCATCGCAGACCACCTGCAGGGCCTGCACCGCCAACGCAGGCTCCAGTGCGTTCAACTGCTGTTCGGCCGCTTCCACGCAGAAGCGGCCACCACGGTGCTGCAGGCACAGCTGCTGCAGACGTTCGCGTGCAGTGGCCGGCAGCGGCGGATCCAGCGTGTCTTCGTCTTCCCTTTGCAGGCGTTCGCTTACCCGCTGCATGGCGGCAGCCAGCGCATCGTGGGTCAGCGCCTCGCAGGCCTGCGGGTCATGTCCGGGTGTGTGTTCGCGGCAGACGGGCGGGCGTTCAAAGCGCGCGGGGCCGGTGTCATCGTTTCCGGCCGCAGTTACGCCATCGCGCAGTTGTCGCAACAGCGCCGAGCAGCCCGCGCCAACGCCTTCGCTGCAGGCGCGCTGGGCCTGGCCCGGTGAAGCGGTGGGCAGCTGCGCGATGCAGTGGCTGCCAGCGGCACGGCAGCTGCCGGCAATCGCCCTGGGCTCGGCGGCGCAGGTGCGGGGCTGGCGCAGGGTGTAGACCAACGGCACATCGTCTTTGATGCGTTGCCCGTCTGCACTGATCCGGATCGGCTCTGCCACGCCATCGTCGAGCATGACCAGGCGCGTCTGCGCCGCACTGCGATCAACCCACAGCGGCTGCGGCTCGCTGACGTCGTTGTGGCGGTAGCCGGTGCTGGGGGTGGTGAACACCAGCGCCATGCCGCCATCGGCACTGCGGTACTCGCCGCAGTGCAACGCGTCGGCGGCTACAGGCAGTGCGGCGAACATCAGTAGTGCAGGGAGAAGAGCCAGCAAGCGCATGCGACGGTCCTTGTCGTGCGGGAAAGGGATGGGGCTCAGTGGAAACGCGAGCGGATATCCTGCCGCAGCAGGCGCCAGGCCAGCCAGCCCTGCAGGCCGAGGAACAGGACCGACGTGCCGAGCAGGGTCAAGGTCATCATCCAGCGCCGCGGCTGCAGCGATTGCTGCATGTCCGGATCGTCGGCAAGCAGCACGATCATGTCGCGCATGAACACGTCCAGCCACCAGGTGATCGCGAAATTGGCCAGCGCGCTCAACAGCAGCATCACCACGAAGCTCCACAGGCCCCAGCGGCGCTCCCGCAGCAGGCCCCGGCTGGCCACGGCCGAGAGCAGGCAGAGCAGTGCGGCGATCATCGAGGCACCCACAGGGTGTGCCAGCAGCCAGGTCAGGCTGTGCATCTGCCGATGCTGTACTTCACCGGCCAGCAGTTGCCAGAGTGGAACGTCGTGCAGTGGCCATACCAGCAGCCCCTGCAGTACGAAGTAGCCGGTCAGCAGTGCGGACAGCCAGAAGGAGGCCTGGACCAGCGGCCGAATCCACGCGTGGTAGGGCGAAGGCTGCAACGAGGGGGGTGGAAGCGGCACTGACATCCGGTGTCCCTGCAATCGGTGCCCACGCGGTCAGCGGGCCGTCACCCGGGTGGCGACGGCCGGCAGGATATGGTGTTCGCTCAGCGGTGCCAAGGGCAGGCCATGCGGCGGCTGCAGCGGCACCCAGGCCAGTTCGGCGATCTCGGCGCGCGCCCGTGGCGTGCCGTCCACCTGTACCCACCACGCCTGTGCCTGCACGCGGTGGCCGGGCTCATTCACCGCCCAGTCCTCGAACGTGCCCAGCGCGATGGCAGCCCCGGCGCGCAGCTGCACACCGAGTTCCTCGTCCAGTTCGCGGGCCAGTGCCTGCAGTGGCGTCTCGCCGGGGTCGGGCTTGCCACCGGGCTGGATGAAGCGATTGGCGCCGTGCTTGCGCACCACCAGCGCCTGGCCGCGGTCATCCAGGATGACCGCAGCCACGATGCGGATCGTGGCTGCGGCGTTGCTCACTTCAGGTTCTGCTCGAACAGCTTGAGGATGCGCTTGTACTGGTCCAGCCAGGAATCGGCGCGGACGTAGCCGTGGCGCTCCAGCGGGTACGGTGCGATCGACCAGTTGTCCTTGTGCAGTTCGATCAGGCGCTGGGTCAGGTTCACAGAGTCCTGGAAGAACACGTTGTCATCCATCATGCCGTGGGCGATCAGCAGGTTGTCCTGCAGGTTCTGCGCGTACTCGATCGGCGAGGACACGCGGTACGCCTCCGGATCGATGTCCGGGGTGTTGAGGATGTTGCTGGTGTAGCCGTGGTTGTATTGGTGCCAGTCGACCACCGGGCGCAGCGCGGCGCCGGCCTTGAAGGTGCCCGGCGAGCGGAACAGCGCCATGAAGGTCATGAAGCCGCCGTAGGAACCGCCGTAGATGCCGGCGTGGTCGCGGTCACCCTGCTGGGTGTCGACCAGCCAGTCCAGGCCGTCCTTGTAGTCTTCCAGTTCCGGGTGGCCCATGTTGCGGTAGATCGCCGTGCGCCAGTCGCGGCCGTAGCCCTCGCTGCCGCGGTAATCCATGTCCAGCACGATGTAGCCCTTCTGCACCAGCAGGTTGTGGAACATCTGCTCGCGGAAGTAGGCCGGGTAGCGCTGGTGCACGTTCTGCAGGTAGCCGGCGCCGTGCACGAACATCACGATCGGGTACTTCTTCCCCGGTTCCTTGTTTTCCGGTTCGTAGTACTTGGCCCAGACCACGCCGGCACCGTGCTTGGACGGCACCGCCACCAGCTTCGGCTGGATCCACTGGCGTGCCTTGTAGTCGGCGGTGCGGGTGTCGGTCAGAACACGGGCCTGGCCACCGGCGCTGGGCAGCACGGCCAGCTGCGGCGGCAGGTAGGCACCGGAGTAGCGCACCAGCAGCTGCTGGCCGTCCGGCGACAGCGAGAAGTCTTCCACGCCATTGAGGCTGGTCAGCTCGCGCACCTGGCGGGTGCCGGTATCGACCGCGCAGACTTCGTAGTCATGCGGGGCCTGCTGGTTGCACAGGAAGTAGAAGCCCTTGCCATCGGCCGACGGCACCGGCGCCGAGGTTTCCCACTTGCCGCTGGTCAGCGCCTGCGGCTTGGCGGTACCGGCCTGGGTGTACAGGTGCGAGAAGCCGGATTCCTCGGACAGCAGCCACAGCGTGCGGCCATCGGCCATCCAGCCGAAATCGTTGAAGCCCCAGTTGATCCAGGCGTTGTCGGTCAGGCGGTGGCGGTTCTGCACGCGGCCGTCGGAGGCGTTGACGCTGATGATCCAGCGGTCCTTGTTGTCGTTGGCACGCAGCATCACCGCGGCCTGCTGGCCGTCGGCGCTCCAGCGGATGCCGCTGCCCATGAAGTCACTCATCACCTGCACGCTGCGCTCGCCCTTCAGCGCGTCCTTGCCGGCCTTGCGGCGCAGTTCGGCCAGCGGGTCGGTGCTGATGCCCGGCAGGCCGGCCAGCGAGACCTTCTCGGCCTTGCCGGTGCGCACGTCCACGTACCACAGGGTGTGCGGTTCGAAGCCGTTGCGGCCGACGCGGGTGCGCGTGTCCTCGGTTTCCTCGTAGCCCGACTCGGTCACATACAGCGGCATCTTGCCGCCGCGGCCGTCATCGAAGTCCTTAGGCTTGGTCACCACGATCAGGTGGGTCAGGTCGGGCGACAGCACGCTGTCACCGATCTCCACGTCGGCGCCCAGGTACACCGGGCCCGGTGCGCGGGTCGGGTCGGCCTGGCGCCAGCGCTGGTCCTGGTCCTTCAGGGCTTCGCGCTGGTCACGGTCGCGGCGCAGGGTCTCCAGCGTGCGCAGCTGCTGGTCGCGCAGCACGTCGGCCTTCGGCGGCGTGCGGGGATCCTTCTCGGCCTTCAGGCTGGCCACCTGCTGCACGCCGCTGGCGGCGGTCCAGTGGAACCAGTTCTGGCCGACCCGCCAGATCACGCCGTTGTCGGCGGCGAAGTTCACGTTGCCCGCGCGCTCGTTGCTGCGGGTCAGCTGGGTCAGCGCGCCGCTGCGCAGGTCGCGCACGAACACGTCGCCATTGCGCACGAAGGCGCTGCGGCTGCGGCTGCGGTCGTAGACCGGCTCGGCCACGTCCAAGGTGCCGCGCTGGTCATCGGCCACCTGCGCGGCCACGCCACCGGCCAGCGGCTGGCGGAAGGTATCGCGCACCGGGCTGCCGTTGCGCTTGAGCTGGTATTCCACCTGCTGGCTGTTCCACGACCACCAGGCCTTCTCGACCGGCGGACCGATCCAGTCCGGGTCGGCCATGGCCTGTTCGATGGTGATCGGCGTCGGCGCGGCATGCGCAGCCGGTGCGGCCAGCACGGCCGACAGCAGGAGGGACAGGGGCAGCACTCGGGACATGGGCGGACGGCACCAGAAGAGGAAACCGGGCAAGCGTAGCAGCCGCAAGGGCCCGGGGCAGGGGCCACAGGTCATGGCAGCGGAATCGGCAAAATCCTGCAACCGGTGGCCGTGGTCGCGCATCCATTCTCCTGAACCCGCATCATCCACCGAACAGGAGCCCGACCATGCAGGAACTGATTCCGATCACCCTCTTCATCTGCATCGCCTACGCGATCCACGCCATTGCCGATGCCCGCGCGCGCAGCAAGCTGGTGGCCCCGCACGTGCCGGAGGAAGTGATCCGCTCATTGGCCGTGCTGGAAGAAGAACGCCGCCGCCAGGGCGCGCTGCGCTGGGGCATCAGCCTGGTCAGCCTGGCCGTGGCAATGGGCCTGCTGGAGGCGATCGGTGCACGCGAACTGACCTTCGGCGCCGCCGCCGCGATGGTCGGCAGTGCCGGCCTCGGCCAGCTGCTGGCCTGGCACTTCACCCGCCCCGCCACGCGCAAGGGCTGAGGCAGGCATGCCACGGGCACAGGGGACGCCCCGCGCATGAGTCTGCTGGGTGGAGCACTGGCTGCATTGCGGGGGCGTCGCCGCGACGTCGCCCCCGGGCCCATACCCGACGCGGATGACGACCGCGCCCTGGTCCGCGCCATCATCGATGGTTCGCAACCGGCGTTCGCGCAGCTGGTGCAGGCGTATCAGCGTACCTGCGCGCACGTGATCGGTCGCATGGTCGGCGACCGCGACCAGGTGGCCGACCTGCTGCAGGAAACCTTCCTGGCGGTGTTCCGTCAGTTGCACCGGTTCCGATTTGAATCTTCGTTGCGTACCTGGGTTTCGCGGGTGGCCTACACCACCGCGTTGCAGCACCTGCGACGGCGACGCCTGGAAGCGCAATGGATGGTAGCGGTGGAGGTGCCGGAAGAACTTGGCATCGGTGATGAAGGCCCGGGCCCGGCGGAACTGAGTGAGGTATTGCAGGCCGGGCGCCAGCTGGGCGCAGCACTGGAACGGCTGAGTGCGCCGCAGCGGCTGATCGTCGGGCTTCATTATCTGGAAGATTTCGATCTGGCCGAGATCGAACAGGTGACCGGGCTGGCACGCGGTACCATCAAGAGCCACCTGTTCCGCGCACGCCAGGTCCTGAAACAGGAACTGACGCGGCACGCCACCGCCGGAGAACTGCTGTGAACCCACCGACCGATCCCCGCGATGCGGAAGCGCGCGCGCTGGCACAGGCGTTGCGTGAGCCAGCGCAGCAGGAAGACGTGCCGGATGTGAGCGAGGCGCTGCAGAAGCGCATTGCCGCCGAGTCGCGCGACAGCGGTGTGGGCTATGTGGTGGTGCAGGTGCTGTTGTTTGGCGCACTGCTGGCTGCAGCGGCCTGGTATTTCTGGCACTGAGGCGCCTGCCGGGCGATGGGTCGCTCCAATCGCGGTGGTTGGATGCCGACCGTAGTCGGTGCCTGGGTGCGTGTGCCAACCAAGGTTGGCAGCTACCGGAGCGGACAATCGGTAGCGCTGGGCCGTGTCCGGCGGCCTTCACGCCGCCCTGCGACAAAGTGAAGCAGCGCGTCACCCGGTCGCATCCCACCTTGACGAAATCCTCCTAAAGTGGTCCGGTATCCCACCGGTCGCAGGCAGGAGGCGTCCCTTGGACGCGTTGTTGTTGTCCCGGATCCAGTTCGGATTCGTCATCAGTTTCCACGTGCTGTTCCCCGCCTTCACCATCGGTACGGCCAGCTGGTTGGCCTTCATCGAGTGGCGCTGGCTGCGCACGAAGTTGCCGGTGTGGCGCGAGCTGTATTTCTTCTGGCAGAAGATCTTCGCAGTGTCGTTCGGCATGGGCGTGGTCAGCGGCATCGTCATGGCCTTCCAGTTCGGCACCAACTGGCCGCGGCTGAGCGAGGTGGCCGGCACGGTCATCGGCCCGCTGCTGACCTACGAAGTGCTGACCGCGTTCTTCCTGGAAGCCAGCTTCCTTGGCGTGATGATGTTCGGTTGGGGCCGGGTCTCGCCGCGCCTGCATTTCCTGTCCACCTGCATGGTAGCGCTGGGCACGCTGTTCTCCACGTTCTGGATCCTGTCGTCCAACAGCTGGCTGCATACGCCGGCCGGCTACGAGATGGTCAACGGCATCGTGCATCCTGTGGACTGGTGGCAGGTGGTGTTCAACCCCTCGTTCCCGTACCGGCTGGCGCACATGGCGCTGGGCTCGTTCATCACCACCTGTTTCGTGATCGGTGGCGTGGGTGCGTGGTACCTGCGCAGGGGAACGCATGTGGAAGCGGGCCGACGCATGCTGATCGCGGCGGTGGCGTTCGCGGCGCTGACCGTGCCGGTGCAGATCTTCGTCGGCGACATGCATGGCCTGAACACGCTCAAGCACCAGCCGATGAAGATCGCGGCGATGGAAGCGCACTGGCATGAAACGAAGGAGGGCGAGGGCGTACCCCTGGTGGTGTTCGCGCTGCCCAACGAAAAGGAAGAGCGCAACGATTTCGAGGTGGCCATCCCGAAGCTGGGCAGCGTGATCCTCACCCACAGCCTGGACGGCACCTTCGATCCGCTGACCTCGGTACCGGCCAGTGAACGGCCGCCGGTGACGCCGGTGTTCTTCGCCTTCCGCATCATGGTTGGGCTGGGCACGCTGATGCTGCTGCTGGCCTGGGTGTCGGCCTTCCAGTTGTGGCGGAGGAAGCTGCTGGATTCGCCATGGCTGCTGCGCGGCTGGAACTGGATGCTGCCCAGCGGCTTCATCGCGCTGCTGTCGGGTTGGTTCGTCACCGAGATGGGCCGCCAGCCGTGGGTGGTGTATGGCGTGCTGCGCACCGCTGATGCGGTCGGCCCGCAGAGTGCATGGATGACCGCGCTGTCGCTGGGCGTTTACGTGGTCGGCTACGCGTTCGTGTTCGGCTGGGGCATCTGGTACCTGGTGAAGATCCTGCGTCATGGACCGCAGCCGCATGCCGAAGGACCATCGCTGGACCACGGCAGCCATACCCCGGCGCGCCCGTTGTCGGCGGCCGACGAACCGCTGGAGGAGCGCTGACATGGACCTGATGACCTGGCTGCCGGTGGCATGGTTCGCGGTGATCGGTTTCGGCGTACTGATGTACGTGGTGCTGGACGGCTTCGTGCTCGGCATCGGCATCCTCGCTCCGTTCGCCGAGGACGAGGAACAGCTGGACCTGATGATGAACACCGCCGCGCCGATCTGGGACGGCAACGAGACCTGGCTGGTGCTGGGCGGTGCCGGGCTGCTGGCGGCCTTCCCGAAGGCGTATGCGGTGCTGCTGTCGGCGTTGTACCTGCCGGTGCTGCTGCTGGTGGTGGCGCTGGTGTTCCGCGGCGTCGCCTTCGAGTTCCGCTTCAAGGCGCATCGATCACGCCGGCTGTGGAGCGTGGCGTTCGGCCTTGGCTCACTGCTGGCGACCTTCGCCCAGGGCGTGATCCTCGGCACCCTGGTGCAGGGCATCCCGCTGGTGGACGGTGTCTATCAGGGCGGACCGTTCGCCTGGTTCAGTCCGTTCGCGATGCTTACCGGCGCCGCGCTGGTGGCCGGCTACGCGTTGCTGGGCAGCACCTGGCTGATCCTGAAGACCGGAGGGCGCGTGCAGGCGCTGGCGCGACAGATGACCCGGCCGCTGGTGGTGGCGGTGATCGCGGCGATGGGCCTGGTCAGCAGCTGGCTGCCGTTCCTCGACTCGCGGTTGATGGCGCGTTGGTTCAGCGACGGCAACTTCTGGTGGCTGTCGCCGGTACCGCTGCTGACCCTGGCAGTGGCGGCCGCGCTGTGGCGCAGCGCCACCCATCCACGCCGTGACCTGCCGCCGTTCCTGCTCAGCCTGGCGCTGTTCGTGCTCGGCTTCCTCGGCTTGGTGCTGGGCATGTGGCCGTACCTGCTGCCGCCGTCGATGACGCTGTGGCAGGCCGCCGCGCCGGCCTCCTCGCTGGGCTTCACGCTGGTGGGGCTGGTCATTCTGTTGCCGGTCATCCTGGGCTATACGGCCTGGTCCTATCGGGTATTCCGCGGCAAGGTGCACGCCGACACCGGTTACCACTGATCGATTGAAGGCGGGGCCGGCCGTTGCCGGGCCCCGCGTTGGGGAATGTGAAACCTGCACACCCTGCGCGGGACGTGCTAGCGTGCGCTCCTTTCCGGCGGCCAGGGGGGCAGCCGGCGACGTCCTGGACGGACGCGCGGCTGCAGGAATGGGGGCCGCCGCGCGTCGCCGTAATGGCTCGTGCCTATCGTTCTCCCGTTGAAGCACCAACGCTAAATGATTGAATTCTCCATCGTCGACTGGGCCGCGTGGGCGCCCGGCCTGAGCGAGCGTAGCCAGTGGCTGGGCTGGGCCGATGCGCCGTACCTGCCGCATGGCGGGGATACGCCGGCATTGGCGGAGGTTCCGGCAATGCAACGCCGTCGTATCGAGCGGTTGGGCCGCATGGCGATCCAGGCCGCGTGCTGGTGCGAGGATGGGCAGGGGGCCGACAGCGACGTGCCGCTGGTGTTCGCCAGCCGCCATGGCGACGTCGCACGTTCGATGGACCTGTTGGGTGCGCTGGTCGGCGACCAGCCGTTGTCGCCCACTGGATTCGGCCTGTCGGTGCACAACGCGATCGCCGCGCTGTATTCCATCGCCCGCGGCCATCGCGGCAACTACCTGGCATTGGCTGCCGGCCAGGCCACGGTCGAGGCCGCGTGCCTGGAGGCCGTTGGCCTGCTGGCTGATGGCGCCCGCGAGGTGCGGGTGGTGGTCTACGAATCTCCGCTTCCTGAAATTTACGCGACGTTCGCCGACGAACCCGACCCGTTCTTTGCGTGGTGCTGGCGGTTGACCGCGCCCGCCGCGGGCCACCCGACGCTTTCTCTGCAGTGGCAGCCGGCCGAAGAACAGGCCACTTCTGCGCCGGGCTTGCTGCCGCATGCGCTGGACCTGCACCGCTTCCTGTTGTCCGGCGCGTCGGCGCTGGAGCACGTGGCCCACGGCCAGCGCTGGCGCTGGGGCCGCCGTGAGTGAGCTGCTGCGCCGCCTCGATCACGCCTGGCGGGTGTTCGGCACCGGCCTGAGCTTTGCTGCGTTTGGCCTCGGCGGGCTGCTGCTCGGCGTCCTGGTGATGCCGGTGCTGCTGCTGATGCGGGACCCGGTGGCCCGTCGCCGGCGCGCCCGGCGCGTGGTCCAGGCCGCCTTTGCCAGCCATGTCCGGCTGATGTGCCGGCTGGGGGTGATGACCCTGCAGATCGAAGGCCGGGAACGCCTGCAGCGCGACGGTTTGCTGGTCCTGGCCAATCACCCGACCCTGATCGACGTGGTCTGCCTGATTTCGTTGCTGCCCAACGCCGATTGCGTGGTCAAGCGGGCCGTGGCCTGCAACCCGTTCATGCGTGGTCCGGTGCGCGCGGCCGGCTACATCTCCAACGATGACGGCGCTGGCCTGGTGGACGATTGCGTAGCGGCGGTGCAGGCCGGCGGCACCCTGGTCATCTTCCCGGAAGGCACCCGCAGCGTGCCCGGGCAGCCGCCGCGGCTGCAGCGCGGCGCGGCCAACATCGCCGTGCGTGGCCGGCTGGACATCACCCCGGTGCGGATCACCTGTACCCCCCCGACCCTGACCAAGGGGCAGAAGTGGTATCGTGTCCCCTCACGTCGCTTTCACGTTCGGCTGCAGATCGGCGAAGATATCCCGATCGCGCCTTTCCTGGCCGAAGACGACTCGCCAAGGGGGGATGCCTTGGCGGCACGCCGCGTTACCGAGCACCTTTCTCGTTATTTCGACCTGTCTGGAGAGCCGCCCCGTGCAAGCACTTGAGCACGAGATCAAGGAATTGATCATTTCCTCCCTTTCGCTGGAGGACATCACGCCGGAGGACATCGATCCGACCGCGCCGTTGTTCGTCGAAGGCCTTGGCCTGGATTCGATCGACGCGCTGGAGCTGGGCCTGGCGCTGCAGAAGAAGTACGGTGTCAGCCTCTCGGCCGACTCGGAAGAAACCCGTCGCCATTTCTCCAGCGTGCGCGCGCTCGGCGAGTTCGTCGCCGCCCGCCAGTCGTAACGGCGCCAGGAATTGCCATGACCAAGAATGAACTGTTCGAACGCATCGTCAGCATCCTGACCGACAGCTTCGAGATCGAAACCGCCCGGATCACCCCCGAGGCCCGCCTGTACGACGACCTGGATATCGACAGCATCGATGCGGTCGACCTGATCGTGCAGCTCAAGCCGCTGCTTGGCCGCAACCTGCAGCCGGAAGCGTTCAAGGCCGTGCGCACCGTACAGGACATCGTCGATGTCGTGCACGGGCTGCTGCCGGACCAGGCAGCCGCCTGACCGCAGCGCCGGCGGCTCCGCCATGGCACGCGCACGCACGTTCGTGGTGGCTGCGATTTCGCTGGCCTACCCGGTGCTGGTGTACCTGGCGATGGGCCGTTTCGAGCCACGCTGGCTGTCGCTGCTGCTGTTCACCCTGGCCCTGCTGCGTGCGCTGAGTACGCGCCAGCCGCTGTGGTGGGCCGCTGCCGCGGGTACCGGCCTGCTGGCCGTGCTGGCCACCGTGCTCAACCAGGCCCTGCCGCTGAAGCTGTACCCGGCGTTGGTGAACGTGGTGATGCTGGCGGTGTTCGGCACCAGCCTGCGCTTCGGCCCGCCGCTGGTGGAACGCCTGGCGCGGTTGCAGGAGCCGGACCTGCCGGCGTTCGCGGTGGCCTATACCCGCCGCGTTACCCAGGTGTGGTGTGGCTTCTTCGTTCTCAACGGCAGCCTGGCCCTGCTGACCGCGCTTTACGCGTCGGACCGGGTCTGGATGCTCTACAACGGATTGTTGGCGTACGTGATGATGGGCGTGTTGTTTGCAGGTGAGTGGCTGGTGCGGCGGCGGGTCAAGGCGGCGCACGCGCATGGCTGAGTGGATCGCCCTGGACCGGCTGCTGGTGGACCCGCAGCCGCAGCGCCGCATCGGCCTCTGCGAAGGCGAGGTGATCGATCACCCCCACTTCCGCCAGCGGGTGCTGGCCTGGCGCGCGGCCTTTGCCGCCGCCGATGGTCGCGACTGGGCGCTGTACTTCGATGACGCGGTGGCCTTCGCGGCGGCGCTGTTCGGTGCCTGGCATGCCGGCAAGCGGGTGTTCCTGGCCGCCGACAACCTGCCGGCCACGCTGCAGGCGCTGCAGCCACAGGTGAGCGGTTTCGCCGGTGATGTTTCCGCCGACTACCGACCGCTGGTTGCCCCCGCCGTTGGCGTGGACGGCGAACTGCAGGTGCTGGACGAGCGCGCCTGCGAGCTGTGCGTGTTCACCTCCGGCAGCACCGGCCAGCCCAGTGCGATCAACAAGCGCATGGACCAGCTGGCGCGCGAAGTGGATGCGCTGCAGGCTGCGTTCGGCGCGCAGCTGGAAGGCGTGCAGGTGCATGGCACGGTGTCCCACCAGCACATCTACGGCCTGCTGTTCCGCGTGCTGTGGCCGCTGGCCGCCGGCCGCCTGATCCATCCGCGCCGGTTCTTCCACGAAGACCTAGTAGGCGCGCTGGCTGGTACCGACACGGTGCTGGTGGCGACGCCAGCCCACCTCAAGCGCCTGCCTGAGCAGCTCGACTGGGCCAGCCTGCACGGCCGCCTGCGCGCGGTGTTCTCCTCCGGTGGCCCACTGCCGGAAGAAGCTGCACGCCAAGTACGGCAGTGGCTGGGCGTGGCACCGACCGAGGTTTACGGCAGCAGCGAGACCGGTGGTATCGCCTGGCGCCGCTGGGACACCGACCTGCCGCCGTGGCAGCCGCTGCCGGGTGTGCGGTGGCGCATCGAGGATGGCTGCCTGGCCGTCGCCTCGGCGCATCTGGAAACCCTCGACTGGTGGCGCACCCAGGACCGCGTGGAAGCCTTGACCGATGGCCGCTTCCGCCTGCTGGGCCGTGCCGACCGTATCGTCAAGATCGAAGAGCGCCGCGTTTCGCTGGATGCGCTCGAACGCGCGCTGCGCGAAGACGCCGAAGTGGACGACGTGCGCGTGCTGGTCCTGCCAGGACAGCGTGAGCAGCTGGCAGCCGTGGTGGTACCGGCCGATCCGGCGCTGCTGGAAGGCGGTGACGTCGCGCGCCGTGCGCTGGGCCAGCGCCTTGGCGCGCGCCTGGCACAGGCACATGACGCGGTCACCCGGCCGCGCCGCTGGCGCTTGGTGCAGGCGCTGCCAATCAACGCACAGGGCAAGGTCACCCAGGCGGCACTGGCGGCGCTGTTCCAGCCGCTGATGCCGGTGCCGGTCTGGGACCGCCGCGATGCCGCCAGCGCCACCCTGCGCATGACCCTCGACCCGGCGCTGCGGCCGTTCCAGGGCCACTTCCCGCAGGCGGCGATCCTGCCCGGCGTGGCGCAGCTGGACTGGGCCGTGCGTTTTGGCCGCCAGGTGTTCAGCATGCCGGCCGGATTCCTGCGCATGGATGCGGTGAAGTTCCAGCACGTGGCACGCCCGGGTGATGAGCTGACCCTGCAGCTGGACTGGGATGCCACACGCAATGTGCTGGCCTTCCGCTACACCTCCAGCCACGGTGTGCACGCCAGCGGCAAGGTGGTCTTCGCCGATGCGGACTGATCCGGCCGTTGCCGGTGCCGCGTTCGCGCCACTGGTGGTGATCCCCGTCTACGACCACGAGCACGCCATCGCGGCGGTGGTCGACGGTGTGCAGGCCGCCGGCCTTCCGTGCCTGCTGGTCGACGATGGCTCGCATGAGGCGTGCGCGGCGGTGCTGCGCTCGCTGGCGCAGCGCCATGGCGTCGACCTGCTGCGCCTGGACATCAACCAGGGCAAGGGTGGTGCGATGCTGGCCGGTTTTGCCGAAGCCGCCGCGCGTGGCCACAGCCACGTGCTGCAGATCGACGCCGACGGCCAGCACGATACCGCCGACCTGCCGCGCTTCATCAAGGCGGCGCGTGCGCACCCGGGTGCGGTGATCTGCGGCATTCCGGCCTACGACGCCAGTGTTCCCAAGGCGCGCCTGTATGGCCGCTATGCGACCCACGTCTGGGTCTGGATCAACACGCTGTCGCTGCACCTGCGCGACACCATGTGCGGCTTCCGCGTGTATCCACTGCCGCCGGTGCTGCGCCTGGTCGATGAAGAGACCATCGGCCGACGCATGGATTTCGATACTGAAGTGATGGTTCGCCTGTACTGGCGGCAGGTGCCGGTCGAACACCTGGCCACGCGTGTGACCTATCCCGCCGATGGCGTATCGCACTTCGATGTGTGGCGCGACAACGTGCGTATCAGCCGCATGCACACCCGCCTGTTCTTCGGCATGCTCTGGCGCGCACCGCGCCTGCTGTGGCGCCGCCTGCGGGGGCAGTGCTGAGATGGCGGCCGCGCAGGGCGCCCCGCACTGGGCCGACATCGGCGAATCGACGTCGGTGGCCGGCGTGCTGTTCCTGTGCTGGGTGCACCGCTGGTTCGGGCGCTGGCCGTTCCGCCTGTGCGTGTGGCCGGTGGTGGCCTGCCATTGGCTGGGCAACCGTGTTGGCCGCCAGGCCTCGATGCAGTACCTGCAGCGCCTGCAGGCACACAGCGGTGTGCTGGGCCGCGCGCCGACCCGGCGCGACAGCCTGCGCCACTTCTTCGCCTTCGCCGACACGATGCTGGACAAGATCCTCGGACTGGGCGGGCGCTATCCGGCCGAACGCATCCACCTGCATCGCGACCTGGTGCTGCAGAAGATCGCGCGCCGTGAAGGCGGGCTGATCCTGACCGCACACATCGGCTGCCTGGAACTGTGCCAGGTGCTGGCCGAGCAGGTGCCGGGTTTCCGCATCACCGTGCTGGTGCATACCGCACATGCGCAGCGCTTCAACCGCCTGCTGCAGCGGCTCGACCCGCTGGCGGCGGTAGAACTGGTGCAGGTGACCGAAATGGGAGCGGCCACCGCGATGATGCTGGCCGAGCGCGTGGCGGCCGGTGGCTTCGTCGCCATTGTTGGCGACCGCACGCCTGTGCAGGGCGGCCGCAGCGTCACCGCCGATTTTCTCGGCCATCGCGCCCCGTTCCCGATCGGTGCCTATGTGCTGGCCGCAGCGCTGGGCTGCCCGGTCTACACCATGGCCTGCCTGCACCAGGGCGAAGGCTATAGCGTGGCATTCGAACAGTTCGCCGAACGCATCGTGCTGCCCCGTGGCTCGCGCGACGCGGCACTGGCCGAACAGGCACAGCGCTTCGCGCGTTGGCTGGAACTCCAGGTCATCCAGTCCCCGTTGGACTGGTTCAATTTCTTCCCCTTCTGGGATCAGGCTCCGCATGACGACTGACGCCGTACCCGTGTGCCGCTTTGGCGATGCACCGTTGACCATCGAAGACGTGGCGGCCCTGGCCCAGCGCCAGTGCGAGGCCGCACTGAGCGACGCGCCGGCGTTCCGCGCGCACATCCAGCGCGGCGCCGATTTCCTCGACCGCCTGCTGCGCGAGGATGGCGTGATCTACGGCGTGACCACCGGCTATGGCGACTCGTGCACGGTGAACATCCCGCCGGCACTGGTGGCTGAGCTGCCGCACCATCTGTACACCTATCACGGCTGCGGCCTGGGCCGTTACCTGGACCCGGTTGAAACCCGCGCGGTGCTGGCGGCGCGCCTGGCCTCGCTGGTGCGCGGCATGTCCGGCGTCAGCGTGCCGCTGCTGGAAGGCCTGGCCACGCTGCTGCAGCACGACGTGCTGCCGATGATTCCGGCCGAAGGCTCGGTGGGTGCCAGTGGTGACCTGACCCCGCTGTCGTACGTGGCGGCGGTGCTGTGCGGTGAGCGCGAGGTACTGTTCGAAGGCCAGGTGCAGCCGGCCGGCCCGGTGCTGGCGAAGATCGGCATGACCCCGCTGAAGCTGCGGCCGAAGGAAGGCCTGGCGATCATGAACGGCACCGCGGTGATGACCGGCCTGGCCTGCCTGGCCTGGCAGCGTGCCGATTACCTGGCCCGCATGGCTACGCGCCTGACCGCGTTCAACGTACTGGCCAGCGACGGCAACGCGCACCACTTCGACCAGACCCTGTTCGCGGCCAAGCCGCACCCGGGCCAGGGCCGCATCGCCGCGCGCCTGCGCAGCGACCTGCACAGCGAGCGTCCGCCGCGCAATGAACAGCGCCTGCAGGACCGTTACTCGCTGCGCTGCGCACCGCACGTGATCGGCGTGCTGGAGGACAGCCTGCCGTTCCTGCGCCAGCTGATCGAGACCGAGCTGAACAGCGCAAACGACAATCCGCTGATCGACGCCGACGGCGAGCGCATCCTGCACGGTGGCCACTTCTACGGCGGCCACATCGCGCTGGCGATGGACACCCTGAAGAACACCGTGGCCAATGTTGCCGATCTGCTCGACCGGCAGCTGGCACTGGTGGTCGATGCCCGCTACAACCATGGCCTGCCGGCCAATCTGTCGGCGGCCACCGGCCCGCGCGCGGCGATCAACCATGGCCTGAAGGCACTGCAGATCAGCGTGTCGGCCTGGACCGCCGAAGCGCTGAAGCAGACCATGCCGGCCTCGGTATTCTCGCGTTCCACCGAATGCCACAACCAGGACAAGGTCAGCATGGGCACCATCGCCGCGCGCGACTGCCTGCGTGTGATCGAACTGACCGAGCAGGTGGTGGCCGCGATGCTGATTGCCGCGCGCCAGGGCTTGGCCCTGCGCGAGCGGGTTGGCCTGAATGCGCAGCTGCATGGCAGTCTGGCCGACATGTACGCCGACCTGGGGCAGCGCATCGCCCTGGTCGAAGAAGACCGCGCGCTGGATCGCGAACTGCGGGAACTGCTGGTGGAGATCCGCGCGCAACGCTGGGAACTGTATGCCGGTGAATGAACACACGGAACTGGTCGGGGAAATCACCCTGACCCCCGCCTTCCATGACTGCGATCCGATGAACGTGGTCTGGCATGGCAACTACTTCAAGTACTTCGAGATCGCGCGCTGCGCGCTGCTCGGCCGCTACGACTACGACTACCCGCAGATGCTCGAATCGGGCTACCTGTGGCCGGTGGTCGATGCGCGGGTGAAGTACGTGCGCCCGCTGCTGTTCAACCAGGCGCTGCGCGTGGTCGCGCGCATCGTGGAATGGGAGAACCGGCTGAAGATCGAGTACGAGATTCTCGATGCGGAAAGCGGCCAGGTGCTGACCCGCGCGATGACCATCCAGGTCGCGGTGGACGCGGCCAGCAAGGAAATGCTGTACCAGTGCCCGCCGGTACTGTGGGAACGCCTGGGAGTGCCTGCGCCGTGACGATGCTTGCCCGTGTTTCGAGCGTGCTGCTGTGCGCGCTGCTGCTGGTGGCCGTACCGCGTGTACAGGCGGCCGACCCCGCCGTCGATGCGATCACCCAGGCGGTGGCGCGGCCCGACGTGCTGCGTGGCCAGTTCAGCCAGGGAAAACAGGTCAGCGGCTTCAAGAACCCACTGCGCTCGCAGGGCCGGTTCGTGGTCGCGCGCCAGCACGGCGTGATCTGGACCACGCTCAAGCCCTTCCCTTCTGAAGTGGTGGTCACTGCCGACCGCATCCTCAGCCGCCAGCGCGATGGCAGCACCCGCGTCGAGCTCGACGCGCGGCAGCAGCCGGCGATGCGCTCGGTCAACGCGATCATGTTCGCGCTGATGAGCGGCGACGTGCAGGCGCTGTCCAGCCAGTTCAATGTTGCTGCCAGCCGCGAAGGGCAGGGCTGGCGCCTGCGCCTGACACCGAAGTCGGCAATGCTGGCCAAGGCCTTCGAATCGCTGACCTTGCAGGGTGACCGCTATGTGCGCCAGGTGGAGATCGTCGAGGCCAACAAGGACCGCACGCAGATCCAGTTCAGCGCGTTGAGCGAGGCCCCGGCCACGTTGAACCCCGATGAGGCACGCCGCTTTGAGTGACGCCGTGGCGTTGAACGCGCCGGACCGGTTGCGGCGCTGGTGGCACTGGCTGGGCATCGCCTGGCTGGTGCTGCTGCTGGCGCTGGGCGCGCAGCAGTGGCACCTGTGGAGCCAGCAGTCGCGGATCGACACCGACATCCTCGCGCTGCTGCCGCAGGATGCGCATGACCGCCTGTTGAGCGATGTCACCCGGCGCATCGCCGATGGCAGTTCGCGGCAGGTGGTGGTGCTGCTCGGCAGCCAGGATGGCACCGCCGCCAAGCGCGCGCAGGCGGCGTTCGCCGCGGCGATGGCTGCCGATGCCGACAGCGCGTTGCTGGTGCCCAGCGGGTCCATCGAGGGCTGGTTCGATGAGGCGCGCGCGTTCTACGCGCCGTACCGCGATCGCCTGCTGACTCCCAGCCAGCGCAACCAGCTGCAGAACAGCGAAACCGGGGCACTGGCCGAGCAGGCACTGGCTGCGCTGTACGGCCCGATGGGCGCGCCGCGCCTGACCGACTGGCGGCAGGACCCGCTGTCGCTGTGGCCGCAGTGGTGGCAGCAGCAGGCGCAGGGGTCGGGCCTGCGCCTGGGCGATGACGGCCTGCTCGAGGCCGAGGGCAAGCATTGGGCGGCGCTGCAGTTCGATACGCCGGGTTCGGCGTTCCAGCTTGATGGCGAGCGCCATCTTGATGGCCTGCTGGAACGTGCCGGGAAGGCGGCCAAGGCGGTCGCGCCGGAGCTGGAAATCCTGCATGCCGGCGTGCCGTTGCACGCCGAAGCCGCTGCCGTACAGGCCAACCGGGAGATCAACACCATCGGCTGGGGCTCGCTGGCCGCGGTGCTGCTGCTGGTGTGGCTGGCGTTCCGTTCGCTGCGCCCGATCCTGCTGGTGGCCGCCTCGCTGCTGATCGGCTGCGGCGTGGCGCTGGCGGTCACCGTGCTGGTGTTCGGCAAGGTGCACGTGCTGACCCTGGTGTTCGGCGCGTCGCTGGTGGGCGTGGCCGAGGACTACGGCATCCACTGGTTCGCCTCGCGCCAGGCCGAGCCGGCCGATCGCCGCTGGAAACTGCTGCGGCACCTGTTGCCGGGCCTGTGGCTGGCCCTGCTGACCAGCGCGCTGGCCTATCTGGCGCTGGGCCTGGCGCCGTTCCCGGGCCTGCGCCAGATGGCGCTGTTCTCGGTGGTCGGCCTGGCCGCCGCCTTTCTCACGGTGATCTTCTGGTTCCCGTGGCTGGATGGCGGCGAGATCCGCCAGACCCGTTTCTCGCAGTGGCTGGGCAATACGCTGGAGCGATTCCCGCGCCTGCACGGCCGCCGTCCGGTGGCGATCTTCGTGGTGGCTGCGCTGGCGCTGTCCGCAGTGGGCATCGCGCGCCTGCAGAGCAACGACGACCTGCGCAGCCTGCAGTCGTCGCCGCCGGCGCTGATGGCCCAGCAGATCCGCCTGAGCCAGCTGCTGGGCATGCCCAGCCCGGCGCAGTTCTACCTGGTGCAGGGCGCCGATGCGGCGCAGCTGCTGCAGCGCGAAGAGGCATTGACCGAACGCCTGCGTGCACTGGCTGACGACAAACGCATCGGCGGCTACCGCGCGATCAGCGACTGGTTGCCGTCGCCCGCGCGCCAGCAGGCCGATGCGGCGCTGACCGCGAAGGTGGAACCGGGCGTGCTGGATGCCGTGTCCGAGGCGGTGGGCGAGCCGCTGCAGCGACCGCAGTTCGCGGCTGCGCCGCTTACTGCCGAGGCCTTCCTTGCCTCGCCGGCGTCGCAGCCGTTCCGCCACCTGTGGGTGGGTGAGGTCGGTGGGCAGATGATCAGCGTGGTGATGGTTGATGACCTGTCGCGCGCCGATGCCCTGGCCACGCTGGAAGGTGCCGCCGAAGGCCTGCCCGGCGTGCGCTGGGTAGACCGCACCTCTGATTTCTCCAAGCTGCTGGGCCACTACCGCAAGCTGATGGGCGGGCTGCTGCTGGTCGGCATTGCACTGGTGTTCGGTGCGCTGTGGCTGCGCTACCGCCGCCAGGCCTGGCGCGTGTTTGCCCCGACCCTGATTGCCGGCGCGCTGACCCTTGGGCTGCTGGGCCTGTTCGGCCAGCCGCTGCAGCTGTTCAACGTACTGGCGCTGATGCTGCTGCTGGGCATGGGCATCGACTACGGCATCTTCCTGATCGAGCACCGTGGCGATGCCAGTGCATGGCTGGCGGTGTGCGTGGGCGCGGCCAGCACCTGGCTGTCGTTCGGCCTGCTGGGCCTGTCGCAGACCCCGGCGCTGCGCGCGTTCGGCCTGACCCTGCTGTTCGGCATCGGTCTGGTCTGGCTGATCTCGCCGCTGTTCCGGCCGCCGCCGCACGATCTGCCGCCAGCCTGAGCCCGCCTTCCGCTTTTCTTCTTTCCCTCTGATCGAGCAACAAGGACGCCCCGATGAGTACTGCTGTGGATGCTGTCGAACGCACTGAAATCCTGATCATCGGCGCGGGCCCGGCCGGCTCCGTCGCCGCGGCGATGCTGCGCCAGCAGGGCCGCCAGGTGCTGATGCTGGAGCGCCAGCAGTTCCCGCGCTTCTCCATCGGCGAAAGCCTGCTGCCGCAGAGCATGGAGTACATCGAAGCGGCCGGGCTGCTGCAGGACGTGGTCGAGGCCGGTTTCCAGTACAAGAACGGCGCGGCTTTCGTGCACGGTGAAGCACGTACCGCCTTCGATTTCCGGAAGAAGTTCTCGCCGGGCTGGGGCACCACCTACCAGGTGCAGCGCGCCGACTTCGACAACGTGCTGGCACGCGGCGCCGAGCGCATGGGAACCACGCTGCGCTTCGGTGATGAAGTGCTGTCGGTCGAACCCGGTGAACAGCCGGCGGTGAACGTGCGCCGCCCGGATGGCAGCGAATACCGCATCGAAGCCGACTTCATCCTCGATGCCTCCGGCTTTGCGCGCCTGCTGCCGCGCCTGCTGCAGCTGGAGTCGCCGTCCAACTTCCCGGTGCGCGGCGCGATCTTCTGCCACGTGCGCGACAACATCCCGGCCGAAGCGGACTTCGACCGCAACAAGATCCTGATCACCACCCACCCCGAGCACATCGACGTCTGGTACTGGACGATTCCGTTCTCCAACGGCTGCTGCTCGCTGGGCGTGGTCGCCGAGCCGTCGTTCTTCGAGCGCTACCAAGGCGACGACCTGCAGAAGCTGCAGGCCATCGTCGGCGAGGACCCCAACCTGACCGGGCTGCTGGCCAATGCCGAATGGGCGGTGCTGCCGGTGCGCCGCATCACCGGCTACTCGGCCAATGTCAGCTCGCTGTGGGGCCCGGGCTATGCGCTGCTGGGCAACGCCGGCGAGTTCCTCGACCCGGTGTTCTCGTCCGGCGTGACCATTGCCTTCAAGTCCGCGCAGCTGGCCAGCGAGTGCCTCAAGCGCCGCTATGCCGGTGAAACCGTGGACTGGGAGGCGGAGTTCTCCAGGCCGCTGCGCGCGGGCGTGAAGACCTTCCGTCGCTTCGTGGAAAGCTGGTACCAGGGCGGCTTCCAGAAGATCATCTACCACCCGCAGCAGCAGCCGGAAGTACGCAACATGATCAGTTCCATCCTGGCCGGATACGCCTGGGACACCAACAACCCGTATGTGGCCGACGAGAGTGGCCGCCGCATGCGCGTGCTGGAGGAACTGTGCAGCGCCTGATCTTCCGTACTGCGGCCCTGCTGCTGTGCCTGCTGCTGGCCGCCTGTGCCGGGCGCATGCCCAAGCCACAGGTGGAGCTGCCGCCGCTGCGCCTGTCGCCGACCAGCCTGCCGGCGCCGCTGGCGCTGCAGCAGCAGCTGCACTTCCGCTTCGGCAGCCACGAGCGCGACCTCGATGCGCTGCTGGAAGCCGACACCCAGCAGGTACAGCTGGCGGTGCAGGCGATGGGCCAGACCGGCGTGCGCCTGCAATGGGACGGCCGACAGCTGACCCAGCAGCGTGCGCCGTGGTTGCCGCCGCAGGTGCGTGCCGAGCGTGTGCTGGATGACCTGCAGTTCGCGCTGTGGCCGACCGCCGCCATCGCTGCCGCGCTACCGGCCGGCTGGCAGGTCAGCGACGACGGCCAGCAGCGCAGCCTGTCGCGCGATGGCGTGGTGTGGCTGCAGCTGCAACGGCTGGACGATGGCAGCGTGCAGCTGGAGAACCGCGCCGAAGGCTATGCACTGCGCATCGAATCGATCGACATGGCCGGGCAGGACCGATGAGTGCACCGATCTACCTGAACGACCTGGGCGTGGTCTGCGCGCTCGGCGAGGGCCGCGCCGCGGTGGCGTCGGCGATGTTCGCCGACGTGCCGGGCGGGCTCAGCGACAACGACCACCTGCTGCCGGGGCGCACCCTGGCGCTGGGCGAAGTGCGCACGCCGCTGCCGGCGCTGGAGGACCTGCCGGCCGCCCTGCGCGGGCGCAACAACGCGCTGCTGGAGGTGGCCCTGGTGCAGATCGCGCCGGCGGTAAGCGCCGCCATCGCCCGCCACGGTGCCGAGCGCGTGGCGGTGGTGCTGGGCACCAGCACTTCGGGCATCGGTGAATCCGAGCAGGCGCTGCGCACCCACGCCGAACAGGGCCAGTGGCCGCCGGGGTTCGACTACGCCCAGCAGGAAATGGGCACCGCCGCGCAGTTCGTGCGCCAGCGCAGTGGCGCGCAGGGGCCGGCCTGGACCCTGTCCACTGCCTGCTCGTCCAGCGCCAAGGCGCTGATGTCGGCCGCGCGCATGCTGCGCGCCGGCATCGTCGATGCGGTCATCGCCGGCGGTGCCGACTCGCTGTGCCGCTTCACCGTGGCTGGCTTCAGCGCGCTGGAATCGGTGTCGGCGTCGCGTTGCAACCCGTTCTCGCAGCACCGCGCCGGCATCAACATCGGCGAAGGCGCGGCACTGTTCCTGCTCACCCGCGAGCCGGGTCCGGTGTGCCTGGCCGGGTGGGGCGAATCGGCCGACGCCCACCACATGTCGGCGCCCGATCCGCAGGGCCTGGGCGCCATCGATGCCCTGCAGCAGGCGCTGCAGCGCGCCGGCTGGGCCACCGATGAAGTGGACTACGTGAACCTGCATGGCACCGCCACCGGGCACAACGATGCGATGGAAAGCCTTGCGGTTTCGCAGGTGCTGGGCAACGGCGTTCCGGCCAGTTCGACCAAGCCGCTGACCGGCCATACGCTGGGCGCGTCAGGCGCGATCGAAGCCGCACTGTGCTGGATCCTGCTGGCCGAGAATCCGCAGCAGCAGCTGCCGCCGCACTGGTGGGACGGCGTGGCCGATCCCGCGCTGCCGACGCTGACGCTGGTCGCACCCGCCACGTGCCTGGCACAGCCGCCGCGGCGGGTGCTGAGCAATTCGTTCGCCTTCGGCGGCAGCAATGCCGTACTGGCGCTGGAGCGCCGATGAACATGCTGTATGCGATTGAAGAGGTGGTGCCGCACCGCCAGGACATGTGCCTGCTGGAGCGCATCACGCACTGGGACCAGGACGCCATCGAGGCCGAACTGGTGGTGCCCGAGGCCGGCCTGTTCGTGGAAAACCACGAAGTGCCGGCTTGGGTGGGCATCGAGTACATGGCGCAGGCCATCGCGGCCTGGGCCGGCTGCCGTGCGCGTGCGGCCGGCAAGCCGCCGCAGCTCGGTTTCCTGCTCGGCAGCCGCCGCTACAACAGCGCGCGCAGCAGCTTCCCCAGCGGCTCGCGACTGCGTGTACAGGCGCGCTGCGAGCTGTTGGGTGACAATGGATTGGGGATGTTCGCCTGCCGCATCCTGGCGGGCGAGGACGAATGGGCGACAGCCAACGTGTCGGTGTTCGAACCGTCCGATGCGATGGCCTATCTGGAGAGTGGACAGGCATGACAGGGAATCGAAGTGTGCTGGTGACCGGCGCCAGCCGGGGCATCGGCCGGGCCATTGCGCTGCGCATCGCGCGCGATGGCTTCGACGTGGTGGTGCATTGCCGCAGCCGCCTGGATGAGGCACAGGCCGTGATGGCCGAGATCCACGCATTGGGCCAGCAGGCCCGCGTGCTGATGTTCGACGTGGCCGATCGAGAGGCCGCACGCGCCGTGCTGGAGGCCGATGTCGAAGCGCACGGCGCGTATTACGGCGTGGTCTGCAATGCCGGCATCGCCCGCGATGGCGCCTTCCCGGCACTGTCGGCCGACGATTGGGACCAGGTCATCCACACCAACCTGGATGGCTTCTACAACGTACTGCATCCGCTGATCATGCCGATGGTGCGGCGGCGCAAACCGGGCCGCATCGTCACCCTGTCGTCGGTGTCCGGCCTGGCCGGCAACCGCGGGCAGGTCAACTACAGTGCCGCCAAGGCCGGCATCATCGGCGCCACCAAGGCCCTGGCGCTGGAACTGGCCAGCCGCCAGATCACCGTCAACTGCGTGGCCCCGGGCCTGATCGAGACCGAAATGCTCAACGACGAAGTGGTTGAACACGCGCTCAAGCTGATTCCGGCCGGCCGTGTCGGCCGTCCCGACGAAGTGGCGGCCACGGTGGCGTTCCTGCTGTCCGAGCCGGCCGGCTACATCACCCGCCAGGTGATCTCGGTGAACGGAGGCATGCTCTGATGGCCGCCGATCGTCGCGTAGTGGTGACCGGCGCGTCCGCGATCAGTCCGCTCGGCCATGACTGGCCGACCATCGAAGCGCACCTGCGCAGCTGCCGCAACGCGGTGCGCACGATGCCCGAATGGGATGTCTACGCCGGCCTGAACACCAAGCTGGCCGCGCCGGCGCAGGACTTCGAGCTGCCGCCGAACTACAACCGCAAGACCACCCGCTCGATGGGCAAGGTGGCGATCATGTCGGTGCGCGCCACCGAAGTGGCGCTGCGCGAGGCCGGCCTGCACGAGCACCCGGTGCTGCGCAGCGGCCGCACCGGCGTGGCCTACGGTTCCTCGTCGGGCAGCCACGAAGCCACCGGTGAGTTCGGGCGCATGCTCAACGAGTTCACCACCGATGGCATCAGCGCCACCACCTACCTGAAGATGATGAGCCACACCGCGCCGGTCAACATCGGCGTGTTCTTCGGCCTGTCCGGGCGCGTCTACACCACCTCCAGCGCCTGCACCTCGGGCAGTCAGGGCGTGGGCGCGGCCTATGAAGCGATCCGCAGCGGCAAGCAGACGGTGATGGTCGCCGGCGGTGCCGAGCAGCTCGACGCCACCGCTGCGGCGGTGTTCGACACCCTGTTCGCCACCAGCGTGCGCAACGACGCGCGCAGACCACGCCGCGCCCGTTCGATGCCGGCCGTGATGGCCTGGTGCTGGGCGAGGGTGCCTGCACGCTGATCCTGGAAGACCTGGAGCACGCGCAGGCACGCGGCGCCACCATCCTTGCCGAGGTGGTCGGGTATGGCACCAACAGCGATGGCCAGCACGTCACCCAGCCCAGCGCCGACACCATGGCCACCGCCATGCGCCTGGCGCTGGAAGATGCAGGCCTGGAGCCGGCGCAGATCGACTACGTCAATGCCCACGGCACCGCCACCGATCACGGCGACATCGCCGAGACCCAGGCCACCGCGCAGGTGTTCGGAAGCCGCGTGCCGATCAGCTCGCTGAAGAGCTACGTCGGCCACATGCTCGGTGCCTGTGGTGCGTTCGAGGCCTGGCTGAGCATCGAAATGATGCGCGCCGGCTGGTTCGCGCCGACCCTGAACCTGGCCGAGGTCGATCCGCGCTGCGGCCAGCTCGACTTCATCACCGGGCAGGGCCGCGAACTGCAGGCCGAGTACGTGATGAGCAACAACTTCGCCTTCGGCGGCATCAATACCTCGCTGGTGTTCCGCCGCTGGAGCGAATGATCCGCCGTCCCATCCCGCCTTTTTCCGCAACCCACCCGCACCCTCGACAAGGAGATGTTCCGATGCGCCGCACCCTGATGATCGCCACGGCCACCGCACTGCTGGCCCTGACCTCCACCGCTTCCGCCCGCGATACCCGCCTCGAGCAGTCCCTGCAGGAGCTGGTCAGCTCGCAGGCCGCCAGGGACGCCGGCATTGACGGCAGCGTGCGCTTCTACCTGGCCGGCCAGCCGGTCGGCGTGCAGCAGCGCCTGGGCGAAGACGTGACCAACAAGAAGACCAATGCCGCCAACAAGAGCGACGCCGAAGCCTGCCGCTGGGTCGCGCTGTCGGCGCTGCGCGCGCTGCAGGATGGCGCCAGGTCGCGCGGTGCAAACGCGGTGGTCGACATCGTCAGCTACTACAAGAAGAACGAGTTCAAGAGCAGCACCAACTACGAGTGCTGGGCCGGTACCTTCGTCGCCGGCGTGGCGCTGAAGGGCACCTACGCCAAGGTCAAGTAAGCGACCGCAGGGCGGTGGCGTTGCCTGAACGCCGCCGCCACATTGCTGAACCCCGTCGGGGAAACGCCGTTGATCCCGCCGCCATCGTCGGCTGACGGCTTTCCCCGGTGTCGGCTTTCCGACACAATCATGGCTCTTCCCGGGTTATCGTCCCGCGGACATGCACGCCTACGTCTATAAAAGCCAACTCAAGCCTGACACCTACGTCTACGTTCCCCGACGCGATGATTTCAGCGCGCTGCCTGCGCCGCTGCTCACCTCGCTGGGTGCGCTCACTTTCGTCCTGGACGTGGCTCTGGATGCCCAGCGCCGCCTGGCCCAGGCCGACCCGGACAAGGTTCGCAGTGAAATGAGCGAGCGCGGGTTCTACCTGCAGGTGCCGCCGTCGGTGGCCAGCCTGATGCCGCGCCACTATGACTGACGCCTCCCGTCCGCGCGCCCTGTCGATCGCCTTCGCTGCCGGCGCCCTGCTGGCGCTGGGCGCTGCCGTGGGCGGCGTTGCCGGTGCCGTCCTTGCCGCATTGGCACAACCGGTGTTCGCGCTGGGCGTGTCGTGGTGGCGGCGCAGCCGCGCGCTGCTGCCGTTGAAGGTGGTTGCACGCCAGGACCTGCCGGCGCTGCTGGCGTTGTGGTCGGCGGCGCCGGTGTTGCTGGCGCTGCTGCTGGCCTGGCCGCTGGCCGCACTGCGTGACAGCGGCAGCCTTGCGGCGGTGCTGGGCCTGAGCGTGCTGGTCAGTGCCGGCCTGCTCGCGGCCTGGCGCACCTGGCCGTTGTGGAACGATGTCGAACGGCTTGATGGCAGCCTGGCCCACCATTGGCAGGCGCTGGCCGGTCGCGACCTGACCGCCTGGCGCGGTCTTGGCGTGGCCGCGCTGGTGATCGCGCTGGCCGCGCTGGTGGTGCTGCCCGCCTGGCCGGGCCTGCTGCCGGAAAGCGCACGCTGGCCCACCGCGCTGGCGGTGGTGCTGCTGTCACCGCTGCTGCATCTGCTGCTGCAGCGGGTCAAGCCGGCGCCGCTGGTGGCGTTGCGCTCCAGCCCATTGGCGACGTCCAGCCACGAACACGAACCGATGTTCGCCGCCGCGGCCGAGACCGCGCCGCTGGAGGCGATGGCACCGCAGGAGCTGACCCCGGCACTGTATGAAGCCGCCCGCCATGGCCGCATCGACCGTGGCCTGCAGCTGCTGCAGGCCGGCGCCGATCCGTATGCGCTGCCCGACCCGAACTGGCGCGACCAGCGCAGCCTGGCAGTGCTGGCCGCGGTGTTGCCGGACCTGCGCCTGCTGCGCGAACTGATCGCCCGCGGCGTTGACGTGAACGCGCCGCACCGCGGCATGACGCCGTTGCTGGCCGCCACGCGTGACAGCTGGCATGGCCGCCCCGAAGCGGTGATGACCCTGCTCGCCAACGGTGCCGACTCGCGTGCTACCGACAGCGATGGCAATACGCCGCTGCACCATGCCGCGCGCAGTTCCGACCCGGGTGTGGCCGCGCTGCTGCGCGATGCCGCCGCCGAAGTCGACGCGCTGAACCGCGATGGCTGGTCGCCGCTGGCGGTGGCCTGCCAGGTTGGCAACTGGCGCCTGGCCCGCTTCCTGCTCGAACGCGGTGCACGCAGCGAACCGGCAGAGGGCACCCCGGTGCTCCTGGCCGCCGCTGCCACCGAAGACGACGATCCGGCTGGCGTGCAGCTGCTGCTCAAGCACAAGGCACGTGCCGACGCCCGCGACCGCCAGCGCCGCAGCGCGCTGCACGAGGCGGCGCTGGCCGGGCATGTGGAGATCATCGGCGTGCTGTTGGCCGCCGGTGCCAACCTGGAAGCGCGCGATGCACTGGGGCGCACGCCCTGGCTGGAAGCCGCCCGTGCCGGGCGTGCCGCGGTGGTCGAACACCTGCTGCCGCACAAGCCGGACCTGGTTGCCGTTGACGGCGAAGGCCGCAACGCGGTGCAGCTGGCGGTGATGGCCGAGGATGTCTCGCCGTTGCTGATCAAGCGCCTGGTGGAGCTGGGCATCGCCGCCGACGCGACCGATCCGGTCGGTCGCCGCGCGGTGGACTACGCTGCCGAAGCCGGCCGCTGGGCGATCGTCGCGCTGCTGGATCCCTCCTATCCGTTGCCGGCCGCGGTCAGTGACGGCCTGGCCGAGCGTGGCGAAGCCGCCGGTGCCAGTGGCCTGCTGCCGGACCGCCCGCCGCTGACCCTGCTGCGCGAAGCGCTGGGCTTCGGCAACACCGAAGGCATGGCCGCGCTGGCCAAGCTGTGCCAGCCGGAAGAACTGGGTGGCCTGCTGCTCGATCCGGAACTGGCGCTGGAGCCGCGCGCGGTTGATTGGCTGCTGGGCCACGGCGCCGATCCCTACGTGCGCGACGCCTGTTCCGATACGCCGATGTTCGCCCTGCTGTCGCGCGGCATCGATGCGGTGCCGGCGCTGCAGGTGATGTTGCAGCGTGGCCTGTCGCCGGCCGGCCGTGGCGGCCTGGCGCGCTTCCTTGCCGCCTGCGCCCAGCACGACCAGGCGGCGCGCGGCCTGGAACAGCTGGCGCTGGAACTGCTGGAGCGTGGCGCCGATCCGTTCGCAGCTTCGCCGGCCGGTGATCCGCCGCTTTCGCTGGCGGTGCGCCTGGGCTGGCTGCGCCTGCAGCAGGCCCTGCTGAAGGCGGGCGTGGATCGCGAAGCGCGCGACAGCCACGGCATGACCGCATTGCATCTGGCCACTGCGCTGGCCCGCGAAGGTGCGCTGAAGCTGCTGGTGCAGCACGGCGCCTCGCCGGAAGCCCGCGCCGCCGATGGCCAGACGCCGCTGGGCGTGGCGCTGTCGATTGGCCGCGGCGATCTGGCCGACTGGCTGGACTGGCGGGTGTGGCCGTTGCCGCGCCGCACCCTGCGCGAGGCCGATCTGCCGGCCGCCGCAATGGCCGGTGACGTCGATGCGGTGCGCCGCCTGATCGATCTGGGCTTTGCCGTTGATGCGGTCGATGCACAGGGCTGCACCGCGCTGCTGCGCGCCGCCGGTGGCGGCCATCTGGCGGTGACCGACCTGCTGCTGGCGCGTGGTGCCGATCCGCAGCACGCTGCGGCCAGTGGTGCCACGCCGCTGTCGGCGGCGGTCAGCATGCGCCAGGTGGATATCGTTTCGGCCCTGCTCGACGCCGGCGCCAAGCTGGAACACCGCCTGCCGGGCGGAGTGACCGTGTTGATGCTGGCCTCTGCGCTGGGCCTGCCGGACATCGTCGCGCGCCTGCTCACTGCCGGTGCCGACGTGCACGCAGGTGACGCGCAGCAGCTGGGCCCGCTGCACTGTGCCGCGCTGTACGGCTTCAGTGCCCGCGACCGTTCGCGCCTGCTCGCGCTGCTCGACACCCTGCTGCTGGCCGGTGCAGAACCGGACCAGGCCGCGGCCGGTTCGGTCACGCCGCTGCTGCTGCTGCTGGGCGCCCGCGCCGAGCCCGGGACCGCCTGCGACGAGCAGGTGGTGATGGCCGCGGCGGAACGCCTGCTGGACGAAGACGTGAGCTTGGACGTGCGCGACCCGCGCGGCTTCGGTCCACTGCACCTGGCGGCGCTGCATGGCCTGCCGCTGCTGGTGCAGCGCCTGCTGCGCGCTGGCGCCGATCCGGAAGTGCGCGACAGCCTCAACCGCAGCCCGCGCGAGATCGCGGTGATGCGGGGCTTCATCGATGTGGCCGGCGAGTTCGAACCGCGCGTGCCGGGTGTCTCGTCGATGGCGCGGTTCCTGCGCGACAACGGCTGAGGATCCGGGGTCGGATCCCTTTCCAACGGAAAGGGCTCTGACCCCAAGACTTTGGGATCCGGTCTCGGGTGGGTGCCGACCGCTGGCCGGCACGCCTACTTGTCGTCGCTTTCCGCGTCGGCCTCGAACAGGTGCATCAGGTCGTTGCGCGCATCGCGCGAGGTCTGGATCACCGCCGCCTCGTCGTCGTAGACCAGGTACTGGTCGCGCAGCAGCTGTTCGTCGTGCTCGCGGAAACGCTGCACGTGGCGCTCGGCCACGTTCGGCGCAATGCCCAGCGCGGTCAGCACGCGGCCGCTCATCTCCAGGCTGGTGCCGAACACCTCGCGGAACGGCTCGGCCGACATGTCCATCAACCGCCACGCATGCTGGCGGTTGCGCGCACGCGCCAGCACCGTCGCGTCCGGATACAGCCGGCGCACCATGCGCACCGCACGCAGGTTGGTTTCCGGGTCGTCCACGGTGATCACGAACACATCGATGTGCTCGCCGCCGGCCGCGCGCAGCATCTCCGGCCGGGTCGGGTCGCCGTAATACAGCTGGTTGCCGAAGCGGCGCAGGTCGGCCACGGTATCCGGGTTCGCCTCCAGCGCCACGAACGGTACCTTCTGCGCGGTCAGCAGGCGCGCGATCACCTGGCCGAAGCGGCCCATGCCTGCGATCAGTACCTTCGGCCGGTTGTCCGGTGCCACCTTGTCGGCGTCGGCCGGCTCGCGCGGCGCGGCTTTCTCCTGGCCGAGCAGTTTCAACAGCGCAATCATCAACAGCGGCGTGATCGCCATCGACAGGCCGACGATCGCCACCAGCCGGTCGTGGTTGGCGTTGCCCAGCAGGTGCGCGCGCTGCGCCTCGTTGAACACCACGAAGGCGAACTCGCCGCCCAGCCACAGCACGCTGCCCAGCAGCAGCGATTGCCGCGGGCTGAGCCGGGCGACGCGGCCAACCGCGTAGAGCAGGCTGAACTTGACCACCAGCAGGATGCCGACACCCGCGGCAATCAGCCAGGGCTCGGCGGCAATGCGGTCCAGGTCGATGCCCATGCCCACCGCGATGAAGAACAGGCCGAGCAGCAGGCCCTTGAATGGTTCGATCTGCGATTCCAGTTCGTGCCGGAACTCCGAGTCGGACAGCAGCACGCCGGCCAGGAAGGCACCGAGGCTGGGGCTGAGGCCGGCTTCCTGCATGAACCAGGCGGTGCCCAGCACCACCAGCAACGCGGTGGCGGTGAACACTTCCGGGCTGCGGGTGCGGGCAATGGTGCTGAACACCCGGCGCAGCACCGGCCGCCCGCACAGGATCACCACCGCCAGCGCACCCAGCGCGACGGCCGCATCTTCCCAGCGCAGGGTTTCATTCTTGACCCCGCCCAGCAGCGGAATGGCCGCCAGCAGCGGGATCGCGATCAGGTCCTGGAACAGCAGGATGGCAAAGCCCAACCGGCCGTGGTCGCTGTTGATCGCCTTGTGCTCGGACAGCAGCTGCAGGCCCACCGCCGTGGATGACAGCGCCAGCGCCACACCCACCACCAGTGCGCTCTTCCACTGGAAGTGGTCGAGCAGCAGCAGGCCGCCCAGCACCAGCCCGGACAGCGCCACCTGCGCCGCACCGGCACCGAACACCGAGCGCCGCATCACCTTCAGGCGTGCCGGCGACAGCTCCAGTCCGATCACGAACAGCAGCATCACCACGCCGATCTCGGCGGCGCCAAGGATGCGGTCGGCGTCCTGCACGAAGCCCAGCCCGTCCGGGCCCAGCACCACGCCGGCCGCCAGATAGCCCAGCACCGCGCCGAAGCCGAATTTCTTGAACACCGGCACGGCGATGACCGCCGCCAGCAGCAGCACCAGGGCCAGTTCCAGACCACCGCTATGCATGGGAATACCTGGTCATCGGGGGAGCCCGCTGTGCGTCCGTTCGGGTGGAGAAAGCGTGGCGAACACCACCGCGCCATTATGCGCGCCGGTCTGTGTACGCACGAGAACAACCTGCGGGGCAGGGTGCTGCCGTTGCGGGACCGGGTTGACCTGCATGGCCCACGGGTCCAGACTGCCCGCCGCTGGCGGCGCGTCCGCCAGTACACGCATCCCGGAGTCCCCAACCCATGTCCAGCGACAGTAGAAGTCGACCTCGTTCGACGCCAGCGATGGCCACCGCCTGACATCGGGACGGTTTGCCTGCGTTGGCGTTGCGCGAGGTCGCACCCCACAAGGCAAACCCGATGAACCAGAAGCAATTGCTGCGCCCGGTGGCCGATGCCGCCGCCCTGGCCGCGCCGCTGGCGAACTACAACACCGCCGACGCGGTGGAATTCCTCAACACGCTGGAACTGGTGCGCGCCGCGGAAACGCTGGCTGCGCTGCCGTTGCCGCGTGCGGTCAAGATGCTGGAAGCGCCGGAGCTGCACCGCAGCGGCGAGCTGGTGGCCGCATTGCCGCCGGCCCGCGCCGCCGCACTGCTCGGGCTGATGGCTGATGACCGGGCCACCGACATCGTCCACGAGCTGGACGAAGAAGAACGCGCACGGCTGATCCCGCTGCTCGGTACCGATGCCCGCCAGACCATCCAGAAGCTGCTCAGCTATCCGCCGAACACCGCCGGTGCGCTGATGACCACCGAGTACGTGGCCGTGCCCGCCAGCTGGACCGTTGCGCAGACCCTGCAGCACATCCGCCAGGTCGAGCGCACCCGCGAGACGGTGTACGCGATCTACGTGCTGGACCCGGCCACCCAGCAGCTGCAGCAGGTGGTGACCATGCGCCGGTTGATCACCGGCCTGCCGGAGGAGTCGATCCTGGACGTGGCCCAGGTCAATCCGCCGGTCACGGTGGACGCGCTGTTGGACCAGGAAGAAGTGGCACGGCTGATCCGTCGCCACGACCTGCTGGCGATCCCGGTGGTCGATGCGCAGCAGCAGATGCTTGGCATCGTCACCGTCGATGACGTACTGGATGCGCTGATCGAGGAATCCACCGAGGACGCGCACAAGTTCGGCGGCATGGAAGCGCTGGACAAGCCGTACATGCAGATCGGCTTCTTCGAGATGCTGCGCAAGCGCGCCGGCTGGTTGAGCGTGCTGTTCCTGGGCGAGATGCTGACCGCCAGCGCGATGCAGCACTACGAGGACGAACTGGCGCGCGCGGTGGTGCTGACCCTGTTCATTCCGCTGATCATGAGTTCCGGCGGCAACTCCGGCTCGCAGGCCACCTCGCTGCTGATCCGCAGCCTGGCGCTGCGCGAACTGCGCCTGCGCGACTGGTGGAAGGTGGCCATCCGCGAGATCCCCACCGGCATGGTGCTGGGCGCCATCCTCGGCTGCCTGGCGATCGTGCGCATCGTGATCTGGCAGCTCGGCGGCCTGCATGATTATGGCGAGCACTGGATCCTGCTGGCGATCACCATCGGCGCGGCGCTGGTCGGCATCGTCACCTTCGGCTCGCTGTCCGGTTCGATGCTGCCGTTCATCCTCAAGCGCCTCGGCTTCGACCCGGCCAGTGCCTCGGCCCCGTTCGTGGCTACCCTGGTGGACGTGACCGGCCTGGTGATCTATTTCAGTATCGCCGCGATGATCCTGCACGGCACCCTGCTGTAACTGCTCTGGTAGGTGCCCACCTTGGTGGGCACGCGCCACGGTCACGCGGGGGTCAGATCCCTTTCCTGAGGAAAGGGATCTGACCCCATCGCCCTGGAATTTGGTTACCGTAGGCGCATGAGTACCTACCACCTGCAGTCCGTGTTCCGTCCGCAGTCGGTCGCGGTGATCGGCGGCAGCCCGCGCGAGCGCTCGGCTGGCCGCGCGGTGATGCGCAACCTGCGCGGCACCGGCTTCCCCGGCAAGGTGGCGTGGATCAACCCGCGGCATGCCGAGATCGATGGCATCCGCACGGTCAAGCGGCTGAAGGACGTGGACTGGGTGCCGGACCTGGTGGTGATCACCGCACCGGCGGCGATCGTGCCGCAGGTGGTGCGCACCGCCGCCGAACGCGGCGTGCAGGCGGCGATCATCCTCACCGCGCATCTGGGTGAAGGCCCGGGCTCGCTGTCGGCGCAGGTGGAAGCGGTGGCACGCAAGCATGGCCTGCGCATCCTCGGCCCGCATTGCCTGGGCGTGATCGCGCCGCACGCGCGGCTCAATGCCAGCATCGCCGCGCATTTCCCGCAGGCCGGCGATCTCGCATTGATCTCCGAATCTTCCGCCATTGCCGCGGCGCTGGTGGAGTGGGGCGTGGCCCGTTCGGTGGGTTTCTCCGCCGTGGTGTCGCTGGGCGACACGATGGACGTCGACTTCGGCGACCTGCTCGACTACTTCGCCACCGACTACCGCACCCGCGCCATCCTGCTCTATGTCGAGCAGATCAAGGATGCGCGCAAGTTCATGTCGGCCGCACGTGCCGCCGCGCGTGCCAAGCCGGTGGTGGTGGTGAAATCCGGTCGCGCCGAACGCGTGCAGCCGGGCAGTCGTGATACCCATGTACAGGCACTGGCCCGCGCCGACGACGTGTACGGCGCCGCGTTCAACCGTGCCGGCCTGCTGCGCGTGGGCGCGCTGGACGAACTGTTCACCGCCGCCGAATCGCTGGGGCGGTTGGGGACGTTCCCCGGTCGTCGCCTGGCGATTCTCAGCAATGGTGGCGGTGTCGGCCGCCTTGCCGTGGACCAGCTGGTCGCATTGCGTGGGACGCTGGCCAACCTGTCCGACAGCACGGTCGAAAAGCTCGACGCCGTGCTGCCGCAGGGCTGGTCGCGCAGCAATCCGGTCGACATCGTGGTCGACGCCGATGGTGAGCGCTATGCCGCCGCCATCGATGCGCTGCTGGCCGACAACGAGAATGATGCGGTGATGGTGGTCAACGTGCCGACCGCATTCACTTCATCCGCAGACGCCGCACAGGCACTTACCCGCACGCTCGGCCTGCGCCCACGCCATCACCGCGACAAGCCGGTATTCGCGGTGTGGCTGGGCAACGACGACCAGGCCACCGCCACGCTCAACGCGGCACGGGTGCCGACCTATCCGACCGAGGCCGAAGCCGTGCGTGGCTTCCAGCATCTGGTGCGCTACCGCGAGGCGCAGAACGCGCTGATGGAAACACCTCCCAGCCTGCCGCAGGACTTCAGTGTCGACGCGGTGGCCGCACGCGCGCTGGTCGATGCGGCATTGGCCAACGGCCAGCAGTGGCTGGATCCGTTGGCTACCCACGAATTGCTCAAGGCCTACGGCATTCCCTCCGCGCCGGTGATGCACGCGCGCGATGCGCACGAGGCGATGGACCTGGCACAGCCGCTGCTGGAGCGTGGTGCCAGCGTGGCGCTGAAGATTCTGTCGCCGGACATTCCGCACAAGTCGGAAGTCGATGGCGTGCGCCTGAACCTTGCGACGCTTCCGGCAGTGCAGAGCGCGGCCAACGCGATCCTCTCGCGTGCGCGGCAGCTGCGACCAGACGCGCGCATCGATGGCCTGCTGGTGCAGCCGACCATTGTTCGCCCGAAGGCGCGTGAACTGATTGTCGGCATTGCCGATGACGCAACGTTCGGCCCGGTGATCGTGGTCGGTCGTGGCGGTACTGCAGTAGAAGTAATCAACGACAAGGCGCTGGCGTTGCCGCCACTCGATCTGCGCCTGGCCCATGAACTGATCGGACAGACCCGGGCCTCGCGCATCCTCAAGGCCTACGGCGATGTACCGGCTGCCGACGAGCGCGCGCTGGCCCTTGCACTGGTTAAGCTGGCACAGCTGGCCGCCGACATTCCCGAAGTGCGCACGCTGGACATCAATCCGCTGCTGGTCGACAGCAAGGGCATTCTTGCCCTCGACGCACGCGTGGCGGTGGCACCGTCGCGCATCCTGCACAAGGGACGTGGCCATCCGCGCTTCTCGGTATTCCCGTATCCGAAGGAGTGGGAGCGCACCATCGAACTGTCCGATGGCGGCCGTGCGTTCGTGCGGCCGGTGCGACCGGAAGACGATGCACTGTTCCGTGCGTTCTTCGCCCGGGTCAGCGACGAAGACCTGCGCCTGCGCTTCTTCCAGTCGGTGAAGCACTTCAGCCACGAATTCATCGCGCGCCTGACCCAGCTGGACTATGCGCGCTCGATCGCACTGGTGGCGATCGAACCGCGCAGTGGCGAAATGCTCGGCGCGGTACGCCTGCACGCCGATGCCGATTACCACCGCGGCGAGTACGGCATCCTGATCCGCTCGGACCTGAAGGGCCACGGCATCGGCTGGCGGCTGATGGCGATCATGATCGAGTACGCCAAGTGGCTGGGCCTGGATGTGGTCGAGGGCCAGGTGCTGCGCGAGAACAGCACCATGCTGGCGATGTGCCAGAGCCTGGGCTTCAAGACCAGGCTCGACCCGGACGACCCGACGGTGATGATGGTGACCCTGCCGGTGCAGCAGGTCGAAGTGCCTGAGACCCCTCTGTAGAGCCGAGCCCACGCTCGGCTGTCTTGCGCCTGAGCCGAGCATGGGCTCGGCTCTACAGCATCAACGCACCGGCTCCACCACCACGGCCGTGCCGTAGCACAGCACCTCGGTCAGCCCGGTCATCACATCGGTGGCGTCGTAGCGCATGCCGATGATCGCGTTGGCGCCCAACTGTCGCGCGTGCTTGACCATGTCGCGGTAGGTTTCCTCGCGCGCCTGTTCGCACAGTTCGGTGTAGATGGTGATGTTGCCGCCGAACAGGGTCTGGATGCCACCGAGGAAATTGCCGACGATCGAGCGCGAGCGCACGGTGATGCCGCGTACCACGCCGAGGTTGCGCACGACCCGGTGGCCGGGAAGCTCGAAGGCGGTGGTGACCAGTGAATCGTCGAAACGTGCCAGTGAGGTCGTCGGGTTGCCGCTGTTGTAGGGGTCTGCCATGGTCGCATCCTTGTCGCTGCCTTATGTAGAGTCGAGCCATGCTCGACTGGCCGTGCAGCAGTCGAGCATGGCTCGACTCTACAGCGCAATCGCCCGTTGCGGCATGGTTCTGTCACCGCACCAGCGCGACAATACCCGCATGACCGAACGTATTCCCCTGTTGCTGCTGCCCGGCCTGCTCAACGACGCCGAGCTGTGGCGCGCACAGCTGGCCGACCTGGCCGACATCGCCGATTGCACCGTAGGTGACCAGACCCGTGGCGAGACCCTGCAGGCAGTGGCCGAGGATGTGCTGGCACAGGCACCGGAGCGCTTCGCCCTGGCCGGTTTCTCGCTGGGTGGCTTCGTCGCCCAGCAGATCCTGCGCATCGCCCCGGAACGCGTACTGCAGCTGGCGCTGGTTGATACCTCGATCCACGCCGACTCACCGGAGCGCGCCGAGCAGCGCCGCAGCCAGCGCGCCAGCGTACGCCTGCCGGGCAGGTTCCATGGCTTCGGCGATACGCTGATGCGCAGCTACATCGATGCCTCGCGGCTGGACGATTACGTGCTGGTGCAGCGCGCGCGCGACATGACCGCCCGCCTGGGTTCGGAGGTGTTCCTGCGCCAGAGCGCGCTGGAACGCCGCGACGGCCATGACGTGCTGGCCGGCTACCGTGATCCGCTGTTGATCATCTGTGGTGCCAATGATCGCATCACGCCGCTGGCAGTGAGCGAGGAAATGCATGCGTTGGTGCCGCATTCGCAGCTGGTGGTGGTGGCCGATTGCGGTCACCTGGCCCCGATGGAAAAGCCGGACGAGGTCAGTGCGGCGATGCGTGGGTGGCTGTCTGTGGATTGAAGGGGATCGGTGGCATCGGCGGTTCGTTCCACCCCAGTCTGTTGTAGGCGTGGTAACGAATCACGCCGATACGTTCGTGCAACATCACCTCGGCCAGCAGCAGGTTGAAGGTCGAGGGGAGCCAGCCGGGCGTGGCGCGTAGTCGGTCGCTGGGCAGGCCTTCGGCAATCACGCCGAAATTCTGGAAATAAAGCAGGCTTCGCGAAGACCCGAGGTCACGATCACCACGCGCGATGGATCGTGGCGGAGCATCGCGCTGCTGTTCCGGGCGTTCTCCCAGGTGTTGGCGCTGGCGTCCTCCTGCTCGATGCGATCCCTCGGCACACCCAGACGGGCCAGCTCGCGCGCGTAGACGTAGGCCTCGCTGGTCTTACGGTTTCTTGAGGCACCTCCGCTCACGATCACCCTGCAGATCTCGTACTTCCGCTGGCAGAGCAGATAGCGCTGCGCCGTAACCAGCAATCGGCTGTACCCCGCCAGTCCCGGGCTGGAGCCCTCGGGATGGTGCTCGATGCCACCGCCCAGCAGCACGATCGTTGTCTTCGGCCGATCTGCAGGTGTCGTGAACGCAGGGCTGGCCTGGGCCCGGTCGAGCATCCATTGCGTGATCGGGCCCGATGCACTGGACAAGGCCATGAAGGGCAGCACCGACAGGAGTGCCGCGGTGCGGAATCGGCGTGTGGCGATCAGTGCAGCACATGCCAGCAGAAGAAGAAGGATGAACACCAGCACAGTGCACCTCAGGAAAGACTGAATGGATTCCGATGGCGCATGGCCGTCGTTGCATGGATGCTGGATGCCATGGATCTGAAACGACTGTCACCCTTCTTGAGAGTGAGCGTCATCCTTGCCGGAATATTGCTTGGAATAGCGCTGGGATACGTGCTTTCCAGGCATTTCCCCGGGTTGGCCGCGCTCATTCACGAGCGGATGCAGTAGTTCTTGCGGAGGATCGGTTGTCGCAAATGGCCTTGCACTAAGTCGTTTCTGGCCGCGAGCGATCGGCGGCAACAGGTCGAATGCGACACGGGGCGGAGGCAGATGCACACAACCGAACGGATGGATGAACCGGAAATCCCAGCGGCCGGGAGCGTTGGTCCAGAGCTCGGACCGCATTCAATGCTGCGGATGATTGCAGCGATGTCGCCACGCGAGCTTCCGCGCTTTGTCTCTGCATTGGACGAAGCGATTTCGCGGTGGACGAGCGAGGATGTGAGTGCGCCTTGCGGCGATCCGGATGCGGAACTGACGCGCCTGCATGCGCTCAAGAGCATCACCTCGGCGCTGGGCAGCCCGATGATCGCCAAAGCCTGCGATGACCTGGGTGAGTGCGTTCGATCGGGGGCGACGGTGGAGCACATACGTCGGCGCTCCCAAAGGGTGGCGGCCGCCGCGCAGCGTCTTCTGCAACGTTCCATCGTTCCTCGCAGCTGAAGGAATCCAGCCATGTCCAATGCCCGCTCTGGCCTGCTCGAGCCTGGCCCCGACGCCCTGCTCCAGGCGGCCCGCTCACTGGAGATGAATCGACTCGCATTGTTGCTGTCCTGCCTGCAGGAGCCGAGGGCCAGTCTGTTCAGGGTGGTATTGCAGGCGCTGACGGTGTTGTGGTGCTGGCTCTGGATGGATGGACCGCAACCCGTGCTGGCCAACGATGCGGCGAGGGTGTTGCCCGCGTCCATTGCGCTGCTTTTCGCTTCCGTGGCATGGGCGGCGTGGGTGAATCTGTACAAGGACCGCGGTGTGGCATGGCGCGACGCGGCGGGCCTGCTTCTGAGCCTGATGATGGTCACCGTGCAGGTCGATGCGGCCTTCATTCTTCTGATGACGCTCAATGCAACCTTGCCTTTCCTCGTGATCGCAGCGACAACGGTCTACGGGCGGAAGGCAATGGCTCCGGCCATCGCTGCGGCGACGCTGGGCCTGCTGTGGGCTGCGCCCGAGGGTTACTGGACCTCGCGGCCGGCGTACCTGGCGTACGCCTTGGCGCTGACTGTCCTGCTGCCTGCCGTCGTCGCCACCATGGTCGCTGCCATGCGCGATATCGCACTGCGTGCCGTCGCCTCGCGTGAGGCCCAGGGGCGGTTCGTGGGAACGATGAGCCACGAACTGAGAACTCCCCTGAACGCCATCATCAACGGCATCCAGTTGCTGGACATGGAGACCGCCACGGCGGCCCGGCGCGGCGCACTTGCGATGGTGGCCCGTCAGGCGAGAGCGCTGCGGCATCGCATTGACGATGTCCTTGATGTGGCGAGTATCGAGGGTGGAAAGCTGCGGCTTCGTCCCCAGCCCTGTTCGTTGGCGGCCACGCTCGATGCAATGCAGGAAAGCTGCGCAGCGGCCGCTGCATAGAAGGGCGTGTTGCTGATGGTCGATGAGTGCGATCCTGCGGTGTGGATGCTGGCCGATGCGGGCCGCATCGAACAGGTGATCAGCAATCTCGTCTGCAACGGGATCAAGTTCAGCGCGATGGGTGGGGAAACCCGAGTGCGTGTTGATTGCACCCGAGTCGATGAGCAATGGCAGGTGCGTGTCATCGTCTCCGATTCCGGCCGCGGCATTGACGAGAGCGATCAGGAATCGATCATCTCGCCGTTTGTGCAGGTGAGCGAGGGGGATGCACGTTGCGAGCAGGGGGTTGGGCTTGGGCTCTACATCGTGCGGCTGATTTCCGATGCCATGGGCGCGACGATCGAGGTGGGTCGCAGTGCGTGGGGCGGTGCCTCGTTCACGTGGCGCTTCACTGCTCCCGCCATCATCGGCGAGGCATCGTCACCGTCGCTTGAGGAGGTTTTCAAGGCGCATTCGAGATCGGTGCGATCCCTGCATTGCCTGCTGTTCGAAGATGTGGAGACCAACCGGCAGGTGGTCGAGCGGTTGATGGAATGCGCGGGCCATCGGCTGAGTTGCCGGAACGACGGGCGCGATGCGCAGGCTGCGATGGCCTCGCTTGCGCCGGACGTGGTGCTGCTGGACCTTCATATGCCGGGTTGCAGCGGTTGGGACGTACTTGAAGCGATCGGCTCCAGAACGGAAGATCCGCCCATCCTGGTGATGAGTGCGGACACGCGTCTGCAGGTCATCGAGAGGGCGCGTTCAATGGGCGCTGCCGGCTTCCTGTGCAAACCGTTGGACGTGCACGAGGTGCTGCGGATGCTGCATGAGGTGGGGTCCCGGGGATCCATTCAGTAGAGCCGAGCCATGCTCGGCTCCAGGGATACGGCAGCCGAGCGTGGGCTCGGCTCTACAACAACAGGGCCTCAATCCCAGGCTGGCGCAATGCCTTCCGGATTGGCCAGGCGGTGCCCACGATCCAGCTTGGCGATCTGTGCCATGTCTTCGTCGGTCAGGCGGATCGCGGCCGCTTCCAGGTTGCTGGCCAGGTTCTCGCGCTTGGTCGAGGACGGAATGACCGAGAAGCCCTGCTGCAGTGCCCAGGCCAGCGCGATCTGCGCGGGCGTCGCCTGGTGCCGGCCGGCAATGGCCTGGATCACCGGGTCCTTGATCACCTCGCCATAGGCCAGGCTCATGTAGGCGGTGATGTGGATGCCGTTGTCCTGCAGGAACTTCACCAGCAGGCGGTTCTGCAGGTACGGATGGATCTCGATCTGGTTGGTGGCGATCGCATCGGCGCCGAGGATCTCGATCGCCTTGCGGGTCTGGGCGATGGTGAAGTTGGAGATACCGATCGCCCTGGTCAGCCCCTGCGCCTTGGCTTCGGCCAGCGCCGGCAGGTACTCCTCCATCGGCACGTCGACCTTGTCGTTCGGCGAGGGCCAATGGATCAGCGCCAGGTCGACGCGGTCGGTGCGCAGCTTTTCGAGGCTGGTACGCAGGCTGGCCAGCAGCGCATCGTGCTTGAACTCGGAGATCCACACCTTGGTGGTGAGGTACAGATCATCACGCGGCACGCCGGACTCGGCGATGGCCTGGCCGACTTCGGCTTCGTTGCCATAGATCTGCGCGGTATCGACGGCGCGGTAGCCGACATCCAGTGCATTGCGCACCGAGTCGATCACGGTCTGGTCCTTCAGGCGGAAGGTACCAAGGCCAAAGGCGGGAACAGTCATTGAAAGCTCCAAGGGGGGAGGGAGTTGCTAGGGAAAGAGGGTAGGACAGGTGCCGTATGCATGCCGGCAACGCTGCATTGCATGGATCAGTGCGCGGCCACGGCGATGCCGTCGGCACGATCATCGATGCCATCACGACGGTCCAGGCGCCCGCTGAGCACGGTCAGCGCATAGGCGGCCAGTACCACCAGCGCGCCGAGCCACGGCGTGTGCATCAGGCCGACGTGCTCCACCACCAGGCCACCCAGCGAGGCGCCCAGCGCGATGCCGATGTTGAAGGCGGCAATGTTCAAGCCCGAGGCCACGTCGGTGGCCTGCGGTGCATAGCGCTGCGCCTGCTTGACCACATAGACCTGCAGGCCGGGCACGTTGCCGAATGCCGCCGCGCCCAGCGCCAGCACCGTCAGCAGCATCAGCCAGATGTTGTAGGCGGTGAAGGTGAGCACGAACAGTACGACCGCCAGCAGGGCGAAGATGCGCTTCAGCGCGGGCACCGGGCCCATGCGGTCGGCCATGCGGCCGCCCCACAGGTTGCCGATCGCCACCGACACGCCGTACACCAGCAACACCAGGCTGACCGCGTTGGCCGAGAAACCGGTGACGTCCTGCAGGATCGGCGCCAGGTAGGTGAAGGCCAGGAAGGTGCCGCCATAACCCAGCGTGGTCATCGCATAGACCAGCAGCAGGCGTGGCTGGGCCAGCACGGCCATCTGCTGGCGGAAGCTGGACGGCGCGCTCTGCGGCACGCTGCGCGGCACGAACAGCAGCGCGCCCAGCAGTGCGATCACGCCGAGCCCGGCCACGGCCAGGAAGGTGGCGCGCCAGCCCAGGTGCTGGCCGATGAAGGTGCCCAGCGGTACGCCGGTCACCAGTGCCACGGTCAGGCCGGTGAACATGATGGCGATGGCACTGGCCGCCTTCTCCTTCGGTACCACCGCAGTGGCGATGATCGAGCCGATCGAGAAGAACACGCCATGTGCCAGGCCGGTGAGGATGCGCGCGGCGATCAGCGAGGTGTAGCCCGGCGCCAGGAAGGCGATGACGTTGCCGAGCGTGAACAGCACCATCAGCGCCACCAGCAGGGTCTTGCGCGGCACGCGGCCGGTCAGCGCGGTCAGCACCGGCGCACCGATCGCCACGCCCAGCGCGTACAGCGAGACCAGCAGGCCGGCCGAGGGCAGGCTGACCTGCAGGTCGGCGGCGATGGTTGGAATCAGGCCGACGATGACGAACTCGGTGGTGCCGATGGCGAAGGCACCGAGGGTCAGGGCCAGCAGGGCGAGGGGAATGCCACGGATCATGGCAGGCTCCAGAGGGAAGGAAGGCGCGCAGTGTGCGCGTCGAACCTTTGCCTAAACACCCATCTTCACGCCAATCACTCTTGCCGCGTGGTCAATAATGGCGCCATGAAAACCACCCTCGATGAAATGCAGGCGTTCCTGGCGGTGATCGACAGCGGTTCGATCAGTGCCGCGGCCGAGCAGCTGGGGCAGACGCCCTCCGGCGTCAGCCGTGCGCTGGGGCGGCTGGAGGACAAGCTGGGTACCACCTTGCTGACCCGCACCACGCGCCGCCTGCACCTGACTGCCGAAGGCGAGGCCTACCTGCGCCATGCGCGGGCGATCATCGACGCGGTGGAATCAGCCGAGGAGCAGATGGCGGCGCGCCGCGAACGCCCGGCCGGACGCCTGCGCGTGGATGCGGCGATGCCGTTCGTGCTGCATGTGATCGCGCCGCTGGTCGCCGGCTATCGTGCGCGCTATCCGGAAGTACAGCTGGAGCTGAACAGCTCCGAGCGCTACATCGACCTGCTGGAACGGCGCACCGACCTGGCGATCCGGATTGGTCCGCTGGCCGATTCCACCCTGCATGCCCGACCGCTGGGCCGCTGCCAGCTGCGCCTGGTGGCGAGCCCGGCCTACCTGGCCGCACATGGCGAACCGGCCAGCGTGGCGGCGCTGGGCCAGCACACCCTGCTCAGCTTCAACGAGCCGGAATCGCTGAATCACTGGCCGCTGCCGGGCGATGCCGATGGCCTGCTGCGGGTGCGCCCGGACATCGCGGTGTCCAGCGGCGAGACGTTGCGCCGGCTGGCGGTGGAAGGGGTGGGCATCACCTGCCTGTCCGACTTCGTGACCGACCGCGACCGCGCCGCCGGCACCTTGGTGCCGGTGCTGGCGGCACAGACGCTGGACGTGTACCAGCCGATCCATGCGGTGTATTACCGCAACACCGCAGTATCGGCGCGGATCAGCTCGTTCCTGGATTACCTGGGTGAAGCGATGGCGCGGAGCGATTACCTGCGTTGAGGTGCGCCGAGCGCAGGCTCGGCTCTACAGAGCCCGGAACGATTGACGGCCCGGTGTAGAGCCGAGCCCACGCTCGGCTGCCTGCAAAGGATCAGGCTGCGCGCGCCAGCGCATCCTTCGCTGCGGCGGTGGTCGACAGATCAAACACATCCACCGCATCGATCAATCGGTTCGCCTGCTGTTCCAGGCTGCGTGCGGCGGCACTGGCTTCTTCCACCAGCGCCGCATTCTGCTGGGTGGTGCCATCCATCTGGATCACCGTCTGGCTGACCTGTTCGATGCCTGCGCTCTGTTCCTGCGAGGCCGCGGAAATCTCGGCCATGATGTCGGTCACGCGCTGCACCGACGCCACGATCTCGGCCATGGTGTCGCCGGCCTCGCGCACGCGCTGTGCGCCGAGGCCGACCTGTTCCACCGAGGCCTCGATCAGCGCCTTGATCTCCTTGGCGGCACCGGCCGAGCGCTGTGCCAGCGTGCGCACTTCGCTGGCCACCACGGCGAAGCCGCGACCCTGCTCACCGGCGCGTGCCGCTTCAACCGCCGCGTTCAGCGCCAGGATGTTGGTCTGGAACGCGATGCCATCGATCACGCTGATGATCTCGGCGATCCGCCTCGACGAGGTCTCGATCGCGCCCATCGTCGCCACCACCTGGCCGACCACGCTGCCGCCCTGCGAGGCGACCGTGTGCGCGCCGATGGCCAGCTGGTTGGCCTGGCGCGCATGCTCGGCGTTCTGGCGCACGGTGGAGGTCAGTTCCTCCATCGAGGCAGCGGTCTCTTCCAGATTGGCCGCCTGCTGCTCGGTACGGCGCGACAGGTCATTGTTGCCGGCGGCGATCTCTGCGGCGGCGGTGTGGATGTTGCCGGAGGCGTGCTTGATGTCGGTGACGATGGTCGCCAGCTGCGCGGCGGTGGTGTTGGCGTCACCGGCGATGCGCGCGAACACGCCCTGGAAATCACCGTGCATGCGTGCGCCGAGGCGGCCGTCGGCTATCGCGCGCAGCATGCTGGAAACCTCGCCCAGGTTCAGCTCGGTGGTCTGCATCAGACGGTTGAGGCCATCGACCATCGCGCGGAAATCATGCTCGAAGCGTGCGCTGTCGCCGCGCTGGCTGAAGTCACCGGCGGCAGCGGCTTCGGCCAGGCGGCGGATCTCGCCGTTGATCACGCCGAGATTAGCCTTGGCCGTATCCAGTGCGTTGGTGATCACGGCCTTCTCGCCGGGCAGGCGTTCCATGTCCTGGCTGAGGTCGCCGACGGCATAGCGGCCCATGATCGAGATCGCGCGCATCTTCACCTGGATATGTGCGTCGACCAGCGTGTTGCAGTCGGCCACCATGGTGCCGAAGGCGCCGGGGAACGCGCTGGCGTCCATGCGATGGCTGATGGTGCCGGCCTCGTGTGCCTGTGCCATCGCAGTCTGCGCATCCAGCACGCCGCGCAGCGTGGACTGCACCGCCTGCATGGCTTGCGCGAGGCGTCCAATCTCGTCGCGGCTGCGCACCTGCACCACGTGCTGCAGGTCGCCGGCGGCCACCGCGCGGGCGGCGGCTTCCACCGCCAGCACCGGCTGCACCACCGCGCGTCGCAGCCACCAGGCCAGGCCCATCAGCAGCAGCACGGCGGCCAGCACGGTCAACGAGGCACACAGCAGCAGGGTCTGCCGCGCCTGCTGCGACCGTGCCGCCACGGCCGTCTCCGCCACCTGCGTGGCATGCGTGCTCAGTGCATCCAGTGCCGTAGCCACCGGGCGATCCTTGCCGCGCACGAGGTTGTCGCCGGCGGCGGGATCGTAGCCGGCCTCCGCAAACGCCTGCAGGGCGGCGTGGTAGTCCTTCTGCAGCTGTGTGTGCAGGCCGATGAAGGCCTGTGCCAGTTCACGCGTACGCGCGTCCGGACTGGCTGTGAGGCTCTTGGCCAGCTGCTCGACCAGGCGGCCCTCGCTGTCGAAGGCGTCCAGATGGCGCTGGCGCAGCGCGTCGTCGTGGCCGCGCAGCAGCACGTTCTTCCATTCCTGCACCTGGCCGCGGAACTCGCGCTGCAGGCGTTCGGCGTCGCGGCTGTGCGCGACTTCGGGCGGAACCTCGGTGGAAAGCTTCAACCAGGCGGAGGCCAGGCCCGCCAGAGCGCACAGCAGGACCACGGCAAGACCAACGGAAACCGCGCCGAGCAGCTTGGACTGCAGGCGCGGAGCACGGACAGACGCATTCATGGGGAGGGACTCTCGGGAAGGGGCGATTCGGTATCGACCGGTGCCACTTCTCTCTGAAGTGCGACTTGGATCACATTCCCGTTTCGTTTAGTGATGTGAAGGAGATATTTCATAGGACAAATGTGTCCATATGGAACGAAAGAAGACCCTCGACAGAGGATTTAAATGTAACTATCGTTGTTACATGAAATCCGCGAATCCCCTTTCCGACGCCCTGCACGTGATGGCGCATCTGGTCGGCCATGCCGCCCCGCGCACCTCCGAGCAGCTGGCGTCGTGCCTGCCGACCCATCCGGTGGTGATCCGCCGCCTGCTGGCACAGCTGCACAAGGCCGGCCTGGTGCGCAGCACCCGTGGTCATGGCGGCGGCAGCCAGCTGGCCCGCGATGCCGCAGCGATCACCCTGCACGACATCTATCTGGCGGTGGGAGCGCCGCCGCTGGTGCAGGTCGGTACCCGCGACGCCAGCGGCGGCTGCCCGATCCAGCAGCTGGTCAACAGCGCCCTGCTGGAGGGCGCGCGCGAGGCACAACGGATGCTTGAACAGCGATTGCAAGCGACCACGCTGGACCAGCTCGGCGCCGACTTCGCCCGCCATCTCGCCCATCACCGTTCCCTGGAAGGTCCGCATGAATCCTGATGTGCTCATCGTCGGCGGCAGCTATGCCGGCATTGCCGCCGGCCTGATCCTGGCCCGTGCCCGTCGCCCGGTTACGGTCATCGATGCCGGTTCGCCGCGCAACCGTTTCGCCAGTCATTCGCACGGGGTGCTCGGGCTGGATGGCATCAGTGGCGCCGAGCTGCTGAAGACCGCGCGCCAGCAGCTGCTGGACTACCCCACGGTGCGTTGGGTGCATGCCGAAGCCGTGCAGGCCACCGCCAGCGCTGAAGGCGTGGAACTGCGTACCGCCGATGGCCAGGTCCTGGCCGCACGCAAGCTGCTGCTGGCCAGTGGCATCGCCGACCAGCTGCCGGACCTGCCGGGGCTGGCCGAGCGCTGGGGCAGTACCGTGCTGCATTGTCCCTACTGCCATGGCTACGAAGTGGGTGGTGGCGCCATCGGCCTGCTTGGTGGTCACCCGATGTCCGCCAGCAAGGCGCCGCTGTTCGCCGATTGGGGAAATGTCACCTTCTTCAGCCAAGGCCTGCCGATCACCGATGAGGAGCAGGCCGCCATGCAGCAGCGCGGCGTGCAGATCGAGACCGCGCCGGTGGTGGGCGTGCAGGGTGACCAGCCGACCTGGCTGGAAGTGGAGTTGGCCGATGGCCGCCGCATCGCCCAGCGTGCGCTGTTCGTACCGGCCACCCAGGCGATGGCCACGCCGCTGGTGCAGCAGCTCGGTTGCACCTTGGTCGAGAGCCCGCTGGGGGTGCTGATCGAGGTCGACATGATGAAGCAGACCTCGGTGCCGAACGTGTATGCCGCAGGCGATGCGACGACGGTCGGCAACATCACGTTGGCCGCTGCCGAAGGCGTGCGTGCGGGCATTGGTGTGCACCATGCGCTGGTGGGCGAGGACAGCGTGCCGCGTTGATCGCTGCGCCGGTAGCTGCCGACCTTGCCCGGCGCCGTTCGATCCACGCATGGCGTGGATCTACCGCAATCGAGCGCGGTGGGTGCCGGCCCTGGCCGGCACCGTTCCATCATCCCTTCACGCACAGCACCTGCCGCAGCGTGTGCACCACGTCCACCAGGTCCAGCTGGGCGGCCATTACATCATCGATCGACTTGTACGCCGCCGGTGACTCGTCCAGCACGCCGCTGTCCTTGCGGCATTCCACATGCGCGGTGGCCTCGCGGTGCTGGGCCAGCGTGATCTGCTGGCGTGCAGCGCCACGGCTCATCACCCGGCCGGCACCGTGGCTGCAGCTGTGGAAGCTGTCCGCGTTGCCCTTGCCGCGCACGATGTAGCTGCGCGTGCCCATGCTGCCGGGAATGATGCCCAGCTCGCCCTCGCGCGCACTGACCGCGCCCTTGCGCGTCACCAGCAGTTCCTGGCCGTGGTGCGTCTCCTTCTGCACGTAGTTGTGGTGGCAGTTCACCGCCATCGCCGCCAGCTGGAACTTCGGCAAGCGGTGGCGCATCTCGGCCAGCACGCGCGACATCATCGCCTCGCGGTTCTGCCGGGCGTAGTCCTGCGCCCACGACACGGCTTCGACGTAATCATCGAACAGCGGCTCGCCTTCCATGAAGAACGCCAGGTCCTTGTCCGGCAGGTGGAAGCCGAGCACGCGCCGTGCCAGCTCCTCGCGCGCCTTTTCGATGAAGTAGGTGCCGATCAGGTTGCCGGTGCCGCGCGAGCCGCTGTGCAGCATCACCCACACCGTATCCGTCTCGTCCAGGCACAGTTCGATGAAGTGGTTGCCACCGCCCAGCGTTCCCAGCTGACGGTCGAGCTTGTCGGTGCGGATCCTGCGGTGCCTGTCCTTGATCTTCTCCAGCCCGGCGGCCAGCCCGGACTGCACCAACCGGGTGTGGATGCTGTCGGGCATGCGCTGGTGCTCGCCGCCGCGCCCGTTGCCGACCGGGATGCTGCGCTCGATGCTGTTGCGCAGCTGCCGCAGGTCATCGGGCAGGTCGTTGGCGCGCAGTGTGGTGCGCACGGCGGCCATGCCACAGCCGATGTCGACGCCGACCGCGGCCGGAATGATCGCGCCACGGGTCGGGATCACCGAGCCCACGGTCGCGCCCTTGCCCAGGTGCACGTCCGGCATCACTGCCACCCACGGCCCGACGAACGGGATCGCAGCGATGTTGCGCAGCTGCTCATGCGCCTGCGCTTCCAGCGGAACGCCGTTGACCCAGCCCTTGATCGGCGTGGTGCCCTGGGCGTGCAGCCATTGATAGTTGTGTTGAGTGTCCATGTCTTCGTGTATGTCCTTGATGGGCCGGCGGCGCGTCCCTGCGCCGCCGCTACCCCCTACCTGATCGTCACCAGCTGCTTCAGCACGCCATCCAGGCCGCCGAACACGGTGAGCTTGTCGATCTTCTCGGTGACCTTCTCCAGCGCCTCCAGCTCCTTCAAGCGCATCAGCACCGGGTTGTCCTCGATCAGCTTTGCGGTGTTGAGCTGCGAACGCGTGGCATTGGCCTCCTCGCGGCGGCGGATCACGCTGGCCTGGGCCTGCTTCTCGGCCAGCACCACGCCGTTGAGGATCTCCTTCATCTCGCCCGGCAGGATCACGTCCTTGATGCCCACGCCAAGCAGACGTACACCGTGGCCCTCGATCGCGGCCTGCACATGGGCGGCGATCTCACCGTCCAGTGCCGCCTTGTCACCCAGCAGCTCGTCCAGGCTGCGCACGGCAATCGCCTGGCGCAGGCCGAACTGCAGCTGCCGATAGATGAACTCATCAGCATTGCTGAGCGAGCGGTGTGCCCGCACCGGGTCGACCACCTGCACGGTCGCGGCCAGGTTCACCCGCAGGGTCACCTTGTCGCGGCTGAGCAGCTCCTGGCCGGATACGTCCAGCGAACGCGCACGCAGCTCCACACGCTCCACCGACACGTTGCCGTTGAAGTTCCAGAACGCGTGCAGGCCGGCGTCCAGCGTCTGCCGCAGCGTGCCATCGATGAACAGCAGGCCCACCGACTCGCTCGGCACGGTGCTGATCACCGCCACACGCGGCAGCACGCCCAGCTGGCCCAGCCGCTGCTGCACGTCCGCCGGGACGCGCGGCTCGTCACCGAGTGCCATCACGCGCACCTGAGTGTCGACAGAACCGCGCCAGTACAGGCGGCGGCTGCCCGGCGGCAGCACCTCGTCGATGCGGCCGTTGCGCAGCAGCAGGCCGACCTCGCCGGCACCGACGTTGGCCAGCACGAAGTGCGTGTCCAGCGTCGCGCCCAGCGCTTCGATCAGGCTGTCCTGGTCGCTGCCGGAGTAGGCCGCGCCCTTCGATGCGTTGTGGATGTCCACCTGTGGGCGGCCGCCGAACAGCGACAGGCGGTGCACACCCGGCAGCAGGATCTGCTGGAAACGACGGTTGCGATACACCAGGCCGCGCTCGCCGTCGCCGATCACGACCTTGATGGTCCAGAACATGGGAGTCTCTCCTTGTATGGCTCTGGTGGTTCGACCCGTTGCGGATGAATCGCCAGGACCCGGGTCGATCAGGTCGTGGCGAGGCCGCGTGCACACCACGTGCAGGCAGCGGAAGAGGGCGGCCATCGGCGGACGGTCCACGCGCGGAGCCTTCGGTGCACCGGCAGTGCTGCCGTCGTCGTTCCCGGCAGGCAGCACCGGGGCGGAACGTGGCTGGCATTGACGGCGGGCCGAGGCCCGGCGTGCGGTCCGTTGCCCTTCCTGTAACGCCCGAAGGCGTTCGCAGGACCGGCGACGATGGCCGCTGGGGCGTGCGCCCCGGGTGTTGCTTTACGTCATGACGTGGAAGGTCATGTGGTTGGAGTGGGAGTCGAACCCACGACAGACGGAATCAGGGTCCGTTGCTCTACCCGACTGAGCTATCCAGTGGTGAACCGCGCGGAATCGAACCGCGTGCCGGCGAACCGGCGCCTGCCTCCAGCAGGCGATCCAGGCGATGGCATGTCCGCGACCTCCGGCATACGCCACGGCAATGCCGCGCGCACCAGCCCGTGGTTGAAACGGGACCGTTGGTAGTCGAAGATGCAGGCCACCGACATTATCGCGAGCGATAATGTTTGGGTGCGATGCAGATAATGTCCAGGCGTTGCCGTGCACGCGGAGAAAATCCTCCGGTGGGGCGGAAAAACCTGGGTCAGTGAGCGGCGGGTTGCCGCGTGGGGTGCAGTTCTGGCATCGCGGGTCCTTGCGCCGACGCAAATGAAAACGCCCCCGGGACTTGCGTTCCGAGGGCGTCGTCAGGCCTCGGAGATCGGGGTGGCCGATCTCCGCAGGGCGGGTATCAGGCCGTTGTCAGCTGGACTTCCTTGCAGAACGCGCGCGCCAGCACGTCCATGCGCAGGCATGGCAGCAGTTTGGCGATGGCGACGGAATGCGCGTTCAAGGGAAGTTTCCAGTGGTTGTTGAAACGAGGTGCGCACGATAAACCACGATTTAGTCGTGCGCAACTATTTTGTTCAATTATTTTCTTCGCTGTTGTGCAATGCCGGCCAGCGGCCGGCACTGCAACTCAGGCTTCCGTGCTGGCGGCATCCAGCTGCGCGACATCCTGCACGCTCAACGACACGTTCGCCGCCGCCAGCAGATCGTGCAGCTGTTCGACGCTGGTAGCGCTGACGATCGGCGCGGTGATCGACGGCCGTGCGATCTGCCAGGCCAGTGCGATCTGCGCAGCGCTGGCGCCGTGCTTGCTGGCCACGTCATCCAGCGCCTGCAGGATGCGCAGGCCGCGCGGGTTCAGATAGCGCTTCACTACTGTCTCGCCACGCGCCGGGCTCTTGGCCGCATCAGCCGGCGTGCGGTACTTGCCGCTGAGGAAGCCACTGGCCAGCGCGTAGTAACCGATCACGCCGATCTGTTCGCGCTGCACCAGCGGTTCCAGTTCCTTCTCGTAGCCGGCGCGGTCGTACAGGTTGTACTCCGGCTGCAGGGTTTCGTAACGCGGCAGCTTGTAGTCGGTGGACACCTTCAGCGCGTCGGCCAGGCGCGTGGCGCTGTAGTTGGAGGCGCCGATGGCGCGTACCTTGCCGGCTTCGATCAGGCGTCCGAACGCAGCCAGCGTGGCTTCCAGCGGCGTCGACTCGTCATCCTCGTGGGCCTGGTAAAGATCGATGACGTCGGTCTGCAGGCGGCGCAGCGAATCCTCGACCGCCGCAGTGATGTTGTCCGGGGTCAGGCCGGGACGCTCGGCCCACTTGGCCACCTTGGTCGCCAGCACCACCTTGTCGCGCTTGCCGCTGCGGGCGAACCACTTGCCGATCAGCGCTTCCGATTCGCCGCCGGCATTGCCGGATACCCAGGCCGAATACACATCGGCGGTATCGACCAGGTTGAAGCCGGCATCGACGAAGGCATCGAGCAGGGCGAAGCTGGCCTTCTCATCGGCGCTCCAGCCGAACACGTTGCCACCGAAGGCGAGCGGACGTACATGCAGGCCGGAACGGCCCAGTTCGCGGGTTGCCGTCATGGGCACGGACTCCTTGGGGGAAGTGCTCCAGAATAGAACGCGATGTGTGACCGTGCTGCGGCGGCGACCACAAAACAGTGTTCCGCGATGCGCACGCCGCTAACGTTTTGTGAACACCTTGGACGCTGCGACTGCTAGTCTCGCCGCATCTTCCGTTGGAGTCGTCCCGATGATGCCTGCTTCGTCCCTGCGTGGCTGCCGCCTGCTGCTTGCTTCGGCCCTGCTTGCTGCTGTTCCCGCGTTCGCCGCACCGGCCACGGTGGCGCCGGCGAAGATTCAGGTCTCGCCGGCCATCGAGGCGGCGGTGAAGGCGCCCACCCGCGATGCCAACAACATCAAGCGCGATGGCTTCCGTCATCCGGCGCAGACGCTGTCGTTCTTCAAGGTGGCTCCGGAAAAGACCGTCATCGAGATCACCCCCGGCAACGGCTGGTACTCGGAGATCCTGGCGCCGCTGCTGCATGACAAGGGTCATTACGTCGCCGCCGTGGTCGACCCGATGGCCGTGCCCGAAGGCCGCGGCCGTGACTACCAGCAGCGCAGCCGCGACAGCCTGGAGAAGAAGTACGCCGGCGCCCCGGCGCAGTTCGGCAAGACTGCCGTGGTGGCCTACGATCCGGCGAAGCCGGTGTTCGGCCCGGCCAATTCAGCCGACGTGGTGCTGACCTTCCGCAACGTGCACAACTGGCGCAAGGCCGGCCAGGCGCAGGGCATGTTCCAGGGCTTCTTCAATGTACTCAAGCCGGGTGGCGTCCTGGGCGTGGTCGAGCATCGCGCCAAGGCCGATGTGGCCGACGACGATGACACCGGCTATGTCGGCCAGCAGCAGGTGATCGCGATGGCCGAGGCCGCCGGCTTCAAGCTGGATGCGCGCAGCGAGGTCAACGCCAACCCGCGCGACACCAAGGACCACCCGAACGGTGTTTGGACGCTGCCGCCGACCAACCAGCACGACAAGGCCGATGATGCGAAGTACCAGGCGATCGGCGAAAGCGACCGCATGACCCTGCGCTTCATCAAGCCGTAAATCGGCAGGGCCGGGCCACGCCCGGCGAGCGCAGCGGCGTGGCAATCGACGCAATGTGCATCCGCCGGGCATGGCCCGGCGCTACCCATGGAGTGGACTGTTGAAGAAAGTGTTCTACATCGCCGTGGCCGTGCTGGTGCTGGCGCGGCTGATTGATTTCGTGTTCTACGGTGGCCATGCCTACGACCTGGTGGCGACGGTGGGGTTTGCCGTGCTGTTCGCCGGTGCGCTGCTGGAGGAACGCGCGCGTGCCACGAATCCGCCGCCGGTTCGCCTGCGGCGCCGGGCCAATATCATCGCGGCTTGCGGCATCGCGCTGGTGCTGGGCTCGTTCCTGCTGGAGTGGAAGGTCTTCGGCTGATCCCGCCGCAGCCTCGGCCAAAGCGATGCCCGGTGAGCGGGCAGCGCGGCGTGGGACAATGCCTCATCCGCCGCCCGCCGTGCCCGCAATGCTGATCGCCTTCAACAAGCCCTTCAACGTGCTCTGCCAGTTCACCGACCGCAGCGTGCCGCCGCGGCCGACCCTGGCCGGGTTCGGCCTGCCGCCGCGCGTGTATGCCGCCGGTCGTCTGGACCATGACAGCGAAGGCCTGCTGCTGCTGACGGATAACGGCACGCTGGCGCACAAGCTGACCGACCCCAGGCACAAGGCCGACAAGACCTACTGGGTGCAGGTGGAAGGCACGCCCAGCGATGAGCAGCTGCAACGGCTGCGCGATGGGGTGGAGCTGAATGACGGGCCGACCTTGCCGGCGAAGATCGAGCGCCTCGATCCGGCGCCGTCGCTGTGGACACGCGATCCGCCGGTGCGCTTCCGCAAGACCGTCCCCGATGCCTGGCTGGCGATCACTATCCGCGAGGGCCGCAATCGCCAGGTGCGGCGGATGACCGCGGCGGTGAACCTGCCGACGCTGCGCCTGGTCCGCGTTTCGATGGGACCCTACCGGCTGGACGACCTGCAGCCGGGGCAGTGGCGGCAGATCGGCTGAAACAGAAAGGGCCGGATACCTCGCGGCATCCGGCCCTGGCTCGGGGTCAGATCCCTTCCGCAGGAAGGGCTCTGACCCGGTCGGTCACACTCAGGCGTCGCTGCCGATATCGCTGTGCTCGTCCACCACGGTGTCGTTGCGGCGGTCACGTGCGTTGATGCGCTGCGCCTGCCCATTCACCACGTGGCCATTGGCAGCCTTCTTCTTCTGCTGCTTGCGGTACAGCGCATAGCCCAGCAGGCCGACACCGACGGCAGCAGCGGCGATGGTCACGGCCGGGTTGCGGCGTGCGAACTTGGTGGCGACCTTGCCGCCGGTCTTCACTGCGCCGATGGCGGCGCCGGTCTTGATCCAGTCCGCATTGCGCAGGCTGCCACCGGCGCTCTTCAGGCCATCGCCGGCGGTGTGGGCCAGTTCCAGGGCGCGCTCCAGAGCGCGGTCGGTGATTACGGTGAGCTTGCTCATGCGGGGGTCCTTTGCCTCGGGTCGAAGTCCAGTGTCGCGTGTTGCCCGTAAACGGTATGTCAGTCGGGGCCGCAGGCGGTGTGACTTTAGCGTAGCCATTCAGGATCAGGCAGGGTGGGTCGGATCCCTTTCCGTTGGGAAACGGCTCTGACCCCGCCCTTCAGGTTCCGCGCGGCTTGGCCCGGTGCGTGGCCGTCGCGGTCCACGGATCATCCGGCCACGGATGCCGCGGGTAGCGCCCCTTCATTTCCTTTTTCACTTCGGCGTAGGTGCTTTCCCAGAAGTTGCGCAGGTCCTGGGTGACCTGCAACGGGCGGCCGCCGGGGGAGAGCAGGTGCAGGGTCAGCGGCACGCGCCCATCGGCGATGCGCGGCGTATCAGCCAGGCCGAACAGTTCCTGCAGCTTCACCGCCAGCACCGGTGGCAAGGGCTCGCCACTTTCGCTGTCCAACTCGTAGGTGATCGGCCGCTCCAGTCCGGACGGCACGGTAATGCGGGTCGGCGCATGGCGCTCGACCAGCTGCCGCTGCGACCACTCCAGCGGCGACTTCAGCGCCTCGCCGAAGCTGGACTCGTCCAGCGCATCCAGACGGCTCTTGCCGGCGAACGCGGGCTGCAGCCACTGCGCACGGTTGGCCAGCAGGGCCGCGTCGCTGCAGTCGGGCAGATCCAACTCCGGCATCCAGCGCCGCAGTGATTCCACCCGTGCCTGCCACTGGCGCAGGCCTTCGGTCCATGGCAGCGCCTGCAGGCCGAGCTCGGCCACCGCGTCGGTCAGCGCCTGCGCGGCGTGCTGCGGATCGACCCGGCCGGCCGAGCGGCTGTCCAACACGATGCGGTCGAAACGGGTCTCGCGCAGGGCCACCAGGGCGCGGCGCTCGCTGTCCCAGCGGACCACATCTTCGGTGACGAAGCGCTCCGGCCACGCCTTGCGCAGCTGGCCTTCGTCCACCGGTGCGGCACGCAGCAGCAGCGCATCGCGTGCCTCGAAGCGAAGCTCGCTGGCCACCAGCCACGGTTCGCCACGCAGGTCGCTCAGCTCGTGCAGGCGCGCGCTGCGCCCATTGGCCAGCAGGTAACGCAGTGGATCGCCGGGATGCTGGAAGCCGATCCGATCAGGGAAGGCGTGAGCGAGCAGGTCACCCAGCTGATGGGCCTCGATGCTGGCCGGCGGCGTGGCTTCGCAGCGCAGGCGGCGACGCCACTGCTTGGCGGCGGCATCGATGGCGGCCAGCCCGCTACGGTTGGCATCGCCGGGTGTGCGGCCATTGCGGAACGCGGCCAGTGCGCGCCAGCGGCTCGCCAGCGCGTCACCGCCTTGGCGCAGCGGATCGCGCGCTTCCAGCAGCGCGGCCAGATCGGCGGCCAGCGCCTGCGAACGTGCATCGGGCGCGGCCAGCAGCATCGCCGCCATCCGTGGGTGCGTACCCAGCGCCAGTACGCGGCGGCCGAGTGCGGTGATCGCACCACTGCTGGACAATGCGCCCAACCGCTGCAGCAGTTCGCGGGCGGCGCCCATCGGGCCGGCAGGTGGTGGATCGAGGAAGCGCAGGTCGCTGCTGCCCCAAGCGGCCAGTTCCAGTGCCAGTCCGGCCAGTTCCACCTGGTCGATCTCGGCCCGGCGCTGCGGCTCCAATCGCTGCGACTGCGGCCACAGCCGCCAGGCCACGCCTTCGGCCACGCGACCGGCGCGACCGGCGCGCTGGTCGGCCGACGCCTGGGCGATGGAGACCACGTCCAGCCGGGTGAAGCCGCTGTTGGGGTCGTAGCGCGGTTCGCGTGCCTGGCCGCTGTCGATCACCACGCGCACGCCGGGCAGGGTCACCGACGACTCGGCCACGTTGGTGGCCAGCACCACGCGGCGGCGGCCGTCGCTGGCGGCCTGCAGCACGCGCGCCTGCTGTTCCACCGGCAGCTCACCATGCAGGGCCAGTACTTCGACGCCGGCATCCAGCGATTCCTGCAGGCCGGCCTGCACCCGCGCGATCTCGCGCTGGCCGGGCAGGAACACCAGCAGGTCACCGGGGTGATCGGCCAGGGCCTGCTGCACCGCGCGGCGCACCTGCAGTTCCAGCGTCTCATCGCGGCGCGCCGGGAAATGGCTGATCGCCACCGGGTAGCTGCGGCCCTCGCTGCTCAGTCGCGGCGCATCGAGGAAGCGTGCCAAGCGCTCGCCATCCAACGTTGCCGACATCACCACCAGACGCAGGTCATCGCGTAGCTGTGCCTGCACGTCCAGCGCCAGCGCCAGGCCCAGATCGCCGCTGAGGTGGCGTTCGTGGAATTCGTCGAACAGGATTGCGCCGACCTCTTCCAACATCGGGTCGTCCTGCAGCATGCGGGTGAGAATGCCCTCGGTGACGACCTCGATGCGGGTGCGTGCCGAGATCTTGTTCTCGAAGCGGATGCGGTAGCCGACCGTGCCACCGACCTCTTCACCGAGCTGTCGTGCCATGAACAGCGCCGCGCTGCGCGCAGCCACCCGGCGCGGTTCCAGCAGGATGATCTTCCGGCCCTGCAGCCACGGTGCGTCCAGCAGCGCCAGCGGCACCTGGGTGGTCTTGCCTGCGCCGGGTGGGGCTTCCAGCACCAGCCGCGGCTGCGCAGCCAGGTGCTGCTGGATCTGTGGCAGCAGCGGGGAAATCGGGAAGAGCGGGGCGTTCATTATGCAAAGGATAAGGGGCCACGGCCGGCGCAGGTACAATGCGCGGGCACTTTTCCCCCGCGATGACCATGCACCTGATCGATATCGGCGCCAACCTGACCCACGACTCCTTCGACCGCGACCGCGATGCCGTGCTGGACCGTGCGCGCCAGGCCGGCGTGGTGCAGATGGTCATCACCGGCGCCAGCCGCGAGCACTCGCCGTTGGCGGTACAGCTGGCGCAGCAGCATCCGGGCTTCCTGTATGCCACCGCCGGCGTGCACCCGCATCATGCGGTGGAATACACCGACGAATGCGATGCCGAGATGCGCGCGCTGCACGCCCATCCGGAAGTGGTGGCGGTGGGGGAGTGTGGGCTGGACTACTTCCGTGATTTCTCGCCGCGCCCGGCCCAGCACCGTGCGTTCGAGCGCCAGCTGCAGCTGGCCGCGGACAATGGCAAGCCGCTGTTCCTGCACCAGCGCGACGCGCATGCCGATTTCATGGCACAGATGAAGAACTTCGAAGGTCGCATCGGCCCGGCGGTGGTGCATTGCTTCACCGGCGAACGCGATGAACTGTTCGACTACCTGGACCAGGACTGGTACATCGGCATCACCGGCTGGCTGTGCGATGAGCGCCGTGGAGCGCACCTGCGCGAACTGGTGAAGAACATCCCGGCCAACCGCCTGATGATCGAGACCGACGCGCCGTACCTGCTGCCACGCACACTGAAGCCGATGCCGAAGGATCGCCGCAACGAACCGATGTTCCTGTCGCACATCGTGGAAGAGCTGGCACGTGACCGTGGCGAGGACGTTGCGTTGACCGCGGCCAATGCCACGGCGGCCGCGCGCACGTTCTTCCGTCTGCCCGACGCGGGTTGATCCGTAGAGCCGAGCCCATGCTCGGCTCATCGCGCGCAGCGCGACGGACACGGAGAGCAGCCGAGCATGGGCTCGGCTCTACAAAGCGCTGTCCGGTAGCGCCGGGCCATGCCCGGCGAGCGAAGCGGCAAGGTCCTTCAGCCCTTCCCGATACGTCGGAAACCGTGGCGCCCACCCCAGCGCTTCACGCGTGCCCCGGCTGTCGATGCGCTTGTTGCTCTCGTAGAAGCGTCGCAGCGTCGGGCTCAGTGCCGGGTCATCCCAGGCCACGGCGGGCGGCAGCGCAAACCCGCCCAGCTTCGCGGCGAAGGCCAGCACATCCTGCGGCGGTGCGGGCTCGTCGTCGCTGGGCAGGTAGAGACCCTGCCGGGCCGGTCGCCGCATTGCGGCGATGATGACGGTTGCCAGGTCATCCACGTGCAGTCGGTTGAACACCTGGTCCGGGCGAACCACGTGGCGTGCACGGCCCTGTGACAACTGCACCAGCGCATTGCGGCCCGGTCCGTACAGGCCTGGCAGGCGGAACACCGCCGAGGCGATGCCGCGTTGTCCGGTCAGTGCACGCCACTGTGCTTCCGCGAGCAGGCGCTGCACGCCGGCCGCGTCGGTGGCGTCGGCCGCGCTGCGCTCGTCGATCCAACCGCCGGCGCGATCGGCATACACCGAGGTGGACGACAGATAGCCGACCCAGCGCAGTGCTGGGCTGGCCAACAGCGCGGGCAGCAGCAGGCGCAAGGCAGGATCGCCCTCGGCATCGGGCGGCACGCTGCACAGCACGGCATCGGCGTGTGCGATCTCCTCGAGCAGATCGGGCGAAGGTGCGGTGTCGGCCTGCAACCGATACCGACGAAGACCGTCATCGGGCGCCGCTGCCGGATCGCGCACCGTCCCAGCAACCTGCACGCCACGTGCCTGCAACTGCGTGGCCAGCACGCATCCGCTCCAGCCCAGGCCGAGGATCAGCACCCGCGCTGGCAGTGCGTTGGCCTGCAACGCGAAGCTCACGCGCTGCGCAGTGCCTGGTAGGCCTGCAGGCTGCTGTAGGCGACCTGCAGCAGCAGGGCTTCCTGGTCGGCCTTGCGCGCACGCGCCAGCATGTCGCCGACGATCTGCTCGACCTCCACCTGCTGGCCGGCCTCCAGGTCACGCAGCATCGATGCCTTCAGCGCAGATCCGGCCTGGGTCAAGGTGCCGCGCGCGTTGTCCTGCGCGGCTTCGGGAATCGGTTCACCGGCGGCCTCGGCCACGGCCAGGCACTCGTCGTACAGGCCACGCACGATCGCCTCGCCATCGTGGGTAGCGACGATGGTGCCGATGTCCGCACGCAGCAGGCAGGTGGCTGCGGCCAGCGCGGTCAGGAAGGTGTACTTGATCCATTGCTCCTGGCCGATGTGCTCGCTGGCCAGGTGATCAAGATTGGCCTGTGCGCAGGCGGCAGCGAAGGCGCGCACGCGCGCGGAGATCGCGCCGCCATCGCGCTCGCCGAAGGTGAGCTTGGCCGGCTTGCCCAGATGCAGCACGGCGCCGTCGGCGGCCTTGGTGGCGCTGATGAAGCACAGGCCGCCGAGCACCGCCTCACGACCGAAGCGCGCATCCAGTGCGTTGTAGTGATGCAGGCCGTTGAGGATCGGCAGCACGGTGGTGTTCGCACCGACTGCCGGCGCGATGGCATCGATCGAGCTGTCCAGGTCATAGGCCTTGCAGCTGAGAATGACCAGATCGAACGGCTTCTCCGCGGCGAGCGCGGGCAGTGCCTCGGCGGTCACGTGCTGCACCGGGAAGCAGGCATCGCCGATCGGGCTGTGGATGACCAGCCCATCGCGGTCCAGCTGCGCTGCGCGGGCGGGGCGCACGAGGAAGGTCACGTCCACGCCGGCCTGGGCCAGTCGACCACCGAAGTAACCGCCGGTACCGCCGGCGCCGAGGATCAGGATGCGCATTGCAGGTTCACCGTGTTCTGGGGGAATCAGAACTGCGATTGTGCCGGAGATTGCGGCCAACGGCGGTGCCCCCCGTGGTGGTTCGCGGAAAGCACTGTTCAGTGGGGTTGGCCCGGCGCGGCCACCGCCACCGCGTGAAGCAGTTCAAGGGCGGAAGCGGGTCGCTCGCTGCGCTCGCCCATGCAGAGCGGTACTCAGCGCAGCTGCTCGCTGAAGTCTTCGGTGTATCCCAGCAGAAGCGTGGTGCGGGTGGCCAGCGTCGCAGCCAGGTGCGACCAGGTGTCGTCCCTTCCTGTGGCAAAGATGTGCTGCAGATCCGTGACCAGAGCACTCGCTTCCGCAGGCAACGGCGCGCTGTCGCGCTGGAAGCCCAACCACGATGCGCCAAGCCCGAACAGGCGGTAGCCATGGTGTTCCTGCAGGTGCCGGATCAGGGCATGGTTCTGGAAGATGTCCCAGTCGGCGCTGAAGTAGCCATTGGGCAGGGCGGCGATCAGCAGGTCGTCACGGACCACGGGTACCTGCTGCACGCAGACCACCTCGTCGACGATCAGATCCGGCGCGGCATTGGCAGCAACCAGCGCCTCGATGTCTGCGTCACTGCACATCAGTGTGCCTGCCAGCGCGCTCCATTCCAGCCGATGAGAGGAATGCTCGAGCTGCGCGATGACATGCGCCAGCAACCGCTCGCGTGCCGCCAACGCATCGTCGGGGGTTGCCGGGTCTTCGTCCTCGTACAGCGCGATGCGCGCGTCGTCTGACGCGTGCATGCTGGTGTAGCGGCACTGACCGGCATCATCGAGCGTGCACAGATAGCGGTGCCGGGGATCAGCTGCGTGCCGTGTGGCCAGGTATCCCAGCACCTCATCCAGCGTGGGCGAATCGCCCAGCAGCGCGTGGCTGAAGGCATCGATGGGGCCGTCCGACACGGCCTTGTCCAACGGAATGGAAGTGATCTTCATCGCCACAGCCTAGCCGCAATCCCAAACGAAAAGAGCCGAGCATCGGCTTGGCTCTACAGAGATCGCTTCATCCACGCATGGCGTGGATCTACAGTGTCGACCAAGGTCGACACCCACCAGGCTCCCGCCATGCCACGGATAGTCAGCTTTTGCCGTTGCCGTTGAAGTTGATTCAGCGGGTGCGGGGCCGCAGGCCCTGCAGGCAAAACTCAGCTGCGCATGCCCACGCCACGGCGCAGCAGCCACAGCGCCAGTGCCGTCAGCACCACCACGAAGCCGATCATCAGGCCGTAGGCCACCGGCAGCGGAACGTCACTGCTGCCCAGCAGGCCATAGCGGAACGCGTTGACCATGTAGAAGATCGGGTTGGCGTGGGTGGCCGCCTCGGCCCAGGTCGGCAACAGCTTCACCGAATAGAACACGCCACCCAGGTAGGTCAGCGGGGTCAGGATGAAGGTCGGCACGATCGCCACGTCGTCGAACTTCTTCGCATACACCGCGTTGATGAAGCCGGCCAGCGAGAAGATCGTCGCGCCCAGGATCACCGTGGTCAGCATCACGATCGGGTGCGGGATGCGCACCGGGGTGAAGAACATCGCGATGATCAGCACGATCACGCCCACCATCAGGCCGCGCAGCACGGCACCGGCCACGTAGCCCCACAGGATCACCCAGTTCGGCATCGGGCTGACCAGCAGCTCTTCCACATGGCGGCCGAACTTGGCGCCGAAGAACGAGGAACTGATGTTGCCGTAGCTGTTCTGGATCACGCTCATCATCACCAGGCCCGGCACGATGAACTGCATGTAGCTGTAGCCGCCCATCTCACCCACGCGCGACCCGATCAGGTTGCCGAAGATCAGGAAGTACAGGGTCATGGTGATCGCCGGTGGCACCAGGGTCTGGCCCCAGATGCGCATGATGCGGGCGACTTCGCGGCGCACGATGGTCATCAGTGCGACGCGGTTGCGCTGGCCGTCGGTCAGCTCGGTGGTGCTCATGCGGAAGTCTCCAGGTTGCCGGTGAGGCGCACGAACAGCTCCTCCAGGCGGTTGCTCTTGGTGCGCATCGAACGCACGCGGATGCCAGCCTCGTTCAGCGTGGCGAACACGCGGTTGAGGTCCATCGCGCGCGGCATGTCGATGTCCAGCGTGTGCGGGTCCGGGGCGGTCAACGTCGCGCCTTCGATCACCGGCAGCTGCGCCGGCAGTTCACCGTCGATGTCCAGCAGGAAGCCTTCCACGTCCAGCTTGGCCAGCAACGCGCGCATCGGGCCCTGCTCGACGATCTGGCCGTGGTTGATGATCGCCAGGTGCCGGCACAGGTACTCGGCCTCTTCCAGGTAGTGCGTGGTGAGGATGATCGTGGTGCCGGCCGCGTTGATCTCCTTCAGCACGCGCCACATGTCGCGGCGGATCTCGATGTCCACGCCGGCGGTCGGTTCGTCCAGGATCAGCAGGCGCGGGCGGGTCATCATCGCGCGGGCGATCATCAGCCGGCGCTTCATGCCGCCGGACAGTGTGCGGCTCATCACCTGGGCCTTCTCCCACAGGTGCGCGCGCTTCAGTTCCTCTTCGGCGCGCTGCTCGGCTTCCTGGCGCGGCACACCGTAGAAACCGGCGTAGTTCACCAGGATGTCGAAGGGCTTCTCGAACAGGTTGAAGTTGATTTCCTGCGGCACCAGCCCGATCAGGCGCATGGTGGCGCTGCGGTTGCGCACCAGGTCGCTGCCGAACACCTCCACCTGGCCCTCGCTGAGGTTGACCAGGGAGCTGATGATGCCGATCAGGGTCGACTTGCCGGCGCCGTTGGGGCCGAGCAGGGCGAAGAAGTCGCCCGGAGCCACTTCCAGGGAAACACCCTTCAGGGCCTGGGTGCCGTTGTCGTAGGTCTTGCGCAGGTCGCGCACGCGCAGGGCGGGCGCCATATCGTTCTGGGATGCCAAGCTCGAAGCCTTCGCGCCCATGGGCTGGCGCTGGAGAGGGGGCGGGGAGGGGCTATTATAGAAGACCCCGAGGGCTTGCCCCGGCTACACACTGTCCCGAAAAGTCGTGCCTGTTCAATTCCCCCTCAAGCTGGTCGGCTGCCGCATGCTGGCCCCGACCGTCGGCCACTACCAGTTCGTGCGTGACGATGGGCAGCCGCTGGATTTCCAGCCCGGCCAGTTCATCCAGGTCCATTTCAGCTATGCCGACGGCACCGAAACCAAGCGCAGCTACTCGCTGGCGACCATCCACGACCACGCGCTGGGCCCGGGCGAGGCGGTGGATATCGCGGTCAGTTTCGTGCCCGGCGGCGCCGCCACGGCCCTGTTCGAGGCGCTGGAGCAGGGCGGCCAGATCAATGCGTCCGGCCCCTATGGCCGGTTCTGCCTGAACCCCGGCGACCACAACGCCCGCTACCTGCTGATCGCCACCGGCACCGGCGTCACCCCGTACCGCTCGATGCTGCCGCTGCTGGAAACGGCCATGGCCGAGCGGGGCGTGCAGATCGTGCTGCTGCAGGGCGCGCGCAGCCCGGGCGAGCTGCTGTACAGCGAAGATTTCTACAGCTTCGCCGAAAAGCATCCTAACTTCCGTTATGTTCCGTGCCTGTCGCGCGAACTGCCGGCCGATCCGCATCCCGACGTGCAGCATGGCTACGTGCAGCAGGCGCTGGCCGGTTTCTCGCCGGACCCGGCCACCGACATCGCCTACCTGTGCGGCAACCCGGACATGGTCGACGCCTGCGCCGAGCTGCTCAAGGCTGCCGGACTGGGCAACCCGCAGATCCGCCGCGAGAAGTACGTCAGCAGCAAATAGGCCCGGGTAGTGCCGGCCGCTGGCCGGCAACCCCCTCATGTACCGGAGGCGGCCTCATGCCGCCTCCGGAACCTGCCTCAGTACGCGACCCAGGCATCCCGCCAAGCGTAGCCGGTGCCCGGACGGTAGGCATCGGCATTGATGTTGCACCACGCACCTTCCGGGAAGGGACGGCAGGCGTACAGTTTGCCGTCGGTGCCCTTCACCACGGTTTCGCCGGGTTTATAGCTGCCGATACCAGCCGGGTAGATGAAGTCGTAGTCACCTGGAGGTGGGTCTATCGGGCCCGGTCCCGGAACCAGTGTTTCGAGCTGGAAGCGGTTGCCAGGCTTGAGGTAGACACGATTATCCGTGGCAGAAGCGACCGGCGTGATCATCCCGTCTTTCATTACACCCACACGTGCGTGCTGCGCGTTGGCGTTGACCTGCCGTGCCAGCGCCAAGGGCCATTGATTCGCTGCGGTCTGACCAGCGCTCAGTGTCAGCGCCGGGCGTTCCAGATCGTTGCCGTTGGCACTGAACACCCGCAGGGTCAAGGTGGTCCCGGTGTCCAGCGCGCCCCGCGCGATGACCGGACCTGCGTCCTGCCATTGCGGCGGCGGGGTGACGCCACCACCGCCTTCGAAACGCACGTCCATGCAGGTGTAGAAGGCCTCCTGCGAATCCGAGCGCTGCCAGGTATTGTAGATGATGTGCTGGCCCTCGCGCTTTGGCAGCGGGCAGTCCAGCTTGTATACGCCACCGGCGGACAACGGTACGTTGCCCAGCGTGCAGAAGGCTTCCAGATCACCCCAGCGCAGGGGAGAGCCAGGTTGCCAGCCATCGCGGGTGACGTAGAACTTCCACTCACGGGTTTCGTGCGGAGCGGAACCCAGGAATTCAAAGGTGTAGCGACCGCGCGCGTCGGCCCGTATCGGCGAGGTGGCCCAGTCGCTGCGGTTCAGGTCCAGGCCGCGATAGGTGGAGTTGCCGCCGCTGCACAGTTGCCCGTCCGGAACCACCGCCTGGTGGTTGCCGTTGGCATGAGCCTGATTGACACCAGCCCAGTCGTAGAACGGTTGGGCACCGCCCAGCTGCTTGGCGGCGGCGCAGGCCGGATTGGTCGGGTTTTCCGGGTTGCCCAGATAGCATGCGTAGACACGGCTGGTGGGCTTGGACATGGTGCCATGGGCGAAGGCGCTGCCAGGCAGCGCCAGACCCGCGATGAAGGACAGTGCAAGGACGGTCCGATGGGACAGGTGCATCAGGAATCTCCTGTGGGTGGTGGAACCCTGCGGAGTTTCGACATGCGTCCCGGCACGCTCCATAGGAATAGTTTGAAAGGTAAGGGTGCGTTTTCTGCGCTGCGATGAACTTCGCATTCCGAGGGGGAACGACGAAAAAACGCCGTTCCCCGCAGGGCATCTCAGTACGCGATCCAAGCGTCCCGCCAGGCAGAGCCGGTGCCCGGACGATAGGCATCGGCATTGACGTTGCACCACGCACCTTCCGGGAACGGGCGGCAGGCGTACAGCTTGCCGTCGGTGCCCTTCACCACGGTCTGGCCCGGCACGTAGCTGCCGATACCGGCCGGGTACACATGGTCGAAATCACCGCCCGGCGACGGCGTACCCGGGTCCGGCACCTTGGTGTCGAGCTGGAAGCGGTTGCCGTCCTTCAGGTACACACGGTTGGCGGTGGCCGATGCGGTGGGCGTGATCACGCCGTTGCTGAGCACACCCAGCCGCGCATGCTGTGCATCGGCATTGACCCTGCGTGCCAGCACCAGCGGCCACTGTGCCGCGGCGGTCTGGCCGCTGGCCAGGGTGGCCTCCACGCGCTCGACATCGTTGCCGTTGGCGTTGAACACGCGCAGCGCCAGCGTCGTGCCGACCGGCAGCTCACCGCGCGCAGTGACCGGGCCGGCATCCTGCCATTGCGGTGCTGGCGTGCCGCCGCCGCCCTGGAAGCGCACGTCCATGCACGTGTAGAACGCTTCGGTCGAATCCGAGCGCTGCCAGGTGTTGTAGATCACGTGCTGGCCGCTGCGCTGCGGCAACGTGCACTGCAGCTTGTAGGTGCCATCGGCCGACAGCGGTGTATTGCCCAGCGTGCAGAATTCCTGCAGGTCGGCCCAGCGCAAGGGGCTGCCCGGCTGCCAGCCTTCGCGGGTGACGAAGAAGCGCCAGTCGCGCGTGGCATGCGGCGCGGTGGCCTTGAACACGAAGGTGAATTTGCCATTGGCATCAGGCTGGATCGGCGTGGTCTGCCAGTCGCTGCGGTCCACGTCCAGGCCGCGGAAGGTCGGGTTGTTGCCGCTGCACAGCTTGCCATCGGGTACCACCGCCTGGTGGTTGCCATTGGCGTTGGCCTGGTTGATGCCATTCCAGTCGTAGAACGCCTGCGAGCCGCCGATCGCCTTGGCGGCGGCACAGGCCGGATTGGTCGGGTTCTCGGGATTGCCCTGGAAGCAGGCATAGACGCGGCTGACCGGCGTGGTCATGGTGCCGTGAGCGGCTGCAGTGCCGGCCAGGCCGAGGCCTGCGGCGGCGAACGCGGTGGCCAGCAGCACTGGTGTGGAGCGGAATGACATGGCGCATCCTTGTGGTCGTCGAAAGGGAACGGTGACCGCAGGCGTTGCGCTGCGCGGCGGACTTGCGGCGGCACCACAGCGAGTATCGAGTCGTGGTGCGGGCGGAGGAACCATGGAAGTGCCGATCCGTGACTGTGCATGTGAAGCCCTTCCCGCAGGCTTCACGCGGTGCTGAATGGATGCGCCAGCGGTCACGTGATCGGCGTGCCATCGATCACGTCATGGAGGTTGGCGCTACGTGGCGCTGGTGCCGACCCGATCTGCCTGGCATGAGAAACAGCCGTGTGCCGCGTTGTGCAGCTGGACGAAGGCCACCGCTGGATCGGCGAAGATCGTGTCCAGCTGCGTGGCAACCTCGGTGCCGGCGCAGACCTGCGCACTGCGCATCAGCGCTGCGCTGTCGTAGGCACGCAGCGAGATCATGCGGCGCTGCACATAAGGTGGCACCTCCCCGGCAGGCAGTACGCAACGGGTCACGCCGCGCTGCACGAAGATCGGGCCGGAGGCGCGATACGGCGAGTGCAACGGCAGGTGCACGTGGGACAGCAGGAGCAGTTCGCTGCCGCAGGGAGGATCGCTCAGGCTGATCCGGCAGGGGTGTCCTCCTGAATCGCCCGCCCAGCGACGCTGGATTCCCAGTGCAGCGAGCGCGTTGTCACTCATCTCGAACAGGGGCAGGAAGGGGCGGTGGTCGATGCCACCGAGGTACCACGCGTGCATGGGCGTCTCCTGGGTTGTGCGCGGATTCTGCGCATGCGCCGGTCGTCCTGCTCGCCGTTTTCAGACCCGGCATCACCCTCGAAGCCGGGGAACGCCACGGGATTCGCGCTGCAAGGCGCTAAGATGCGCGCGCCGCCCTGGCCGACGAGCGCTGCATGTCCCTGGATTTCCGCACCATCACCGTGCTTGGCTTCCTGCTCTGCATCGGCATTGCCGTGGGGTTCTCGCTGCTGCTGGTCGTGCTGCGCGGGCAGCCGGTGCTGCGCCAGTGGACCGCCAGCCTGTGGCTGCTGACCCTGGGCGTGACCCTGCTGGCGCTGCGCCCCTATCTGCCACTGGTGCCGGCCGTGCTGGCCGGCAACGCGGCGATGGCCGGGTGCGCGCTGATGATGCTGCGCGGCGTTGCGCTGCACCTGGAGCAGCCGTTGCCGCTGTGGTGGCCGTTGTTGATGGCGGCCGCGTTCATGGCCTGCATCTTCGCCTTCCTTGTGCTGTGGCCGAACCTGGGCATGCGCCTGCAGGTGTTCAGCGTGTTCGCGCTGGGTGTCGATGGCTGGATTGCATGGCTGCTGCTGCGCCATGCCCCGGCCCAGCAACGCACCAGTTGCCGGTTGGCCGCTGCGGTGTTCCTGGCCCAAGCCAGCCTGTATGCCGTGCGCCTGTTCCTGCCGGTGGCCCCGGATGCCGGCGAGGACATCATGCGCACCGGTTCGCCGATGTTCGCGACCTACATCGCCGGAGTGATGCTGGAACTGGCGCGCTGCTTCGCGATGGTGCTGCTGCTGGTTGAGCGGATGCTGGTCGATCTGCGCCATGCGGCGCGCACCGACGGCCTGACCGGCCTGCTCAACCGCGGTGCGGTGCTGGCCGATGGCCACGCGCGTCTGCAGCGCCTGCGTCGACAGGGGCGGCCGCTGGCGCTGCTGCTGGTGGATGTCGATCACTTCAAGCAGATCAATGACCGCTGGGGCCATCTGGCCGGCGACCAGGTGTTGCGCCACTTTGCAGCGGTGCTGCAGCGCTGTACGCAGGGCCGTGACGCCCTGCTGGGCCGTTACGGCGGCGAGGAGTTCGTGCTGGTGCTGGCCGGCAGCACGCAGGGCGAAGCAATGGCAGGGGCTGCAGCGATCCGTACCGCTCTGCAGCGGTGCCCGGCGCGCCTGGCCACCGGAGCGGTGACGGTCACCGCCAGCATCGGTCTGGCGATGGACGAAGGCCACGGCGACCTGTCCACGCTGCTGGCGGCGGCCGATGCGGCGCTGTACCGGGCCAAGGCCGAGGGCCGCGATCGCCTGGCCTGCGCCGTCCCGGCCGGGAATCCGCCTCTGCCCATCGCCGCCGACGCGCTGCCCGTGTAAGTTGGGTCACATCTTCCGCGGCAGCCCGTCGTGGTCGGCAGGAACGTCCTCCAGGGGAAACACGCACGATGCAAAGACACCACCTCGCGCTGGCCGGAATGCTGGCCAGCCTGATGCTTGCCGGTTGCAACCAAACGTCGTCGGTCGACGCGAAGGGCAGCACCGACGCGCCCAACCGCCGCTTCGGCACGATCGGCTTCCAGCCCTGCACCTTGTCCACCGTCGGCGCCAGCGCCAACGTGGAAGCCCAGTGCGCCACCCTGCAGGTGCCGGAGGATCGCGCCCATCCCGAAGGCCGCAGCATCGGCCTGCGCATCGCCTGGCTGGAATCCGGCGACGGCAGCAGCCAGCCCGATCCGGTGTTCTTCCTGGCCGGCGGCCCCGGCCAGGCCGCCAGCGAGGTGGCCGTCGTTGTCGATACCGCCCTGCGCCAGGTGCGCAAGCAGCGCGACGTGTTCCTGATCGACCAGCGCGGCACCGGCGGCTCCAACCCGCTCAGCTGCCTGGGCGCCGACGGCAAGGAACTGCAGCTGGACGAAGACGCCGCGCCCACCGAAGCGGTGATGCGCGACTTCGCCACGCAGTGCCTGGCCTCGCTGAAAGGCCGTGCCGATCCGCGCTTCTACACCACCACCGAAGCCATTGCCGATCTGGACGCCGTGCGCCAGGCGCTGGGCGCTGAAAAGATCAATCTGGTCGGGGGTTCCTATGGCACCCGCGTGGCCCAGCGCTATGCCATGGCCTACCCGCAGCACACCCGCAGCATCGTGATCGATGGCGTGGTGCCCAACGATCTGGTGGTGGGTGGCGAGTTCGCCAGGACCTTCGACAACGCCATCACCCTGCAGTCGGCGCAGTGCCGCAAGGATGCCGCCTGCAGCAAGCGCTTCCCGGTGGATACCCGTGAACAGCTGCGCAGCGTGGCCGACACCCTGCGCCGCACGCCGGTGACGGTCGATTACCGCGACCCCGGTACGAACGCGCCGCGCCAGGACGTGCTTTCGCCGGACAGCGTGGTGGGCCTGGCGTTCGCCTTCTCCTACGTGCCCGAGTACTCCTCGCTGCTGCCGCTGGTGCTGGATGAAGCCGCACAGGGCCGCTACGTACCGCTTGCCTCGCTGGTGCGTGGCGCCACCCGCAGCATGGATTTCCAGATCAATCGCGGCATGCAGTGGTCGGTGATCTGCAGCGAAGACGCGCCGCGCTACCAGGCCCCGCCTGAAAGCGATGACGCGCTGTTCGGTGCCGAAGCAGCGCGCGCGTTCTTCGCCGCCTGCCCGGTGTGGCCTCACCAGCCGGCGCCGGCCGCCAGCACCGCAGCGCTGAAGGGCGATCTGCCCGTGTTGCTGCTCTCCGGTGAACTGGACCCGGTCACCCCGCCGCGCTACGCCGAGCAGGTGCTCAAGGGCCTGCCCAACGGCCGAGCGCTGGTTGCCCGTGGGCAGGGCCACGGCACGCTCAACGCCGGCTGCATGCCGCGCCTGCTTGGCCAGTTCATCGACACCACCCAGGCCAAGGCGCTCGATGCCAGCTGCCTGGACACGCTGAGCTACGTGCCGGCGTTCACCTCGTTCAACGGATGGACCCCATGATCGTCGCCGACAACCTGCACAAAGCCTTCGATACCCGCACCGGCCGCATCCAGGCCGTGGCCAACGTCGGCTTCCGCGCCGCCGATGGCCAGATCACCGGCCTGCTGGGCCCCAACGGTGCCGGCAAGACCACCACCATGCGCATGCTGTACACGCTGATGACGCCCGACCAGGGCAGCATCAGCGTCGACGGCATCGATGCGGCACGCAATCCGGTGGACGTCCGCCGCCACCTGGGGGTGCTGCCCGATGCGCGCGGCGTGTACAAGCGCCTGACCGCACGCGAGAACATCGCCTACTTCGGCGAACTGCATGGCCTCTCGGCCCAGCACATCCGCGAACGCATCGAAGTGCTGTCGCAAGCACTGGACATGGGCGACATCCTGGATCGCCAGACCGACGGCTTCTCGCAGGGCCAGCGCACCAAGACCGCCATCGCCCGTGCACTGGTGCACGACCCGCGCAACGTCATCCTCGACGAACCCACCAACGGCCTGGACGTGATGACCACCCGCGCGCTGCGCCGGTTCCTGCTGGGGCTGCGCGAAGAAGGCCGCTGCGTGATCCTGTCCAGCCACATCATGCAGGAGGTGGGTGCGCTGTGCGACCACATCGTGATCATTGCCAAGGGCACGGTGATGGCCGCCGGCAGCGCCGATGAACTGCGCGCGCAGTCCGGTGAAGCCAATCTGGAGGATGCGTTCGTGAAACTGATCGGCAGCGAAGAGGGCCTGCACGCATGAGCATGATGTCGACCTTGATGACGGTGATGCGCAAAGAGCTGCGTGACCTCTCGCGCGACCGCCGCACGCTGGCGCTGACGCTGCTTTTCGGTCCGCTGCTGTACCCGCTGCTGATCCTGGGCATGGGCAAGCTGTCCGAAAGCCGCGTCCGCACGCAGATCGAGCAGCCGCTGCAGATTCCCACCATCGGTGCCGAGCACGCGCCGAACCTGGTGCGCTTCCTGGCGGCCCAGGGCCTGAATGCCGCTGCGGCGCCGAAGGATCTGGCCGAGGCCATCCGCTCGCAGGACATCGACGTGGCGCTGCGCATCAGCCCGGACTTCGGCAAGGACTGGGCCGATGGCAAGCCGGCGCTGGTGGAGGTGATCCGCGACAGCACGCGGCGTGCCGCCGAGGTGCCCACTGCGCGCCTGCAGGCGGCGTTGGCCACCTACAACGGGCAAGTGGGAGCGCTGCGGCTGATGGCGCGTGGCATCGACGCCCAGGTTGCACGGCCGCTGGACGTGGCCAGCCAGGACATGGCCAGTGCCGAAGCCAAGCGTGGCCTGATGCTGTCGGCGCTGCTGCCGATCCTGCTGACCCTCACCTCGTTCCTCGGCGGCGCCTACCTGGTGATGGACACCACCGCCGGCGAGCGTGAGCGTCAGTCGCTGGAGCCGCTGCTGGCCACGCCGGGATCGCGCAGCGCCATTGTCAGCGGCAAGATCGCCGCCGCCTGCATGGTCGGCTTTGCCTCGCTGCTGTTGACCCTGGCCGCGTTCAAGGTGAGCGCGCAGATTGCACCGGGCAACATCGGCCGCCAGCTCAACATGAACATCGTCGCCATGGTGCAGATGCTGCTGGTGATGTTGCCGATGCTGCTGATCGGCACCTCGCTGCTGACGTTCCTGGCCGCAGCCGCCAAGAGCATGAAGGAAGCGCAGAGCCATATGACCTGGTTGATGCTGCTGCCGATGCTGCCGGGCTATGCGCTGATTGCCTACCCGGTGAAGAGCCAGCCGTGGCAGTACGCAGTACCGTTCCTGTCGCAGAACCAGATGTTGCTGAAGGTGATCCGCCACGAGACCATCACCCCCTCGGTGTGGGCGATCTACCTCGGCGCCAGCCTCGGCCTGGCCGCCGTGCTGTGGTTCGCCGCCGTGCGCCGCTACCACAACGAACGCCTGGCGATCTCCGGTTGACCACCTGGTAGCGCCGGGCCATGCCCGGCGGATTTCGAACGAGGCCCGGTCATTCCGGGCTTCGTTGTTTTCAGGACCGCGTTGCCTGCCAAGTGGCGAAACGCTGGGCGATCACCGGCGCCAATCGCAAGTGCAGACAGCGGGAGTGTTGGACACCTCACCCCTCCCCATACCGCGCAGGCGTCACCCCCATCTCGCGCTTGAACACGGCGATGAAGGCGCTGGGCGTGTCGTACCCCATCGACAGCGCAACACCGATCACCGGATCACCTGCCAGCAGGCGTGGCAGCGCCAGCAGCACACGCAGTCGCTGTCGCCACTGGCCCAGCGTCATGCCGGTCTCGGCCAGCCAGTGGCGGGCCAGGCTGCGGCCCGACAGGCCACTGCTGGCGGCCCAGGCCTCGACGGTGCGGTTGTCGTGCGGCGCGCGAGCCAGCGCGGCGGCGATCTGGCGCAGGCGCCGGTCACGCGGTTGTGGCAGGGCCAGCGGCAGCGGCGTGCTGGCGGCAATCTCATCGGCGATCACGCCGGCCAGGCGTGCCTGCGCAGCATCCAGTGGCGCATGGGGCCATTGCAGCGCCCGCGCCGTCGCCGACTGCAGCAGCGCGCTGGGCTGGAAAATACGTGGCGTCGCAGGCAGTTCCAGGCAGGTCGCGGCGCTGAAGTACAGGCTCCAGCCATCGAACTCCTCTGCCTCCGCCAGTGCGTGGGGCAGCGAGGGCGGTATCCATGCGACGTGCCCCGCAGGAAGCAGCCACTGCAGATCCCCCGCTTCGATGCGCAGCACGCCGTGGTGGGCACCCAGCAGCTGGCCGCGCACATGCCGGTGGCGTGCTGTACGGCGTCGTCCGGTTGCGCGCAGTTGCGACGACAGCACCGCGGGACCATCGCCGGCGTCCGCCAGGGTGGGATCGATCAACGCGATGAATGTCTGATCTACCATATCCATTGGCAGTTATACGGCAGAAACGCCAGCCGGCGGGCGCCACACTGGGCTCCGATCCCACAGGAGCATCCTCCATGCAGCCACACGACATCCTCCCCGACCATCAGAACGACGTGCAGGTGAACGGCGTGACCGTGCGCAAGGGCAGTGTCGGGGCTTTCCTCGCCAGCGTCCGCGACTGGCAGGATCCTGCCGGCGATCCCGCCACCCGGGCCACGGCCGAAGCGGATCTGCGTGCGCTGCTGCCGGGCCTGCATGCGCTGGGCCTGTTCCAGGTGCTGACAGCGCGCGATCCGGCACTGCAACACCTGATCGATGGAGCGGCCTGACACGGACAAGGCCCGGACATGCCGGGCCTTGATCCATTGTCGCCGGGCGTGGCCCGGCGCTACCTCGACGTGCCTCAGTTGTTGCCCGGCGCGAACACCAGTGTACGGCGGGTGGTCACCGGCGCGCTGACCGGCTCGAAGCGCCAACGCTTGACCGCGTTCAGGGCTTCACGGTCGAACACGCGTCCCGGCGTCGCGCGCAGCACGCGAGCATTCACCACCGAGCCATCGGTGCCGACGGTGATCTCCACCAGCACTTCGCCGGAGGTTCCCGAACGCAGGGCTTCGCCCGGATAGCGCGGCGCCGGTGTGCTGACCGGGCGCAGGGTGGGCGCTGCCGGTGCGGCGGCCTGGCGTGCGGCGCTGGCCTGCTGGGCGGCAGCCTGCTGCTGCTTCTGCTCAGCCTCGCGGCGGGCGGCGGCCTGGCGCTCGGCTTCCTGGCGCTCGTTGTCGCGGCGCGCGGCATCCTGCTGCGCGGCAATCTGCTTGGCGGCGTCGGCTTCCTTGGCGCGCTGCTCGCTCAGGCGCTGCTGCTCAGTCTGCTGCTTGCTGCGGTCCTCGGCATCCTTCTTGGCCTTCTCGGCTTCCGCTTCGGTGCGCTTGGCTGCGTTCTGCACGCCCTTGGCCAGGCCGTCCTTCAGGCGCGGCAGGGCCGGCGCGGAGGCATCCACCTTCTCGATCAGTGCCACCAGGCGCTGCGCTTCGGTGTAGTCCTCGCGGCTCAGGTGTTGCTCGGCGGCGATCAGGGTGTACGGCAGCAGGTCGGTCAGTGCGCTCTTCACCGAGGCGTCGTCCGGCGTCTTGTCACGCAGGGCGAGGTAGTACTCGATGGCGTTGTCGCCGGCCGGTGCATACATGCGGTTCTCGCGCAGCGCCTGGCTGGCCGACTCGCGCAGCTGCTCGGTGCCCATGGACTGCACCTTGGCAGCAACCGCCGGTGCGGCGGGTGCGGCAGCGGCAGGCGCCGTGGCGGCAGCAGGCGCTGCGGATTCTTCCTTGCCCGAGCAGGCGGCCAGTGCCAGTGCCAGGGCAACCGGCAGCCACCGGCGCGCGGCGGTGATCATTGAGACGTGCGACATCCTGCTCCCCTCTAGAAGACGACGTGACGTAAATCATTGATATGCATGGCCGGGACCTGCGGTCCGGGCGCGGCAGGGTGACGTTTCCCGACGCCACCGCCGGCAACGGCGAGGGTGCAATCTAGCATCCCGGCCACCGCCGCGTACAAGGGGCAGGGGCCGGGAAGGGGCAGCGGCGAAGGGCCGCTGCCGGTTGCCGCATCAGTGGTCGTGCGACTTGTCGTGGGGCTTGCTGTGGCTGTTTGACATCAGCTTGTCGGTCCAGGCGATGCCGATCGCCGACAGGATGAACACGCAGTGGATGATGGTCTGCCACAGCACGCCATCCTGGGTCAGCATCGAGCAGCGGGCGACACCGATGTTGGCAGCGGCGACGCTCATCTGCTCCGGCGTGCACAGCGGGATGCCGCCCAGCGCACCGCTGGCGATGAAGGTCTTCAGCAGGTGGATCGAGGAGATGCCGATGATCGCCATCGCCAGCTTCACCTTGAGCACGCTGGCGTTGACGTGGCTCAGCCATTCCGGCTGGTCCGGGTGGCCTTCCAGGCGCAGGCGCGAGACGAAGGTCTCGTAGCCGCCGACGATCACCATCACCAGCAGGTTGGAGATCATCACCACGTCGATCAGGCCCAGCACGATCAGCATGATCTGCTGCTCGCCCATCGACACCGAGTGCGAGATCAGGTGCCACAGTTCCTTGCCGAACAGGAACACGTAGACGCACTGCGCCACGATCAGGCCCAGGTACAGCGGCAGCTGCAGCCAGCGCGAGGCGAAGATCAGCGTGGACAAGGGGGAGAGCGGCGGGCGGTTTGCACTCATGCGAGGGATGCTGCGTTGCGGGGGAGAGGCGAGGTTACCGGCCCGCCATGACGGTGCCAAGCCAACTCACGCACTAGACTTCAGGTTCCTTTCCGCACCCCGAGCCGCCGCCATGATCGACCTGTATTACTGGCCCACCCCGAACGGCCACAAAGTGACCCTGCTGCTGGAAGAAGCCGGCCTGGAGTACCGCATCCACCCGGTCAACATCGGCTCGGGCGACCAGTTCAAGCCGGAATTCCTCGCGATCTCGCCGAACAACAAGATGCCGGCCATCGTCGACCAGGCCCCGGCCGATGGCGGTGCTCCCCAGAGCGTGTTCGAGTCTGGCGCGATCCTGCTGTACCTGGCCGAGAAGACCGGCCGCTTCCTGCCCAGCGACCCCCGCGGCCGCGTCACCACCCTGGAGTGGCTGTTCTGGCAGATGGCCGGCCTGGGCCCGATGAGTGGCCAGATGGGCCACTTCAACGTGTACGCGCCGGAAAAGATCCCGTATGCCATCGAGCGCTACGACAACGAAGTGCGTCGCCTGCACGGAGTGATGGACAAGCGCCTGGCCCAGCACGCGTTCCTGGCCGGCGACGCGTACACCATCGCTGACATGGCCAGCTACCCGTGGATCGGCGCCTACGACAAGCTGCCGGTGGATTTCACCGCGTTCCCGAACCTCAAGCGCTGGCATGAAACCATTGCCGCACGCCCGGCCACCCAGCGTGCCTATGCCCTGCGCCAGCAGGTGAACCCGAACGCCGGCAAGCCGCTCAGCGACGAGGAGCGCAAGCACCTGTTCGGCCAGCGCTGACCGCCTCGGGGTCGGATCCCTTTGCAGCGCAAAGGGCTCTGACCCCAGCACCCGGCCATGGGCAGAAGGTCATGCTGCCTTCCCGCACAGGCTTGGTTAGGATGGGGGACGACCGCTCCGCGTCCATCGCGGGGGCGGACCTGCCGTTTGCCGGGATCCTCCATGCGCCACCTGTTCACTTCGCTCGCCCTCATGCTCGCCACCACAACCGCCGCCCACGCTGAAAAGCTGACCCTGGAAGCCATCACCGGCCCGCTGCCGCTGTCCGGCCCGACCCTGATGAAGCCCAAGGTGGCGCCGGACGGATCGCAGGTCAGCTTCCTGCGCGGCAAGGACAGCGACCGCAACCAGCTGGACCTGTGGACCTACGACATCGGCAGTGGCCAGACCCGGCTGCTGGTCGATTCCAAGGTGGTGCTGCCCGGCACCGAGACCCTCAGTGATGAGGAAAAGGCGCGCCGCGAGCGCCAGCGCATCGCCGCGATGACCGGCATCGTCGATTACCAGTGGTCGCCGGACGCGCAGCGCCTGCTGTTCCCGCTGGGCGGCGAGCTGTACCTGTACGACCTCAAGCAGCAGGGTCAGGCGGCGGTACGCCAGCTGACCCACGGTGAAGGTTTCGCCACCGATGCCAAGCTGTCGCCCAAGGGCGGCTTCGTCAGCTTCATCCGCGGCCGCAACCTGTGGGTGATCGACCTGGCCAGCGACAAGCAGCTGCAGCTGACCCGCGACGGCAGCACCACTATCGGCAACGGCGTGGCCGAATTCGTCGCCGACGAGGAAATGGACCGCCACACCGGATACTGGTGGGCGCCGGATGATTCTGCGATCGCCTTTGCCCGCATCGACGAATCGCCGGTACCGGTGCAGAAGCGCTACGAGGTCTATGCCGACCGCACTGATGTGATTGAACAGCGTTACCCGGCCGCCGGCGATGCCAACGTGCGCGTGCAGCTGGGCGTGATCGCACCGGCCGCCGATGCGCAGCCGCGCTGGGTCGACCTCGGCAAGGAACAGGACATCTACCTGGCCCGCGTCGACTGGCGCGATGCGCAGCACCTGAGTTTCCAGCGCCAGTCGCGTGACCAGAAGCAGCTGGACCTGGTGGAAGTGGCGCTCGATTCCAACCGCCAGCGCGTGCTCGCCCACGAGACCAGCCCGACCTGGGTGCCGCTGCACAACAGCCTGCGCTTCCTCGACGACGGCAGCGTGCTGTGGTCGTCCGAACGCACCGGCTTCCAGCACCTGTACCGCATCGACAGCAAGGGCAAGGCCACTGCACTGACCCACGGCAACTGGCCGGTGGACGAACTGCTGGCAGTCGATGAGAAGGCCGGCAAGGCCTACTTCCGCGCTGGCATCGAAACCTCGCGCGAAAGCCAGATCTACGCAGTGTCGCTGCAGGGCGGCGAGCCGCAGCGCCTGTCGAAGGCGCCGGGCATGCACAGCGCCAGCTTTGCGCGCAACGCCAGCGTCTACGTCGACAGCTGGTCCAACAGCAGCACGCCGCCGCAGATCGAACTGTTCCGCGCCAACGGCGAGAAGATCGCCACGCTGGTCGAGAACGACCTGACCGATCCCAAGCACCCGTATGCGCGCTACCGCGATGCGCAGCGCCCGGTCGAGTTCGGCACGTTGATGGCTGCCGACGGCAAGACCCCGTTGAACTACAGCCTGATCAAGCCGGCCGGCTTCGATCCGTCCAAGCGCTACCCGGTGGCGGTGTATGTCTACGGCGGCCCGGCCAGCCAGACCGTCACCGACAGCTGGCCCGGCCGCGGCGACCATCTGTTCAACCAGTACCTGGCCCAGCAGGGCTACGTGGTGTTCTCGCTGGACAACCGTGGCACCCCGCGCCGTGGCCGCGACTTCGGCGGTGCGCTGTACGGCAAGCAGGGTACGGTGGAAGTGACCGACCAGCTGCGTGGCGTGGCCTGGCTGAAGCAGCAGCCATGGGTGGACCCGGCGCGCATCGGCGTGCAGGGCTGGTCGAATGGCGGCTACATGACCCTGATGCTGCTGGCCAAGGCCTCCGACAGCTACGCCTGTGGCGTGGCCGGTGCGCCGGTGACCGACTGGGGCCTGTACGACAGCCACTACACCGAGCGCTACATGGACCTGCCGGCGCGCAATGAAGCCGGCTACCGCGAAGCGCGCGTGCTGACCCATATCGATGGCCTGCGTTCGCCGCTGCTGCTGATCCACGGCATGGCGGACGACAACGTACTGTTCACCAATTCGACCAGCCTGATGAGCGCGCTGCAGAAGCGTGCCCAGCCGTTCGAACTGATGACCTACCCGGGTGCCAAGCATGGCCTGTCCGGCGCCGATGCACTGCATCGCTACCGCGTGGCCGAAGCCTTCCTGGGACGTTGCCTGAAACCCTGATCCAGCACGGGAAGGAGCCCGCCGATGACCCAGCCACCGCCGATTCCCGGCCATGACCCGGCATCCGCCGGTTGGTGGTGCCGCCACTGGCGCTGGGCCATGCCGTTGGTGGTGGTGCTGGTGCTGGGTGGGGCAGGGGGTGTGGTGACCTGGAGCGTGCTGCGCTGGAGCGAGGCGGCACGCGAGAGCCCGCCGATGCGCGAGGCGCTGCGGCGCGCCGGTTGCAGTATCGAACTGGTGGAAGCGTTCGGTGAGCCGCTGAACATCGAGTCGATGCCGCTGGGCAGCATGCAGACCGCGATCAACGGCCAGCGTGATGTCGGCCTGACCGTGGCCCTGGAAGGACCGCACGCGCATGGGCGGTTGTTCGTGCAGGGCACCCGTCGCGATGACGTGTGGGACTACCCGGTGATGTACGTGCTGGGCGAGGACAAGCAGACCTTCGACCTGACGGCGCTGGATGATGATGAGGCTGCACGCGAATGCGAACTGCAGGCCTGCCGCGATCGCGGCGAATGCCCGCTGACCGCCGCGTTGTGACCTCCGGCCGATTGTCGCCATCGCCGTGAGCGCGTAGGGTGCGGGCAACCCTGTCCTGGAGTGCACCATGAAGCCGATCGCGTTGGCCGTTGCCCTGGCGCTGAGCGCCGCACCGCTGCTGTCCGCACCGCCGGCGCTGGCGGCACCCGCCGCCAAGGCCGCTACCCCGGCCAGCCCGGCCTGGGTCGCCCGCAGCAATGCGCTGGCGCAGCTCCTGCTGGATGCGCAGGGCCCGTTCCAGCCGGAGGAAACCGGCTTCTTCGGCGTGCCCGGCTATGACGACAAGGTGGCCGACCTCGGCCCGGACAACGCCAAGCGCTACCGCGCTGCCATGGCCAAGGCACGCGACGAACTGAAAGCAAAGCTGGCCGCCGAAAAGGATCCCAACGTCCGCCAGGACCTGGAGATCATGATCCACGCCGCCAACCAGAACATCGAAGGCAGCGAGCTCAACGAGAAGTACCTGCTGCCGTGGAGCGACGCACCGCAGACCGTGTTCAGCGGCCTCAACCTGCTGCTGTCCGACCAGGTGCCGGCCGAGCGCCGGGCCAAGGCGATCGATCGCCTCAAAGCCTATGCCGGCCTGCAGCCGGGTGGCACCGCCTTCACCACGCTGGCCCGCCAGCGCTACGAAGAGCGGCTGAAGGACGGCAGCCTGCTGCAGCCGACGAAGATCGAAGTGCAGCAGTCGCTGGACAACGTCGAGACCTACGTCACCGGCATCGAGTCGCTGCTGAAGAAGTACCAGATCGCCGGCGCCGACGAGGCGATGAAGACCCTGGCCGGGCAGATGAAGGACTACGCCGCCTGGACGCGCAGGGAGGTGCTGCCGAAAGCACGTGCCGACGCACGCCTGCCGGCGCCGCTGTACGCCTACCAGCTCAAGCAGGTCGGCATCGACATCGACCCGAAGCTGCTGATGCAGCGCGCGCAGCTGGAGTTCATGGAAACCCGCTCGGCGATGCAGCAGCTGGCACCGCTGGTGGTGAAGGACAAGGGCCTGAAGGTGGCTGATCCGAGCGACCCGGTGGCGGTGATCCGGGCGCTGAAGGCCGACAAGATCGCCGACGATCACCTGGAAGGCCACTACCGCAAGGTGATCGATGCGATCGATCCGCTGATCCGTGAACACGCCATCGTCGACGTACCCAAGCGCGCCATGCAGATGCGCCTGGGCTCGGCCGCCGAGAGCGCGGCCAGCCCGGCGCCGCACTTCCTGCCGGCCCCGCTGGTCAACAACACCGGGCAGCAGGGCACCTTCGTGCTGCCGCTGGGCAACCCGGCCGCGGGCCCGGGCGCGCAGTACGACGACTTCAACTTCGGTGCGGCGGCATGGACGCTGAGCGCGCACGAAGGCCGCCCGGGGCACGAGCTGCAGTTCACCGCAATGGTCGAGCGCGGCGTGTCGCTGGCGCGCACCATGTTCGCGTTCAATTCGGTGAACGTGGAAGGCTGGGCGCTGTATGCCGAAGCCGAGATGGTGCCGTACGAGCCGCTGGACGGGCAGATGATCGCCCTGCAGTTCCGCCTGCTGCGCGCTGCGCGCGCGATGCTCGACCCGATGCTCAACCTCGGCCTGACCGACCGTGCCAACGGCGAGCGAGTGCTGATGGAGCAGGTCGGCCTGTCCAAGGCGATGGCCACCCAGGAACTGGACCGCTACATGGTGCGCATGCCGGGCCAGGCCGGCAGCTACTTCTACGGCTATACCCGCATCCTGGAACTGCGCATGCAGACCGAGCTGGCGCTGGGCGCGAAGTTCGACCGCCTGGCGTTCAACAACTTCCTGCTCGACCAGGGCCTGCTGCCGCCGGACCAGCTGGCTGACGCAGTGAACAAGGTGTTCGTGCCGAAGTACAAGCGCTGAATCCCACCCGGTAGTGCCGGCCGCTGGCCGGCAACCGGTGTGGGTAGATGCCGACCTTGGTCGGCGCTGTGGGGTCGTGCCAACCAAGGTTGGCACCCACCAGAGCGATGCGTCGGTTGCAGCGGTAGTGCCGCATCACCGCTGCGGTTGCGGCGTGATCACCTGTGTCGGCAACCGCGCCGGCGGTGCCGGATTCGGCACCCAGATGGCAACGCCCGCGGCGCGCTTCTGCGTCGTCGGAATACCGATGCCGACGCCGCCACCGACGTGCGAGCCGAACGTGCCCGCGCCCACCGACATGCCTACCGGCGAACCGCTGCTGCCCACGCCCATCAGCACCACGCCGTTGGCGCCGAGCGCCGCGGCTTCACGCTTCAGGCGGGCCACGGCGGCATCGGTCTGGCCCTGGGTGCCGAAGCCGACGGCTGAAGCCGATTCCAGCTGGGCGATTTCCTGGGAGCCGGCCGGTGGCGTCGAATAGATCTGCACCAGCGCCGGATCGATCGGTGCGCGGGCGCGGCCCAGCATCACCTTGGAGGTGCTGGCACAGCCAGCGGCGACCAGCAGGATGGCCGCCAACGCGGCCCAACGGATGTTCATGGCACGACCCCTGTAGGACTGGTTGCGATCATCGGCGGGCCACTCTGAATCGGCGCCAACACCCGGGCCAGGGCACGCACGGCAGCACGCTAGCACGGTGCGGGTGACAGCTCCGCCAATGGCAGTAGGCGGCGGCAGCGGGAACGTCTATGGTTGGGGCAGGAACCAACTGCGGGAGAGCGACATGGGTGTGATCAGTCTGTTGTGGGGCGTACTGGCGCTGTTGTGGATGATCCTGGCGCTGATTCCACTGCTCGGCTGGGGCAACTGGTTCCTGATCCCGTTCGCTGCGGTGGGCGCGGTGATCGCCGCGCTGGGCATCCTGTTCACCCACCCGAGCAAGCGTGGCCGGGCCTGGGCCGGCCTGGTCCTGAACGGCATCGTGGTGGTGGTCGGCATCCTGCGCCTTGGCCTAGGTGGCGGCGTGGTCTGAGCCCGGTCCCGGGTGCGACCGGGCGTCGCAGGCACACGGCCGATGGCCGGGCGGGGGCGTACAATGAATGGCTGCGCGAGCCCCCCGCGTGCCTGTGAATCCGCGCCCCGCGCGGCTGCCCCATGATCATCCGACCCCGTCCCCACGGCTGGCAACTGCTGTACATCCTGCGCGGCTCGATCGTCAAAGCGATCGCGCCGAAGGTGCTGGCCATCCTGATCCTGTCCATCGCCGTGGCCGCGGTGGTGGAACTGGCGCCGCCCACCGGCATCGAACGCGTTTCGGTCACGCCGTTCACCCTGCTTGGCCTGGTGCTGTCGATCTTCCTGAGCTTCCGCAACAGCGCCTGCTACGACCGCTGGTGGGAAGGCCGCAAGCTGTGGGGCCAGCTGGTCTACGAATCGCGTTCGCTGGCGCGCCAGGTGAACCTGCTGCTGGCCGACGACGCGGGCCGTCGTCGTCGCGTCGCCTACCTCACCACTGCGTTCGCCCATGCGCTGGCGGCGCGACTGCGTGGCCGCATCGTCGCCCTGGCGGCACTACCGTGGCTGGACAAGCGCCAGCGCGAACAGCTGGGCCAGCGCGAGAACGTGCCCGATGCACTGCTGGCGATGATCGCGGCCGAACTGGCGCAGGCGCTGCGCGCCGGCCAGCTCGACCCCATCCTCTATACCCAGCTTGAAGAGCGCCTGCACGCGATGTCGTCGATCCAGGCCGGCTGCGAGCGCATCCTCACCACGCCGCTGCCGTTCGCCTACACCCTGCTGCTGCATCGCTGCGCGTGGATGTTCTGCGTGCTGCTGCCGTTCGGCCTGGCCAGTTCGCTGGGCTGGGGCACGCCGGTACTGTCTGCGGTGCTTGCCTATGCCTTCTTCGGCCTGGACCAGTTGGGCGAAGAAATGGAAGACCCGTTCGGCCTGGAGCCGAACGACCTGCCGCTGGACGCGCTGGTGCGCACGATCGAGATCGACCAGCTCGATGCGCTAGGCGAACGCCCGTTGCCCGAACCCCTGCTGCCGCAGGGCTACCTGTTGCAATAGCCACTCCTCGGAGCCTGCCATGTCCCACCCGCTGTACCGCCCGCGCCGCATGCGCCACGACGAGTTCTCGCGCCGCCTGATGCGCGAGAACACGCTGACCACCGACGACCTGATCTACCCGGTGTTCGTGCACGAACAGGCCGGCCGCACCGCGGTGCCGTCGATGCCGGGCGTTGAACGGCTGTCGATCGAAGAGCTGCTGAAGGTGGCCGAAGAGGCGCTGGAGCTGGGCATTCCGGTGATCGACCTGTTCCCGGTGATCGACCCGTCGCTGAAGTCGCTGGACGCATCGGCCGCCTGGTCCGAAGACGGCCTGGCGCAGCGGGCGATCCGCGCGCTGAAGTCGCGCTTCCCGGAACTGGGAGTGATGACCGACGTGGCGCTGGACCCGTACACCACCCATGGCCAGGACGGCATCATCGATGACAAGGGCTATGTGCTGAACGACATCACCGTCGACGCGCTGGTCAAGCAGTCGGTGTCGCATGCCGAGGCCGGTGCGGACATCGTCTCGCCGTCGGACATGATGGACGGCCGCATCGGTGCGATCCGCCGCGCGCTGGATGCCGGCAACCACATCAACGTGCGCATCATGGCCTACTCGGCCAAGTACGCTTCGGCGTTCTATGGTCCGTTCCGTGATGCGGTGGGCAGCGCAGCCAGCCTCGGCAAGGCCGACAAGAAGACCTACCAGATGGACCCGGCCAACGGCGACGAGGCCCTGCGCGAGATCGCGCTGGACCTGGAAGAGGGCGCCGACATGGTGATGGTCAAGCCGGGCATGCCGTACCTGGACCTGGTGCGCCGGGTGAAGGAGACCTTCGGCGTGCCGACCTTCGCCTACCAGGTCAGTGGCGAGTACGCGATGATGAAGGCCGCCTTCGCCAACGGCTGGCTGGACGAGCGCGCCTGCGTGCTGGAGTCGCTGCTGGGCTTCAAGCGGGCCGGCGCCGATGGCGTGCTGACCTATTTCGCGCCGCAGGTGGCGCGATGGCTGCGCGAGCGCTGACAATAGCGCCACGATAGACGGAGGAATGCGCGATGGGGCCCGAACTGGGATGGATGCAATGGCTGATCTGGGGCATCGGTACGCTGGTGTTCGGCGCCATCATCGTCGGTGTCTTCATCGCCGCCTGGCGGGCCGGCAAGCGCCCGCCGGAGCAGCTCTCCGCTGCCCGCCACGTGGCCCGTGAGCAGGCCCTGCCGGAGAGCGTGCAGGCCGAGCTGGCCGCGCTGAACCAGCGCAAGGACAATGGCCAGCTGAGCGAGGTCGAGTACGAGCAGCAGCGCGCCAGGGTGTTGTCGCGCTGACGGGCAATGCCCGGGGTCGGATCCCTTTCCGCAGGAAAGGGCTCTGACCCCTTCGCGGGCGCCATCCACGCGTGGCGTGGATCTACCGCACGCACCCCGCCACCGCCGCCACCTTTGGTACCGCCAACCGGTACACGTCCACGCCACCGGCACGCGGTGCCTTGGCCGCGCTGCTGGCGACCATCATCTCGCCCGGCTTGGCGTTGTCGACCACCGGCGCGCCGGTCCAGCCACCCGTCTGGTTGAATGACAGCCCCAACGGCTGCAGGGCCACGCCGGTCCACGCACAACCGCTGCTCCACACCTGTGCGGTGGTGCCGCTGCCGCGGCTGAACACCACGGCGCCGTCCTGGCCCAGCCAGTCGCCGTCGGTCTCGTCGTCGGCGCTGTTCAACGCGCTCAGTGCAGTGGCCGGTCCGCGCTGGCCCTGGGCATCCAGCGTCGACACGAACAGATTCCAGCCGGCGCCCCGGCCCTGCTGGCGGGCAAACAACAGTCGTCGCCCATCCGCGCTCAGGGCCGGTCCGCGCTCTTCCCGGCGTCCACCATCGCCCGCCAAGGTCTGCGCCTTGCCGAGCTGGCCGTCGGCTTCCACCGTGGCGCGGTACAGCGCCAGCGCGCCCTCGCGGCCGGCCGCGAACAGCAGCCAGCGGCCATCACGGCTGAAGTAGGGATCGCGGGCCTCGCCGGCCACGCCCACCGGCAGCGCCTGCGCCTGCTGCCAGCGGCCATCGACCACGCGTGCCTGCCACAGGCCCCAGCCGGCCTCGCCGCGGCGCGCGAACACGATGCGCTGGCCGTCGGCGCTGATCGTGGCGCGGCCTTCGTCGGCACGGGTCGAGACCACGCCCATGCCTTCGATGCCGTACTCGTTCAACGCCATTGCCACGGGGGCAGAGAGTAGACTGGCGGCAAGCACCAGCAGGGGCGGGGTGATGCGCATCATCCGGGTCCGTGCACGAAAGAGCATCAGTCTAGCCAGCTTGAGGATTCCATGACCGACCGTTACGCCGTCTTCGGACACCCCGTTGCCCACTCGAAGTCGCCGCAGATCCACGCGGTGTTCGGTCGCCAGGAAGGCATCAGCATCGACTACCGCGCGATCGACCTGGCTCCGGATGCGTTCCTGGGCGGTCTGGAAGCCTTCGCCGCCGAGGGCGGTGTCGGCGCCAACGTCACCTCGCCGCACAAGGAAGCCGCGTTCTCGGTGTGCACCACGCTGACCGCGCGCGCGCGCCGCGCCGGCTCGGTCAACACGCTGCTGCGCAAGGGCGACCGTTGGCACGGTGACACCACCGACGGCATCGGCCTGGTGCGTGACCTGACCGATCGCCATGGCCTGGACCTGCGCGGCCGCCGCATGCTGCTGATCGGCGCCGGTGGTTCGGCACGCAGCGTCGCCCCGGCGCTGCTCGATGCCGGCATCACCGAGCTGGTGGTGGTCAACCGCACGCCGGAACGCGCCGATGAGCTGATCGATGCCATGGGCGAGCCGGGCCGCGCGATCAGCCGCTACTGGGAAGACCTGCGCGAGCTGGGCGACTTCGAACTGATCGTCAACGCCACCTCGGCCGGCCGCGACCGCGACGTCGAGTTCAAGCTGCCGCTGTCGCTGGTCAACTCGATGACCACTGCCGTCGACCTGAACTACGGCGAGGCGGCCATCGCCTTCCTGGCCTGGGCGCGCGCCGCGGAGTGCCGTAATACGGTCGATGGCCTGGGCATGCTGGTCGAGCAGGCCGCCGAGAGCTTCCTGCAGTGGCACGGTGTGCGCCCGCAGACCGACGAGGTCTACCAGTCGCTGCGCCAGGGCTCGGCCGTGCTGGCCGGCGAGGACTGATCGATGGACAACGCAACCCTGCTGGTCACGGTGCTGAGCATGGTGGGCGTGCGCCTGCCGGTGCTGATCGCGCTGTGCGTGGGCCTGGTCTGGGTGGTCGGCGCACCGCGCGATGCCACCCGCACCGGTGCCCTGGTCGGCCTGCTGCTGTTGCTGTTGGCCAGCCTTGGCGGCATGGCGGCGGGCATCCTGCCGATGTGGATGGTGCGCAGCGGTGATTTCAGTGCTGTGTCGAGCCTGAGCGCCATCCTCGGCGTGCTGCATTTCGCGCTGGCGATGGTCGAGGCCATCGGCGTGGTGCTGGTGGTGTGGGCGCTGGTGCGCCTGCTGCGTACCCGTACGCTCCCGGCCGCCTGACCGGTCGCGCCGGGTCATGCCCGGCGTATCTGCCCCTGGGACGGTCCGGCCACCGGACCGTGACCGCCAGCGCGCGTCGTCGCTGGCCCGTTCAGGGTGCCAGCGGCGGTGAATGCGGCCGGCCGTGCGACAATGCCCGGCCTGATCCAGCTACGGTAATTCCCGGCGTGACCGAAACCGTCGCCGCTCCGCGCGCGCTCGATGACTCCTTGAAGGACGCGATCCGCAAGGCGTACACGACGCTGCAGGCCAATACGCCCGGCTTTTCCACCCGCCGCTCGCAGAGCCAGATGATCGGCGTGGTGTCGCGTGCGCTGTCCAAAAGTGGCGGCGTCGGCGTGGTCGAGGCGCCGACCGGCGTCGGCAAGAGCCTGGGCTACCTCACCGCGGGCGTGCCGATCGCGCTGGCCAGCAAGAAGAAGCTGGTGATCAGCACCGGCACCGTGGCGCTGCAGTCGCAGTTGGTCGAGCGCGACATTCCCAACTTCCTCAAGGCCACCGGCCTGGAAGCGACCGTGGCGCTGGCCAAGGGCCGTACCCGCTACCTGTGCACGCGCAATGCCGCCGAGGCGCAGGGCGAGGGCTCGCAGGGCGGCATGTTCGAGGACGACGCGCCGCTGTTCGACCGGCCACTGGCGCCGATCGAGATGGACATCGCCAAGCGCCTGACCGATGCCTTCACCGGCGGCAGCTGGGATGGTGACATCGACAACGCCCCGGAAACCATCAGTCCCGGCCTGCGCAGCCGCATCACCACGCCGGCCTCGGGCTGCGCCGGGCGCCGCTGCGCCTACTCGGCGCAATGCGCGGTGCTGCGGTCGCGCAATACCGTGCGTGATGCGCAGATCGTGGTCACCAACCACGCGCTGCTGCTGTCGGCACTGTCGATCGGCGACAGCGACAACGGCCAGCCGTTGATCGCGCCGCCGTCGGACATGCTGCTGGTGCTGGACGAAGGCCATCACATCGGCAGCGTGGCGATCGACCAGGGCGCGGCAAGCCTGGCGCTGGATGAAATGGCCAAGCGCACCGGCCGCCTGCAGATCCTGATCGCTGGTGCCTACCGCGCGGTCGACAAGGATCGCCTCGGCAACCTGCTGCCGAACGAAGCGATCGAAGTGGCCAGCAACGTGGCCAAGCAGTTGCGCGCGTTCCGTGACCACATCGAGCGGGTGTGGATGCCGGCGCCGGCCGACGAGGAGCCGATGTGGCGCGCCGCCAACGGTCGCCTGCCCGAGGCCTGGCGCGAGCCGATCGAAGCACTGGCCGACGATACCCGCAGTCTCTACAACTGGGCGCATGCGGCTACCGCGCAGGTGGCCAAGGGCAAGCCGGACGACGCCGCGCGCGAGCGCCTGCAGCGCAACCTGGGCATGGCGCTGGAGATGATCGAGCAGCAGTACAACCTGTGGCAGGCCTGGCGTCGCGAGGACAAGGACGGTGCGCCGCCGATGGCGCGCTGGGTCACCGCCACCCGCGACGGCGACCTGGTGCTGCACGGTTCGCCGGTGTCGGCCGCGCACGTGCTGCGCAAGCTGCTGTGGGATGAAGTGGACTCGGTGGTGATGACCTCGGCGACGTTGACCGGTGGTGGCGATTTCCAGTCACTGGCGATCGACAACGGCATTCCCGAAGACGCCGAGATGGTCTCGCTGTCCTCGCCGTTCGACCTGCCCAACCAGGCCGAGCTGATCGTGCCGAAATTCCCGGTCACCCCGGACGACCGCGAGGGCCATCCACGCGAAGTGGCGCGCTATCTCGACACCGAACTGGACTGGGCCAAGGGCTCGATGGTGCTGTTCACCTCGCGCTGGAAGATGGAGAAGGTAGCCGGCCTGATGTCGGCCGCGCGCCGCAAGCAGGTGCTGGTGCAGGGCGAGATGTCCAAGACCCGGTTGATCGACGAACACCTGCGCCGCGTCGCGGCGGGCGAGGGCTCGGTGCTGTTCGGCCTGAACTCCTTCGGCGAAGGCCTCGACCTGCCGGGTGAGGCCTGCACCACGGTGGTGATCACCCAGGTGCCGTTCGCGGTGCCGACCGACCCGCAGACCGCCACGCTCAGCGAATGGTTCGAGGGACGCGGGCTCAATGCGTTCAACCTGATCGCCATTCCGCACGCCCTGCGCACGCTGACCCAGTTCGCCGGCCGTCTGATCCGCACCTCCACCGATACCGGCCGCGTGGTCATCCTCGATTCGCGGCTGCTGACCCGCCGCTACGGCAAGCGCATCATCGACGCGCTGCCGCCGTTCAAGCGCACCATCGGCTGAGGAGCGGGGTCAGATCCCTTCCGCCGGAAGGGCTCTGACCCCGTCGCGCGAGCAGGGTCGTTTCGCCTTTCAGTCCTGCGACTGCGGGCATGAGTCGGACGCCAGTGCGTAGGGCTGGTACATGCAGCGGATCAGGTCGTCCACCGCCTTCAGCCGCGGTGGCCATGCGACGTGCTGCAGGCCCTGCGCGCTACGCATCTCGACCATCCCTTCCCTGAGCGTGGTACCGGGTGGCAGCGGCAGGGCGGCCAAGCGCGCGCGCGCACGTCGTAGTGCCGGCAGGTCGTCATCCAGAAAGGCGATGGTCGCATCCACGTAGAGGTTCCAACCCTCCGGATCGGCGTCGGCAGGCTTGTACGTCAACCGCATCAGTGCGCTGGCGGGATCGCGTTGCCCCTCGTAGGCACGCAGTTGCGCCTCGTGCCAGGCCAGCTCTGGGTGGCCGCTTGCCTTGGCCTGGCGCCGGTATGCGGCGAACAGGTCAGCCAGTTCCAACTGGCAGCCTGCGCGCTCGACAAGTGCGTCCCAGCCCTCCCCGGGCCCTTGATTGAATGCATCGGGTGGCATCGCCAGCAGTTCGGCGCGATTGTCGAACTGGCATTCGCCGGCGAGTACAGGTGCGGCGATCACCCATGAGAAAAGCATCAGGCCGAAGCGCATCGTGACGTCCATGTACAGGGTTGCACATGATGCGCCCAGATGCCGGCCAGCGGCCGGCACTACCGCATCGGGATCAATCGCCGAGCAGGGCGGTATTGCGCACGGCGCCCTTGTCGGCGCTGGTGGCGAGCAGCGCGTAAGCCTTCAGCGCACTGGTGACCTTGCGCGGGCGCGGTGCGCGCGGTTTCCAGCCACGCGCGTCGGCGCCGGCGCGGCGCTGGGCCAGCGTGGCCTCATCCAGCAACAGATCAATGCGGCGGGTGGGGATGTCGATGCGGATGCGGTCGCCGTCTTCCACCAGGCCGATGACACCGCCGCTGGCGGCTTCCGGCGAGACGTGGCCGATCGACAGGCCCGAGGTGCCACCGGAGAAGCGGCCATCGGTGAGCAGCGCGCACTGCTTGCCCAGTCCCTTCGATTTCAGGTAGCTGGTCGGGTACAGCATTTCCTGCATGCCCGGCCCACCCTTCGGGCCTTCGTAGCGGATCACCACCACCTCGCCCGGCTGCACTTCGTCGGCGAGGATGCCGGCGACGGCGGCGTCCTGGCTTTCGTAGACGCGCGCGGGGCCTTCGAACACGTGGATCGACTCGTCCACGCCTGCGGTCTTGACCACGCAGCCATCCAGCGCGAGGTTGCCGCGCAGCACGGCCAGGCCGCCTTCCAGCGAATACGCGTGCTGCAGCGAACGGATGCAGCCTTCGGCGCGGTCGATGTCCAGCGTCGGCCAGCGCGTGGCCTGGCTGAAGGCCTCCTGGGTGGGAATGCCGGCCGGGCCGGCCTTGAAGAAGGTATGCAGGGTGTCGTTGTCACTGCGCACCACGTCCCAGCGTTCCAGCGCGTCGGCCAGGCTGGTGCTGTGCACGGTCGGTACCGAGGTATCGAGCAGGCCGGCGCGGTCCAGCTCGCCGAGGATGCCGAACACGCCGCCAGCGCGATGCACGTCCTCGACGTGGTACTTCGGCGTGTTCGGCGCCACCTTGCACAGCTGCGGCACGCGCCGCGACAGCGCGTCGATGTGGGTCAGGTCGAAGTCCACCTCTGCCTCCTGCGCCGCGGCCAGCAGATGCAGGATGGTGTTGGTGGAACCGCCCATGGCGATATCCAGGGCCATCGCGTTGGCGAACGCCGCCTGGGTGGCGATGCCGCGCGGCAGCGCGCTCGGGTCTTCGCCGCCATACCAGCGATGGCAGAGTTCGACGATGAGGCGGCCGGCGCGGCGGAACAGCGCCTCGCGATCGGCATGGGTCGCCAGCGTGGTGCCGTTGCCGGGCAGCGACAGGCCCAGTGCTTCGGTCAGGCAGTTCATCGAGTTGGCGGTGAACATGCCCGAGCAGGAGCCGCAGGTGGGGCAGGCGCTGCGCTCGAACGCCGCGACCTTCTCGTCGGAGGCGCTGTCATCGGCGGCCACCACCATCGCATCGACCAGGTCCAGCTTGTGCTCGGACAGTCTGGTCTTGCCCGCTTCCATCGGGCCGCCAGAGACGAACACCACCGGGATGTTGAGGCGCAGCGCGGCCATCAGCATGCCGGGCGTGATCTTGTCGCAGTTGCTGATGCACACCAGTGCGTCGGCGCAGTGCGCGTTGACCATGTATTCGACCGAGTCGGCGATGATCTCGCGGCTGGGCAGCGAGTACAGCATGCCGTCGTGGCCCATCGCGATGCCGTCGTCCACGGCGATGGTGTTGAATTCCTTGGCGACGCCGCCGACCTGTTCGATCTCGCGCGCGACCAGCTGGCCGAGGTCCTTCAGGTGTACGTGGCCGGGCACGAACTGGGTGAAGGAGTTGGCGATGGCGATGATCGGCTTGTGGAAGTCGCCATCCTTCATACCGGTGGCACGCCACAGGGCGCGGGCGCCGGCCATGTTGCGGCCTGCGGTGGAGGTGCGGGAACGATATTCGGGCATGGCTGGCGGAACGGGCGGGCCGTACGACGTGGGGGTCGCCTGATCATGGCCAATTTTTTCGGTTGCTGCTGCAACCACCGGAGATGGTCCGGCCGGGCTGCGCCCGGCACCTGCCGAAGCAACAGCCGAAGCAACAGCCGAAGCAACAGCCGAAGCAACAGCCGAAGCAACAGCTGAAGCAACGGCGGGCTTCCTGCGGGAGGCGGGGTGGGTCCGCTGGCGGGGGGCGCCGTAAACCCGTCCTTGGGGGCTTGGCCGCGGCATCCATGCCGCGGACACCCCCGCCAGCGGACCCACCCCGCCTTCGACAGTTTCCTGCGATCTGTCGGGGCCGGCGCTCTGCTCCTGGTAGGTGTCGACCTTGGTCGACACGATGGATCCATGCCATGCGTGGAAGATGGGGAACGACGAAAATGAAAGTCCGTTCATCTTTCGGACTTTGCCGATTCCGGTTGCTGGCCCGGATTTGGCATCATTGGGGCATTGATCCGTCGACAGGGCATGAGGCCATGAAACGTTCCCGCACCACCGCGTTGCTGCTGATGAGCGCCGCGCCGCTGCTGTTCACCGCCTGCCAGAAGGAGCCGGAGGTGAAGGTGCAGGAAGGCCTGTACACCTCGGTCGAGGCCTGCACCGAGGCTACCGGCGATCCGTCGTCGTGCCGCAATGCCTTCGCCGAAGCGCAGAAGCAGGCCGCCGATGCGGCGCCGAAGTACGCCAGCAAGGAAGCCTGCGAGAAGGACTACAAGCCGGAACAGTGCGTGCAGCAGCACACGTCGGCGGGTACCTCGTTCATCGGCCCGATGATGATGGGCTTCTTCATGTCGCAGATGCTGAGCAACCGCGGCGGCCTGGCCCCGCAGGCGCCGGCGTCGGCGCCGGCCTACCAGGACAAGAATGCGGGTTGGGCGCGCCCGGCACCGGGTGGCACCGGTGGCCTGAACACCGCCAGCGGCATCGGCGCGGGCAAGGCCGGCCTGGCCCCGGTCACCAGCGAGCCGAACCGTGCGGTCACTGCCAGCCGTGGTGGCTTCGGCAACACCAGCGCGCGCCGCAGCACCAGCGGCAGCTACGGCGGCTGACCGGTCCATGCAGCGCATCCGGATTGCCGAGCGTGCCCAGTGGCGGGCTCGTGCGGAGGAAGCGGGTTTCCGTTTCCATACCATCGATGGTCAGCCGTACTGGGATGAAAGCGCGTACTACGCGTTCACCCTGCGCCAGATCGAACAGGACATCGAAGACCCCAGTGCCGAGCTGCACCAGATGGCGCTGGACCTGGTCGGTGATGTCATCGGCAGCGAACGGTTGATGGACCAGCTGGCGATTCCGTCGCATTACCGCGACTGGATCGCCGACAGCTGGCGCCAGCGTCAGCCACACCTCTATGGCCGCCTGGACCTGGCCTACGATGGTACCGGTCCGGCCAAGCTGTACGAACTGAACTACGACACGCCGACCTCGCTGTTCGAGGCCAGCTTCTTCCAGTGGCAGTGGCTGGAGGACCAGCGCAATGCCGGCCGCCTGCCGCAGCATGCCGACCAGTTCAACGCGATCCACGAAGCGCTCGTCGAGCGCTTCGGCGAACTGGCCAAGCAGTTGCCGCCGCCGCTGTACTTCAGCGCGGTGGGCAGTTCCGAAGAAGACCGTGGCACCGTCGATTACCTGCGCGACTGCGCTTCGCAGGCCGGCCTGCATGGCCAGGCCATCGCCGTCGAGGACATCGGTCTGTCCGAGGACGGCCGCTTCACCGCGCTGGACGATTCGGTGATCGGCACGCTGTTCAAGCTGTACCCGCTGGAAGACCTGATGGCCGAGGAATTCGGTCGCGCGCTTCCCGGTTCGGGCATGCAGCTGCTGGAACCGGCGTGGAAGGCGGTGCTGAGCAACAAGGGCATCCTGCCGCTGCTGTGGCAGCGCAACGTGGGCCATCCGAACCTGCTGGAAGCGCACTTCGATGACGGCAGCACGCTGGCCTCGGGCTGGGTGCGCAAGCCGCTGTTCTCACGCGAGGGCGCCAACATCGAGATGCACCTCGCCGATGGCAGCACCCAGCGCAGCGACGGCCCCTACGATGGCCCCGCGATCATCCAGCGCGCGCATCCGCTGACCCGCTTCGAAGGCGGCTACCCGCTGATCGGCAGCTGGGTGATCGGCGACCACGCCTGCGGCATCGGCATCCGCGAGGACGACAGCGCGATCACCCGCGACAGCGCGCGTTTCGTGCCGCACGCGATCGTCGACGAGGCGCCGACGCGGATCTACGTCTGATGGTGGCAGGGCGCCACCGGGACGACGGTCACTCACTGCTGCGCTATGCAGACCGGGTGGCGGTGCGTTGCAATCGATGTGACACGCCGGGTTGGGTGGTAGGTACGCCTGATTCACGCCGCTTCCGGTGCCTGGGTTGCAGCCAGGCATTGAACGGCGGCTGCGGTTGCAGCCGCTGTGGCTCCGGAGACTGGGTAGGACCGGTGCGCTACTGCGGCTACCGTCCTTGCGGCTACTGCGGCCACAAATGGGTAAGCGCTGAAGTTCGCCGCGCTCGAGAGACATCTGCGCTGCGGGTGCTGTCCGCGGACTGCAGCCAATGTGGGCGCAGCAGCGATGTCGAGGTCACCCGGTCGCGCTGGCGTGGCAACGAAGCCATCGACCCGGACTTCGGCCTGCCTTTGAGGTTGGTGGAAAAAACCTCGGCTGGCCTGCTGTGGGCGTATAACGCCGAGCATCTGCAGGCATTGCACGACTACGCCGCGGCCAGACTGCGCGAAGGCAGCGGCCATCATCGTTCGATGTTCTCGCGCCTGCCGCAGTGGATGAAGCTGGCCCGCAACCGGGTGCTGCTGCAGCGTGCGGTGGAGCGGTTGCAGCGGCGATTGCTGCAGGGGTAGTGCCGGCCACTGGCCGGCAACACCATGCGTGGGTTGATGTGGCAGCCGAGCGTGGGCTCGGCTCTACAGACAGCCCGATTCCTGTAGAGCCGAGCCCATGCTCGGCTTGGGTCAAGCGCAGGACTACAGCAGCCCTTCGCGCTTCACTGCCAGGTAGCGCTCCACCAGCGCGCCGGGCAGGGCGTCGGCGGTCACGTCCAGCACCATCACCTTCTCGCTGCGCAGCGCGTCGTGCGCCTTCGCGCGCTGCTGCAGGTACAGTGCGGCGGCACCGGCCTGGGTGGCATCCTCCAGCGTCTGCACGTCGCCCTCCAGTGCGCCGTCCAGCTCGCGCTCGCGCAGGCTGGCCACGCACACCAGATGGCGTTTCTGCAGCAGGCGCACCGCCGCCAGCAGATCCTCGATGTCTTCGTCGCGCACGTTGCTGACCAGCATCACCAGTGCGCGCCGGCGCTGGCGCAGCGACACCTCGGTGGCGGCGGCCAGGTAATCGGTGGCCACCGCGCGCGGCTGCAGGTCGTAGCTGGCACGCAGCAGGTGCTCGACCGTGCCCATGCCACGCTGCGGCGCCACCCAGCGGCGCTCGCCACCGGCAGCGAACAGGCCGGCGGCATCGCCCTGGCGCAATGCCAGGTACGCCACCACCAGCGAGGCGTTCAAGGCGTGGTCGAAATGCGAGAGACCGCCTTCGCTGGCCAGCATGCGCCGCCCACTGTCGAGCATCAGCAGCAGCTGCTGGTTCTTCTCGTCCTGGTACTCGCGCGAGACCAGCTTGCGCGCCCGTGCGGTGGCCTTCCAGTCGAGCTGGCGCAGGCTGTCGCCCACGCGGTATTCGCGCATCTGGTGGAAGTCGGTGCCTTCACCACGGCGACGCTTCACGTGCGCACCCACCAGGCGCGATGCCTGGTCGGCGCTGAACAGAGCGAAGCGGGTGAGCGGCACGAAGTTCGGATAGACCCGTACGTCCAGCGCCGGTGGCAGGGTGCGTTGCTGCCACCACAGCCGCCATGGCGAGCGCATGCGCAGATGCACACCGTCGAAGCGGAAGCGCCCACGCTGCAGCGGCTGCAGGTGGTAGTGCAGGGTGGAGGCGCTGCCGGGCTGCAGGCGCACGCGCTGCGGTAGCGATTCCAGCGGCCAGCCGCCGGGGACCAGGTCGAACACCTGCACCGTCATCGCTGCGTCCGCCTGCAGGCGCAGCGCGGCCTCGCGGCGCACACCCAGGGCCAGCGCTTCGGGCAGTTCGCGCTGCACCTGCGGCGATGGACGCCGTGACTGCCGCCACAGATCCATCAACGCCGGCACGGCAATCGCCACCGCAGCCAGCGCCCAACTCCAGCGTGGCAGCAGGCCGCCCAGCACCAGGCCGCCCAGGACGGCCCAGGCCAGCAACAGCGCCAGCAGCAGCGGGGCAGGCCTCATCGGCGCGGTGCTTCCACCTTGGCCAGCAGCGCACCCAGCACGTCGTCGGCATCCTGGCCTTCGATCTGCAGCTCCGGGACCAGCGCGATGCGATGGCGCAGCGCAGGGCGCGCGATGTCGCGCACGTCGTCGGGGGTGACGAAGTCACGGCCGGCCAGCACCGCCTGTGCGCGCGATGCACGTACCAGCGCGATGCTGCCACGCGGGCCGGCACCGACTGCGATGCCCGGCCACTGCCGGGTAGCGGCCACGATCCGCACCGCGTAGTCGATCACTTCGTCATCCACGTTGATCGCCGCGGTGGCGCGCTGCAGCTCCACCAGTTCACCGGCACCGAGCACGCGCGGTACCTGGCTCAGGTCGAAATCGCTGGCGGAGCGGCCGCTGGTGATCGCGGTCACCATGCGCTTCTCGTCCTCCAGCTGCGGGTAGTCGATCAGCACTTTCAGCAGGAAGCGGTCCAGCTGCGCTTCCGGCAGCGGGTAGGTGCCTTCCTGTTCCAGCGGGTTCTGCGTGGCCAGCGCCATGAACGGTGGCGCCAGGGTGAAGGCCTTGCCTTCAATGGTCACCTGGCCTTCCTGCATCACTTCCAGCAGCGCCGACTGGGTCTTGGCCGGCGCGCGGTTGATCTCATCGGCCAGCAGCAGGTTGGTGAACACCGGGCCGCGGCGGATCTTGAAGCTCTCGCTCTTCGGGTCGTACACGGCGTGCCCGCTGACGTCGCTGGGCATCAGGTCGGGGGTGAACTGCACGCGCCCATAGTCCAGCTCCATCGCCTGCGCCAGCGCGCGCACCAGCAGGGTCTTGCCCAGCCCGGGCACGCCCTCGATCAGCACGTGGCCACCTGCCAGCAGGGCCACCAGAATCTGGTCCAGCACGTCGGCCTGGCCGATGAAAGCGCGGCCGACGGCCTCGCGGATGGCATCGACGCGTTCGATCAGGCGGGCATCGGCGGCCGCCGGCAGCTCGGGGACTTCGGTCATAGCAGGGATCTCATCTGGAGCAGCAAGCGGATGCGCTCGCGCAGGGCGGAGGAATCGTGCGGCGGAGGCGGTGTGAGCGCGCTGGCGACGCGGCTTTGTGGCCACTTCAGCAGTGCGGCGATGGCCTGCTCACGCGGTGCGCCATCGAGCGCGGCGGCAACCGGCGCGCGCAGGCGCAGGCGATGCAGGAACAGGGCGAGCACGGCGTCGTACAGGCGCATACCGTGGCCGAAACGCAGCAGCAGTTCGCCACTGGCGCGCACGTGCTCCAGCAGCGAGCGGCGTTCCAGCACCGGCGACGGTTGCAGGCTGCCGAAGCGCTGCGAGCGGCTCCACAGCCAACCCAGCAGGGCCAGCAGCAGTGGCGCCCACAGTGGCCAGCCCTGGTAGAAGATGCGTGCCCACAACGATGGCGGGCGGCTGGCGTAGATCAGCCAGACCGTACCCTTGCCGTAGTTCGGGTCGAGCAGATAGCGGGTCAGGTCGCGGTGCGAAGCATCGTGCAGGCCATCGCTGGCGTTGCCGCCGGCCGAGGCCAGGCGCGCTGCCGGTGAATCCACCTCGCTGCGCATGAAGTCCATGTCGGCCAGCACGCTCACCTTGCCCTGGCCATGGCGCAGGCGTGCGTACACGAGATCGCGATCACCGCCCCAACGGCGTTCGGCCTGCGCGCTGGCCGCAAAGCCCAGGGTAAAGCGGCGGCCACCGCAGAATTCAACGTGGCCCGGATCATCATCGACATGGAAAGGCTGGCAGTCGCTGCGCTGGAACAGGCTGTCCACGCCCAGCCGGTCCAGCAACGGACCCTGCGAGCTGCTGGCGTCGTCCTCGGCCGGTGGCGGCGTGCGTACCAGCAGGTGTCCACCATCCTCGACCCAATCCAGCAGGGCATTGGCGACGGGCGGCGGCAGTTCGCTGCTGTCCTGCAGCAGCACCACCGTATCGTGCGGCCCCAGCGTCATCTGCTGCAGGTCCAGCCGGGGCAGTGAATGCACGTCGATGCCGTCGGCACGCAGGGCCTGGCCGAGCACGTACAGCGGGTTGTAGGCCGCCTCGCCCTGCGGTGGCAGCCGGATGGTCTCGGTCACGCGCTCATGCGTGCGCAGGTAGAGGATGGTCAGCGGCACGCCGAACAGCACCAGCACGCCCAGCAGCAACGACCAGAACAGGCGCGGGCTCATGCCTGCCACCGGTACTGCTGGCGCAGCGTTGCGGCCAGTGCGTCGAAATCGCTGCGGCTGGGCAGGCGGCCACCGTAAGCCGCGTACTGCCACATGCGAACGATGCGCGCGAACAGGTCACGGTCGATGGCGTCAGGCATGCGTCGCGATGCGCGCAGGCATTGTGCTTCGGTGGCGCCCGGCGGAAGCGCGATGCCGCTGCGCTCGCCCACGGTGCGCACGCTGGCACGGTAGAGCAGGGCCAGCGCCTGGCGTGGGCGCCCCTGGTCCCAGAGCAGGCCGGCCTGGGTGGCCACGTCCGGCGGCAGCACCAGGGGCAGTTCCACCTGTTCCTCCATCACCTGCGGTGGTGCATCGGCCTTGCGCCGGCCGCTGCCGCGCAGCCAGGGCAACCACATCCGGGCCGTCAGCAGCAGCACCAGCAGCAGGATGCCCAGCAGGCCCCACAGGCCCCACTCGGCCAACCGTGCCAGCCAGGCGATGCCCTCCTTGCGCGCCTTGCGTTCGCCCCGGGGGCTGCTGTCACTCTGCAGCTGCTTGTCGTCCTTCTTTTTTTCCTTGGCCTGTTCGATCGGCTTCCAGCGGGTGACCTGGCGGGTCGGGCGCTGCAGCGGATCCTCGTAGGCGCGATTCACCGCCTGGCGGAAACCAGCAGTGTCCACCGGCGTGCCACCGAAGATGGTGGCTGGCGTGTTGGCCGGGTCGATGGTCGGTTCTTCGTCGTCCTCTTCGGAGGCGATGCCGCTGTCGTTGGGCTTGCCCATGGCGCGTCCGGGCTCGGCATCTGCGTCCTGGGCGTGCACCGGTGCGGAGACCAGCGGCAGTGCCAGGCACAGCAGCAGGGCCAGCGTCGACGCTGCCGGCAGCAGGCGATCGCGCAGGCGGCGCAGGGCGATTTCGACGTCCCAGGCTTCCATCTGCGTACGCCGGTTCAAGTACAGGCCAAAGCCCGCACCGACGAAGAACGGGCCGATCAGCGCCGAGGCCAGCCAGCAGGCCAGATTGAAACCGAAACGTGCCCAGGCCGGCGTGTCCTTGCCGATCATGTCCCACGCCGCACGCCAGGATTCGGACATCAGGTCCAGTGGCATGAACATGAACACTGCACCGATGGCACCGGACACCAGCACCGCTTCGAACGCCATGCAGGTCACGGTCAGCACTGTCGCCGCACCTGCGGCGCCGGCCGCCACCGCACGGCGGCGTGGACCGCGCTGGCCCGGTGCGTTGCCTTCCAGCAGGTTCACCGGCAGACACAGGCTGCGCAGCACGCTGAAACGACGCCAGCCCAGGTAGCCCCAGAAACCGGAGTTGCCCCAGTGGCGCTGCGCACGCAGCGCCGAAAGCGTGCTGACCGGTTCGCCGAAGATGCCGCGTGACAGCACATACAGCGGCGCACGCTCGAACAGTGGCTTGCACCACCACATCGCCAGCCAGGCCCAGCCGAAGGCATCCAGCCACCATCCCAGCGCGTTGAAGATCACGAACAACGGAGCACTGGCCAGCAGCCAGCTGCCCCACACGGCGCGCGCATGGCGGCGGGCGAGGGCACTGCCCAGCTCCATCGCCTCCCAGCCGCTGCGTGCACGCAGCACCACGTCAAGGCGGTCAATGCGCATGGCCGCTTCCACGCCCGCCACGCCACAGCCACAGCAGCACGCCGGCCCAGAGCACTCCGGCGACGCTGAACTTGATCCATGCGGGGACTTCGGCGATCGACGACCAGAACGCTTCGATGAAGGCCGCGACCAGCAGCATGAACGCCACGCCCAGGCACAGCCGGGCACCGATGCGTCCACCGTCGACCAGCGCATCCAGGCGGCTGCGCCGGCCCGGTGCCAGCAGTTTCATGCCCAGCTGCAGGCCGGCACCGCCGGCGATCACGATCGCGGTCAGCTCGAAGGCGCCGTGGCCGACCACGAAGCGCCAGAACGGTCCACCGTGCCCGATGTGCTGCAGGTGGCCGGCCACCGCCCCGATGGTGACGCCGTTGAACAGCAGCACCAGCAGCGTGCCCAGCCCCGCCAGCAGGCCGCTGGCGAACGTGCGCAGGGCAATGCTGATGTTGTTGAGGATGTAGTGGCCGAACATCATCCAGTCGGTGCCGCTGTCGCGGCCCAGTCGTTCGGCGGCAGGGTCGTACATGCGCTCCATCGCGGCGATCTGGCGGTTGTCCATCAGCGTGTGGATCAGGTCCGGGTAGACCTGTGCAAGCACGAAGCAGGCGATTGCCGGCAGCGCGAACATCGCCAGCGCTACCCACATGCTGCGTGCCTGGCTGCGCACGAGCAGCGGGAAGTCGGCCACCAGGAATTCCAGCGCGGCGCGCCAGCGCGTCGGCCGTGTGCGGTACAGCATGCTGTGGCCCTGCTGCATCAGCTGCTGCAGGCGCTGGACCAGCTGCGGGCTGTAACCGCGCTCGCGGGCCAGCGCCAGCTGCTGGCACAGGCGCCGATAGCGTTGCGGGACGGTGGCATCGTCCAGTGCCAGGCCGCTGGCCTTGCGGCGCGCACGGCGCGAGGCGCCGGCACGCAGCAGCAGCCACTGTTCCAGGTCCTGCCATTCCTGCTGGTAACGGGCGACGAACTGTTCCTGTTTCATCGCCGCCCCAGCAGCCAGTTGGCCATCGCATACAGGCGCAGCACACCGATCTGGCCCAGGCTGCCGGTCAGGGGTTCGGCAATGCCGGCCAACTCCTGCTGGCGGGGCGCGGACAGACGCGGGGCGCGCTCGGCGAAGGCCATCAGCGCGGCCTGTTCCTCCGGCCGCAGCGGCTGCGGCGGGGCCAGCACGCTGTCGATGGTAGGTGGCGGCGGCAGGTACAGGACAGGCGCGTGCACCACCACGGTGCCGGCCACCAGGTCGCCGAGGCGGCGGCCGTGCGGATCGAACAGGCTGCTGACCAGGCCCAGTGCATAGCCGAACGGCAGCATGTCCACCGTACGCAGCAGGTTGCGGGTGATCGCCGCCATCCAGCCCACGGGCGCGCCATCGCGGGACAGCACGCGCAGGCCCAGCGCGCGCTTGCCCAGGGTGCGGCCCCACAGCGCCTCGCACACGATCGGGTAGACCCAGTAGACCAGGAACATCAGCACCAGGTTGAGGCCGGAGCCGAATTCGTCCAGCACCGCCAGCGGAATCGCCATCAGCACCAGTGCCGCGATGCGCACACCAAGATCGACCAGCCAGGCCATGGCCCGCGGCAGCGGTCCGGCTACTGGCAACTGAAGCAGCACACCCTCCGGCGTCACCACCTCACGGTAGGTATCGAGCATCGGTGCGGCCATCAGCGCGATGGCCTTCGTTGCGGGCACCGGAGTCCTCTCCGGCTGGCAACCACAGGCATGGGGGGTCTCGACAGGTCCTGGTCGGGCCCAGACTTTAGCAGAGCCGCGTGGCGGCGTTGGCTGCTCAGCCCCGGTATTCGTCCTTCAGCCGCACGTAGTGGTCGGCCGAATAGTGCAGCGACTCGATTTCCTTGTCGCTCAGCGTGCGCGCCGGCCGGGCCGGGTTGCCGACCCACAGCTCGCCTTCGCCCACCACCTTGCCGGGGCCGATCACCGCGCCGGCACCGACGAAGCCATGGCGCTCCACGCGGGCACCGTCGAGGATGCAGGCGCCCATGCCGATCAGGCTGTAATCGCCGATGGTGCAGGCATGGATGATGCAGCCGTGGCCGACGGTCACGCCCTCGCCGATCAGGGTCGGGTAGCCGGCCTTGTTGTACGGGCTGTGGTGGCTGACATGGATGATGGTGCCGTCCTGCACGTTGGTGCGCGCACCGATGCGCACGTAATTGACATCGCCGCGGATGACCGTGCCCGGCCACACCGACACGTCGTCGCCCAGTTCCACATCACCGATGACGGTGCAGGCCGGGTCGATGTACACACGCTCGCCGAGGACGGGCATCTTGTCGCGAAAGGGGCGCAGCGGGTTCATCGGCATCTCCGGAAATCAGGGCGTTCGCGACGATGATACCTGCGTGGTGCGTTGTAGAGCCGAGCCCATGCTCGGCTCCCTACGCAGCCGAGCATGGGCTCGGCTCTACAGGGAGCTCAGGGTTCGTAGCTGTAGCCCATGCCGTACACCGAACGGATCGGCTCGCCTTCCATGCCGGCGTCGGCCAGCTTGCGGCGCAGGTTGCGCACATGGCTGTCGACGGTGCGGTCGACCACCACGCGATGGTCCAGGTACAGCCGGTCGAGCAGTTCATCGCGCGCCCAGATCCGGCCTGGCGTGGCCAGCAGCGTGCGCAGCAGGCGGTATTCCACCGGAGTCAGGTCCAGGCCCTTGCCGTTCCAGGTGGCGCGTGCGGCCGGCTCGTCGATGTGCAGGCCGCCGTTGGCACGCGCACCGGGGTCTGGGCGGTAGCGGCGCAGCACCGCCACTACCCGAGCGACCACTTCGCGCGGACTGAACGGCTTGCAGATGTAGTCGTCGGCACCGATCTCCAGGCCCAGCAGGCGGTCGATCTCTTCCACCCGTGCGGTGACCATGATCACCGGCACATCGCTGCTGGCGCGCAGTTCGCGGCACAGGTCCACGCCGTCGCGCTGCGGCAGCATCAGGTCCAGCAGCACCAGGTCGGGCTGGTAGCGCGCGAACGCGTCGATCACCTGGCCACCGTCGTCCACCCACTCGCTGGCCATGCCGGCAGCGGCCAGGTAGTCGCGCAGTACCGAGGCCAGGCGTGGCTCGTCCTCGACGATCAGGATCTTCGCGCACATGGCGGGCGACGTGCTCATGCAGGCTCCGGCAGGGTGATGACCACGCGCAGCCCGCCCAGTGGCGAGGGCTCGGCGTGGATGACGCCGTGGTGGGCGAGGATGATGTTGTGGCTGATGGCCAGGCCCAGCCCGCTGCCACCACTGGCGCGGTTGCGCGAACTTTCCACGCGGTAGAAGCGTTCGAACAGCAGCGCGCACTTGTCGGCAGGCACGCCCGGCGCGGTGTCTTCCACGATCAGCTGCACGCCGGCAGGCACGTGCGCTGCCTGCACGAGTACGCGGCCACCGGCGTGGGTGTAGCGCAGTGCATTCTCCAGCAGGTTGGCCAGCACCTGCTGCAGGCGCCGTTCGTCACCGGACACCTGCAACGGCGTGGCGGGCAGATCTTCTTCCAGCGCCAGGCCTGCATTGGCGAAGCGCACGCGCATGCCGTTGAGTTCGCTGCGCAGCAGCGCCGCCAGGTCCAGTGGCGCGAAACGGTACGCCAGGCCGCCGGACTGGGTCATCGACAGGTCGTGCAGGTCGTCGATCAGCTTGCCCAGCTGGCGGATCTCGCCCTGCAGGCCCACCAGGTTGGCGCGGTCCAGCGGACGGATGCCATCTTCGATCGCCTCCAGCTCGGCGCGGACCACCGCCAGTGGCGTGCGCAGTTCGTGCGAGATGTCGGCGATGAAGGCGCGGCGGTTGCGCTCGGTATCGTCCAGCGCCTGCGCCATCCGGTTGAAGTCGTTGACCAGTGCGTCCAGCTCATCGTCGCTGGTTCGCTCGATGCGGGTGCCGTAGTCACCGGCGGCCAACCGGTGGGTGGCCGCGGCCAGCTTGGCCAGGCGCTGGCGCAGCGCGCGCGACACCAGCCAGGCCAGCAGCACCGTCACCAGCAGCAGCGAAATGCCGATCACCCACCAGGCGCGCACCTGGGTGTTGTAGAAATTCAGGTCGTTGGTGGCGATGACGGTCTGGAACGGCACCATGCCCAGCCAACCGACGGTCTGCCCGTCCACCTGCACCGCATGCGGCTCGTCATCGCTGGTGGCGTCGGGGTTGCCGGCCACGAAGCGGTGCCGTGCATCGAACAGGCCCAGACGCGACGGCACGCCGGTCTGGTCGGACAGCGGCGGCACCGGTCCTTCGTGCCCATGGGCCAGGTCCGGGCGCAGCAGCCGCGCCCAGCGGTCGCCATCACCGTGCAGATGCTCCCAGCCACCGTGCTCGCGGTACTCGCGCTGAAGGTGGGGCATCAGCCGCTGCATGCGCAGGTCGCCCTGGTCGTTGAGGTAGTCCAGGAATCCGGTCTGGAAGGCCACGCGGCTGGCAATACCGTTCACTGCCAGCACCAGCAGGCAGGCGGTGAAGATCGCGAGGAAGGTCTTCGCGGTCAGGCCGAATTTGAGTCGAATCTTCGCCATCGCGGAGGCCATTAGCGGCGCATGCGGCGCCGAAAGCAAGCGCCAGCTGAGCCGGTCGCACAATCTCCATATTCTCTGCACAGTTCCACGGCAGCGTGCACGGGTCAACGCAAGGCCCCCACGCCCCCATGTCCCTCCTGCGCCCGCTGTCCCGTTCCCCGCGTCCCCTGCTGCTGCCCCTGCTGCTGGCCCTGGCGGCCTGTTCGGCGGGCAGGACTGAAGCACCGGCCATGCCCGAAGTGGGCGTCATCACGGCCAGCGCGCGGCCGCTGGCACTACAGCAGACCCTGCCCGGCCGCGCCGTGCCGTTCGAGATCTCCGAGGTGCGGCCGCAGATCGGTGGCCTGATCCGCCAGCGGTTGTTCACCGAAGGCCAGCAGGTCAAGGCAGGGCAGCTGCTGTACCAGGTCGATCCGGCGCCATACCAGGCGGCCTTCGATACCGCCCGCGGGCAGCTGGCGCAGGCCGAGGCCACCGTGTTGTCGGCACAACCGAAGGCCGAGCGCACCCGCGCGCTGGTGAGCATGGATGCGGCCAGCAAGCAGGATGCCGACGACGCCACCTCGGCGTTGAAGCAGGCGCAGGCCAACGTGATCGCCGCGCGCGCTGCATTGCAGGCCGCCCGCATCAACCTCGACTACACGCGGGTGACCGCGCCCATCGACGGTCGCATCGGCACCTCCAGCGTGACCGCGGGTGCGCTGGTCGCGGCCGGGCAGGACGCCGCGCTGGCCACCATCCAGCGGCTGGACCCGGTGTACCTGGATGTCACCCAGTCCAGCACGCAGATGCTGGCGCTGCGCAAGCAGCTCGATGCGGGCCTGGTGAAGGCCATCGATGGCAAGGCACAGGTGAAGGTGCTGCTGGAGGACGGCAGCACCTATGCGCATGAGGGCACCCTGGAGTTCGTCGGCAGCGCGGTGGATCCGGGCACCGGCAATGTGGTGCTGCGTGCGGTCATCCCGAACCCGGAGGGCCTGCTGCTGCCCGGCATGTACCTGAAGGCGGTGCTGCCGATGGCCACCGACGCGCGCGCGCTGCTGGTGCCGCAGAAGGCGGTGGTGCGCAACGAACGCGGCGAGCCGCTGCTGCGCCTGCTCGATGCCAAGGACCATGTGGTCGAGCGCCGGGTCAGCATCGGCCAGGTGGTCGGCAACCAGTGGCAGATCACCGATGGTCTCAAGTCCGGCGAACGGGTGATCGTCAGCAACGGCAGTGCGGTATCACTGGGCCAGCAGGTGAAGGCGGTGGCGGCCACGACGGCGCAGCTGGCGGCGATGCCGGCGATCGACCCGAACGGCAACACCGACGAAAAGTCGCACTGAGGCCTGCCGCGCATGGTTCGTTTCTTCATCGACCGGCCGATCTTCGCCTGGGTGATCGCCATTGCGGTCAGCCTGCTCGGCCTGCTTGCGATCCTGATCCTGCCGGTGGACCGCTATCCGCAGATCGCCCCGCCCACCATCACCATCCGCGCCACCTACACCGGCGCCTCGTCGCAGACCGTGGAAAACGCGGTCACCCAGGTCATCGAGCAGTCCCAGCAGAGCCTGGACCACCTGATGTACATGACCTCCACCAGCGCCTCCGACGGCTCGGCGCAGGTCAACCTGGTGTTCGCCACCGGCACCAACCCGGACACCGCGCAGGTGCAGGTGCAGAACCAGCTGCAGGCCGCCATGGCCACGCTGCCGCAGGCGGTGCAGCAGAACGGCCTGACCATCACCAAGTCCAGTGGTTCGATCTTCGAGGTGCTGTCGTTCACCAGCGAAGACGGCAGCATGGACAACTTCGATGTCGCCAACTTCATGGAAGCGCGCATCGATGACCAGATCAGCCGCGTCAGTGGTGTCGGCAACATCCAGCCGATCGGCCAGGAGTACGCCATGCGCATCTGGCTGGACCCGGAGAAGATGCGCCAGTACGCGTTGATGCCGTCGGACATCGAGACCGCGCTGCAGGCACAGAACACCGACGTCTCGGCCGGTGAACTCGGCGGCCAGCCGGCGCTGAAGGGCCAGCAGCTCGACGCCACGGTGACCGCGCGCAGCCGCCTGCACACGCCCGAGCAGTTCGCGCAGGTGGTGCTCAAGGCCGATGCCAACGGCAGCGTGGTGCATCTGGGCGACGTGGCGACGATCGGCCTGGGCCCGGAGAGCTACGACAGCATCAGCACCTTCAACGGCAAGCCGTCGGCCTCGCTGGGCATTGAACTCAATGCCGGTGCGAACGCGATCGCCGTGTCCAAGGCCATCGATGCGCGGCTTCAGCAGCTGCAGAAGTACTGGCCGCATGGCTACACCGCCCACGTGGCGTTCACCACCACGCCGTTCGTGACCATCTCGCTGAAGGAAGTGGTGATAACCCTGGTCGAGGCGATCATCCTGGTGGTGCTGGTGATGTACCTGTTCCTGCAGAACTGGCGCGCCACCCTGATCCCGACCATCGCGGTGCCGGTGGTGCTGCTGGGCACGTTCGGCGTGCTGGCCGCGTTCGGCTATTCGATCAACACGCTGACCATGTTCGCGCTGGTATTGGCCATCGGCCTGCTGGTGGACGATGCCATCGTGGTGGTGGAGAACGTGGAACGGGTGATGACCTTCGAAGGGCTGGCGCCGAAGCCGGCCACGCTGAAGGCGATGGGCCAGATCACCGGCGCGCTGGTCGGCATCGTGCTGGTGCTGACCGCGGTGTTCCTGCCGATGGCGTTCTTCAGTGGTGTCACCGGGGTGATCTACCGCCAGTTCTCGGTGACGATTGCTGCAGCAATGATCCTGTCGGTCCTGGTCGCGATGACCATCACCCCGGCACTGTGCGGCAGCATCCTGCACCAGATTCCCAAGGGCGGGCATCCGCACGGCGACCACGGCGGCGAGCCGAGCCTGCTGGGCAAGTTCTTCATCTGGTTCAACCACCGTTTCGAACGCACCTCCAACGGCCTGCGTCGTCGGGTGGATGGCTTCCTTGGCCGGCGCACGCTGGGCGTGGTGTTCTACCTGCTGTTGAGCGTGGTCACCGGCCTGCTGCTGTGGCACCTGCCCGGCGCGTTCCTGCCGGATGAAGACCAAGGCATGCTCAACGCGCTGGTGAAGCTGCCGGCCGGCGCCACGCTTGAACAGACCCGGGCGGTGATGGACCGCCTCAGTGCCGCCGCGGTGAAGGACGACAGCGTGCTGTCGATCCAGGCGACGGCCGGCTTCAGCGTGACCGGCAGCGGCCAGAACGTCGGGCAGGCCTTCATCCGCCTGAAGGACTGGGACGACCGCAAGGATGATGCCGATACCATCGCCGCGCGGTTGACCAAGGCCATGGCCAGCGTGCCCGATGCGCAGGTGTTCATCACCTCGCCGCCGGCCATCCTCGGCCTGGGTGATGCGGGCGGATTCACTCTGGAACTGCAGGACGAAGGCGGTGCCGGCCATGCCGCCGCCGTGGCCGCGCGCAACACCCTGCTGAAGGAAGCTGCCAAGGATCCGAAGCTGGTCAACGTGCGCTATGCCAGCCTGGAAGATGCACCGGTGTATGCGGTGAAGGTGGACGACGCCAAGGCGCAGGCGATGGGCGTGAATCCGCAGGACATCAATGACACCTTGAACGCGGCGCTGGGCGGCGACTTCGTCAACAACTTCATCTACAAGGGCCGCATCAAGAAGGTCTTCATCCAGGGCACCGCCGAAGCGCGCATGCAGCCGCAGGACATCGAGCGCTGGAGCGTGCGCAACCAGGCCGGACAGATGGTGCCGCTGTCATCGCTGGTCAGCGCGCACTGGTCCAGCGCACCGGCCGCGCTGCAACGCTACAACGGCATCTCGGCGATGGAGATCACCGGCCAGCCGGCGCCCGGCGTCAGCTCCGGTGAGGCGATGGCCGAGATCGCGCGCCTGGCCGATACGCTGCCGGAGGGCTTCAGCCACGCCTGGTCGGACATGGCCTACCAGGAACAGCTGTCGGGCAACCAGGCACCGATGCTGTACGCCATCTCGCTGCTGTTCGTGTTCCTGTGCCTGGCCGCGCTGTATGAAAGCTGGGCGGTGCCGTTCGCGGTGATGCTGGCCGTGCCTGTGGGCGTGTTCGGCGCGGTGCTGATGATGAACCTGCGTGGCCTCAACAACGACGTGTACTTCCAAGTCGGCCTGCTGACCACGATTGGCCTGGCGGCCAAGAACGGCATCCTGATCGTCGAGTTCGCGCGCATCCTCGAACACCAGGGCAAGAGCACCCGCGAGGCGATCCTGCAGGCGGTCTACCTGCGGCTGCGGCCGATCGTGATGACCTCGCTGGCGTTCCTGATGGGCGTGCTGCCGCTGGTGTTCGCCACCGGTGCCGGTTCAGCCGCGCGCCGATCGCTGGGTACCGGCGTGGCCGGCGGCACGGTCGCCTCGATGGTGCTGGGCATGTTCTTCGTGCCGCTGTTCTACCTGCTGGTGCGCCGCCTGTTCCCGGGGCGCGCAGCGACTCACGCCACTGCCCCGGAGGCACGTCCATGAAGCCGATGCTGATGCGCGCCCTGGCGGCCGCAACGATGACCACCGCGCTGGGCGGCTGCGTGAGCATGGCGCCGCACTACCAGAGGCCCGAGGCCCCGGTGCCGGGGCAGTTCGGCAACGCGGCAACGGGCGAGGCTGATCCTGCGCTGGCGATGCCGGCATGGCGCGAGGTGTTCCTCGAACCGCGCCTGCAGCAGGTGATCGCGCTGGCGCTGCAGAACAACCGCGACCTGCGCGTGGCCGTGCTGCAGGTGGAGAAGGAACGCGCGCAGTACCGTATCCAGCGTGCGGCGCTGCTGCCGTCGGTGGATGCCAGTGGCAGCGTCACCCGCTCGCGCGTGAGCGATGCGAACAGTGAAGCCGGGGCCACCCAGGTAACCGAATCCGATGCCGTGCAGGTCGGCATCAGCAGCTGGGAACTGGATCTGTTCGGACGCATCCGCAGCCTGAAGAACGAGGCCCTGCAGAACTGGTTGGCCAGTGCCGAGAACCAGCGTGCGGCGCGCACCAGCCTGGTCGCCGAAGTGGCGACGGCGTGGCTGGCGCTGGCGGCCGATGGGCAGTCGCTGGCATTCACGCAACAGACCCTGGACAGCCAGCAGCAGACCCTGCAGCGCACCGAGGCCCGCCATGCGCAGGGGCTCGCCTCGGGGCTGGATCTGTCGCAGGTACAGACCAGCGTGGAAGCCGCGCGCGGCGCGCTCGCCAAGCTGCAGACACAGCAGGCGCAGGATCGCGATGCATTGCAGCTGTTGGTGGGGTCGCCGCTGGATCCGGCACTGCTGCCGACCGCGCAGGTGCTGGAGGGCAGCGTGGCACTGGCGCCGCTGCCTGCCAATCTTCCTTCAAGCGTGCTGCTGCAGCGCCCGGATGTGCTGTCCGCTGAGCATGCGTTGCAGGCCGCCAACGCCGATGTCGGTGCCGCGCGCGCTGCATTCTTCCCGACGCTGACATTGACTGCCAACTACGGCCACAGCTCCACCGCGTTGTCGACGCTGTTCTCGGCCGGCACCCGTGGCTGGTCGTTCGCGCCCAGCATCACCGCGCCGATCTTCCATGCCGGCGCACTGAAGGCATCGCTGGATGCCTCGAAGATCGGCAAGGACATCGGCATCGCGCAGTACGAGAAGGTGATCCAGCAGGCCTTCAGCGAAGTGGCCGATGCGCTGGCCACGCGTGACCACCTGACCGCGCAGATGGACGCGCAGCGCGCGCTGGTGGCCGCCAGCCAGCGCAGCTACACGCTGGCCGATGCACGTTACCGCACCGGGCTGGATGGCTACCTGCAGTCGCTGGATGCACAGCGCAGCCTGTATGCCGCGCAGCAGGACCTGATCTCGCTGCAGCAGCAGGAAGCGGGCAACCGGGTGACGTTGTTCAAGGTATTGGGCGGCGGCGCGGACGCACGATAGCGCGTTCGTTCCGGTAGCTGCCGACCTTGGTCGGCACGGAGGCCTTCATCCACGCATGGCGTGGATCTACCAGGGCGGGCGGCAGTAGATCCACGCCATGCGTGGATGAATCCCCGCCAATGCACGGTAGCGCCGGGCCATGCCCGGCGAGCGCAGCGGCGCGTTACGCCACGCGGCCGCGGCGCGCCCGCTCCAGGTGCACCAGCAGCAGCGAGATCGCCGCCGGGGTCATGCCGGGAATCCGCTGCGCCTGGCCGATGGTCTGCGGGCGCACGCGCTCCAGTTTCTGCAGCGCTTCGGCCGACAGCCCGCGCACGGTCGCGTAGTCGAACGCCTCGGCGATCGGCGTGGCCTCATGCCGCTGCTGGCGCTCGATTTCCTCGCGCTGGCGATCCAGGTAGCCGGCGTACTTCACGCCGATCTCCACCTGCTCGGCCACCTTGCCGTCGGCCACGGCCGGGCCCAGAGACGGCACCTGCATCAGCTGCGCGTAATCCAGCTCGGGGCGCTTGATCAGGTCCAGCACATTGGTTTCGCGGCTGACCGCCACGCCCAGCGTGTCCCGCACTTCACGTCCCAGCGCATTGGCCGGGGTCGCCCACAGCGCACCCAGGCGCGCGCGCTCGGCGGCCACCGCAGCCTGCTTGGTCTCGAACGCGTTCCAGCGGCGGTCATCGACCAGGCCCATCTCTCGGCCGGCCGGGGTCAGGCGCTGGTCGGCATTGTCCTCGCGCAGCTGCAGGCGGTACTCGGCGCGGCTGGTGAACATGCGGTACGGCTCGTTGGTGCCGTGGGTGATCAGGTCATCCACCAGCACGCCCAGGTACGCCTCGTCGCGGCGCGGGCACCAGCCGTCCAGCCCACGCACCTGGCGTGCGGCGTTGAGGCCGGCCAGCAGGCCCTGCGCGGCGGCTTCTTCATAGCCGGTGGTGCCGTTGATCTGGCCGGCGAAGAAAAGGCCGTTGACCAGCTTGGTTTCCAGCGAGGCCTTCAGCCCGCGCGGGTCGAAGAAGTCGTACTCGATCGCATAGCCGGGGCGGGTGATGTGCGCGTTCCCGAAACCGCGGATGCTGCGCACCATCTCCAGCTGCACGTCGAACGGCAGCGAGGTGGAAATGCCGTTGGGGTAGATCTCGACGATGCCCAGGCCTTCGGGTTCGACGAAGATCTGGTGGCTGGCCTTCTCGGCGAAGCGCACCACCTTGTCTTCGATGGACGGGCAGTAGCGCGGGCCGATGCCCTCGATCTGGCCGCTGTACAGCGGCGAGCGGTGCAGCGCGTCGCGGATGATCTGGTGGGTCTGCTCGGTGGTGTGGGTGATCCAGCAGCTGACCTGCTGCGGATGCTCGTCCACCGAGCCGAGGAAGGACATCACCGGCCGCGGCGAATCGCCTGGCTGCTCGTCCATCACGCTGTAATCCAGCGAGCGGCCATCGATGCGCGGCGGCGTGCCGGTCTTCAGGCGGTCCACCTGGAACGGACGCTCGCGCAGGCGCGCGGCCAGCGTGGTGGCCGGCGGGTCGCCCATGCGGCCGGCGGCGTACTGGGTCGGGCCGACGTGGATCTTGCCGGCCAGGAAGGTGCCGGCGGTCAGCACCACGGCCCCGGCGTCAAAACGCAGGCCGGTCTGGGTGATGACGCCGCGCACGGCGTCGCCCTCGATCACCAGGTCATCGACCGCGGCCTGGAACACCGTCAGGTTGTCCTGGCCTTCGACGATGGCGCGGATCGCCATGCGGTACAGGTTGCGATCGGCCTGGCAGCGGGTGGCACGCACGGCCGGGCCCTTCGACGCGTTGAGCGTGCGCCACTGGATGCCGGCACGGTCGGCGGCATGCGCCATCGCCCCGCCCAGGGCGTCGATTTCCTTGACCAGATGGCCCTTGCCGATGCCGCCGATGGCCGGGTTGCAGCTCATCGCGCCCACGGTTTCGATGTTGTGGGTCAGCAGCAGGGTGCGCACGCCGGTGCGGGCTGCGGCCAGCGCGGCTTCGGTGCCGGCGTGGCCACCGCCGATGACGATGACGTCGTAACGATGGAAGGACGGGTTCATGGGGGCTGTTCAGCTTGGGGCAGGCGCGGCCGGGGGCGGCGCCGGGGTGGCGATTTTAGCGCCATTCGGGGCCCGGACGCCGGCGCCGGCCCGTTGGCGGCGAAATCGGCCCTAAAGTTGGCAGGATTTTTGCAGATAACCCAATAGCACCCATCGTGGCTGGCGCCGAAGGCGCCCGTGACCGGAATTGGAACAGGGGCCGGTACAGGCGCACGATGGGGGAGCAGAGGGCCGGCAGTCGGGGGACTGTCCGGCCCTGTTTTTTTTGGGGCTGTAGGGAGAGCTTCATCCACGCATGGCGTGGATCTACTGAAACCGGGCCTGCGCGAATGGCGCTTGGACTGTCCCCAAAACAAACGGCCCCGCAATGCGGGGCCGTCTGCCTTCAGAGGTGCCGACATCCGACAGGGCCGGAACAGGGGGGATCCAGATGTTCCTGTCGGATATCGACGTAGAGCTTTTTGCGGCGGCCCGTGTCGTTTTTGTCACTTTGTGACGCGGGCCGTCACTGTCCGCGTAGATTGCGGCTTAGACCGTGTGAAATGCAAGACGGTTCAGCGCTCAACTGTGCGCTGCGTCGCACGATCCATGTTGCGCCAGGGGGAACCATTCATCCTCGGCGCACTCGGTGCCGGGGCCGGACGGGCCTGCGGCGCGGGCGCCGGCGGCTGCATGTTCGACTGCGGCGGGCGGCGCATCGAATCCATGTTCCGCCACGGGGAACCGCCGTTGTACGACGGCCGCGGCGGCGGCGGCGGCCGGTTCTCGCCACCGTTGCCGGGCGGGCGCGGCGGCGGGCGGTGGTTGTGCGGCGGACGGTAGATCGGGCGCGAGTAGTACGGGTTGCCATAGCCGCCGTAATAGCCGCCATAGCCACCGTAGTACGGGTAGCCGTAGTTGTAGGGATAGCCGGCCGGGTAGCGGTACTCCACCGACGGCGCGCCGTGGTAGTAGCCGCCACCGCGGCCACCGCCTACATAGTCGTAGGTGGTGCAGCCAGTCAGGCCCAGCAACAGGCCACCGGCAAGCAACAGGCGCATTTTCATGGTGGGTCCCCCCAGAGGACGGGTGTGCAGCCAGCTTCGTGCGCGGGCATTGAATCGGCCCTTAATTCGGCTGGCCAGGATGAATGGAGGCGTAGGCCCGCATGCTGGCATGACCTGTGCCCCGGTCGCCAGCGCAGGGGCATACGTTAATCTTGCGTCATGAGCGATTCACTGTTCCCCCGCGCCGATGACGTCCTGCTTGCTGCTGCGAGGATCGCCTCGCATGCCAGCGTGACCCCGGTGCTGCGCTCGCGCACGCTCGATGCAATGACCGGCGCACAGTTGGCGTTCAAGGCCGAGCACCTGCAGCGCGGCGGCGCATTCAAGTTCCGCGGTGCCTGCAATGCCGTGTGGTCGCTCGATGCTGATCGCGCCAGTGCTGGCGTGGTGACCCATTCCTCCGGCAACCACGGTGCCGCGCTGGCCCTGGCCGCACGCACCCGCGGCATCCCCTGCCATGTGGTGGTGCCGGAAGGGGCGGTGGCCGCCAAGCTGGCCAACATCGCCCGCCACGGCGCCACGCTCTGGCGCTGCCCGCCGACCATCGCCGACCGCGAGGCCACCTGTGCCAGGGTGCAGGCCGATACCGGCGCGACCCTGGTGCATCCGTATACGGACCCGGCGGTGATGGCCGGGCAGGGCACTGCGGCCCTGGAACTGCTGCACAGCGACGGCCCGTTCGATGTGCTGGTGGTGCCGGTGGGCGGCGGTGGCCTGGCCAGCGGTACCGCGCTGGCCCTGCAGCACGCCAGTCCGCACACGCGGCTGATTCTGGCCGAGCCGGCCGGTGCCGATGACACCGCGCGCTCGCTGGCCACCGGCGAGCGCCATGGCGCGTTTACCCCGGACACCATCTGCGATGGCCTGCGTACCCTGATCGGCGCGCCCAATTTCGAGTTGCTGCGCGCCGCGGGTGCCGAGGTGATCGTGGTCGATGACGCCGCGACGCTGGTGGCGATGCGCCTGCTGTGGGAGGTGCTCAAGCAGGTGGTGGAACCCTCTTCGGCCACCGTGCTGGCTGCGGTGCTGGCGCAGCCGCAGCGCTTCGCCGGCCTGCGCGTGGGCCTGGTGCTGTCCGGCGGCAACGTCGACCTGCCAGCCCTGCGCTGGGAGGCGGCGTGAGCCGCGGGCGGCACCGCGAACGCACCGGCCTGCTGGGCTGGTTGTGGCGGCTGTTCGTGCTGCTGGTGATCTGGCTGCTGGGCGTGACCGCCTGGATCGTCTGGATCGGTGAACGCGACCAGGCCGCCAAGGCCGACGCCATCATCGTGCTGGGTGCCGCGGCCTATGACGCCAAGCCGTCACCGGTGTTCGAGGAGCGCATCCGCCACGGGCTGGACCTGTATGAAGCACGCTACGCGCCGCTGCTGATCTTCACCGGTGGCTATGGTGGCACCGGCGCGCGCTTCTCCGAATCGCAGGTGGCGCGGCGCTACGCGCTGAAGCATGGCGTGCCGGATGACGCGATCCTGATCGAGACCGCGTCGCGCAATACCGTGCAGAACCTGGTGGAAGCCAAACGCTTGATGGACCAGCGCAACCTGCACCGGGTGATCATTGTCAGCGACCCGCTGCACATGGCGCGCGCGCTGCGCCTGAGCAAGGCGCTGGGCATCGATGCGCTGGCCTCGTCCACACCCAGCACGCGCTTCCGCAGCTTCCATACCAGCTGGCGCTTCCTGGTGCAGGAAATCTACTTCTTCCACCGCGACCTGGTGCGCCCGCCGCTGAGTTCGCCGGCCAATACCTGAGCGGTGGCCGCCTGCTTTGGGTGGCTGCCGACCTTGGTCGGCACAACCTGCCAGATCGCGATGCCGCCGGCACTACCAGGCAGTCAGGTCTGCTTGCGCCGGATCGGAATTGCCGACACCGGCACCGAGGCCACGTCATGCCCGCCTTCGCGGATCGGCGCACCGGGGTCCGGTGCCCAGGCGTGGGCGTAGATCACTTCCCAGCTGCTGGGCAGCTTGCCGTCGGCGCCACGCATCGGTTCGTACGCGGCCGCGGCGGCAGCGAAACGTCCGCGCCCGGTCAGGGTATGGCGGCGGTCTACCCGCGCATTGGTCGCGCCCATCGCGCGCAGCTCGCGCATCAGCGATGGCAGGTCGTCGTAGGTCAGGGTGAACAGATCGCGGTCCAGCACCGGGTCGCGGAAGCCAGCCATCATCAGTGCATCGCCGAACTGCGCGATCTGCGCGAAGCGGCTCACGTGCGGGCGGTCGTCGGCGGCGGCGAAGGCTTCGTTGAGTTCGATCAGCGTTTCCGGGCCGAACGTCGAGCACAGCAGCAGGCCACCCGGCTTGAGCACGCGGCGGAACCCGGCGAACACCGCCGGTAGGTCATCCACCCATTGCAGGCACAGGTTGCTGAAGATCACGTCCACGCTGTTGTCGGCCAGCGGCAGCGCACTGGCATCGCCGCACAGGCGCTGGAACGGCTTCCACCAGCCGGCCTGGCGCTTGGCCTGGTCCAGCATCGGCAGCGCCACGTCCAGCGCGATCACCTGCGCCTTCGGCCAGCGCTTCTTCATCAGCGCACTGGCGTGGCCGGTGCCTGCGCCAATGTCCAGCACCACCTCGGGCTTGCGTGCCTCCAGGTAGTCCAGCGACTCGATCAGCCGCGACTGCACCTCGCGCTGCAGGGCGGCGGCAGCGTCGTAACTGGTGGCGGCACGCGCGAATGCGCGACGGACATGGCGGGCATCGAAGTGGGACGGCATTGCGAAAGTCTCTTAGAACGTACCGGGGTAGGCGCCGCCGTCGATCAGCAGGTTCTGCCCGGTGAGGTAACCGGCCTGTGCACTGCACAGGAAGGCGCAGGCGGCGCCGAACTCGTCCGGCGTGCCGAAGCGGCCGGCGGGAATCTGCTGGCGGCGGCGCTCGGCCACTTCCGCGGCGTCGCCGTCCTTGCCCGCACTGTGGGCGAAGTTGGCGCGCAGGCGATCGGTGTCGAACTGGCCGGGCAGCAGGTTGTTGATCGTGACGTTGTGGGCCACGGTGCGGCGCGACAGGCCGGCGACGAAACCGGTCAGGCCGCTGCGCGCGCCGTTGGACAGTGCCAGGATGTCGATCGGTGCCTTCACCGCCGACGAGGTGATGTTGACGATGCGGCCGAAGCCGCGCTCGATCATTGCATCCACGGTGGCGCGAATCAGCGCGATCGGCGCCAGCATGTTGGCATCCAGTGCGGCAATCCAGTCGTCGCGCTCGAAGGTGCGGAAATCACCCGGCGGTGGGCCACCGGCGTTGTTGACCAGGATGTCCACCTGCGGGCAGGCGGCCAGCGCCGCCGTACGGCCGGCCTCGGTGGTGACGTCGGCGGCGACGGCGCGTACCTCACCGGCACCGGGCAGTGCACGCAGTTCGTCGGCGGCGACCTGCAGTGCAGCCTCGCCACGCGCTACGACCACCACGTTCACGCCCTCACGCACCAGCGCGCGCGCGCAGCCCAGGCCCAACCCCTTGCTTGCGCCGCAGACCAGTGCCCAGCGACCAGTGATACCCAGATCCATGCGTCAGTCCTGCGGAATTCGGTAGGCGCTCATTGTCCGCCATCGGCCGGTGACAGGCGGGCAACGAAGTGTTGCAGGGCGGCGGCCACCTCATCGGCATGGCCGAGGAAGGGCGCATGGCCGCCGTGGGCGACGGTCAGTGACTGCGCGCCCGGGGTCAGCGCCGCAGCGGCCTGCATGGCGACCGGTGACACGAGGCGGTCGCGCTGGCCGGCGATCCACAGGCTGGGTTTGCCCAGCGTTGGCAGTGCACCGCGCAGGTCGGTGCTTTCGAGCAGGCGCAGGCCTTCCAGCAGGGCGCGTTCAGTGGGGGCACCGCGCTCGACCAGGCGCTGGCGCAGCGTGCGCAGCTCCTCGCGGGCGTGCGCCGAGCCCATCACGTCCAGCGCCAGGAAGCGCTCCAGGGTACCGCCGAAATCGTTGGCCAGCTCGCGCCCGAACTGCTCGAACACTGCCGGTTCCACCGCGTGCGGCCAATCCTCGCCACGCACGAAACGCGGCGTGGCGGCGATCATTGCCAGGCCGCGTACCTTCGGCAGCGTTGCCGCCGCGTGCAACGCTAACAGGCCGCCCAGCGACCAGCCGCACCACACCGCCGGTGGCGTGGCCGCAGCAATGGCGCTGACCACGAACGGCAGGCGCAGCGGCGTGGTGTCCTCGCGGCTGTGCCCATGGCCGGGCAGGTCGACCAGATGCAGGGTGAACTGGTCCGCCAGCCGCTGTACCAGCGGCGCGAACACGCCGCCCTGCAGGGCCCAACCGTGGATCAACACCAGGTCCGGCCCACGGCCGGTGACTTCAATATGCATGGGCAACGAAGCGGAACTCAGGCAAAAGCGGGCAGCGGCGGCGGGGCGGCTTCGCGTACGGCCAGGTCGAGGCGATCCCGCGCGTTGGCGATGGCCTCGACCAGGCCCCGCACCTGTTCCGGCGCATGCAGTGCGGACAGCGTAACGCGCAGGCGCGCCTTGCCTTCCGGCACCGTCGGCGGGCGGATCGCGCCGACCAGCCAGCCGGCCTGTTCCAGCGCCTTGGACATCGCCATGGCGCTGTGGTCATCGCCGCACAGCAGCGGCTGGATCGGCGTTTCCGAGGCCATCAGGTCCAGCCCGTGGCGGCGTGCTTCGCTGCGGAACAGCGCGATCAGGTCGGCCAGCTTGGAACGGCGCCAGTTGTCCCGGCGCGCCAGGCGCACCGCCTCGAGTGCAGCGGCGGCCATCGCCGGTGGCACGGCGGTGGTGTAGATGTACGGGCGCGCGGTTTCGGCCAGGTGCTCGATCAGATCGTCGCGGCCCAGCACCAGCGCACCGGAACCGCCCAAGGCCTTGCCCAGCGTTACCAGCTGCAGCGGTACGTCGTCCACGCCCAGGCCGGCGGCAGCAACGGCGCCACGGCCATCACCCACCACGCCCACGCCATGCGCGTCATCGACGTAGAACAACGCCTGCTGCAGGCGCGCGACCAGCGACAACGCACGCAGCGGCGCGATGTCGCCATCCATGCTGAAGACACCGTCGGTGGCGAGCATCGCCGCGCCGTCGGGCGCGTGCTTGAGCTGGCGCATCGCGCCTTCCGCATCCAGGTGCGGGTAGCGGCGCAGGCGCGCACCGGCCAGCCGCGTCGCATCGAGCAGGCTGGCGTGGTTGAGCTTGTCCTGCACGCATACGTCGTTCTCTTCGCTCAGCAGCGCCTGCTGCACCGCCAGGTTGGCGGCGAAGCCACTGCCGAACAGCAATGCACGCGGGTAACCCAGCCATTCGGCCACTTCGCGTTCGAGGGCGTCGTGCATCGCGTGGTGGCCGCAGACCAGGTGCGAGGCACCGGCACCGGCACCTTCGCGCGCAGCGGCGTCCTGCAGCGCATTGACCACGCTGAACTGCTGCGCCAGGCCCAGATAATCGTTGCTGCAGAAGCCGGTCAGCCACTGGCCGTCCACCTCAAGGCGCACGCCATCGCGACGGGTGACCGTACGTCGCGGGCGGCGACGGCCTTGGACATCGCGCAGAGCGCGCTGGGCGTGGAGGCGGGCGGTCAGGTCGGGGCGGGCCATGGTGGCTGAATGCGTCGACGGGGCGGCTAGGGTAGCGCGTTGCCGCGGCGCCTGCTTGCGGCCCGTCTCAGGCGGCGTGAGCGCAGCCGCAGCCGGGTGCATCGGCGCTGATATCGGCGTGCACGGTGCCGCCGTGGTCGTGGCCTTCGGCATCCACCTGCACCGCCATCGGCTGCAGCCCGAGCCGGGCGAACAGGGCCAGGTCGCGTTCGCTTTCCGGGTTGCCGGTGGTCAGCAGCTTGTCGCCGTAGAAGATGGAGTTGGCGCCGGCCAGGAAACACAGCGCCTGCAGTTCGTCACTCATCGCCTCGCGCCCGGCCGACAGCCGCACCATCGAGCGCGGCATGGCGATGCGGGCCACCGCGATCATGCGCACGAACTCGAATGGGTCCAGTTCGGCGCTGCCATGCAGCGGCGTACCCGCCACCTGCACCAGCTTGTTGATCGGCACCGAATCCGGATGCGCCGGCAGCGTGGCCAGCGCCAGCAGCAGGCCGACGCGCTGCGCGCGCGTCTCGCCCATGCCGACGATGCCGCCGCAGCAGGTCTTCAGGCCGGCATCGCGCACGTGTTCCAGCGTATCCAGGCGGTCCTGGTACTGGCGCGTGTGGATGATCGAATCGTAGTAGTCCGGCGCGGTGTCGATGTTGTGGTTGTAGTAGTCCAGGCCGGCGTCCTTCAGCGCACGCGCCTGCTCGCCGCTGAGCATGCCCAGCGTGGCGCAGGTCTCCAGACCCAGCGCCTTCACCCCGGCGATCATCGCCGCGACCTTCGGAATGTCTCGATCCTTCGGCGAACGCCATGCGGCACCCATGCAGAAGCGCGATGCACCGGCGGCCTTGGCCTGGCGTGCCTTGGCCAGCACCGCGTCGGTCTCCATCAGCTTCTGCGCGTTCACCCCGGTGCTGTAGCGCTGCGCCTGCGGGCAGTACGCGCAGTCTTCCGGGCAGCCGCCGGTCTTCACCGACAGCAGCGTGGACACCTGCACCTGCGAAGGGTCGAAGTGCTCGCGATGGACCGCTGCGGCGCGAAACAGCAGCTCTGGGAACGGCAGATCGAACAGCGCCTGCAGTTCGTCGTGTTGCCAGTCGTGGCGGATGGCAGCAGCCATGGCGGGACCTTGGGTACGAATGGAGCGAGGGCGGCAGTGTGGGTGGGTTGATGAATGCTGTCAACCGCGATGATGTTATTGTGGTTTACGGGTGGCCACTCCCATCAAGCTTGGCGGAAACGCCGCATTTCACCGCATCCTGCAAGGGCTTCGGCCAAAGTGGCCGCTGCCCAACGGAAGTGCTGGCGCGCAGACTCTTTCCCATGACCGATCTCCATCGTCTCCGCGGCCGCATCAGCGCGCTGGTCCTCAGCGAGGCCTGGCGCCGCCGCGCCGCGCTCTGGGGCGGTGCCGTGGCCGTGGCGCTGGTGGCGATCCTGTTCGCCAAGGCCAGCGATGCGGCCTTCCATCTGTTCCAGCGCATCACCTCGCACTCGCCGTGGTGGGCCCTGCTGCTCACGCCGGGCATCTTCGCGCTGCTGGCCTGGCTGACCTCCGGCGTGCTGAAACCCACGCGGGGCAGCGGCATTCCGCAGGTCATCGCTGCGTTGGACAAGCCCGATGAGCCATTCCGGAAGACCAATCTTTCGCCTGCGGTCTCAGCCGGCAAGCTGCTGCTGACCTCGTTGTCGCTGCTCGGTGGCGCGTCCGTTGGCCGCGAGGGCCCGACCGTGCACGTGGGTGCCAGCCTGATGTACCTGTTCGGCCGCTGGTTCGGCTTCAAGGATCCCCGCGAGCTCTCGCACTTCCTGTTGGCCGGTGGCGCTGCCGGTATTGCGGCGGCGTTCAACACGCCGCTGGCCGGCATCGTCTTCGCCATCGAGGAGCTCAGCGGCCGTTTCGAACATCGCTTCTCCGGCACCTTGTTGACCGCGGTGATCGTCGGTGGTGTGGTATCGCTCGGTCTGTTGGGCAACTACACCTATTTCGGCCATGTGAGCGCGCGTCTGCCGCTGGGCCAGGGCTGGCTGGCAATCCTGCTGTGCGGCGTGGTGGCGGGCCTGCTGGGAGGCCTGTTCGCGCGTGCGGTGCTGGCCAGTGCGGCGGGCCGTCCGCGCTGGCTCGGGCAACTGCGGCAGCGGCATCCGGTTCTGTTGGCCGCAGGCTGCGGCCTGGTGGTGGTTCTGCTCGCCCTGGTCTTCGGTGAAGGCGCGTTCGGCACCGGCTACGAACAGGCGCGCAGCCTGGTGCAGGGGCAGGCGATGGTCGGCCACGAGTTCGGGTTGATGAAGCTGCTGGCCAACCTCGCATCGTACGTGGCCGGTATTCCCGGAGGCTTGTTCTCGCCCGCGCTGGCGGTCGGCGCGGGACTGGGCCACAACCTCGCCGTGTTGATGCCCGGCGTGGATCCGCGCGCGTTCGTGCTGCTGGGCATGTGTGCGTACCTCACCGGCGTCACCCAGGCGCCACTGACCTCGGCGGTGATCTCGCTGGAGCTGACCGACAGTGGTGATCTGCTGCTGCCGATCCTGGCGACGGTGCTGATCGCGCGTGGCGTGTCCGGGCTGGTCTGCCGGGTGCCGATCTACCGTGGTCTGGCAGAGCTGTTGATGGTGCCGAAGGCGCCGCCGCCTGAGATTGAGGCCCGCAAGGCTGGCACCTAGCTCGCAGTACAGTATGCTGCCGCAGCAGCATGCCATGCAGCTTCCCTGTCAAATAATCGGCCAGCCTGCGGGGAGTATTTGGTAGTCCTGATGGCTGGGCTCTCACTTAGTTCTATAGGGCTGTACTCTCAAAGTTAAATGTTGTTTCCGGATGAAAGTATGAGTTCAGGTGGTGGTGAGTATTTTCGGCTTTCAGGGCGATTCGAGGATACCGAATTCATTGGGAACATGAACCTCGTCCTCGGCGTTCCATTTGACGCCCCCGATGAGTTCAAGAGGCGAGTTTGGTCGGCCGCACTGAGCTATGTCGATGGTAATCGCTCAATGGATTACTACTTCAAACGTTATGGACACTTGGCTGTTTTTCCTCAGCCCGCTCCCTCAAGGGTCAGGTTGTCTGCCGTTTTTCAGAAATGCGGAATCGAGGTGGATAGAGTGGCAGCTCAACTCGCAAATGGAGTTGAGAGAGAGGCGCATTTTGGCCTTTTTGCTGCAGAATCGGCGCTCATGAGGTTGAAGCCCAGTTTTGAGTATGCTTCGTTTCTTCTAATGCAGGGTGCAACGTACGAATCCGCTGCGATTCTTCGTTTGTGTCTGGAGCAAGTTGCTTGGGCTTACGATATTCATGAGATTGATGATCGAACAATATTTGATAAGAATCCAACGAGATCTATATCGAAACTGAAGAATGTCGAGTCAGGCGTTGGTCGGCTGTATTCCCACTTGAGTGACTACACTCATATCCAGCCCCGGCTGCAGAAAGAGTACATCGATTTTTCTGGGGAGTACGCGGCAGTTCGCTTTCGCGATTTTGAGGCGGCTCTTGGGATGTCAAATGCATACATTGAAGTTGTTGACGTTTATGTAGTTGTCACCGAGTATGTTTCGCGCAAGTATTTTTCGGGCGGCCAAGCATGGCTCACGGATGCGGACGGCCAATTCTTGAGGAACCAACAGTACACGTCATGCAATTTGGTGGAGATATCGTGACGGTGCTACCGGAATTGCCAGGGTCATCCAATAGGCCCCCACCCTCTGACTTCAGTGATTGACGATGGTTTGCATGGCCGTTCACTGACAGGTTGAATTCCCCCTTGCTGACATACAGATGTAGGTGGGCTGGGCGAGTCTAAGTGATGCGCACTTTCTGCAAAGTCGGCGCCTTGTTTGCTGGCTCTCTTCGAGTTCTGCTGCCACTACGGTGCCTCGTCTGTAACGAACCCGGCCACGATGGACTCGATCTCTGCGATGCCTGCCTGGCCCATCTGCCCTGGGCCGGTCGTGCCTGCCTGCGCTGTGCACTGCCGTTGCCGGACAACGCCCTGATCGTCTGCGGTACATGCCGCGACGAGGTACCGCCGCAGGCCGCCACGCATGCCAGCCTGCTGTACCTTCCCCCCGTCGATCAGCTGTTGGTGCGCTACAAGTTCCACCAGGATCTGGCGGCCGGGCGCTTGCTTGCCCAGCTGATGCAGCGCGCACCACCGCCCTGGTCGTGCGCGCCGCTGGTGCCGGTGCCGCTGCATGGGCGGCGCCTGCGCCAGCGCGGCTACAACCAGGCCGCCGAACTGTGCCGGTTGCTGCCGATGCCCGTCTGGCAGGGGCTGTACCGGCGGCGGCATACCGCACCGCAGTCCGAACGCACGGCCGAACAGCGCAGGGAGAATCTGTTCGATGCGTTTGCTGTTCGTGGTCCGGTGCCCTCGCGGCTGACCGTGGTCGATGACGTGATGACCACCGGCAGCACGGTGATGGAGGTCGCCGAGACGCTGCGCCTGGTCGGCGCTGGGGAGGTGCGCGTGTGGGTCTGTGCGCGGGCGCCGTGATCGCCCTCTTCATCCACAGGGTCTAGGATGAGGCCGGTTCCGGATCGGAGGAGTGGCCATGAATTCCCCCTTGTCTCCCTTGTTATCGGCGGTTGGGCGCAGCTGGTGGATCCTGCTGTTGTACGGGCTCGTCGCACTGGGTTTCGGCATCGTTGCCATCGGCTGGCCGCTGTCCGCAGCGATGGCACTGGCCTGGACGCTGGGCGTGATGGCCATCATCGAGGGCGTCATCAGTCTGTTCGCATTGATCAATGGCGGCAGCGGCGCGTCCCGCGGCTGGCTGGCGCTGTACGCCCTCGCCTCGCTGGGCTTCGGTATCCTGGCGGTGATCAATCCGCTGGCCACCGCCAGCGTGCTGGTGCTGTTCCTGGCGGCGTGGCTGCTGGTGGCCGGCATCTATCGCATCGTGTTCGCGATCCGCGTGCGCAAGCAGATCCAGGGCGAATGGTTGCTGATCCTCAGCGGCGTGCTGGCCGTGGTGCTGGGCCTTTTGTTTGCGGCCAACCCGTATGCCGGCGTGGCGGTCACCACGCTGTGGATCGGTATCGGCAGCCTGCTGTACGGCCTGCTGCAGGTGCTGGTGGCATTCAAGCTGCGGAAGCTGAAGTGAGAACGGCGCTTCCGCTGTTGCTGGGCGTGGCCTTGACCCTGGCCGGCTGCATGCCGGGCGCCACGCCCGCAGTGCAGACAGTCGAGCGCCATGCACCGCGCCCCGGTGTGGATGTGCGCCTGAGCGCGGTCGATGCGGATGGCAAGGGCACGCAAGCGCAGTGGCAGGGCGAGACCCTGGCGCTGCGCGAGCCGCCGATTGCCGGCAGCGCCGATATCGCCGATGTGCGCTACGTGCTGGACGAGGGCCAGCAGCCCGGCCTGCAGATCCGCTATCGACCCGAAGCGCACCAGCGCATCCACGATGGCACGGCAGCACTGGTGGGCCAGCGAGCAGCGATCAGTGTGGATGGCCGCGTGCTGATGGTGGCGACGGTGAAAGGCCCGTTCGGTGAATCGATGATGCTGAGCGGGCTGCCGAGCATTGCCGAGGCACAGGCGTTGGCGAAGCACATCACCGGTCAGTGACGGGCGCGCCAACACCACCGCGTTACGCGCGAGGTCGACCAAGGTCGACCGCTACCGGGCGAACCGTGCCTCGATTTCTTCCAGTGACTTGCCCTTGGTCTCCGGCAGCCAGAACGCGGCTACCAGGAAGAACACGAAGGTGCAGGCTGCCCAGAACACGAACATGCTGGCGTAGCCGTAGTGGCCCACCGTGGGCAGGAAGATGGCGGCGATGGTGGTGGATACAAACTGGTTGATCAGCAGTGCGATGCTCATGCCATTGGAACGGATGCGGTTCGGCATCAGTTCCGACAGTGCCAGCCACACGCATACGCCGGGGCCGACCGCGAAGAACGCGACGAATACCAGGATGCAGGCGGCCACCGCCCAGCCATGTGCAGGCGGCGGCACCGGGCCGATGCGGGCCTGTTCGATGCGCAATGGCGCCTGGCCGGCACTGGCCGGGTCGGCGAACGGGTTCAGATGCAGTTTGCGGAAGAACGCACCAATCACGCTGTCGGGCTGCACGGTGCCAGCGCGCTCGATGCGCAGCTCGCGATCGGCCAGGTTGTCGCTGCGCAGGGCGCGCACATTGGTGAAATCACCGTAGGCGTAGGACACGGTCAGCTGCATCGGCCGGCCCTGGCTGTCGGTGCCATTGCTCAGGCGCTGCCACTGCGCATCATCCAGCACCAGCTGCAGGCCGTCGCCGCTGACCGCCGCCTGCAGCTGCGGCTGCACATCGGCGCGACCGCGTTCGGCCTGGAAGAACAGCGTGGCCGCCGCCAGCAGGGCGACGCAGATACCGCCGCTGCCCAGCATCAGCAGGAATTTGCGGCCCTTGCGGTCGACCAGCAGCAACGCGACCACGGTCATCACCGCGTTGAGCAGCTTGATCGCCACGTCGGCGCCGTTGGCCACTGAACCGGACAGACCGGCCTGGTTGAGGATGTTCACCGCGTAGGCCAGCACCGAATTGATGCCGGTGGCCTGGGTGCAGGCCAGCACCACGCAGGCGAGCAGGAACGGCACCACATAGCGGCGGCTGAGCAGCGGATCGCGCTTGCCTTCGCTGCTGCTCGATTCCGGCGCTTGGATCTGGGCCAGCGTGGGCTCGACATCTGCGGCGGGCAGGACGCGCTGGAGGCTGCGGCGGGCTTCATCGATGCGACCGCGGCGCACCAGCCAGCGTGGTGATTCGGACAGCCAGAAGATGCCGGCACAGAACAGCAGGCCCGGCGCCAGGCAGGTCCAGAAGATGGTGCGCCAGGCGTGGTCCTTCACCGTGAACAGTTCCTGCGCCTGCTGCGCGACCGGCAGCGAACGCACGGCTTCGGCGGCGGCATCCACGGCGTGGGCGTGGTACAGGCCGATCAGGGCTGCCAGCACCAGGCCAACGGTCAGCAGCAGCTGGAACATCGCCGCGCCGCGCCCGCGTCGCTCGGGGCTGAGCACTTCAGCCAGGTACAGCGGAATCACGACGCCGATCAAACCGCCACTGATGCCCTGCAGCAGGCGTCCCAGCAGCAGCGGCGTGTAGCCGGAGGCCAGTGCCATGATCGGAATCGAGGCGGTGAACAGCAGGCCGGCCAGCAGCATCGCACCGCGGCGGCCGATCAGGTCGGCAACCATGCCGGCGAACAGCGAGGACAGCACGCTGCCCAGCAGCACCGCCGCCACCACGAAGCCGAGCTGCTGGCTGCTGAGCTGCCAGGCGTGGCTGGCAGTTGCTTCAAGATAGGGCAGGGCGCCGGCGATGATGCCGATGTCGACGCCGTACAGCAGGCCACCCAGGCCGCCGATGAAGAGCAGGTAGCGTACGGGCCAGCGCGGAGCGGTGGAAGCGGGTACGGCAGGTGCGGCGGCTGCGGTCATCGGCGTATTCCTGGAATAACGGGGATGGTGCGTGGCTGATGCAAGGCGCTTGCGCGCTTCATGTAGAGCCGAGCCATGCTCGGCTTGCCGCGCGAAGCGCGGCGCGGACGTCGTCGATGTCGGTGCGAAAAGCAGCCGAGCATGGCTCGGCTCTACAGACGTGCGTCGCCTAGTGCAGGTCGATCACGCGGCCACCGACCACGACCTGCTGCAGGCGCAGCTCCGCATCCAGCACCACCAGGTCGGCGCGGGCGTCGGGCGCGATGCGACCGCGATCGCCCAGGCCCAGGTAATCGGCCGGGAAGGTGGAAACACGTTGCGAGGCATCGGCCAGCTCCAGGCCCACCTGCACCAGATTGCGCAGGGCCTGGTCCATGGTCAGTGCACTTCCTGCCAGTGAACCGGTCGCCAGGCGCACGCAGCCGCCGCACTTGTGCACGCGCTGCTCGCCCAGTGCGTACTCGCCGTCGGGCATGCCGGTGGCGGCGGTGGCGTCGGTCACCGCGTACAGGCGCGGGATCGCGCGCGCGGCCAGGCGGATCACGCCGGGATGGATGTGCTGCAGGTCGGGAATGATCTCGGCGTACTGCGCATGTGCCAGTGCCGCCGTCGCAATGCCCGGGCGATAGTGATCGACGCCGGTCATGCCGTTGAACAGATGGGTGAAGCCGGAGGCGCCGGCCTGCAGCGCAGCAACACCTTCTTCGTAGGTACCGGCGCTGTGACCGAGCTGCACGCGGATGCCCATTGCCGAAAGCGCGGTAATCAGCGCGGTGTGCTCGCCGATCTCCGGCGCCAGCGTCATCACCCGGATCGGTGCCAGCGCGTGCAGCTGCTGCACCAGTGCCAGTGTTGCTTCGATGGTGCGGTTGGGCTGCGCACCCAGCCGCTGCGGGCTGATGAACGGCCCTTCCAGATGTACGCCGGCAATGCAGGCGGCATCGGCATCGGGCGCTGCCATGGTCGCGGCCACGCCCTGCAGCGCGTGCTCGATCTCATCCAGGCCAGCGGTCATGGTGGTCGCCAGCAGCGTGGTGGTACCGAAGCGCAGGTGCGTACGGGCGATGGTGCGTGCCACGTCGCCGCCCTGCATCAGGTCCACGCCGGCGGCGCCATGCACATGCAGGTCGATGAAGCCGGGCAGGATCACCGGCAGCTGCAGATCGCCGGCGCCGCTGTGGTCGTCCACCTGCAGCTGGCGCACGTCCGAATCGAAGTGGACCTGGCCACGCCGCCAGCCCAGCGGGGTGAGGATGCGGCCATGCAGGGAGCGGGTGTCGGTCATGCGGCGGGCTCGGCGATGATCACTTCAATGCCCAGCCGCTGCAGTCCCTCGCGGGAGGCGTCGTCGATGCCGGCATCGGTGATGATGGTGTGGATCTGATCCAGCAGAGCGATGCGGTGCAGGCTGACGCGCCCGAACTTGGAGGCGTCGGTCAGCACCACGATGCGGCGTGCACGCTCGACCATGCGATGGTTGAGGCGGGCTTCGGCTTCGTCATGGGTGGTCAGGCCGAACTGCAGGTCCAGGCCGTCCACGCCCAGGAACAGCGTGTCGAAGCTGTAGGAGTTGAGGCTGGCTTCGGCCTGGCTGCCCTGCAGCGACAACGACTGCTGGCGCAGCAGGCCACCAGTCAGCAGCACGTTGATGCCCGGCGCGTTGGCCAGTTCCCAGGCGATGTTCAGCCCGTTGGTCATCACCGTCACGTCGCGCTGCGTGCGCAGGTGGCGGGCCAGGGTCATCGTGGTCGAGCCGGAGTCGATGATGATGTTGTCGCCGGGCCGCACCAGGCGCGCGGCACACGCACCGATCGATTCCTTCAGCGGCAGGTTCAGTGCGTCCTTTTCGTGGATGTCCTGTTCCTGCGGCGGCGTGCGCACCAGCGTGGCGCCACCGTGGGTACGGTTGGCCAGGCCCTGCGATTCGAAGTGGGTCAGGTCGGCACGGATGGTCACCGCCGACACGCCGAAGCGCTCGACCAGATCGGCCACCTGCACCGCGCCGTGCTCGATCAGCAGCTGCAGGATCTGTTGTCGGCGGGAGCGGGTGTTGCGCATGGCCATTCTCGGTGTCGCGGGGAAAGGTAGAGATTAGCCGTTCGCAGCAGCGGCAGCAGCCGAGCCTGCGTTCTGCGTGCGGGTTCCGGCCTGGTTGGCGCTGCACGCACGGGCGTACTCGCCCAGGCACAGGCCGATACGGTGCTGCACCAGTGCGGTGGGGGTGTTGGCGAGGGTGCCCTCGCGCACGGCACGGTACTGCTCCGGCAGGTACTGGCTGAGCAGCACCAGCGGCGGCGCGTGCCGTTCCAGGTTGGCGAACAGGGTCTGCACCGCCTGCACCAGCGCGGGCTCGCCCCAGTAGTAGCGGCAGCGGTCGCTGAAGGAATAGCTGCGCAGCAGGCGCAGCGCTGCCTCATCGCCCTGGTAGTAGGACTGCCAGTACTTCGGCTGCGCCACCATCACTTCATCCAGCACCTGCGGCAGGCGCGAGCACTGCGCCGCCGGCAATAGTTCGGCCTCGATCGCGGCCAGCGCGAACAGCGCTTCGCGGTAGGCGAAGGTCGCCGCCGGGCCGACCTTGAGGATGGCGAAGTGGTCGCGCACCAACGCGTGCAGGCCGCTTTCGCGCTGGTAATCGGTGGAATGCGCTTCGAACACGATGCGTGGCTGCTGTTCGAGGAAGTCAGCCAGCGCGCTGGCAGCGGCCGCGTCGTACTCGTGCACGCTGCTGTGGTCGAAGTCCACGCCCGGCTGCACGACCATCGCGATCACGCGCTGCCACGCGTCGCGCAGCAGCGGCGTGTCGAACGCCTGCTGGTGGATGGCCAGGGTCTGCGCGGCGGCGGCCGGCGTGGTCACCTGCAGGCCCTCGGCCAGCGAGGCTTCGCCACCGGGAATCGGCACCTCGGTACCGATCACGTAGACCGGCGGCGGCAGGCCATGATCCGCAGCGGTGCGCTCAGCGATTTCAGCCAGCTCGGCCGAACGCGCTGCGACGATGGCGTCCGGCAGCGGCACCGGGTCATCGGCGCAGGACATGCTGCAATCGAGGTGGATCTTGTGGAAACCGGCGGCGACGTAGGCTTCGATCAGCACGCGCGCGTGGGTCATCGCTTCGGCAGCCGGGCGCTTCTGCCAGGCATTCGGGCCGAGGTGGTCGCCACCCAGGATCAGCCGCTCGCGCGGGAAACCTTCCTCATCGGCCAGCGTGCTGACGTAATCGCGGTACTGCGGCGGAGTCATCCCGGTGTAGCCGCCGAACTGGTCGACCTGGTTGGAGGTGGCCTCGACCAGCAGCACGGTGCCGTGCGCCAGCGCCACGTGCATGGCCGCACGCAGCACCTGCTCGTTGCTGCAGCAGACGCTGTACAGGCCGACGTTGGCACCGGCGCGGTGGGAGGCAAGCAGGGTCTGCAACGGGGACATGGTCAGGCTCCGGTCAATCAGGAAAACGAGGGTTGGCAGGCGAGCAGGGCGGCACCACGGGCGCCACCGGCATCGCCGAAGCGCGGCGGCACGATCGGCGGAACCTGCACGCCGTTGAACAGATGCGCCGAGACGGCGGTTGGCAGCTGCTGGTACAGCGGTGCGTACTGCGACAGGCCGCCGCCCAGCACGATCACGTGCGGGTCCAGCGCCAGCACCAGCGCGGCCAGGCTGTGGCCAAGCAGATCGCGGTGGATGTCGAGCGCCTGGCGCGCACGCGCGTCGCCGGCCTCGGCCAGGGCGATCACCGCGCTGGCATCCACCGCACTTCCACCCAGATGGCGCTCGATCATCGCCAGCCCGCTGCCGGACACGTAGCGCTCCACGCAGCCCTGCAGGCCGCAGGCGCAGTCGATCAGTGGCAGGCCATGGCGCTGCAGCAGGTGGCCGGGCACGCTCCAGTGGCCCCATTCGCCGGCCAGGCCGTTGAAGCCGGACAGCAGGCGACCCTGCAGGCAGAAGCCGCCACCGGCGCCGGTGCCGAGGATGGCGCCGAACATGCTGGGATAGCCGTCGGCGGCACCGCCGTGTGCTTCCGACAGGGCAAAGCACTGCAGATCGTTGCCGAAGTGCAGCGGGCGCTGCAGGCGTGCCTGCAGGTCGGCGGCCACGCTGTGGCCGGTCAATGCCGGCACATTCGCGCTCAGCTGGCGGCCGCTGCGGTGATCGCGCACGCCGGGCAGGGCGATGCCGATGGCCGCATCACTGCGACCCAGCGCGGCATCGGCCTCGGCGACCAGGGTCACCACCGCCTGCAGGAAACCGTCGTAGTCGCCCTGCGGCGTGCTGACCCGACGGCGCCAGGTGACCTGCATCGCCGCATCGCACGCCACCAGCTCGATCTTGGTGCCGCCGATGTCGATGCCGTAGCAGGCGTGGGCGATCAGCTCAGCCATGGTGGATGGTGACGCCCTTGACGACGCGGTTGACGGTGCCGTCCGGGAACGGGTTGTCCGGGGTCAGGCCGAGTGCGGCCGAGCGCTGCAATGCGAACAGCTGCGCGAAGCCCAGCCACACCGGCGCCAGCCAGGGGTCGTCGAATGCCGGCACCACAAGGGTGTACTCGTCATCGGCGCCGATATCCGAGTGCGGGCCGATCGCCAGCACCTGGCCGGCCACGCCGTCGCGGCGCAGTTCTTCCAGCAGGTCCTGTTCGTAGCGGCGCGCCAGTGGCTGCACGCTGCGCAGCACCACCACCAGCGTATTGCCGTCCAGCGTCGACTTCGGGCCGTGGCGGAAGCCCAGCGGCGTGTTGGCCAGTGCCAGCACGCGGCCGGCGGTCAGCTCCAGCACCTTCAGTGCACACTCGCGGGCCAGCGCTTCCAGCGGCCCGCTGCCAAGATAGATCACGCGGTTGAACGGGCCCTGCGCAAGCGTTGCCACCGGTGCATCCCACTGCGCTTGGCCTTCACGGGCCAGCGCGGCGACCTGCTTCAGGCGTGCCACGCGGGCATCCCACGACGAGCGGTCGAACACAGTCAGCGCAGCCAGCAGCATGCAGGTCAGGCTGCTGGTCATCGCGAACGCGCGGTCGCAGCTGGCCGAGGGCATCAGCAGGGTGCAGGTATCTGCGCGGCCGGCGCCGCGGCGGGCGAGTTCGCCATCGGCGTTGCAGGTGATGTCGAGGAAGCGTGCGTCATCCACATCGGCGCGCACGCGGTCCACCGCAGCCACGCTTTCCGGGCTGGAACCACTGCGGCCAAACGACACCAGCAGGGTCGGGCGGTCGCGCTGCAGGTACAGCGCCGGGTGGGTCAGCAGGCTGGTGGTGTGCACCACGCGCACCTCGGCCGGCCACTGTGCATTGATCGCGTCGGCCACCATTTCAGCGATGAAGCCGGAGCTGCCGGCGCCGGTGAACAGCACGCGCTGGTTCGGGTCATTGAGGCTGTCGCCGAGGAAGGCCTGCAGGCGGTCGCGGGCACGCGACAGGTCCTGGGCGAGGGATTCCCACAGCGCAGGCTGCTGGGCGATTTCGGTAGCGGTATCGGCTCCGCCCAGGCGCTGCCAGGCGGACACATCGGAAAGCAGGGTGACGTCCATTCGGAGGTTCCAGTTGGGCCAGCGCACCATCTGCGTTTTCTTTCGAAATGTCAAATAGCGAAAGCAAAAAGAAAGAAAATGTGACTACGGCTTCGCTCTGACCAGAGCACGTCGGAAAACGCAAGAATCCGCCGGATGCCGTATCGCACAATGCTTAACAGGCGGCTGCAAGCGCTTACACAAAGTATTGCGACGCAACAACTTTCGTTTCAATGGAATATATCTTCCTTTTTCCTTTCAATTTGTTGACATCTTTCGAATCGCTGCCCTAGAGTCGGCCCAATCGCTTTCGAAACGCCCGGTGAACGGGTTGGGAGTCCGCGTGGAAAACTGCGTTCGTCGCTCGCCGCTGATGCTGGCCCTGTTGCCGGCATTGATGCTGGCGTCCATGCCGGCCCGGGCCGAGCCGGTCGGCAACCTGCGTTCGGTCAGCGCCAGCGACAGCCGCGATGGCGTGCGCGGCTGGGACCTGCAGACCGACAAGGGCGCGCGCATCCGTATCGAACTGCCGGCCACCGACATCATCCGCGTGCAGGCCGGCCGCAACGGCAAGCTGACCGGCGCCGGCGACAAGGCCGCGCCGATCGTGCTGCCGCAGCCCAAGACGAACGTGCAGGCGCAGCTGGAAGAAGACGCGCAGGAAATCCGCGTGCGTACCGATGCGCTGGTGCTGCATGTGCAGCGGCAGCCGCTGCGCATGCGCCTGGAACGTCTGGACAACGGCCAGCCCACCGCGCTGTGGCAGGAACTGCAGCCGCTGGACCTGGATGCCGCGCAGAGCGTGCAGGTGCTGTCCTCGCAGGCTGACGAAGGCTATTTCGGTGGCGGCCAGCAGAACGGCCGTTACCAGTTCAAGGGCCGCGAGCTGGACGTGTCCTACTCCGGCGGCTGGGAAGAGGGCGACCGTCCCAGCCCGGCACCCATGCTGCTGAGCAGCCGGGGCTGGGGCATGCTGCGCAATACCTGGAGCGATGGCAGCTACGACCTGCGCCAGCCCGACCAGGCCACGCTGCTGCACCGCGAAGACCGTTTCGACGCGTACTACTTCGTCGGCGCCGACCTGCCCAAGCTGATCGAGCGCTACACCCAGCTGACCGGCCGCCCGAACATGGTGGCGCGCTGGGCGCTGTCCTATGGCGATGCCGATTGCTACAACGACGGTGACAATGCCAAGAAGCCCGGCACCGTGCCCGAAGGCTGGAGTGACGGCCCGACCGGCACCACGCCGGATGTGATCGACTCGGTGGCCAAGCAGTACCGCGAGCACGACATGCCCGGTGGCTGGATCCTGCCCAACGATGGTTACGGCTGCGGTTACAAGCAGCTGCCGGAAACGGTGAAGGGGCTCGCCGGCTACGGTTTCCGCACCGGCCTGTGGACCGAGAACGGTGTCGACAAGATCGCCTGGGAAGTGGGCAAGGCCGGCAGCCGCGTGCAGAAGCTGGACGTGGCCTGGACCGGCAAGGGCTACCAGTTCGCGATGGACGCCAACCGCCAGGCGTTCAACGGCATCCTCGACAATTCCGATTCGCGCCCGTTCCTGTGGACGGTGATGGGCTGGGCCGGCATCCAGCGCTACGCTGTGGCCTGGACCGGCGACCAGAGCAGCAGCTGGGACTACATCCGCTGGCACGTGCCGACCCTGGTCGGTTCGGGCCTGTCCGGCATGGCCTATGCCAGCGGTGATGTGGATGCGATCTTCGGCGGCAGCGCCGAGACCTTCACCCGCGACCTGCAGTGGAAGGCGTTCACCCCGGTGCTGATGGGCATGAGCGGCTGGTCGTCGAACGCACGCAAGCACCCGTGGTGGTACGACGAGCCCTATCGCAGCATCAACCGCGATTACCTGAAGTTGAAGATGCGCCTGACCCCGTACATGTACGGGCTGGTGCACGAGGCCGCGCAGACCGGCGCGCCGCCGGTGCGTGGCCTGATGTGGGACAACCCGCGCGACCCGCACGCGCAGGATGAAACCTACAAGTACCAGTTCCTGCTCGGCCGCGACCTGCTGGTGGCGCCGGTGTACCGCAGCCAGGCCGCCAGCCGTGGCTGGCGTCGCGACATCCACCTGCCGGCCGGAGGCTGGATCGACTACTGGGATGGCCGCCGCGTGCAGGCCGGCGCCGACGGCCGCCAGCTCGACCGCCAGGTGGACCTGGCCACGCTGCCGGTATTCGTGCGTGCCGGTGCGATCCTGCCGATGTACCCGTCGATGCTGTTCGACGGCGAGAAACCGCTTGATGAAGTGACGTTCGACCTGTACCCACAGGGCGACTCGCAGTACACGCTGTACGAAGACGACGGCAACACCCGCCGCTACCAGCAGGGCGAGTCGAGCACGCAGCGGATCCGCGTGCAGGCGCCGGCGCAGGGCAGTGGCCCGGTGCAGGTGCAGATCGACGCGGTGCAGGGCAGTTACAACGGTCAGCTGGCGCAGCGCCGCTACGGCCTGCGTGTGCTCAGCCGCCAGGCACCGCGTGCGGTGCAGGCCGGTGGCCGCGTGCTGCCGGCGCTGGCTGATGCCGCTGCGTTCAACGCTGCGGCTGAAGGCTGGTACTTCGATGCTGCCGAGCGTCGCGGCACCCTGCGTGTGCGGACCGCCAGCCAGGACATCCGCCAGCCGCTGCAGCTGCAGCTGGACTTCGCGGTCGCCGCCGCCGCTGCCGACGATGCCTATCCGGCGGCACCGGTGCTCGGCCGCGAACTGCCGGCCGACAGCCTGCTGGTGGTCAACCGCCCGGCCGAAGAACCCGGCCACGCGCTGGAAAATGCCTTCGACGATGATCCCAACACCTGGTTCCGCAGCGTGCGCAACCAGGCCGTGCGCACCGGTGCGCATGAGTGGGTGATCGGGTTCGGTGAGCGGAAGATGATCGATGGCATCGACATCGCGCCGCGCAACGACAAGAACTGGAAGCACGGCCAGGTGCGTGACTACGAGGTGTACCTGGGCGACAGCAATGGCGAGTGGGGTGAGCCGATCGCACGTGGCCGCCTGCAGTTGAAGGAGGGCGTGCAGCGCATCGACTTCCCGGCCCATGCCGGCCGCCTGCTGCGCTTCCGCGTGCTGAGTGTGCAGAACCCCGAAGGCGACGGCGCCAGCAGCACCGACCCGATGGTCACCGCCGCGCAGGGCAGCGCCCGTGCCTTCGATGCGCTGCAGCCGCGCGACGTCGGCCCGATCGCATTGTCCACCTTCCACATCCTCGAACACCAGGAACCGGAGCGACCGGCCCGGCAGCGCTATCTCTCCGAGCTGCCGGTGCCGGCCGCGCTGGCCAGCCAGGTGCGCGCCGACCAGCCGTTCCGTGGCGATGCCGGCATGCGCATGAACGGCCTGCAGTTCCGCCGTGGCCTGGGCGTCGGCGCCAACAGCCGCATTGACCTGCGCCTGCAGGGCGGCTGGCACCTGCTGCGCGCCGACCTCGGCATTGACGACGCGTGCCGCAGCGCCGGCGGCCTGCAGTTCCAGGTCTGGGGTGACAACCGCCTGCTGTACGACAGCGGCCTGGTGAAGGCACCCGGCGTGGTCAAGCCGGAGCTGGACATCCGTGGCCTTTCCACCCTGAGCCTGCGCACGCTGGGTGCGCAGGGCAGCCAACCCGCCCAGGTCTGTGCCAACTGGGCCAACGCCGTGCTGATCGGCCAGGAGGGCGACTCCGCCAGCATCGTCGCCCCATGACCCCCTCGTAACACCGCTCCTCCCCCCGCCCATTCCGACTACGGCCCTCATGGCCGTGGCCCGGGAGCGTTTTGCCCGCCGAACGCCCACGCGCTCACTTATTGCGCTGCACCCCTGCCAGGAGAGAACCCCGATGTTGCCCGCACGCCACCACCGCCCCCCCTGTCGTTCGATCGCTCCGCTGTCGCTGGCCATCGCCGGCGTGCTGCTGTCGGTCGCCGTTCCTGCCTTCGCCCAGGAGAGCAAGGACAAGGCCACCGACCTGGCCCGCATCGAGGTCACCGGCTCGAACATCCGCCGCACCGACGTTGAAACCGCCTCGCCGGTGCAGGTGATCAGCAAGCAGGACATCCAGAACATGGGTGCGCGCACGCTGCTGCAGGTGCTGGACAACCTGCCGGCCGCCCGCCCGGCGCAGCAGGACGCGCGCTCGCTGTTCACCGGCTCCGACGGTGCCTCGCAGGCCAACCTGCGTGGCCTCGGCGCGCAGGGCACGCTGGTGCTGCTGAACGGTCGTCGCCTGTCGTACTACGGTGCACCGGCCGGCTTCCAGACCCAGTTCGTCAACATCGATGCGATTCCGGCTGCGGCCATCGAGCGCATGGAAGTGCTGACCGACGGCGCCTCGGCGGTGTACGGCACCGACGCGGTGGCCGGCGTGATCAACGTGATCACCAAGCGCAACTTCCAGGGTGCCGAGGTCAGCTTCACCAACGACACCTCTTCGCGCATCGACTCCTACGGCGAACGCCAGGCCAGCATCACCGCCGGCTTCGGTGACCTGGCCGAGAACCGCTTCAACATCTACGGCGCGGTGAACATGTACCGCCGCGACGCGATCCCGCTGAGCGATTTCTACGACAAGCGGCCCGACCAGTACTACGTCAACAATCCGAACTACCTCAACAACCTGCGCCTGGGCGTGGGCAGCAAGCCGGGTGAATTCAATCCGGGTACTTACTTCGCCTTCGATCCGGTCACCGGCCGCCGTGTGCAGGAAGCTGCGCCGGGTTGCAGGAACGTGCTGACCAGTGAAGCGGCCGGTCCGCGTTGCGTCTGGGAAACCTGGATGAACAACGAGATCGACGCCGGTGCCAAGTCCGAGCGCAACACCGCCTACCTCAACGGCACCTTCCTGGTCGGCGACAGCACCGAGATCTTCGCCGAGGCGACCTACACCGACATCGACCTGCGCGCCAACGGCGGTACGCCGCGCACCTACGGCACCACCACCGGCAACCCGACCAGCTGGTTCTCGCGCAATACCGGCAACACCGTCAACCAGTTCCTGTACCCGTTCCTGGGCCCGAACAACGAGTACAACCACGCCAGCCCGCAGATGAAGGCGATGATGGGCGGTGTGGTCGGCCTGAACTACCTGCTGCAGGATGCCGGCCCGAACTATTTCGGCCAGCGCAATACCGACAAGAGCTACCGCGTGCTGGCCGGTGCGCGTGGCAATCGGGGCGACTGGAACTGGGAAACCGCGTTCGCCAGCGCCGGCACCCACTCCACCACCTACCAGACGATCAACGTCAACACCAAGGGCTTCGAGAAGGCCTTCGGCCCGTACACGATCGATCCGGGCACCGGCCGCGTGATCATCTCCGACCATCCGGCGTACAAGTTCGGCGAGATCAGCGAAGCCAACGCCGCACTGATCCGTGAAGCGTTCCCGACCTTTGACATCCAGTCGTGGACTCGCCTGCACACCCTCGACGGCAAGATCGAAGGCCCGCTGTTCCAGCTGCCGGCCGGTGAGATGCGTGCGGCATTCGGCTTCAACGCCAGCCGCGAAACCTTCTATACACCGGGTAACGCCGACGCCGCCAACGGCCTGATCACCCAGCAGGGTGGTTCGTGGTTCGACGGCAAGCGCAACACCTACGCGCTGTTCGCCGAGACCGTGGCGCCGATCACCGACAAGCTGGAACTGGATGCGGCAGTGCGCGTGGACAAGTACCCGAACTTCAGCGCCAATGTGGCACCGAAGATCGGCTTCAAGTACCAGGCGTTCGACCAGCTGATGCTGCGCGGTACCTATTCCACCGGCTTCCGCGCACCCAGCCTGGCCGAGTCCGGCAATGGTGGCGTATTCGCGCAGCTGGGTGGCTTCCGCGACGAGCTGCGCTGCAACGAGACCAACGCCATCGCCAACCTGTTGCTGAAGTCGCAGCGGCCGGGTGATGTCGACCTGGGCAAGAACATGCTGAACGTCGACTGCAGCCGCACCGTGGCCCGCATGACCCAGCCGAACAAGGACCTGAAGCCGGAGAAGGCGAAGATCGCCACCCTCGGCTTCGTGTACGAGCCGGCGAGCTGGCTGTCGGTGTCGGCCGACTACTGGTTCATCTACCGCAACAACGAAATCGTCGCGCCGGACTATCGCCGCATGGAAGACATCATCTCGATGTCGCGCTCGCCGATCACCGACAGTGACCGTGCCAACCTGGCCCAGCTGGCGGCGATGTGTGCCGATCCGGCCAGTGGCGTGAGCTGCCCGTCGGTGCTGCCGGGCTACTCGGCCGGCAACGTGGCCAGCGTGGTGGGCCAGTACAAGAACCGTGGCAAGACGCTGATCGACGGTTTCGACATCGATGCGCGCAGCCGCTTCTCGCTGGGTGACTGGGGCAACCTGAACATCGGCCTGGCCGCCACCATTGCCAACCGCAACCGCTTCTACATGGATGCGGAGAATGGCTGGTACTACGGCGACGTAGTGGGCTACTACAACAACCCGCGCCTGCGTGCCACGCTCAATGCCGACTGGACCTACAAGCAGGTCACCACCAGCATGTTCGTCAACTACGTGGGCGGCACCAAGTGGGCCACCGACCAGGTCGATGAAGTGAGCAACAACAAGGAAACCTGCACCGGCGGCTACCTGGCCCTGCAGAAGAGCAAGTGTGATGGTGCGCCGTCGTGGTGGACCGCCAACATGAGCGTCACCTGGCGCCCGGATGATGCATGGAACCTGAGCTTCACCGTCAAGAACCTGTTCAATCGCCTGCCGTTCTACGATCCGAATAGCTTCCTGGGTGACTCCAGTGACTACGCAACCATCTTCGGCCGTGGTTACAGTGTGACCATCGGCTACCGTTTCAAGTAATTCCGTTTGCGTGACCTGGCGTGCCGGCTGCGGCCGGCACGCTGCCAAGAGGAGAGATGTTTGCCATGAAGCGTAGGGAATTCATCGCGGCCAGTGCCGCTGTCGCCGCCAGCAGCCTGCTGCCGCAGACCCCGGCATGGGCACGCGGGCGCAAGGTGCGCCTGGCCATGATCGGCACCGGCATGCGCGGCCTGGTGCTGCTGAAGGAGCTGGTGCGTCGCGACGACGTCGAGGTGGTCGCGCTGTGCGACATCGAGCCGATCATGCTCGGCCGCGCCATGGACATGGTGGCCAAGGCCGGCAAGCCGGCACCGAAGACCTACGGCCAGGACCGTGACAGCAACGCCTGGAAGCGCCTGATGGAACAGAAGGGCATCGATGGCGTGATCATCGCCACGCCGTGGGAATACCACGCGCCGATGGCGATTGCCGCGATGCAGGCCGGCGTGGCCGTGGGCTGCGAAGTGGTGGCCGGCATCACCCTGCAGGACCACTGGGATGTACTGAAGACCCAGCTGAGCACGGGCACCCCGTACATGCTGCTGGAGAACGTCTGCTACCGCCGCGACGTGATGGCCGCGCTGCAGATGGTGCGCCAGGGCCTGTTTGGCGAACTGGTGCACCTGCAGGCCGGTTACCAGCACGACCTGCGCGGCGTGAAGTTCAATTCCGGCGACCCGAACCAGCCCTACGACAGTGGCGTGGAATTCGGTCCCAAGGGCTGGAGCGAAGCACGCTGGCGCACCGAGCATTCGGTGCAGCGCAATGGCGAACTGTACCCCAGCCACGGCATTGGCCCGTGCGCGATGTACACCGGCATCAACCGTGGCAACCGCTTCACCCACATCAATGCATTCGCGACCAAGGCCCGGGGCCTGCACGAGTACACCGTGGCCAAGAGTGGCGGCACCACCCACCCCAGCACCAAGGTCAAGTTCAAGCTGGGCGACATCGTCACCACCACGCTGGCCTGCGAGAACGGCGAGACCATCCTGCTGCAGCACGACACTTCGCTGCCGCGCCCGTACTCGATGGGCTTCCGCGTGCAGGGCACCAAGGGCCTGTGGATGGATGTGAACCACTCGATCCACATCGAAGGCCGCAGCCCGCCGCACCAGTGGGAAGAGTTCAAGAAGTACCAGGACGAGTACGAGCACCCGCTGTGGAAGCAGAATGCCGACACCGCCGCGAGTGCAGGGCATGGTGGCATGGACTGGTTCGTCATCCATGCATTTGTTGAAGCGCTGAAGGCCAAGGCGCCGATGCCGATCGACATCTACGACGCGGTGACCTGGAGCGCGATCACCCCATTGAGCGAGCAGTCGATCGCCAACAGCTTCCAGACGCTGGAGTTCCCGGACTTCACTGCGGGTGCGTGGAAGCAGCGCAAGCCGATCTTTGCGTTTGACGGCAGGTACTGACCCGTACTTATAGAGTCGAGCTATGCTCGACTGGCGTGAAGGCAACGCCGGGCACTGCCTGGCGTTGCTGCCCTGCAATAGCAAGCCGTTACCGCGACACCTTGATCTGCGTCAGCCGTCCCCCGGACGCCCTGGCATGCGGTACGCGGAACATTGCACCCGGTTGCACGAGTTCGGCCTGCTGCATCATCTTTGGCCACCACTCCAGAAGACGTGCTGCGCGCTCGTAGTGGTTGAACGTGCTCCAACCTTTGGCCAGCACGAATACAGTCAGGCCGAGGCGTGCGATGGCCTCGCGCTCTGCAGGCCTGCGATGATGATGATCCTGGGTAACGTGCACGCGGATGCCACGCTGGGTGGCCGCTTCGAAGAGTTCGAGGTCGGTCGTGCCGGGCTTCACGAACTCCCTTACGTGGCAGACTTCGTGCTGGTACGTTCCTGCAATGGCGTCGATGGCCCGAGCCAGCGCGGGCGGAAGATTCTCATCGATCTGCGCCTTCAAGGCGCGGCTCGATTCTCGAACTGCAGTGCTTTCTTCACCGCAGTCAGAGGCAGGTCATACAGCTTGGCCACGCGACGCTCGTCGCCACCTTCGGCGCGCAGCGCCTCAACAATGGCGATGGTAGGAACGCCCGATTCGGAAAGGATGGGCTGACCAAAACTGCGCTGGGGATCAAACACCACCGCGCGGGAGCCCTTCAGTGGAAACCATCGTTCGGCACGATCATCGATGCCCAGTTCGATGCCGTCACGCAGTGAAGGTGCGATGACCTTGCGCATCACGTCCTGGCGCTTCACCACATCCACCAAGGCGGCATCGCCGCTGTCGCCCACGAGCTCCATGAAAATGCGGCGCCCATCGGTCTTGAAGCTGGTGCTGGTGAAGGGGTACTCCTTACCGAGCCGCTCGTTCAGCTCTACGATGGTTCGCCGTACCAGGTTGAGTGGCACGCCACATGCGACGAATGTGCGGACGAAGCGCAGCTCGATCAGATCGCGAAAGCCAATGCCATCGATCTCTGAATCGGCCCATTGCGACTTCCACAGGGGAGGGTGGGCTTCCGGATTCCCGTGCTTCCGGCCCTGGTAGCCCTTCAGCCACCGGCGCAGTTCCGATGAGCTGCCACCAATGAAGCGCGCGGCATCGGCGTAGGAATAGAGACCGACGCCGAGGCTGTCCCGTGCTGGCAAGGCGATACCCATGGCAGTGAGTCTACTCAATCCGAATGGAGCTGGAGTACAGAGCCACATTCTGCGCCCCGCAGGACTCATGAAATGAGAACGGGGACGTGCGTGGGCGAATCTGCCCGGTGATTGGCAGGCCGATGCCGACAAGGAAATGGCGCGCCCGGAGGGATTCGAACCCCCGACCAATGGCTTCGGAAGCCACTACTCTATCCGGCTGAGCTACGGGCGCGTTGTAGAACCGCCGCGCCGTCGGCCAGTGCCGGGGCGGGCATCGCAGCGCCATGAGGCGGTGCGGGACCGGCATTCTATCCAGTTTCGCCGAACAAATCTCCCCCCACGGGCAAAGCCCTGCCGGAGGGGCAGGAGTATCCTATCGGCATGGCTGATACCCCCCTCACTTCGCCGCAGTCGCCGGCGACGCCGCGTTGGCGGCATTACTGGAGTCTGATGCGCGCTGATCGCCCGATCGGCACGCTGCTACTGCTGTGGCCCACCTGGTGGGCGTTGTGGCTGGCCGCGGGCGGCCTGCCGCCGCTGTGGCCGCTGTTCGTGTTCACCGCCGGCGTGTGGCTGACCCGCTCGGCCGGTTGCGTCATCAACGACTACGCCGACCGCTGGCTCGACCCGCATGTGGAGCGCACCAAGGCGCGCCCGCTCGCGACCGGCGCGATCAGTGGCCGCGCCGCGCTGGCCCTGTTCGCGGTACTGATGCTGGTGGCGTTCGGCCTGGTGCTGACCCTGAACGGGCTGACCATCGGCCTCAGCTTCATCGGCGTGTTCCTCGCCGCCAGCTACCCGTACCTGAAGCGCTACACCCACCTGCCGCAGGTCTACCTGGGCATGTCGTTCGGCTGGGGCATCCCGATGGCGTTTGCCGCCGTGCAGGGCGAAGTGCCGATGCTGGGCTGGCTGCTGTACGCCGGCAACATCCTGTGGTCCACCGCCTACGACACCTGGTATGCCATGGTCGACCGCGAGGACGACCTGAAGATGGGCTCGCACTCCACCGCGATCCTGTTCGGCGACCTGGACCTGGTCATCCAGGGCGTGCTGTACGCGCTGTTCCTGGCCACGATGGCGCTGGTCGGCGTGCGCGGCGGGCTGGGTGGCTACTACCTGGCCGGCGTGGCCGTGGCTACCGCGCTGGTGGTGTACGAGTTCTGGATTTGCCGCAACCGCGAGCGCGGCCCGTGCTTCAAGGCGTTTCTGCACAACAACTGGGTGGGTGCCGCGCTGTTTGCCGGCATCGCCGTGGACCTGGCGCTGCGTTGAGAAGCGCAGCCGAGCGTAGGCTCGGCTCTACAGCTGACAGTGCTTCTGTAGCGCCCGAGCCCATGCTCGGGCGGCGGCGCACAGCGCCGGGCCTTCCGCCACCTACGACCAATAGGTGGCAGACAGCCCACACCCCACCGCCCAGAATCGGTCCATCGAACCTGGGAGGGTAGGCGATGGCCTCGACGGCAGCAGTACAGGACGGCTGGATGGCGCGCGCAGCGCTGCGCTCGGCCGCCTGGGCGGAAAAGTGGTTTCCTGACGCTTATGTGTTCGCGGTGCTCGGCGTGGTCATCGTCGCACTTGCCGCGATGGGCTTCGGTTCGACTCCGCAGGCCACCGCCAGCGCCTTCGGTGACGGCTTCTGGAGCCTGATCCCCTTCACCATGCAGATGGCCTTCGTGGTCATCGGTGGCTACGCCGTGGCGACCGCACCAGTGGTCGCGCGCTTCATCGACTTCCTGGCCCGGGTGCCGCGCACCGGCCGTGGTGCGGTGGTGTACGTGGGCCTGGTCAGTATGCTCGCCTCGCTGCTCAGCTGGGGCTTCTCGCTGGTGTTCGGCGGCCTGCTGGTGCGCGCGCTGGCCCGCCGCATCGAACTGCGCATGGACTACCGCGCGGCCGGTGCTTCGGCCTACCTCGGCCTGGGCGCGGTGTGGGCGATGGGCCTGAGCTCGTCGGCCGCGCAGCTGCAGGCCAACCCTGCCAGCATGCCGCCGGGGCTGGTCGAGATCACCGGCGTACTGCCGTTCACCGAAACCATTTTCCTGTGGCAGTCGATCGCACTGACCGCGGTGCTGATCCTGGTCTCGCTGCTGATCGCCTGGTTGACCGCACCGGCCGCCGGCAGCGCCCGCACCGCTGAAGACTTCCCCGGCGCCGCGCAGGCCGAGCCGGAGCCGCTGCAGCGCCGCACGCGCCCGGGCGAATGGCTGGAATACAGCCCGCTGCTGACCGTACTGCTCTCGCTGCTGGCGTTCGGCTGGCTGTTCAACGAGTTTGCCAACAAGCCGGTGGTCACCGCCATCGCCAACCTCAACACCTACAACTTCCTGTTCATTTCGCTGGGCCTGCTGTTGCACTGGCGCCCGCGCAGCTTCCTCAACGCGGTGGCCAAGGCGGTGCCCAGCACCACCGGCGTGCTGATCCAGTTCCCGCTGTACGGTGGCATCGCGATGATCCTCACCCACGCTGCCGGTGGCGACGGGCAGACACTGGCGCACCGGCTGTCGAGCCTGTTCGTGCACGTGGCCAGCACCGATACCTTCGCGCTGGTGATGGGCGTTTATTCGGCGGTGCTCGGCTTCTTCGTGCCCTCCGGTGGTGGCAAGTGGATCATCGAGGCGCCGTACGTGATGCAGGCCGCCAACGAACTGAAGGCACACCTGGGCTGGGCGGTGCAGGTCTACAACGCGGCCGAAGCGCTGCCGAACCTGATCAATCCGTTCTGGATGCTGCCGCTGCTGGGCGTGCTGGGCCTGAAGGCACGCGACATCGTCGGCTTCACCTTCATCCAGCTGCTGGTGCACATTCCGCTGGTGCTGGGCCTGCTGTGGCTGCTGGGCATGACCCTGGCGTATGTGCCGCCGGTGATGCCCTGAATGCTGGGCTGGCTTGCTGCGTGAGTTGGGAAGCCAGCCTCCTTCCGCGCGTGTTTCCGGCTGAGAACGCCATGAATGCGCGCCATGCTGACTACTGCATGAGCACATGCCGAACCCGCATGAATCCTTCAGATGCTTGTGCCACAAGGGTTTCTGCGCGTTCATTGACAGGCGTACACACAGATGTAGCCGCCCACCCACGCGTGATTAACCATTCGCTGCAGACGATGGCCACGTCCACCGCATTCCGCGAGTGGCTTTGGAGATCGGACATGGCACAGCAGAACCAGAACCCGAACCAGAAGCAGCAGGGCCAGCAGAACCAGCAGGATCAGCAGCAGGGTCGTGGCCGCGACCAGCAGCAGCAACAGCAGCAGGAACAGCAGCAGCGCAACCAGCGCAACCAGCAGCAGGGTGGGCAGGACGAGGAAGAGTGACCTCGCTACCCCCTCCGGTGATGCGAAGCCCCGCCCCGTGCGGGGCTTTGCTTATTCCAGCACGCCGACACGCTGCAGCACCGGCGCCGCCGACATGTCGTTGGGATTGGTGCCAGGCTGGTCCTGCGGCACGTCCATGCCCATCCCACGATACAGGTCGACCCAGTGCTGGGCGATCTCTCCAGTCTGCGGGTTGCGGAAATTCATCGGCTGCAATGCGAACACATGGTGCGCGCGGAAGGCGCGTTCGATGAAGTCCGAGCAGTAGTAGCTGTCCTCGTTCAATACATACGACGTGTTGTACGGCTTGCCCAGCATCGTGCGCGCGGTGGCGACGGCGTCCTTGATCGCGTCCCGCTGCGGCGCGCGCAGGCGATAGACCACGACCTGCCGCTGCTTGGCACGCGCGTCCTGGCGGAACTCGGCCAGCGACTGCCGGCGCGACCCCTTCTCGTCCGCGTGCAGCACCTCCCAGCCTTTCGGCGCCGAGGCCACCAGTGCTACGTGATCGAAGCTGGTCGAACCCTGCTTGCCGGTGGCATCGTCGATGGCCGCGCTCAGGCCGCTGCGGCCGGCGGTGACAAACAGCAGGTCGCCTTCGTGGACATCGACGGCCCTCGCCACGCCCGGCCACAGGGCGGGCAGCAGCAGGCCGATCAGGAGCAGGAGGCGATGCATGGACAGTCTCGGACAGGCGGAGTGCCGGAATTGTAGGGTGCGCGCTAGCATGGAGCGACCGGACTGGATTCAGGATGAGCCCATGCGTCGATACCCCTCTCCCGTCATGCTGATGCTTGCCTGCAGCATGGTAGTCGCGGCCTGCAAGCCCGCGCCGCAGGCCATGCCCATCGATCCCGCACCCGCTGAGCCTGTGCCGGCCACTACGCCTGCGGTGATCACGCTGGCCCCGGCACCCGCGCGCAGCGAATGCCCTTACCCGGAATTCGACGCCTTCCTGAAGCACTTCGGCAACGAGATCACGCTGCAGGAAAAGGCCACCGCCGACCCGCTGCTGGACAGCTATATCGATGCCGAGGCCGAGCCGGAACCACGCAAGGTGGAAAGCCGGCTGGCGCTGGCCGACGTCGAGTGGCCGGTGATGCCTGATCCTGCCGCCTTGCCAGGGCAGGGACGCGAGCTGCAGGTCAGCACGCTGGCCGATGGGCAGCGCCAGGTGCAGATCCGCACCCCGGACAGCAGCGACCAGCAGACCTACACCTTCGCGCAGACGCCGTGCTGGACCTTGGTCAGGCGTGAGGATGAGTCGATCTGAGACCTGATCCGGCACAGGCATGGTGGCGGAACGGCTGCTACGCTCGAGGTCTGAACCAGGCAGGGAGAGGCCGATGCAGATTCGCAGGATGCGTACCACCACCGCCATTGCCACACTGCTGGCGATGGTGCCTTTCACCAGTCTGCATGCGCAGTCGCTGCACGCCGACGATCGCGCCTACTTCGCCAGCGCCACGGCCGAACAGACCGCGCGTGATGCGTTGGGCAGGCAGCTGGAGGCCCTGCAGCATGCTGCGGGCATCGCACCCGCGGAACGTTTCCAGCAGGCCGAAACCATGGAGGCGCGGTGCCTGCGTCACCACAGCTACCTGCACCTGCAGGCTGCCCGCAATGCGCGCGATCATCGACCGGCACATGCGCTGGACCAGGTGATGGGGCTGTGCAGCCGCATTGCCCGCACCGGTCGCGCCGCGCTGCGCGAGGCGCCTGCGGACGCGGCCTGGGCCGCACCGTATGCCTTCCTGCGCACGCGCGCATTGAAGGAGGCCGCCGCCCCAGCCAATGCCACGCTGGATGAGGCGGTGGATGCATTGGCTGATCCGGCGCTGGACAGTTTCGCGCGCCTGCGCGGGCAGATCCTGCGCACGGCCGAGTACCCGCAGGTCGAGCGCGATGGGCGGCATTGGGATGCGGGGCGTGTCAGGCAGGCGCTGGCCCGGCATCCAGATCGCGTTGTGCGCGAGGCGGGATGGAAGGGGTACTGGCAGGGCCTGCAATCGCGCCGCGAGCCGATGGCCTCGGTGCTGCTGGGCCTGGTGCAGGTGAACGATGCGACCGCGCGTCTGCAGGGGCAGGGCTCCGCGCCGGCGCGGGGCTATCAGCACATGGGCCTGGATGCAGCGACGGTGGACGCCACGTTGCGGGCGATCGAACAGCATGCAGGGGATCGCCGCGCCTACCAGGACATGCTGCTGCGCCACGCGGTGCACTCCGGCATCGATGCACCGCAGATCTGGGATACCACGGTACCCGACGCCGGGTACACGCCGCCGGTGCTGACACTGGCGCAGCTGCGCGACAACGCCGCAGAAGCGATGCAGGGGCTCGGGCCGGCGTACGTCGCCGAACTGCGTGCGCTGCTTGATCCGGCCAACCACCGCATGGACCTGGCCACCGAACGTGGTGAGCGCAGCCAGGATGCATTCCCGTTGAACGCACCCGGCGCGCCGGCGATGCTGTTCGTTGGTGTGCGCAGCGGGGATCTGGAAAGCGATGTCGAGATCGCCCATGAAGCCGGCCATGCCCTGCACGGCGAGTGGATGCAGCGTGGCCATGCCTCGCCGTTGCAGCGCAATGGCAGCCCATGGCTGACCGAGGCGCTCGCCATCTACAACGAGCTGCGTTTCCGCGACCAGCTGTACCAGCAGGCACAGGACCCGCGTGCAAAGGCCTACTACCTGAAGTCGCTGCTGGATGACATGGTGCTGCAGCTGTTCACCTCTTCCGAGGAGGCGCAGCTGGAGCAGTCGATCTACCAGGGCGTTGCCGCCGGCACGCTGGGCACCGCCGACGATCTGGATGAGCTGACCGGCCAGGTGCTGGCGCGCTTCGGCCAGCAGCCGGAGCGCTATCCGCAGCTGCGCAACGGCTGGATCGCCAAGCGCCTGATGTATGACGACCCGAACTATCTGGTGAACTACCTGTATGCGGGACTGCTGGCGGTGCAGCTCTACGTGCAGGACCAGCGCGACCCGGAGAGTTTCCGCCAGCGCTATCTCGCTGTGCTTGGCGAAGGCTTTGATCGCGCGCCGAACGAGCAGGTGGCGCAGCTGCTGGGGCACGCACCGGACTGGCCGGCCATGGTGGAGGCCGATCTGCAGGTGTTCAACCAAGCGGTTGCGCAGTTGCAGGCGCTGCATGTGCAGATCGAGGCAGGGCAGGGCACATGAGGATGCCGCGCAGGGCGACGCGCACCTGGGCCACGGCATGGCTGCTGGTACTGCTGTGCCTGTTGCCGGGGATGGCGATGGCCGCAGCCGCAGTACCGGCACTGGATGATCCAGTGGTGGACACCGCCAACGCACTGTCGGCGGATACCCGCGACACACTGCGCACGCAGGCACTTCAGTTGCAGGCGCGCACCGGCTCGCAGCTGCAGGTGCTGGTGGTCGACCATGTTGGCGACGAGGGCATCGAGGCATACGCACAGCAGGTGTTCGACCAGTGGCAGCTGGGCCGCAAAGACGTTGACGATGGCGTTCTGCTGCTTGTGGCCGTGCAGGATCGCCGTGTACGCATCCAGACCGGTTACGGCCTGGAGGGCGCGATTCCCGATGCCTATGCCGCCCGCATCATCGACAAGGCGATCGTGCCGCGTTTCCGCGATGGCGACCTTGACCAGGGCCTGCTGGATGGAACGAAGATCGTGGTCGCGCTGATCGATGGCGAGGACCTGCCGGCATGGGAAGAGCCATCGATGCGCAACGTGCTGCCGGCCGATTGGCGCAGCGCGGACTCGGTGGTTGCACTGACGCTGCTGGCCGGCTTCCTTGCGGGTCTGTGGCGCTCACCGCCCTTGCGGCCGGCGCCCAGGACGCTGGACGACTTCGCATGCAGGCGTCGCGAGCGCCGGCGTGGGGCGCCGCGCGAGGTCACCACGTCGCAGGCGCGCCCGAAGCCATTGCCGGCCTGGGCCCGCCCGCTGCTGGTGACGGCTTTGGTGGCCGCGGGCCTGCTGGCGGCGGCCATGTGGGCGCCACGCCAGGCACTGGCAGCGATCTGCATCGTCTTGGCGTTGTGCGTACCGGTGGCGAGCCTGCTCGGCTGGTGCTGGCGCCGCAGCCGAGGCCTGCGCGTCGTGTTGCTGGGCATGCTCGGGGTCAGTGCGGGTTTCTGCGTGGTGATGCTGCTGCGTGGACAGTTGCCGCCCAGCCTCGCCCTGCACACGCTGCTGGACCTGGCCGTGGGCATTGCCGCGATGCTGGTGTTCTTCCTCGTACAGGCCTGCCGTGCGCGCTGGCACAAGGACCGCAGCAGCTTCGGGGTGCGGTTCGCAGTGCTCTTGCTGCTGACCGCGGGCTACGTGATCGTCGCACTGCTGGCCATTGATCGGGCCGATCCGGTTGCACGCCTTGCAGCCACGATCGGATGGGGTGCCGGCACGCTCGTGCTGTACTTCGCTTGGGTCTTCACCATGCTGCCAGGTGAGAAGGCACGCGGCGGCCGCAGTTCATCCGGTGGCCACCGCAGCGCATCCAGCACCTCGTCGTCGAGTTCATCTTCGAGCAGTTCCAGCAGCTGGTCCGGGGGCGGTGGCCGCAGCGGGGGAGGCGGTGCATCGGGCAGCTGGTAGTTCAGGCTGCCTGTACGCGCCAGCCGAGTGCAGCGTCCTCCACGACACCCGGACCGGCTACCTCGCCGACCCGCACCTGCAGTCCCTGCGCATTGGGGAGGTCCTTCTGCTCCGGGAACCAGCGGCGATCGGCCGCCACCACGATCAGCAGGCCTTCGTCGTCGCCCATCGGCGCGAACTGCGCCGAAGGCGGGCTGATCGGTTGCAGGCCGAACCGCAGGCTGGACTGTTCGCGCACGGCATCGACATCGTGACTGGGCAGGCCGACCTCGCTCAGGCAGGTCAGTTCGCTGCCGTGGAAGGCGCCCTGATGCAGACTGGCCGGCAAACGGCGGCGGCCGATCAGTTCCAGGATCAGGCCATCAGGGCCAGTGAAGTACACGGACTGGGACTGCCAGCTGCTCTCCAGCGCGAAGTAGTCCAGTCCCGCCGGATTACGTTGCAGCGGCGTCCGCTCACGCAACCAGGTCATCGCCTCGCTGAAGCGGTTGTCCGGTACGTTGAAGGCCAGGTGCACGCCCCCGACCGGATGATCACCCGCCGGCTGCAGTTCGATCGTGCTCCAGCCGATGTGCACATGATTGCCGACCACGCGCTGCTGCAGCACATCGTGGAAGTAGCTGGCCACGGCACCGACGTCGGAGACCGGCAGGGTGAGGTGCAAAAGGCGCATGAACGTTCCTCCGTGGACGCGACCACTGTAGCTCCGGGCCGTGCCTGGCGGCCACTAGCGCAACGCGTCTGCGAAGAACCGCACCGCTTCATCCACCGCTTCCTGGTGGGTTTTCGCCCTGGGGACCAACGTGTTGCACAGCCCGGGCAGCCTCTGCCCGCCGACAGCGGTACAGGCCGCCAGGAAGTCGTAGTGACCCACGTCCGGCAGGCGTTGCAGCGTTGCGCGCGGAATCTGTGCCTGTGCGGCCTCACCATTGGTCTCCGGTGGCGCGACAGCGTCTGCGGTCCCCAATATGATCGACACCGGCTGCCGCAACGCGGACAGCTGCGCGGGCGCGAACGCCTGCACGATGGCGGGTGCCAGCAGGAACACGGCACGCACGCCGGGAATCGTGCGCTGTGCGTCGGCCTCGGCGATCCAGGGGGCAAGCGCGGGTGAAGCCGCAGCGGCCCGGCGTGCCTGCATCGTGTGCGTGGCCGCCTCCTGTTGCGGTTGGCAGACGCCGTCATCCGGGTGTGCGGTGCAAAAGGCCAGCAGTCGCTGCAGGCTGGGCCGTGCACCGGCGGCCAGCAGCGCGGTGTAGCCACCGGCCGAGAAGCCGACCACGCCCAGCCGTTCAGGATCGACATGCGGGCCCAGGATCGGATCGGCCTGCACGGCGGCCAGCGCAGCGCGCAGGTCATCCGCGCGCAGCCAGCTCAGCATGCTGCCGGCCAGCGTCATCTCGTCGGCACCGTTGTTGCCGGGATGATCCACCGCGATCACCAGATAGCCGTCCCGCGCCAGCGCCGTGCCCAACCAGCCCATCATGCGTGCGCTGCCGCCGTTACCGTGCGACAGCAGCAGCGTCGGCAGGCGAGCCCCCGCGACGCGAGCATCCATCGCTGCGCGTCCGACCTCGAACAGCGGCGCGTCGGGCGGGCCGATGGTCAGGGCGGTTTCCCGGCTGCCGGCCACCGCTGGGTACCAGACCGTGTAGCGCAGCCCATCGTGGTGCTGCGCATCGCGTACAGCTGCGCTGGCCACGGTGGTGGCGCCGTGGCGCTCGCCGGCCGCCTGCGTCTCGCTGCCCTCGGCGATGGCAGTGGAGACCATGAGGATCATTCCCAGCACAGCGGCCATCATGCGCATCTTCAATTCCTTGTCAGTTGGGGTGCTCGTCGACTGGCAGCCAGATCTCCACGCCGCCGTTGCCGGTGTGCTCATCAAAGCGGCTGTCGTAGCGTTCCAGGTCCGGTGCCTCGGCCAGGCTCAGGCCGGATCCTGGCAGGTAATGGTCCAGCAGCCAGAACCAGGTCGAGCGGATGGCCGAGATGTGCCCGCCGTGCCAGGCCACAAGATAGCGGCGCGCCGGCACGTCCATCCGTTGCCAGTGCGCCGGCACGGTCGGCAGCGCGTTGGCGGGCAGTGCGGCAATGTAATCGAAGCCGCCATCGTCATCACTGTTGCAGCACACGCCGAAGCTGATCGGCGCCGGCGTCGGCCATTCCCGATTGAGCTGCGCCCACTGCCCGGGTATCGCGCCGCCACTATCGCGGGTATGCCGCATGCCGATGCCCACTACCTGGAATGCGGGCGTGTCGAGCAGTCGTGGCGCTTCACCGCAGGGCGCCGGCGCATCGTCCACGCGGATCGCCTGTACCAGCGCCAGGCCATCGGTGCCCTGTTCGCGTACCCGCTCGGGTGTCTGCCCGAACTGCTCGCTGAAGGCACGGGTGAACGCGGCATGGGTGGAATAACCGGCCCCCAGCGCGACCTGCAGGATGTCACCGGCGCCGTTGGCCAGCCGCTGCGCAGCAGCGGTCAGGCGCCGTCCCCGCAGATAGCGCACCACCGAGGTGCCAGTGCGGGCCTGGAACAGGCGTGACAGATGGAACGGCGACAGCCCCGCTGCGGCGGCGATATCGGCCAGCGCCAATGGCTGGTCCGCATGGGTTTCGATGTACCACAACGCCTTGCCTGCCGCGCTCATCCTGCCGTTCCCGAATCCGATGCCAGGCACAGTAGCGGATCGGCAGGCGCGGCGTTTAGCAGTTCTTGCGCTGCCGGGGCTTTGCGTCTGCCCGCGTACCGGCAACAATGCGTGCTTCATGGACGTATTGGGGGGGCAGGGAGATGCGATCAACGACGTGGGATGCCAGGCCGGTGGAACCGATCCGATGATGGACTTGGTGGTTACACAGTGGCTGTTGCCCTGGCTGTTGACCCTCGCATTGCTACTGCTGATGTGGCGCTGCGCGCCGTACTGGAAGGGCAATGCCTGGGTATACCGCGCCGGCTTCGCGCTCCTGGCCGGGCTGCTGACACCGACGTTGATGCTGGCCGGTCACGGCGTTCTGCCGGTTCCGACCGTCGGAGGAGTGGTTACGGTGTTGCTGCGGTTGGAGTGGATCGGCGATCTGGACTTCAACCTCCTGGCGGTCGGCACCGACAACATCTGGTTCCTGTTCACACCGTTCCAGATGGTGTCCATTGGCATGCTGTTCTTTCCACTGCGGACGGCACGGCCGGCTCGTCTTGGCTTCGGCGGCAAGACCACGGACTAGCCCCCACGCCGCGAGGCGCCAATGCTCATCCACGCATGGCGTGGATCTACTACTCCGGCCTGGGTCGGCACATGCGGGACCTGCCAGTAGATCCACGCCATGCGTGGATGCCTTTCGCATTGATGCGCGACCCCGCATCAAGCTGTCGCACTGACGTCATGGCTCCTTCACAGATCGCGCCGAGACTGCGCGGCTTGTCCAGCCCTGTTGTTTCCGAACAGGTGCTGGCCCTGTCGCGTCCTCCCGGAGCCCTGCCGTGCATCGTTCGAAGCTTTCGCGTTCCATCCTCCTTGCCCTTTCCATGGCCAGCGCAGGAGGCGCGATCGCAGCGGAGGCCGATGCGGTCGATGACAGCAGTGGCAGCCGCGCCGTGCCCACCCAGCTCGATGCGATGCTGGTCACCGGCACCCGGGCCTCCAACCGCACCCAGTTCGAAACGCTGGCGCCGGTGGATGTGTTCACCAAGGAAGACATCACGTCCGTTGAATCCACCGACCTGAAGGACGTGCTGGCGCAGCTGGTGCCGTCGTTCGTGGTGCAGCGCCTGCCGATGGCCGATGGCCAGGTGTTCGTGCGCCCGGCCACCCTGCGCGGGCTGTCGCCGGACCAGACCCTGGTGCTGGTCAACGGCCGCCGCTTCCACCGCAGTGCGCTGCTCGGCAACCGTGGCGCGCAGGCCGCCGACCTGGCGCAGATTCCGACCAGCGCGATCAAGCGCATCGAGGTGCTGCGTGATGGTGCCTCGGCGCAGTACGGCTCGGATGCCATCGCCGGCGTCATCAACATCATTCTCGAAGACGGCCCCGGCACCGAGATCACCGCCGGTTACTCGCAGTATGCGCAGGGCGATGGTGCCTCGCGCGACTTCAGTGCGCGCACCGGCTGGTCGCTGGGCGACTATGGCAGCCTGGTGCTGTTCGCTGAATCCTCCAATTCCGATGCCACCTCGCGCACCCGCCAGCGCCCGGATGCCATCGCGTTCCAGGCCGCACATCCCGAGCTGGTGGTACCCAACCCGGTGCAGCGCTGGGGCCAGCCGGAACTGGAAAGCCGCCGCGTCGGCTTCAACGTGAAGGCCAACGCCAGCGACACACTGGAGCTGTATGCGTTCGGCCTGTACAGCCACAGCGACGGCGTCAGCGATTTCAACTGGCGAAACCCGGATACCACCACCGGTGCCTACCGAACCACCACCATTTTCCCCGGCTGGAACCTGCGCTCGCTGTATCCGGTGGGCTTCAGCCCGCAGTACGGCAATGTCCAGAACGATCTGCAGCTGGTCGGCGGCCTGCGCGGCGAGATCACGCCCAAGCTGCGCTGGGATGTCAGCGCCTCGTATGGCCGCAACGCCATCGACTACAGCTTGAAGAATTCGATCAACGCCTCGCTGGGTCCCGCCAGCCCGACCGCGTTCGACCTCGGCCGCCTGACCCAGACCGAGAAGAACGCCAACGCCGACTTCAACTACGAGTGGGACGTGGCCGCGCTGTCCAAGCCGATCAACGTCGCCTTTGGTGGCGAGTTCCGCCAGGAAACCTACCAGGTCCGCGCCGGTGATCCGGCCTCGTACGCGGTGGGCCCGGGCGCGGCCGCGGGCCTGGAGGCCAATTCCAATGGCGCGCCGGGCTTCTCGGCCAGCCAGGCCGGGCAGTGGACCCAGCGCAGCAAGGCCGCCTACGTGGACATGGAAGTGCCGCTGGGCGAGCGCTGGAGCATTGGCGCGGCCAGCCGTTACGAAGACTTCTCCAGCTTCGGCAGCACGCTGGATGGCAAGCTGTCGGCGCGCTTTGCGATCACCCCGGACGTGGCCCTGCGCGGCACCGTGTCGACCGGCTTCCGCGCACCGACGCCGGCGCAGCTCAACACCACCAGCACCAGCCAGGGCCTGGACACGCGCACGCTGCAGATCTTCACCAGTGGCCGCCTGTCGCCGAACGATCCGCTGGCGCAGCTGCTTGGGGCCAAGCCGTTGAAGCCTGAAGAATCGCGCACCGCCTCGCTGGGCCTGACCTGGCGCACCGACCTCGGCCTGTCCGGCTCGGTGGACGTCTACCAGATCAAGCTCACCGATCGCTTCAGCCAGTCGGCCAGCTTCGCCATTCCGGCCGGTACGCCCAATCCACTGGGCTACACCTCGGTGAACTACTTCACCAACGACTTCGATACCACCACCACCGGCGTGGACGTGGTCGGCAACTACCTGCGCGATCTCGGCGCCGGCCGCATGACGCTGACCCTGGCCTACAACTACAACCGCACCCGCGTGGACAACGGCAGCACCTCGGTGGCCACCAACGAAACCCAGCGCGTGCTGTTCGAGGACCGCCTGCCCGAGCACAAGGGCAGTCTGACCGGCAGCTGGGACATCGGTGCCTGGTCGCTGATGGCGCGCATGCGCTACTACGGTGCCTGGACCGACTCCAGCGGCAACGCGGTGGGCGACATCTACCAGCGCTTCGGTGCGATGAGCTTCCTCGACCTGGCCGTGGGGTATCGCATCAACGAGCACCACAGCCTGCGCGTGGGTGCCGACAATGTGTTCGATCGCTACCCGGATGAGGCCACGTTCCAGGCCAGCCGTGGCCTGGTCTACTCGCGCAACGCGCCGTACGACACCGACGGTGCCAACCTGTACGCGCAGTACCGGTTGACCTTCTGATGGACGCTCGTCGTCGTTCCCTGCTGCGCGCCGGTGCATTGCTGCCGGCCGCAGCGGCGCTGCCTTCACTGCCGGCCAGCGCCACTGCGCGTTACGCTTCGCCGATGGAGATTCCCGCGACGACCGTGGCGCCGGAAGTACTGGCCCGCGATGAAAACCATTGGGCCGCCGTGGCCAGCCACTTCGACATCACCGACGAAGTGAACCATCTGGAGAACGGCTACTGGGGCGCGATGGGGCGTGAGACGCTGGCCAGCTATCAGCGCCATACCGCCGAGGTGAACCGTGGCAATGCCTGGTATGGGCGCCGCGCGTTTCCGGCGCAGTACATGGCGGTACAGCGGCAGGTGGCCGAGCTGCTGGGTGTGGGTGCGGATGAGATCGCACTGACGAGGGGGGCCACCGAGGCGATGCTGGCGTTGATTGGCGGCTACAACCGCCTGCAGCCCGGCGACCAGGTGCTGTATGCCGACATCGACTACGACAGCATGATCGGCGCGATGCGCTGGCTGCAGCAGCGTCGTGGCGTGCAGGTCGAGCGCATCGCGCTGCCATCGGTGCCCGACCACGCACAGATCGTGCAGGCCTACGAGACTGCATTCGCGCGATTGCCGCAGCTGAAGCTGGTGCTGTTGACCCAGGTCAGCCATCGCCACGGGCTGGTGCTGCCGGTGGCGGAGATTGCCGAGCGTGCACGTGTGCGTGGTATCGATGTGATCGTCGATGCCGCGCACGGGTTCGGCCAGATCGACTATGCGATACCGCAGCTGAAGTCTGATTTCGTCGGCATCAACCTGCACAAGTGGATCGGCGCACCGGTCGGCGTCGGCGCGCTGTACGTGCGCAAGGGGCGCGTGGCGGACCTGGATCCCTACATGGGCGAGACCGACGATGGCCGTGTCGGCAGCCGCGTGCACACCGGCACGGTCAACTTCGCGGCATACCTGGCGCTGCCGGAAGCGATCGCATTGCACCAGCGCATCGGCGTGGCCAACAAGCAGGCGCGCCTGCGCTACCTGCGCGAGCGCTGGACGGTACCTGCGCGGCAGATGGCGCATATCGAAGTGCTGTCTTCGCCGGACCCGGCGCTGGCCAGTGCATTGGCCAGTTTCCGTCTGCGCGGCCACACCTCGGTGGAACAGAACCAGGCACTGCAGAAGCGCCTGTTGGATGAACATCGGATTTTCACCACGTATCGCGATGGCCTGGAATCGGGTGCCTGTGTACGGGTGACGCCGTCGGTGTTCACCCGGCCGGAGCAGATGGATGCGCTGGCGCGGGCCCTCTCTGCCCTGGCCTGACCCTGCGCTGGTAGGTGCCAACCAAGGTTGGCATCTACCGAAGCGGTTCCCGTAGATCCACGCCATGCGTGGATGCTCTTCGCCTATCGATCAATCGCCGGCAACGCATCCGACAACAGCAGCCGGTCAATCCGCCGCAACGCGCCTTCCAGCTGCCGGCGTTCCGCTGCCAGCCCCAGCGACAGCCGCACGCCGTTCTGATGCTGTACCCCGGGCGGGCAGAACGCCGATGACGGTGCGATCGCCAGCCCCTGCAGCTGCGCGGTACGCACCAGGGTGGCATCGGTCCACGGCGCCGGTATCCGGCACCAGGCATGCAGGCCCTCGGCACGCTGCAGCAGCGACGGTGCCAGCAGATAGCGCGCCATGCGCACGCGCTCGCGTGCTTCGCTGCGCACCTGCGCAAGCAACGATTGCGCCGAGCCATCCAGCAGCAGCTGGCTGGCCAGCGCCGACACCAGCGGATGGCCCATCAACCGTGTTGCCCGCAGCGCGGCTGTCATCGCTTCGGCGTGTGCGGCACTGGGGCAGTGCACGAACGCGGTGCGCAGGCCGGGGCTGATCACCTTCGACAGCGTTGCCACGTAGAACACATGGTGCGGCGCCAGTGTCGCCAGCGGTGTTGGCGCGTCCTCGGCAAGGTGCCAGTACGGATCATCCTCGATCGCCAGCAGGCCTTCGCGCTCCAGCACCTGCACCAGCGCCTCACGCCGCTGCAAGGGCAGTGTCAGGGCGGTCGGGTTCTGGCAGGTGGGGTTGAGATAGACCAGCCGCGCGCCGCTGTCGCGTGCCTGCCGCGCCAGCGCTTCAGGGCACATGCCGTGCTCGTCGCCGTCCACCGGCAGCAGCCGACGCCCCAGCGCCGCTGCGGCCTGCAGCAGCCCCGGATAGACCAGCGCATCGCACAGTATCGTATCGCCATCGCGGCCCTGGCTGACCAGGATCGCGGCCAGCGCCACCTGCGCGCCCTCGGTCAGCAGCAGGCAGTTGTCATCCACGGTGCCGAGCATCGGTTGCAGCCAGCGCGCCGCGGCATGGCGATCAGTGGGGTTGCCGCCACCCAGGTGATAGGTCATCAGGTTCGGTGCGTTGCTGCGCGCAAGCACGGCGGCGGCACCACGGCGCAGCGTCTCCGCCAGCGCGTCGGCATCAGGCACCGGCGGCACGTTCATGCTCAGGTCCACCACCTGGTCGAAGCCGGCCTTGGGCGGTGCGATGAAGCTGCCCTGCGGTCCGCGCGCTTCGATCAGGCCACGCTTGCGTGCTTCATCGAAGGCGCGGGTGACCGTGGTCAGGTCAATGCCCAGTTGCTGCGCCAACGCACGCTGCGAGGGCAGGCGCTGGCCGGGGGCGAGGCCACCGCGACGCACCGTGCGTTCCAGTGAGTTGACGATGCGCAGGTAGATCGGCCCGCTGTGCGCGAGCACGTCCTGCACCCACTCGCGCGCTGCGACATCCGGTCGCGGCATGTACGGAGCATGTCGGGGCGTATCGTTGCTTCCAACGGCGGGAGCCTGTCCATAACCATCGGTCGGTTCGGACAGGTGACCGCCGTTGTTGTTTGCGGCGGTCGCGCCACTCAGAGCCAGTGATGTCATTGCGCGTCCTCAGCGCTTGGCCTGCCACGGGCAGTAGCAGCCCACGGCAAGCAGTCCTTTGGGGCGCACGGTTTCACCGCGCACCAGTCTGTCCAGCAGCGGTTCGACGAAGCTGTTGGCCGAGTTGCAGACCATGCCGATGCTGTACGGCCCGGCGTAGGCCAGATGGCCCTGCCGGTCCCAGATCGCCACCGCAGGGCTGGCCGGGATGTGCTCGATTCCATCGATGGTCGGCAGGTTGATCACCTTGTTGCGCAGCGGCTCGGGCAGTTCGCCCTGCGTGCCAGGGCGGCGGATCGCGTAGAAGTCGATGCCGGCGCGGCGGTACATGCTGATCAGGTAGCTCAGGTGTGCACCGGTCTCCCGGTTGCAGACCGCACATGCCGGGTCCCAGAAATGCACCACGCGGATGCGGCCGCTATCTCCGGCAAGATCAGCCGGCAGGCGCAGTTGCGAGTCGTCGAAGACGATGGCCTGTTCGGTGAACGTGGATTGCGCGCTGTAGCCGAAGTACTGCCACAGTGCAGCCGCCACGCCTGCCATGAACAGGCAGGCGAGGGCGATCATCGTCGGCAGCAGCAAGCGGCGGCGCGGCGCGGCTGCGCCCATCAGGAGTCTTCCCTTCCGAACTTGTGCACGTACTGCTTGCGCATCTCGCGGCAGGAATCGGCCTGCGCGCGGCGCTGGATCTCGCTACGCGACGGATCCTCGCTGCGCTGCACGCACTGCTCGATGGCGTGGCGCTCGGCGGCCTGCACGTCCACGGTCTGCGGCTGCAGGCAGACCCAGGCCAGTGCGGCCAGCATCAGCACCACAAAGCCACCGCACCCCGCCATCACCAGGTGGAACTTCAGTTTCTCGGCGCGCATCGATGCACGTTCCTTCATCCATACATTGCATACAAAATATCATCTTGTATGGATGGAGTGCCATCTACCCGGTTCAGACGATGGCGTTATGCCGGGCCTCGGGCGCTTCAGACAGGATCTCATTCAGCTTCGCCAGCGCCCCGGCCAGCGCGCCCTGGTCGACCGCGCCGCCCAGCGACAGGCGGATCGCGTTGCCCGGTGGCGGCTCCTCCACGCTGAAGGCGTCGGAGCTGGCGATGCCCAGCCCCTGTTCCTGGGCGGCCTGGATCAGCCGGTATTGGTCCAGCCGTGGCGGCAACGGCAGCCACACGTGCAGGCCGGCCGGATGGGCCTGGGCACGGGCGGGCAGATACCGGGCGGCAATGGCCTGGCGCTCGCGCAGCTCCTGCTGGAAGCGCTGCACCATGTCCTGGGCCTGGCCACTGCGGATCCACTGCGAAGCCACCGCCACCATTGACTGGGTCGGCATCAGGGCGATCGCGCGCAGCGCGTCCAGCACCGGTTCCATCGGTTCGCCGGCCGGCACCACCAGGTAGGCGGTGCGCAGGCCCGGTGCCAGGCACTTGGACAGGGTGGAGATGTAATACACCGGGCAGTCGGCATCGCGCTGGGCGGCCAGCGGCGGTGCGGCGTCCCCGGCCAGCAACCAGTAGGGATCGTCTTCGATAACGGTCAGATCGTGGCGCTTGGCGACATCCAGCAGGGCCTGCCGGCGCTGCGCCGACATCGTTGCCGTGGTGGGGTTCTGGATGGTCGGCACCAGATACAGCAGGCGCGGGCGGCGCAGCTGGCAGGCTTCTTCCAGAGCTTCGGGCAGCATGCCTTCGGCGTCCATCGCCACCGGCACCACGCCCCGCTGCAGCACGCGCGCGGCGGCCAGCAGGCCCGGGTAGGTCAGCTGCTCGGCGGCGATCAGCTCGCCTGGCTGGGTGCGGGCCAGGATCAATGCGCACAGCGCGGTCTGCGCACCTGGGCAGATCACTACCTGGTCGGCGCCGACCGTACCCAGCATCGGTGCCAGCCACTGTACGGCGGCGGCGCGGTCCTCGCGGGTACCTGCGCCGACGTGGTAGCTCATCAGTTCGCCCTGGCCCAGCTGCTGGCCCACGTGCTGGAAACCGGCCTCCATGCCCTGCGCGAACGGCGCGCTGCCCAGCAGCGGCGGGATGTTCATGCTCAGGTCGACCGAGGTGCTGCGGTTGCCGGCCGACAGCGCGATGAAGGTGCCGCCGGCCCCCTGTGCATCCAGCAGCCCGGCCTGGCGCAGTTCGGCAAAGGCGCGGGTGACCGTGGTCAGGTCCACGCCCACCTGCTGGGCCAGGTCGCGCTGCGGCGGCAGGCGGTCGCCCGGGCGCAGCACGCCGTCATCCACTGCCTCGCGCACCTGCTGGGCAATCTGCAGGTACAGCGGGCCGGCGCCCTCGCGGAAGGGGCGGACCCAGGTGCGATTGGGGTGTTTCAGGCGGCGGCCGGCGGCAGGTGGCGTCATCGGTCAGATTTTTCCATACGTGCAGATGCACAAGTCCATACAATGCTGTATCTTGTATGGGCTTGATTGGAGTGGTTCGCCTGCTTGTAGGCGACCTCGTACCCACAGTGTAGCCGCTCCACGCCCGGGCGCTGCGCGCAGGCGAGCCGGTCAAGCGCGCTTCTTCAACAGGGTTGACCTCCAATGAATATCTGCTGGAACCGCATCCGCCTGGCGCTGGTCGCCCTGGCCTGCGTCGGCCTGTCGGGCTGTGACTGGGTGCTGCTGGATTCGAAGGGCATGGTCGGGCTCGCCCAGCGCGACCTGATCCTGATCTGCATCGGCCTGATGCTGATCGTGGTGATACCGGCCATCGTGCTGACCTTCGTGTTCGCGTGGCGCTACCGCGCCGGCAACACCAAAGCGAAATACACGCCGGACTGGTCGCACTCCACCAAGGTGGAAATCGTGGTCTGGGGCGTGCCGCTGATCATCATCGCGGTACTGGCGGTGATCGTGTGGAAGTCCACCCACGAGCTCGACCCGTACAAGCCGCTGGACGTGGCTGGCGAACCGCTGCACGTGGACGTGATCGCCACCGACTGGAAGTGGGTGTTCGTCTATCCGGACCTGGGCATCGCCACGGTCAACCAGCTCAACTTCCCGGCCAACCGCCCGCTGGCATTCAACATCACCTCCAACTCGACGATGAATACCTTCTTCATCCCGCAGCTGGGTGGGCAGATCTACGCGATGGCCGGCATGCGCACGCAGCTGCACCTGATCGCCAACGAGCCCGGCCAGTTCCGTGGCATGTCCGGCAACTACAGCGGGCATGGCTTCTCGAACATGAAGTTCATCGCCACCGCCAGCAGCAACGAAGACTTCGAGCGCTGGGTGGCCGAGGTGCGCAGCGCGCCGGACGCGCTCAGCTTCACGCAGTTCAAGGCGCTGGCCGCGCCGTCGAAGAACGCACCGGTGCAGCACTTCTCCAGTGTTGAACCACTGCTGTTCAAGAAGGTCATCGACCAGTTCATCGGCGTTGGTGAAAACACCGCTGCCGCCACCCCGGCGGGCGCTGCCGGCGGTGCCCAGGTTTCCCAGGAGTAACGAACATGTTGGGTAAATTGACGTGGGAGGCCGTGCCGCTGCACGAGCCGATCGTCGTGGTCACATTGGCGGCCATGGTGCTGGGTGGCCTCGCGCTGCTTGGCGCGGTGACGTACTTCAAGCTGTGGGGCCCGCTGTGGCGTGACTGGTTCACCACCGTGGACCACAAGAAGATCGGCATCATGTACGTGGTGGTGGCGCTGGTCATGCTGGTGCGCGGCTTCGCCGATGCACTGATGATGCGCGCGCAGCTGGCCGCGGCCGGCCCAGGCAGCGACGGATTCCTGCCGCCCGAGCACTACGACCAGATCTTCACCGCGCACGGCGTGATCATGATCTTCTTCGTGGCCACCCCGTTCGTGGTCGGCCTGATGAACATCATCGTGCCGCTGCAGATCGGCGCGCGCGACATGGCGTTCCCGTTCCTCAACGCCTTCAGCTTCTGGATCTTCGTGGTCGGTGCCGCGCTGATGATGATCTCGCTGGGCGTTGGCGAATTCGCCATGACCGGCTGGGTGGCTTATCCGCCGCTGTCGGGCATCGAGTTCAGTCCAGGCGTGGGTGTCGATTACTACATCTGGGCGTTGCAGGCCTCCGGCATCGGCACCTTGCTGACCGGCGTCAACCTGTTCATCACCATCCTGCGCATGCGTGCGCCGGGCATGACCCTGATGAAGATGCCGGTGTTCACCTGGACCGTGCTGGTCACCAGCGTGATCATCATCGCCGCCTTCCCGATCCTGACCGTGGCGCTGGGTGCGCTCACCCTGGACCGCTACCTGGACTTCAACTTCTACACCAACACGTTGGGTGGCAACCCGATGATGTACGTGAACCTGGTGTGGGCCTGGGGCCATCCGGAGGTGTACATCCTGGTGCTGCCGGCGTTCGGCATCTTCTCCGAAGTAACCGCCACGTTCGCGCGCAAGAAGCTGTTCGGCTACAAGTCGATGGTCGGCGCCACGCTGGCGATCGGCATCCTGTCGTTCATCGTCTGGCTGCACCACTTCTTCACCATGGGCTCCGGTGCCAGCGTCAATGCCTTCTTCGGCATCATGACGATGATCATCGCCATTCCCACAGGCGTGAAGATCTTCACCTGGCTGTTCACCATGTACGGCGGCCGCGTCGAGTTCAGCGTGCCGATGCTGTGGACCATTGCCTTCCTGGTCACCTTCACCATCGGTGGCATGACCGGCGTGCTGCTGGCCATCCCGGGCGCGGACTTCCTGCTGCACAACAGCCTGTTCCTGGTCGCGCACTTCCATAACACCATCATCGGCGGCGCGCTGTTCGGCTACCTGGCCGGCTTCGCCTACTGGTTCCCGAAGGTGTTCGGATTCACCCTCAACGAGCGCCTGGGCAAGTGGTCGTTCGCGTGCTGGGTGATCGGCTTCTACCTGGCCTTCATGCCGCTGTACATGCTGGGCTTCATGGGCATGACCCGCCGCATGAACCAGTACGACAACCCGGCGTGGACGCCGTACCTGATCGCCGCCTTCATCGGTGCGCTGTTCGTGTTCGCGGGCATCATCCTGATGCTGGTGCAGATCTACGTGAGCGTGCGCGACCGCAAGCGCAACCTGGACCTGACCGGCGACCCGTGGAACGCACGCACGCTGGAATGGGCCACGCCGTCGCCGCCGCCGTTCTACAACTTCGCCGTGGTGCCCAAGGCTGATGAGCTGGACGCCTTCCACGAAGCGAAAAAGCGTGGCCTGCCACCGCCGCCGAAGAAGTACGCGCCGATCCACATGCCGAAGAACACCGGCGTGCCGCTGATCCTCAACATCTGGATCCTGGTGCTGTGCTTCGCCCTGGTCTGGCACATCTGGTGGATGGCCGCGGCCAGCTTCATTGCGATGATCGTGACCCTGATCGTGCGGTCCTACGACGAGGACGTGGACTACTACGTCAGTTCCGAAGAGGTGGCGCGCACTGAAGCGGCCAACCTGGCCAAGCTGAAGGAGGTACGCGCATGAACCTGTTGACCCGCCCCGAGCTGGCCAGCGACACGCAGGCGCACGAGGACCACCACGAGCACGACCACAGCCACGAGCAGGGCAGCATGAAGGTGTTCGGCATGTGGGTCTACCTCATGTCCGACCTGGTGCTGTTCGGTTCGCTGTTCGCCTCGTATGCGGTGCTCAGCACCGCCTACGCCGGCGGCCCCACCGGCAAGGACCTGTTCTCGCTGCCGTTCGTGATGGCCGAGACCTTCCTGCTGCTGGTGTCCAGCATCACCTACGGCCAGGCCGTGCTGGCGATGCATCGTCACGATGCATCGGCGGTGCTGCGCTGGCTGGGCGTGACCTTCGTGCTCGGTGCCTCGTTCATCGGCATGGAGATCTACGAGTTCTCGCACCTGATCCACGAAGGTGCCGGCCCGAGCACCAGTGCCTACCTGTCGGCGTTCTTTGCCCTGGTTGCCACCCACGGCCTGCACGTAGCCAGTGGCCTGATCTGGATGGCCGTGGTGATGCACCAGGTCTACCGCCGTGGCCTGACCCCGACCAACATCACCCGCGTGTCGTGCCTGAGCCTGTTCTGGCACTTCCTGGACCTGGTGTGGATCTGCGTCTTCACCTTCGTCTACCTGATCGGAGCCTTCTGACATGGCCCACGTCGAAACCTCGCGCGCCGGCAATGCGCACGGCTCCACCAAGTCATACCTGATCGGCTTCGTGCTGTGCGCGCTGCTGACCGTGGTGCCGTTCGCGCTGGTGATGAACCCGGTGCTGTCGCGGCCGCTCACGCTGTTCCTGCTGGTCGGCTTCGCGGTGGCGCAGATCCTGGTGCAGCTGGTCTATTTCCTGCACATGGACCGCAAGTCCGAAGGTGGCTGGAACCTGGCCAGCTTCGTGTTCACCCTGGTGATCCTGTTCATCATCGTCGCGCTGTCGGTGTGGATCATCTGGAGCATGCACTACCACATGATGATCAACTGACCGTGGCCGGGGTGATCGGCACGGATCGCGCGATCACCCCGGCACCTCAGCCCTCTTTTCCCCCAAGGGCAGGCCTGACCGAGACCCCGCCCGCATCTGCGTTGGTGGTACCCGTGAAGCGTCCTGCTGCTGTTGTCCGTTCGTTGTTCTCTCCCCGTTTCCGCCTGCCGCTGCTGGCAGGCCTGGCCATCGGCCTGCTGGCTGGCTGCAGTGCGCAGTCGCGCATGGACTTCTACTCCAAGGACATCGCCTGCGAAGAACTTGGCCAGCAGTGGTCGATGCCCGATAGCCACGGCACCGTGCGTGGCCCGAAGGACCTGCAGGGGCAGGTGACCTATCTGTTCTTCGGTTTCACCAGCTGCCCGGATGTGTGCCCGACCACCATGGTCGAGTTGAGCCAGGTGAAGCACCTGATGGGCAAGGACGCCGACCAGCTGCAGGTGGTGTTCGTCAGCGTCGACCCGGCGCGTGATACGCCGGAGGTTGCACGCACCTATGTGGAAGCCTTCGACCCCAAGGCGATCGCACTGGTCGGCAACGAAGCGCAGTTGGCCGCGATGGCCAGCGACTTCAAGGCGTTCTACGAGAAGGAGCCCGGCCAGGTGCCGGAGACCTACACCATGAGCCACATCGCCGGTGGCTACGTGTTCGACCGCCAGGGCCGCCTGCGCCTGTTCGCGCCCTATGGCATGCCGGTGGACAAGCTGTTCTCCGACGTGCAGCGCCTGCTGCTGGAGCCGGCACATCCGGCGGCAGGCAATGACGCGCTGGCCAGCTGCAGCCTCAAGCACAGCGACACGCTCGCCGCCCGCTGACGCTGGTGTGTGCCAACCTTGGTTGGCACAGGTGTAGAGCCGAGCCGATGCTCGGCTCCGGGCTCACCGTGCACCCTGCAAACAGCAGCCGAGCATAGGCTCGGCTCTACATGCTCGCCGCTCGGTGAGTGCCGACCGTTGGTCGGCACACTCCCACACCAATCCCCCGGCCGGCCAGGAGAGCCAACCGGCCGGGGGCACCACTCAACGCCTTACTTGGTTTCTTCCCACTGCACCACGTCCGGCTCGGCCGCCTTGATGCCGGCGGTCGACAGCAGCTTGGTGGTCGCATCCAGCGCCGCGTTCACCGACGGGTACTCCACAATCGCGCGGCCCGAGGCCTTGGACACCTTCACCACGGTGCCGCCGGTGGCGGCGGCCGCACGCTGGGCCGAGGCCGCATCGGTGAAGAACACCTTGACCCGCGAGGTCGCCACCACTGGCGCACCATCGTTGGAGACAGCGGCCGCAAACTTGCTGGCACCGGCATCCGCACGTGCGGCCACACCGGTAGACGCATCGGTGGACCGCTTGCTGCGGGTGCCGACGGCCGCCGCGCTGGCATCAGCCCCGGTGGTGATCCGGAACTGGCCGCCGCTGGCCTGCTGCACGGTTGCCGACGGCGCCAGCTGGAAGCGCGCGCCGCCCACATTGAACGAACGGCCGGTGGCCTCCGCCTTCAACTGCTGCGTGTCTACGGTCGACAAGGTCTTCGCCGCAGGTGTCTGGCCCGAGCTCTGTGCCCAGGTGGTGGTGGTCATCGCCGCGAGGGCGAGGGTGCTCAACAGAATGGTCGTCTTCATCATCAGTGCCCCAGAACGCGGATCTTGAAGAATTCGAGGTTGCCACGCGATGCAGCGTTCGCGGCCTGCCCCAGGTCGGTGACTTCCAGCGTCCAGGTGCCCGTGGCGTTCTCATCCAGGAAGGCATTGCTGGACAGCAGGTCCCAGTTGGTGAAGTTGCGCTGGACACCATTGAGGCCAGAGCCGATCGCGGTGAATGCCGGCTGCACCACGCTGCGCGTGCCACTGGGCGAGACCAGCACGAACTGCAGCTGGCGGGTGTTGCTGTGGTTGACCCGGAAGCCCAGCTGCACGCTTTCGATGTTGCGCGCGCCATTGGCCAGCTGGAAGGTCAGGCGTGCAGCGGCGGCCGAGGTGTTGCCGATAGCCACGGTGCGTGTCGTGTTGCGCCAGCCGCTGTCCACCAGTGCACCCAGCGACTGGAAGTTCTCGGCGACCTCAACTGCACGGGCGGCGTTGACCACGCCGAAGCCGTACCAGTTGCTGTAGGCGCGGCCGGCGGCATTCACCGTCCAACCCGGCACCAGCACGCGGCCATCGGAGTGCGTGACCGCCGCCCGGTTCGGGTCATTGCGGGTGGCGGTGGTGGCCAGGATGTACTTCACATCGCGGTAGGACAGGTTCGGATTTGTCTCCAGCAGCAGTGCCGCCACGCCCGACACCATCGGCGTGGCCGCCGAGGTACCGTTCATCTTGCCGGTGTAGTTGCAGGTGCTGTCGATGGCGGACTGATCGCCGTCCAGTGTATTGCGCAGGCTCGTGTTCTTGTTGCTGCCCTGTGCGCAGCCGGTGACGTCGGTGGTGAGAATGGCCGGATCGTAGCGGATCGCCAGCTGCCCCGGCACGACCTGCCGCTGCCAGCCATTCTCGCCGCCGAAGCCGGACACCCACAGCGCCGAGCCGGTGGACGAGTAGGACGAGCGCACGCCATCGGCGCGCACGGCGGCAACGGTGATCACGTTGAACAGGTTGTTGCGTGGATCGCGGCCGGCTGGAATGCAACCGGTGTTGCGGTTCTTGGTGTCTGCCGAGCAGATGTCGGTGCCATCCGAGCGTGCGCCGTTGTTGTGGTTGTTGCCGGCGGCTTTCACGTAGATGCCACCGCGCCCGCCACGGGTGCCGGACATGGCCTGCTCATAGGCGGTGATGTCGTTCTGGCTGTAGGCCAGCGGCAGGTTGGGGTTGCCCGGGCTGGAGCCCCAGCTGTTGTTGAATACCCCCACGTCGGCCACTTCGGCGCCGTCCCACCACGAGTACTCGATGTTGGAGTTCGAATTGCCCTGGGCATTGGATGCCAGGAAATTGAAGCCCTTGAGTGTGGCCGCCGAGGCAACGCCGCGCACGCCCAGGTTGTTGGCGCCCACCGCACCGGCGATGCCGCCGACCATGGTGCCGTGATTGTCGCGGTCCGGATTGGACGGTGAAGGATTGTTGCTCTGGTTGGCGAAGTTCTTGCCCGCGACTGCCGCGACGTTGGCGGCCAGGTCCGGGTGGGCAATCTGCAGGCCGTCATCGACGATGGCGATGGTGACGCCCTGGCCACGGATGCCATTGCGGAACAGGCCATCCACGTTGAGATCGTTGCCGGCCACCGGCAGGGTATCGCCCAGTACGGCCTGCCCGGTGTTGAGCAGATGCCACTGGCGTCCGGCCAGCGGATCGGCCTGCTGGGCCTGGGCGGTGACGGCCAGGCTGCCCAGTACAAGGGCGGTGGCCAAGGCCAGGCGCGCGGAGCGCGGTGGCGCGTTGCGTTGCGTGTGTCGCTTCATACACGAATCCTTCTGTTGTGAATCGGCATGGCAGGACGGCGGGGCGGAACTGCCCCATCGCAACGAGCCAAACGCGACACAACGAAGAACCCCCTACCTCTTCACACACCCAATCTGCAGATGTGCCAATTGCGTCACAAACACTCATTCCGCGGGGTAATGACAACTGCACATTTCTATAGAGCTCTGTAGAGCCGAGCCCATGCTCGGCTGCTTTGTACATGTGCCTGTCCGATCAGCCGAGCATGGCTCGGCTCTACAGAAGTGGTGTCATCGCGCTGCTTCACATCCCGCTGTGCTACTAAACCCAGAGCACCCCTTCCGCGTCGGAGCACGATGATGGTCAATCCGCTCGCCCAGGCCCATCGCGGCCTCGGCACCACGCTGTTCAGCCTGTTGAACCCGATACCCTTCGGCTTCTTCGTCGGCGCGCTGATCTTCGACGCGATCTATCTCAACAGCGCCGAGGTGATGTGGGGCAAGGCGGCCGCCTGGCTGATCACCTTCGGCCTGCTGATCGCCATCATTCCGCGCCTGATCAACCTGTTCGCGGTCTGGCGCCGCAGCGGTACCGCCACCCGCATCGACCGCATCGACTTCTTCCTCAACCTGGTCGCGGTGGTGCTGGCCATCTGGAACGCCTTCGTGCACAGCCGCGATGCCTATGCCGTGGCGGTGCCGGGCACGATCCTGTCGGCGTTGACCGTGGCCCTGATCGCCCTGGGCCTGATCCTGCTGTCGTTGCAGCCGCCGGTGCTGCAGGGAGGTCGTCATGGCTAAGCACATCCTGCCCACCGTCGCCGCGCTGGCACTGGCCGTCACCCTGTCGGCCTGCGCCGGCAAGGCTGAATACCATCCCGCCGACCAGTCCGGCGCAAAGCCGCCGCTGCCGGCGCCGAAGAACTTCCTGATGCCGCCGATGCAGGTGCCCAAGGGCGTCGGCTGGGCTGATGGACAGACCCCCACGGTGGCAGAGGGCCTGAAGATCGAACGCATCGCCGCCAACCTGCAGCATCCGAGGCGGCTGCTGACCCTGCCCAATGGCGATGTACTGGTGGTGGAAGGCAACGGCCCCGGCGAAGAACCGGTCACCACGCCCAAGCAGTGGATTGCCGGCAAGGTCAAAGCGCGCTCGGGCAAGGCCGGCAAGGGCGGCAACCGGGTCACCCTGCTGCGCCGCTCGCCGGGAACGAACACCTGGACCCAGCACGTCTACATCGAGGGCCTGCACTCGCCGTTCGGCATCCAGCTGATCGGCGACACGCTGTACGTGGCCAACACCGGCAACATCATGCAGTACCACTACGTACCTGGTGAAACCCGCATGTCCGACAAGGGCCGCGAGTTCACCGATCTGCCCAGCACCATCAACCACCACTGGACCAAGGAACTGCTGGCCAGCCGCGATGGCCGCAAGCTGTATGTGGGCGTGGGCTCCAACAGCAACATCACCGAGAACGGCCTGGCCGTCGAATACCGCCGTGCGGTGGTGCTGGAAGTGGACGTGGCCACCCGTGGCAGTCGCATCTTTGCGTCGGGCATCCGCAACCCGACCGGGCTGGACTGGGAGCCGAGCACCGGAAAGCTGTGGGCAGTTGCGAACGAACGCGATGAGATCGGTGCAGACCTGGTGCCGGACTACCTCACCTCGGTGAAGGAAGATGGCTTCTACGGCTGGCCCTACAGCTACTACGGGCAGCACGTGGACGAACGCGTGCAGCCGCAGCGGCCGGATCTGGTGGCCAAGGCAATCGTGCCGGACTATGCCATCGGCTCGCACGTGGCACCGCTGGGCCTGCTTTTCTACACCGGCCAGGCGCTGCCGGCGCAGTACCACGGCGGTGCCTTCATCGGCGAGCACGGCAGCTGGGACCGCTCGCCGCTGAGCGGCTACGAAGTGGTCTACGTACCGTTCAAGGACGGCAAGCCGACCGGGCGGCCGCAGACCGTGGTCAGCGGCTTCGCCTCGAAGGACGAGAAGACCCTGATGGGCGCGCCGGTGGGCATGGCGATGGACGCCGAAGGCGCGCTGCTGGTGGCCGACGACGTGGGTGACGTGGTGTGGCGGGTGTCGGCGAAGTAGTTCTGTAGAGCCGAGCCCATGCTCGGCTGCTCTTCGTTCGGTGCACGGAAACCCGCGCGGTGCGCGCGTAAGCCGAGCATGGGCTCGGCTCTACAGTTCCGCAGTACCGCTGCGGAACCCGCTGAACACCGACTCGGCGGCAAACCCGACGCCACCCAGCAGCACGCCGAAATACACCATCGTGGCCACCACGAAGGCGTAACCGGCCGCCACCGCTGCGCCATCGCGCTGGATGAAGCCGATGGCGAAGGACATCAGTGCCAGTGCGGGCAGCGTGTTGCTGAAGGGAATCGGGCCGGCCGGCGCCATCAGCAGCAGGGTGGCCACGACCAGCGCCAGATTGTTCAGGCGCATCATCTTCTTCGAACGCACCATCACCGCCAGGCGCATCGGCCGCGACAGCCGCTCCATGCGGTGCACCCACTTCAGTGCACGGCCAAGGTTGGCCTTCAGCTTGTCGGTGGCGATCTCGCGGCGCGCCAGTTTCTGCGGCACCCACAGCGGGCGGTTGCGTACCCGGCTCAGGCCGATCAGCAGGATCGAGGCGCCGAACACGGTGCTCAGCCCGGGAATCGATACGGGAATGATGAAGATGGCCGAGAGCAGGATCACGATCAGCAGCAGGCCTTCATCGCCCAGCGCGCTGAGCAGGGTACCGACGCTGACCTGTTCGCCGGGCAGCTCGTCGATCATCTGCTCGATCTGCTGGGCCAGGGGCGCGCTGTCGTTGGTTTCGGGGGCACGGTAGGTCATGCGTCGCAAGGTTCTCCAGGGAAGGGCGGTCAGTGGGCCGTCCTGCGGTGGGGGACGCACAGGCTCCTGCAGTATCCCGGCCAGCGTGGGCAAAGAGGTGAACCGGGCATGAGGGGGTAAACTGGCGTGCCCCGCACGAGTTGAACGCAATGGATATGGGCCGCAGGCAATCGACCATCGAACTGGTCGCCATCGACATGGATGGCACCCTGCTGGACCCAGCCCATCGGCTCACCGCCCGGGCCACGCAGGCGATTGCGCAGGCACGCGCGCTGGGCGTGCACATCGTGCTGACCAGCGGCCGCCCGGTGCCGGGCCTGGCGCCATTCCTGCACGAACTCGGCATCGATGGCGACGATGACTACTGCATCGCCTGCAACGGCGGCCTGGTGCAGCGCATCGGCACCCGTGAAACCGTGGTCGAGTACCCGCTCAGCTTCGCCGACTTCCTGTTCTGCGAGCAGGTGGCGCGCGAACTGGGCGTGCACTTCCAGGCGCTGGAGAGCCAGCGCATCTACACACCCAACCAGGACATCAGCTACTACACCGTGGCCGACTCGCATCTTTCGCGGATGCCGCTGTCGTACCGCCGCGTGGCCGACATGGACCCGTCGATGTCCTTCATCAAGCTGATGATGATCGACGAGCCCGAGGTGCTGGACGCCGCCATCGCGCGCCTGCCCAGCGAACTGACCGAGCGCTTCGCGGTGCTGAAGAGCGCACCGTTCTTCCTGGAAGTGTTCGACCACCGTGCAGGCAAGGGACCGAGCCTGCAGAAGCTGGCCGAGCACCTGGGCATCGACCGCGCCAACGTGATGGCCATCGGTGACCAGGAGAACGACCTGACCATGCTGCAGTACGCCGGTACCAGCGTGGCAATGGGCAATGCCATCGACGCGGTGAAGGCGGTGGCGCGGTTCGAGACCAGCAGCAATGCTGATGAAGGCGTGGCGCGCGCGATTGAGCGCTTCGTTCTGCAGTAACCGCGGGTCCCCATGCTCTGGTAGGTGCCAACCTTGGTTGGCACACGCAATCGGCAAGCGCCGACCCAGGCTATACCCAGGTATAGCCCACCCATCCCCACCGCCATCGGCGCTGTACCACGGTGCAATGGCGGATGCGGCAGTGCGATGCAAGACTTTCGCACGTCGAAATCACGCCATCGAATTCTGAGGCAGAGGATCGTCTTCCTCTGCCACTGACCGGCGCGGACAGCGCCGTCACACCCTCAACGCAATCGCACCGCCAGCCAGGCGCCGACACCGGCGCTGCAACGCGCTGGGCGTGCGCCTGCGCCGCACTCCCCCTGCACCTTGGATCTGCTAATGAACACCCCGCCCACGACGCGCCTCGCCCTGGCGATCATCACGGCCATTGCCGCCCCTGCGTATGCCGCCGACTCGGCCGAGACCGCGCACGACACGCCCACCACCTTGAATGCCCTGCAGGTGATCGCCACACCGCGCGGCGCCGCCGTTGCACCGACCCAGGTGGTTGGCCCGAACCGCTACATCATCAAGGCCGAAGACCTCGACGCGATGGTCAGCGGCAACAATGGCCTGGCCATGCTCAAGCAGGTGCCCGGCGCCAGCTACACCGCCACCGACGGCCTGGGCCTGGACATCTCGGCCACCAGCCTGTTCGTGCGTGGCTTCCGCATGAATGAAATGGGCATCACCTTCGAGGGCGTGCCGCTGAACGACAACGGCTTCCTCTCGCTCACCGGCACCAGCGTGGTGAACGTGGGCGTGCCCGATGGCATCGGCGCGATCACGGTCAGTCCCGGTGGCGCACCGGTCAGCGTGTTCTCCAGCAGCGTCAACGGCGGCAGCCTGGAATACCGCCTGCGCGAGCTGCAGGACACGCCCAGCCTGCGCGTGAAGCAGGGCGTGGGCAGCAACAGCACGCTGGTCACCACCGTGTCCGGGCAGAGCGGCCAGCTCGGTGAGCACGGCCCGAAAGTGCTGGTCGACCTGCAGCGCGTGTCCGCCGACAAGTACCAGGGCGAAGGCACGCAGAACTTCCTGCGCGGCGACCTGAAGCTGCAGCAGGACGTCGCCTGGGGCGATGTCACCGTGTTCCTGTCCGACAGCAAGGCCAAGGTCTGGGGCTACAACAACATCTCCTTCGACATGATCCGCAAGCTCGGCTGGAAGGCCGACATCTTCTACCCGGATTACGCGTGGGCCTGGTACGTGGCCTCGCCGGAGAACGCAGACAAGTCCTGCGGCGCCTACACCTGCGGTGAGCTGTCCGAACTGATTCCGTACGACACCGGCCAGATCACCCGCGACCGCGTGTCCTCGATCAACCACCGCTTCCAGATCACCCCGGCACTGCGTGGCAACGTGCAGCTGTACAACGCCAACAGCCACACCCAGGCCACGCTGACTGACCCGACCGTACCGTCGCCCAACGGCGCACCGTTCTCCGAACAGGTCCAGACGCCGCGCCTCAACCGCCTGGGCGGCATGGTCAACCTGCAGTTCGAGACCGGCGCGCACACCTTCACTGCCGGTTTCTGGCAGGAGAAGAGCAAGGCCGCGGCCAAGACCGAGTGGTACCAGCAGCCACTGCTGGGCGAGGGCCCGCCGCTGAAGGCCACCGGCCCGTTCGACGTGTACGGCCCCGCGTTCAAGACCGACAACGCATCGAGCTGGGTGACCCGCTCGCGCCAGTTCTACCTGCAGGACGACATCGTGCTGAACGACACGCTGAAGCTGGGTGTCGGCTTCAAGGCCGTGGACTTCCGCACCAGCGGTGGCGGCCTCGGTGATGCCAAGGACCGTCCGGTGAACGGCACGCTGCGCGCGAAGAGCAACTTCCTGCCACATGTCTCGCTGTTCTGGAGCCCGACTGAATCCACCGATGCGTTCATCGACCTGGCCAACACCATGAACGGCTACCGCGTGGCCCAGCGCGGCAACATCGGTTACACCGCCTCGGCATGGACCATCACCGACCAGGAGGAGTTCGACCGCGTGGCCGGTACGCTGCGCCCGGAGAAGAACTGGAACCTCACCGTGGGCGCATCACACCGCTTCGACCGGCTGACGATCACCGGCGATGTGTTCTACAACGACATCCGCAACCGCCTGCTGTCGGCCGCCATCGGCACCCAGTTCACGCAGATCAACACCGTGCGGCTGATGCCGAAGATGCACGTGATCGGTGCCGACCTCGGCATCACCGCCGACTTGACCGACCACCTGCAGTTCTACCAGGGCGTGGCCGTGGCTCGTTCGTACTACGACAGCGATTTCGTGGTGGGCGATACGGTGTACCCGATCAAGGGCAATGCCCAGCCGGGCTACCCACAGATCTCGCTGGTCAGCGACCTGTCCGCCCACTTCGGCGACTGGCGCTTTGGTGCCACCAGCACCTCCTACCTGCGCCAGCCCTTCACCTACGAGAACGACATCCGCGTGCCCACGTTCTGGCAGGTCAATACCTATGCGGCGTATCGTTTCGGTGCGGACAGTGCAGTACCCGGGCTGGAGCTGCGGCTGGACGTGAGCAACCTGTTCAACCGCCACAACATCGGCACCGCCACCATCGCCGGCTCGTCGTTCTCGGGGGATTACCAGACCCTGCAGCGGAGTGCGCCCCGGCAGCTGATGTTCAGCACGTCGCTAACCTTCTAGGTAGATCCACGCCATGCGTGGATAGTTGACCCAAACCCGCCAAGACCCCCCCCTTGCGCAATCAACAGGGATTTTCTGGCGGCGACGCAAGGTTCCCACAATGTTGATGGGTCATCCTGTTGGCATGGCACAGCACAACCCGCGAACCCCGCTGTTCGGCATCCGGGGCCCAGGACGGCCCCGGCAGGCGCTGTCCGTAGCGCCTGAAATCGACCTGCGTGCCGAGTACCAGTTCTGGCACGTCTACGAACGCGTAGTCCGCCCGCTGCCCGGCGGTGGGCTGCGGAAGGCCTGGCTTGTGTGCCAGAAGGTGTATCGCGACCGTTGGCAGCACCCGGACGACAGCGACGAGGCGGCGTTGTCGAGGGTGGTGTTTGGCGGGAACATGACGGCTGACCGGGCGTCGGAGCTGGCGGAGCTGCACGCGCTGGTCAGCCGTCGGGTGGCGCTGCTGGCGAGGCGTGGGCGGATGGGTACTGCGGCTTGATTTGCAGGGATGCTCCTGGCGACGCCGGATTGCCATGAACCGCCCTGGCGCCCTCGCACCATCCGCTGCCATGACCTGCTATGGCATTGTCCCAACCGCTGTCATGACCTTCTCTGGATAGAGTCGACTGTTAGTCGACTGCTCTACTCATCGGCTCCGCGGAAATCTGCGCTTCGCGCGCGAGTCGACTAACAGTCGACTCTACCAACGTCCTCTCCAACGGGTGCTTCTAAGGCTTTCCCCGGTCCAGCTGCCGGTACCCGATCGCCTCAGCCAGATGCGCGGTCTGGATGTCCTCGCAACCCGCCAGATCCGCAATCGTGCGCGCCACGCGCAGAATCCGGTGCATCGCCCGTGCGGAAAGCTGCAGACGCTCGATGGCCTGTTCAAGCATGTCCTGATCGCCCTCGCTCAGTAGGGTACACGCCCGCAGCGCTGCCGGCGGCAGATGCGCATTGAGCCCTCCACGCGCCTGCTGCCGGGCATGGGCGGCTTCCACCCGCGCACGTACTGCAGCACTCGGTTCACCCAGCGGCGTGCTCTCCCGCAGCTCCACCGCGTCCATGCGCGCCACGCTGATATGCAGGTCAATACGGTCCAGCAGTGGGCCAGAGACGCGCGCACGATAGCGGTTGATCCGTTCATCGCTGCACAGGCAACGGTTGCTGCGGTCACCGGCCCAGCCACACGGGCAAGGGTTCATCGCTGCCACCAGTTGGAACCGCGCGGGATACTGCACGCTGCGTGCCGCGCGGGCGATGCGGATGTGACCGGATTCCAGCGGCTCTCGCAGAGTCTCCAACGCACTGCGGTTCCATTCCGGAAGCTCGTCCAGGAACAGCACGCCGTGATGAGCCAGCGAGATTTCGCCGGGGCAGGGCGGGTTGCCGCCGCCCACCAGCGCCGCCGCACTGGCACTGTGATGTGGCGCCCGAAAGGGCCGCTGCCGCCATCGTCTTGGGTCCAGCCCTTCGCCACTCACCGATGCAATGGCGGCCAGCTGCAGTGCTTCGACTTCCTCGGTATCCGGCAGCAGACTGGGCAGACGCGAGGCCAGAAGTGTCTTGCCGCAGCCAGGACTGCCGATCAATAACAGATGGTGCCCACCCGCTGCGGCCACTTCCAACGCGCGCCGTGCGTGCGCCTGCCCGCGCACGTCGGCCAGATCGGGCAGTGGCAACGGTGTCGTGTCTGCGCGCTCCACGGTTGGCAACAGGCGCGGATTGCCCAGTCCGGCGCAGCATTCCAGCAACGTACGCGCTACTCGCACATCGGCGTGCTCGGCCAACGCAGCCTCTGCGGCATTCCCCGGAGGCACCACTAGGATGCGCCCAGCCTCGGCGGCGGCAATTGCGGCGGGCAGTGCACCTGCTACCGGCCGCAGCTCACCGGTCAGGCCAAGCTCGCCCAGAAACTCATACTGCAGCAGCGACTGCGGATCGACCTGGCCGCTGGCCGCCAGAATGCCCAGCGCGATGGCCAGGTCGTAGCGCCCACCTTCCTTGGGCAGGTCGGCGGGGGCGAGGTTGAGCGTGATGCGCCGCTGGGGAAAGTCGAAGCGTGCACAGAGCAGGGCGGCACGCACGCGTTCGCGGGACTCGCGCACGCTGGTTTCGGCCAAGCCCACGATCTGAGTGACAGGCAGGCCGCCAGAGAGATGCACTTCCACCCGCACCAGCGGGGCATCGACCCCGGCGCGGGCACGGCTGTGGACCAGCGCCAGGCTCATGTGTGGTTTCCTGCAGAGGGGCGCTTGATCGTGCGGCAGGTGCGCTGCGGGGAGCTATCGGGAATTGCTGGTGAAGTGGCTAGGAGGATTCTGGCCGGTGTTCGCCTGGTGCACACTCGCCAGAGCACCCAGAGCACGCCTCGACCAACAGTGGCTCTGCGTCTTCCTAGAGCAACCGTCCCAGTTTCCGCTGAGAGTTCATCCAACGCTCGAAGCTGATGCGCGCGCGTTCGCTATCCGGCACTCGCCAGACTGCATCGATCATGCTGGCTACCCAACAGGACGACTGATGATTGAACTGAGGAAGTCCGAACATGAAGATCAGGCCTTGACAGGGATGCTTCAGTTCGAGTAATCATCCGCATGAACGGAAGCTGAGTCGTTTGTCGCCCTTCATCCAAGGATGTAACGGACATGATTTCTGCCAAGGACCGGCGGGGGGAAAATGCTCCCTGCAATGTTTATCCGGGCTCGCCGCTTTGCTCGCTCATCGTTGGCTTGGCACTTGCGCTGGGAGTCGGGTTCCACGTCTCAGCCCAGGATGGACTCTTCAACTACCAAGAGTATGAGAAGAAGGTAAAAAGCGCGCAGTCGCTTGCCGCCATATCCGCAGATGAGGTATTCGGGGATCGAACTTCCGGCTTCGACGGCAGCACCGAGTTCCTCGTTGAAGACGTGTCCATACCTGGCAATTTCGACCTTCCGGTCAGCATCGCCCGCCGCTTTGGAGTTGAGGCCGTCAACCGAGGATCTCGCTATAGCGAGGCCAAAGGGCTGACGCTGTTTGACGATTGGGAAATCGTCGTTCCCCACATGTCGGGCGTATGGACCAAGGGGGCTGGATGGATTACGGGCGATCCAGGGGCGCAGACCACACAGCGTTGTTCGGTCAATAAGGCGCCCTACCTATTGGAGACCTGGGGCTATACCAATATCGGCTTCGGCATTGACGTGAAGTGGCATGGCGGAAATGGCGAGGAGCTTCTGATTGCCGACGATCCGTCCCATGCCACGGCACCAGGCTTGGAGGCGCCCAAGTGGATGACGGCTTCGAGAGCACGGTTCACCTGTTTGGCTGCAACACGAAACGGATATCCGGGCGAGGCGTTTATTGGGCACACCCCGGATGGGAAGAAGTACTTCTTCGACTGGGGTGTGGAAAGGCCCTATGCAACAGCTCAGTTCAGTGATGGCGCTGCCAATCGTTCGGTGGGGCGTAAGCGGGTCTATCTTCTGGCGTCGCGTGTGGAGGACCGTTATGGGAATTGGGTGTCCTATAGTTACAACGGAGACAAACTCACTAGCATTCAGTCCAGCGACGGTCGCCGGATTGACCTGAGCTATGACGGCGACGGTCGGGTGACCAGCGTGCAAGCCAATGGGCGCATATGGCGGTATTCGTATGTTGGCGACACGGACGGAAACGACGGTGGCTTGTCCCAGGTCACGCTTCCGGATGGCTCGGCGTGGGCATACAGTCATCGCGGACGCCTCCAGTCCAGTTTCCCTATCCGTAAAGCCGACGATGAGGGCGGGTGCGAAATACGGGCCGGTAGTGAGCCCCCTCCTACGCAGATGACGGTGGTCGCCCCCTCGGGTGCGCAAGGCATATTCGACTTTGAAATGGAGTTGTTCATTCGCTCCGATCCTTGCAATGGACTGACACCCTCGCACTACCAAGCGTGGTCTTTGAAGAAGCGCACCATCACCGGGCCCGGACTGTCTCCGATGGTCACTACGCGAAGCTACAACCTGCAGTTGCCGGGAAGCGGCCGCTGGTCCAGCCTGACCAAGCCGGATGGAACGCAGATTCGCGAGCGCTACGGTGCCAATCCAGCTCTGAACGAGCGAAAGCTCATGCAAAAGCAGGTTCTGGACGCAGCTGGCCAAGTGGAGCGTGACGAGCTCTACACCTATACGTTCGGTTCCGAGACCGGTCCGTTCAGTACGCGGGTCGGGCATTCCATCGGGGTGCAAGCGGGTCAGTTCTTGGCGGGCATGCTGAGCGCTCTCAGTGAAAGCACATTCTCTCAAGATGGCGATACCTACCGCGTGGTCTACAGCGATTTCGATCGCAAGGCCCGTCCGGCACGCGTGAGCTATACCGGTCCTTCTGGTACCAAGGCTGAGATACGAGAGCATCTGGATACGGCCAGCCCTTGGGTCTTGGATCAGGTGCTGAGTGTCAAGGAGGCTGCGTCGGGAAAGATCACCACACAGTATGCCTATGACGGTATGGCCAAGCCGAATGCCGTCTATCGGGCCGGGGCTTTGCTGCAGAGTGTTACTTATGCGGCGGATGGCACGATCAGTGCAGTGCGCGATGGAAAGGGGAACGAAACGCAGATCCAGGACTGGTATCGCGGCGTGCCGCGATTGGTCATCAATCCCGATGGCACCACCAATCGCATGTCGGCAGATGGAAACGGGTGGATCACTTCCACCACGGACGCGCTACAAAGGACTACTTCCTATCTGCACGATCCGATGGGTCGCGTGCGCGAAGTCCAACCGCCGGTCGATGAGAACCAGTGGGCCAAGACTACCATCTCATTCCGTCAGGTCGCGGCCGATGAGTACGGCCTTTCGCCGGGGCACTGGCGAGTCGATAACGTCCAAGGGGCACGGCGCCAGGAAACCTATCTCGACGCACTCTGGCAGCCGCTCCTGGTGCGCGAATACGATGCAAACAACGTCGCCGGCACGCAGCGGTGGGTCAGGAACGCATACGACAGCGAAGGTCGCCTGACGTTCACCTCTTATCCTTCAAGCGATAGCACGGTGGCGACCGGTACCTGGACCGAGTACGACGCGCTGGGGCGGAAGACCTCTTCGTCCCAGGACAGCGAGCAGGGCCTGCTGATTACAACCATTGGCTACAGCAGCAATGCCACCACCACAGTCGTGGATCCACTCGGCCATCAGACCATCACCCGATTCGATGCGTTTGAAGGCCCGGACTACGGGAGGCCTGCGCAGATCATTCGTGCCGATGGCAGCAAAGTCAGCATCAAACGAAATGCTTTTGGACTTACCACCGAAGTAGCCCAGTCCGCCAACTAAAAGGCATGTCAAGGATGGCAAGCGTGAACGCTGAAAAACTGCGCATGGCCGCGGCGGTTCTGCTGGGGCTGATGATCATCTTCCTATGCCAAGTGGCACACGCTGACGCTTGGATTGAACTTACGGGGCCAGCCCAAACCTCCTACACGGCACCAGCAACCTATCAGTTGCAGCTCAAAAGTGGCGTCACAAGTACCGGCCCCAAAGCGGAGTATCTGGAAGACATACAGCTCACGCGCAATGGCCAAGTGATCTCCCGACTTCCGAACGGGACCTATACCGAGAACGGTCTGTCGGCGGGCACGTATCAGTATGTCTACAAGGCATTTGGCGTGCGCAACTTCAACGGCAATGAGTCTTCCCGACAACTAATCTCACCCACGATCACGGTCACGGTGGCGGCACCGCCAACCCCTTTCGACGGCGCGGAGTACGTCTCTGCAAGCTGGCCTAACTCGGCCGATAGAGGAACCCCATTCAGCGGTACCGTCACCTTCCGGAACACGGGCAACACAACGTGGCGAGCAGTGGAAGGCTATCGACTGGGGCAGGCCGAGCGCTACGTTTCCGGCGCTACGAAGCTAGGAATTGCCGAGGTTGCTGTACCTCATGACGTGGCTCCGGGTGGCACAGCGACGTTTACGTTCAACGGAGTAGCGGCCAGTGAGAACGGGCCGACAACGCTCCAATGGCAAATGAACCGGAATGGTGCTCGCTTTGGTAGCACCAGCAGCGAGCAGACCTTTGAGACGACCGGAAGGCTCAATCGCGGCGTCATGTATGAGCAAGAGGTTCCGACCAGCATGGAGGCCGGGCGGACCTATCGCGTCAAGCTGAAGTTCGTCAATACGGGCAATACCACGTGGTCGGCGTCTGCGGGCTATGCATTGGGTTCCTGGAATCCCAATGATAATGTCCGGTGGGGCAGGGCGCGGGTTCCAATGCCGAATGAAGTCAGTCCACAGCTGCCTGCGTTCTTTGAATTCGATGTGGTAGCTCCTTCATTGCCGGGCGTCTACAGCTTCCAATGGCGATTGCTGGAAGAGGGCAAAGAGTGGTTTGGTCGGGAAAGTGACAATGTCCAGATCACCGTCAATGGGCCGCCGTCCAAGGTAATCGGCAATATCGATGGCGTCACCAGCGACGGTCAGATCCGAGGATGGGCGTGTTCGACGGGCATTGATTCGTCGATCGACATTCATGTCTACACCGGTGGAGCCGCCGGCAGTGGCGGGACGATCTTCCTGACCGGTAAGGCCGACTTGGCGAGTGAGCCGGCCGTAGCTACGTCCTGCAAGGCCGGAGGCAATCATCGCTTCTCGCTTCCAATGAGCAACGAGCAGCGCCGCCAGCGGGCTGGGCAACCGATCTATGTCCATGGAATTTCTCCCGTTGGACAACCCAACAACACCATTGATGGTTCCGGTGCGTTCGTCGTTCCCGCAGCGCCCAGTGGCACTCTGTCTGTGTCCCCTGCGATGTGCCAGATTGCAGCTGGTGCACAGACCTGCAACGTCACCCTGACCTGGTCGGCCACGGACTCCCGTGCAGAACTCAAGCGTGATGGCGGCTCTGTGGTCGGCAGCGGAGCGAGCGGTTCCATCGTGGTGCCGATTGGCTCCGGCACGAATCGATTCACGCTTTCGGTCGCCGGCGATGCAATTGCCCAGGCGGCGGCCACTGCCAAAGCCGCTCCTACCTTGCCAGTCAATCCAGACAATCCGGCCCCGACCGTGGCCCGGCGATACGTCTACGACGACAACCTTCGGTTGTGCAAGGTCATCGAGCCAGAAACCGGGGCGACCGTGTTTGGCTACGATGCGGCCGGCAATCTTGCCTGGAGTGCGAGCGGGCTGGAGTTGCCCAGCCTGACCGAATGCAACCGTGAGGCGCCGCAGATTGCAGCGCGCCGCGTTTCACGCAACTACGATGCCAGCAATCGCCTGCAGACGGTGGTCTATCCCGATGGTCTGGGTGATCAGCAGCTTGAGTACACACCTACGGGCCAGCTGAAGACTGAGAGGGTCTTCAATCAGGACCGTGTGCCAGTGGTGACCACCCGTACCTACAACTCTCTCGGGTCGGTGGTCAGTCAGAGCCGTGTCATAGGCAGCGCGAGCGCCCGAACGCTGGCATTTGGCTATGACCACATGGGTCAGCATGTTCGTACGGACTACCCCGATGGCTACTCCGTCCAGCAATCCTTGAATGCTCTGGGCCAGCCCGTGCGGCTACAGGATGGCACTGGCGCCGTACTCGCCAGCAACATCGCCTACTTCCCCAGTGGTGAAACCGCCGCGCTGACCTACGGCAATGGCATCGTACGTGGCGTAACCGAGAATGCGCGACAGTTGACCAGCCGCATCGTTGACAGTGGCATGGTCGATCTGAACTACAGCTATGACGCGACGGGAAACATCAGCCAGATCAGCGATGCCGTACGCGGCGACTCCTGGAAGATCAGCTTGGGCTACGATCGCCTTGATCGATTGATTCAGGCCCGCGCGCCGGCATTTGGTGGGAATGGGCAGTACACGTTCGGCTATGACACGTTGGACAACATCGTCTCGATGCGATTGCCAGGGAAGCGGGAGCGCACGTTCCATTACGACACCCGCAATCGCCTGGAACTGCTGCGGGACCCCAGCGGTAACGGCGTCTCTGGCTTCTCCTACGACGCGGCAGGCAATCTGGCGGTGCGTAACGGCCAGACGTTCACCTACGACATGGGTGGCCAGCTCCGTTCCGCCGGAGATGTACAGAAATACTTCTACGACGGAGCCGGACTGCGTGCTTACGCAACAGCATCAACGTCGGCACCGACATCAGAAAATTCACCCATCTTGGGCCAGGCGCCCATCACGGGTAGCCACAACTGGGATGTATCCATTCCAGAGCGCGGTGGCGGTGAACTTGGTTTCTTGGCGAGTGATCTGGATCGCTCCTGGCAGTATCTCGTGGGTGGGGAGCTGATCGAATCCACCCAAGGTGGGGAAACGTCCGACTACATCTACCTCGGCAAGAGACTGCTGGCTATTCGCACCAGCTCTGCCACGGGGGCAACGCTCACCTATCTTCATCACGATGCACTCAATACGCTTGTGGCAACGAGCAGGGCTAATGGAGAGGTGCTGACGCGTCACTTCTGGTCACCATATGGAGAGGCAGACGCGGCGCCTGCTGCGAAGATTCCAGGCTACTCAGGCCATCTTGCGGATCCCGACACGGGACTGGTCTACATGGGGCGGCGCTACTACGACCCACAACTGGCGAGGTTCATTTCTCCCGATCCGTTAGCTGCTAGCACCTCCGGAGGGCCAAATTTCAATCGCTATCGGTACGCCAGCAACAACCCATTCCGATTCTCTGATCCCACGGGCGCGTGTGACCAGGCAACCGGGTCACATATGTGCAATGGCAGCTGGTTCGCCGGGGCAAACCTGACCGGTGCGCCGTCGCCGACACCTGGCGGAGTGCCCCAGCACGATCCCAACGCCCCCGCGCCTGCAGAGACCGTCAAGGCTACAGGCCTGGGTGCCATTGAGGAGTACTTTTCTGAACGGAATTTCTTCATCGGACAGGGGAGCTTGACCGATTTCGATGCCGTGTCGGAGGCGATCGTCGTTCCGTTGATGAACTCTCCAACGGGATCAACGGCTGCTGGTGGCCTCAAGCTCGCCTCCATCATGGTAGTGCTGCGTGGGGGCAATGCAGCGAGAGGCTTTGGGAATCTCTCGCGTGCGGGTGAGTTTGGCATTGCATCCTACAACTCTCTGAAGAGAATGGTGGGTACAGGGTCTGGGTTACAAGTTCACCATCTTATTGAGAAGCGGTTTGCAGGTGTTATGCAAGTGAAGGAGGGTGAAATGCTTTCGGTTGTGGTGACTAGAACGGAGCATCAGGTCTTTACCAATCAGTGGCGATCGATGTTTCCGTATGGCAGGCCGCCACCGAGCCAAGCCCAGATAATGGACGCCGCAAGGTCAATTTATGCCAATCATCCCGCCATCCTTAAATCTTTGGGACTCTGATAGCATCGTGACATGAAGATCAAGTATCGATTTGCTTTCACTTGGAGTGAGGCACGTGCTTTGCAGCTCCGTGCTCTAGGTTTGAAGGTTCAGCCCCCGGCTGATCCTCGTCCTGAAGTCGGTGGTATTGCTGTGAGCTTTGCTTTGGAAGGTGCGCCAGGGTGGAGTGAAGCTTGTAGCTTGATTCGCTCGTGGAATGGTGCAACTTCTGTGACCACGGAGTTTACTGCTGCGGAGATTTCGGAAGCCGCACACTGCGCGCTTCAGGTTGTCCACGCCAGCGGCTACCCACAGCCAGAAAGAGATTTTCTGTATCTTGAGCAGGCGTACGACCTGAGCGCGCGATGTCCAAAATGTGGCGAAGGCGCAGTTCAGGTGGCGCCGTTCCGGATCAAGAAGACGTTGAAGTGGGGGCGGAATGCCTTTCTGAAGCTGAATTGGGTAGAGGAAGCTTGCTTCATGCAGACTTCCGTTTGGTCAGAACATCTTCGCCCCCTGGGTATCGGAGTGCTTCCGGTTGAGGACACCAAAGGAAGCCTCTTGGATGAGGTTGTTCAACTCGATCTTGGGCCTGTGGTTCCGCTGTGTATGGGCGAGCTGGATGGAGTTCGTTGCGAGAAATGCGGCAGGGAACGCTACCAATGGCATGACCGCGGCTTTTTCCCGTCAATCAAGAACCCTCCAGATGTGCCGATCTTCCGTAGTTCGCAGCGTTTCGGGGTCGAGCATCAGTCGGCGAACGCAATGATTGTGAGTGCGACAGTAGCGAACGCCATCAGAGCTGCAGGATTGAGAGGTGTCGAGCTCTGGCCTTGTGCGCCGGCAGGATAGACTTTGCAGAGCAGTTAGGCGGTGTTTCAGAGCATGGTCATATTGAGGAATGTGACAAGCGCGTCTGCATGGTGGATTTCCACTTGCCACTTGCCACTTGCCACTTGCCGCCGGCGCCGCCGCACTGGCGCTGTGGTGCCCGGAGTGGAGGCTGCCGCCATCGTCTTGGGTCCAATCCATCAGGTTGCGCCGGCCTCGGCCGCCACAATCGCGGCCGGCAGTGCGCCCACCACCGGCCGCAGTTCACCGGTCAGGCCAAGCTCGCCCAGGAATTCGTACTGCAGCAGCGACTGCGGATCGACCTGGCCATTGGCCGCCAGAATGCCCAAGGCAATCGCCAGATCGTAGCGCCCACCTTCCTTGGGCAAGTCGGCAGGCGCGAGGTTCAAGGTGATGCGCCGCTGCGGAAAGTCGAAGCGGGCGCAAAGAAGGGCAGCACGCACGCGCTCACGGGACTCACGCACGCTGGTTTCGGCCAGGCCAACGATCTGGGTGACAGGAAGGCCGCCAGAGAGATGCACTTCCACCCGCACCAACGGGGCATCGACCCCGGCGCGGGCGCGGCTGTGGACCAGTGCCAGGCTCATGTGTGGATTCCTGCAGAGAGGCGCTTGATCGTGCGGCAGGTGCTCTGCGCAGGGATATCGGGATTTGCTGGTGGCGCAGCTAGGAGGATTCCGACAGGTGCCTGGAGCGTGCCTTGTTCCTGTGCGACAACCCGTCTCTACAACGTGAGCGCCGGAGATCGCCCGGTATCAAGTGGATCGGCGTTGATCAGCCAGAACTGCTGCCATCAACCCATCCGCGGCCCCGGCCGGCTCTCTTCCTGCTGCCGCTCCTGCGCTTGCGCCAGCTGCTGCGACTGCTCCCGGTCCTGGCCGCCGAGGCTCCGGTTGGCCGCTGCATACTGCTGCTCCGGTGCGACCGCCAGGGCGTCCTGTGTTGGCATCTGCGCCCGGTTGGCGGCGGGGTCCGATGACGCGCCCGGTCCGGAGCGTGTCACGAACAGCGTGGTGCCCGCAGCAAGGGTATCGGTGGCTTCACTCAATGCCGCGTCTACTTTGTCGCCGGGCTTGAACCCGGCGTCTGCCGCAAGCCGGTAGGCGCTGGCCAGCAGGCGGTCGCTGCTCTGGTCCCACGGCTTGTTGTTCTTCTCATCCAGCATCGCTACCGACGAGCGCAGCTGTTCCAGCAGCCCGCTGCCATCTGGGCGCAGGGCTGTGCTGTGGTGCCGCTTTACGTCAGCGTCGTGCTGCGTGGCAGGCCTGGAGGTGTGTGGCGGCGATGCATTCGGTGCGGGCTCAGGTGAAGTTGGTGCGCGCGGCAAGGCATCCGCGGGCTGCTGTTCGGCAGTCGAGCGCTGCACGTGTGCCTGAGCAATCTCCTCTGGCGTGGTGATGCAAACGATCTGCATGCGCTCGTCATCTTTCCCAGCCAGTGTGGCCAGCGAGCCATCCTTCTGCACCTGCAGCGTGAACGTGCCGAAGTCGGGCACGGCGCGTGCGTGATCCTGTGCAACGGCGGCTACGGCGTCATCAATCTCTTCGGCACTGTGCACAATGCCGCCACTACGGTAGGCGTCCACCACCTGGCTGCGCAGGCTGTACTCGGTTGGCGTGGGGTTGGCCCGGGCGATGTCGGCCATGGACGTCAGCTCCTGTACGCCGGCCTGCTGGCTCTGTCGCGTACGATTGAGCTCCTCGATGATGCTGCCCTCGGCCGGGTTGGTGCCGTACACCCAACCCGGCGTTTGCCACTGCCCGTTGGCGTCCTGCGTGTACTTCTCGCCGTTGGAAGCGTGCAGGGGCTGCGTCTGGGTCAGCGCGTTGGTGATCACCTCCGGTACCGGCTCAATGGTGGCGAACTCGTGCCAGTTGTACTGGTTGAACGCCACCTGGTAACGGGCGGCGAGCGCCTCCGGCGTGTTCAAGGCGTTCTGGGCAATGATGCGCTGCGATTCCCGTTCCAGTTGGCCGGATTTTTCCGGGCTTACGGGCACGGTGTAGTCGAAAGGGACGCGCCCATCAATCATCGAGTGGATGGAGAGGTTCCATTCGCCGTTGTGCGGATTGCGCACGTAGTGGCGGTTGGTTTCAAACGGCTCGCGCGGCGGCGTGCTCTCGCCGCCTGCATCGAGCTTGAAGGGGTTCTGCGGCTTGGGCAGGTTGGCCATGCCCAGTGAATAGGAGTCGTTGGCGGCTTTGTAGTTCAGTTCATCCAGCAGCCGGCCACCGGCGACCATGGTGGTCTCGCGGTAGCTTCCGTCGGGCTGCGGCGTGCGCACGCTGCGGCTCCAGGTGCCCTTTGCATCTTCCGGATCGCGGCTCCATTCGTTGCCGTTGCGGTCCACCTGGGTGTAAACGGCTTTCTTGTCCTGGTACTGGGCCCAGTACTCACCGGCAAAGCCACCGGCCACCCCGCCCAACAGCCCGGTAGCCAGCGCACCTGGCCCGGTCCACGAGCCGGTAACCAGGCCGTACCCCGCGCCCAACAGGAAGCCGCCGCCAAAGCCGCCCGCGGTACGCCCCACGAAGTGGGTGGCAGCAGATTTTGCGCCGGCGTCGTTGCCCTCGCTGCGCAACTCGGCCACGCGGTGGCCGGTGATGGCGAAGTCCACGGCCAGAGCGGCGACGCCAGCGGCACCGAGTACGCGCGCGCCGGTAATCTGTCCGCGCCCGGTGGCAGCTTCGGCGGCACCTTCCGCAGCGCCCGTTCGCCCAGCAGAGCCAGCCAGTTCCGGAGCCGTGGTTGCCGGGCCAGGGCGCACGAGGGTCAGTGGCATCTCCGGGTTGAACGCAGTGCGTACCCGGGCGGCGGTCTGCTCGCTCAACGGCAGGCGGCCGCCCTGGTTGGCCTCTTGAATGGCGGTGCCCAACGATGCGCGGCCACCCCAGCGCTCGCTCAGGGTGGAGTTGCCGGGTTCGTCGATGGCATCCAGAGCCAACCTCACATTGGCCTCGGACTGGGTGACGCCGCGCCAGCGTAACTCGGACGGATTGAGCGTCTTCAGTTCCGCGATCTGCGTGGCGTGGGTGCGCTGGTAGCCGTCCAGATCAGAGAAGAAGGTGCGGACCTTGGCGTTGGCTTCCGCCGGGGTCATGTTCTCGGGCGTGTTGGTGACCAGGTCGCCGTTGAGGATGCCGGCGCGAAGCGTGAATTCCAGGTTCTGGATGCGGGCACCCATACGCTCGGCCGCGGCGGCCCGCACATCCGGCGGAGTCTCCTTCGACAGCAAGGCTCGGCCATCGGATGTTTCCGCGAGGTCGTCGAGAACGAACTTCAGTTGATCCGAGTACGCACTCAACGGGCCGCCCGAGTGTGGCGAAATACTCAACCTGGTCGCCAGCGCAGGGTTCGCGGGCAGGTTGAGAATGTTGTTGGGTCCGTGGAGCGCGAAATGACCGCTCCTGGCAAGCGACTTCAGTAGCTGGCTTTGCTCGAACGCAATCTGTTCGATCAGATGGTGTCCCTGAAAAACCGGTGTGTCGGCCATGCGCACCACCTCATTCAAGAATCCGTTTGAAAGAGCTCGTCTTAAATATCGGCTACATCGCGCAGCCGTACGCCGGAAAAGCTGGTGGCACTCAACGCATCAAACATCACGCGGTCGCAGATGGGCGGTGCGCCCATGCGCTCCTGGCGGAAGATATGGGCATCCCCCACAACGTCCTGTTTGAACACCAGGCTCGCCCCGCCGACAAGGCTGTAAAGCTTCTCGTCCTCGCCGGTCTGATAGTTGTGGTCGAGCTTGATCCTCACGCGGGAAGCGGCTTCGTCCAGGGCATCGAGCCTGCGCAGCACATTGCCCAGGTAGTACTGAGGGCCGGGGCTGCCGTCGGCAAGGCTGAAGTCGCAGGCCACAAAGGCAAACGCCTCGGCGTCCAACTGCTCAAACAGCTGCTTCAACGGCTCCGACACGATCCAGATGCCAGCGAGCTCTTCCAGATCGCGTGGCATTCCGCCCTTCTCAGGTACATGAACCAGGTGGGGGCGCTCGGGATACTGGCCTGGCGTTCCATCAGGACGCGAGATGACATTCATCCCCGGATCGATCAGCTTCTCTTCGTTGGCGATCTCTATACCGGGAACCCCGCCGTTGCTCAGCAAGCCTGCGTCAATCAGGAAGAATTCGCCCTTGTGAGATGCGGCTTCGGCTGAAACTTCGGTGGCGGTCGATTCGGTCACGGGGGCTTCCATCATGGATGCGGGGGTAGAACGGGAAAAGCCGTTGAGCCGATGCTAGCGAGGCTTCAGCGCAGCCACAAGTTGCGCCGAAACGGTGCCGGCGGCACGTGATTCACGCGATTCTTCGGGGACGTCGGAACAATGCCGAGGATGATGCTGCCATTCCTTCCACTGCCTGCAATGGTCTGCTGGACGGACGGAATGACGAGGGAGGTTCCGGCCAAGGGCGGCCTGGGTCCCTGAACGTGCATCGCTGGTCATCAGGCACCGACCTGTCAAGGCGCCCAAGCCGTGCCTCGACCCACGAAGGCTCCGCACGCTCCACCAACAACCGGCCCTCACTCTGGTGCAGATCCAGCCACCGCTCGAAGCTGGCACGTAGACGCTCGATGTCCGGCGCCCGCCAGCGGGCATCGGCAGGCATGCGGATCAGCACGCGCGAGGGCGCGTTCTCCACGTCCAGCACCAGGACGCCCTTGCAGCGGATCTCGAAGGACGTCACCCCGGTATAGCGCGTGTGCAGTTCAAAGCCTTCCTGGGCCTTCGCGGTCACGAAGCCCTGCGCATCACTGTGCAGCAACCGGTAATCGGCCGGTTGCAGCTTCTGGTAGGCCCACACCTGATCGCCCGCAGGCTCGGGCCATCCCACCCACACCGCCCCCATGATCGAGGCACACACCGCCGCAGCGGCAAGGCCATGCTTCTTCATTCGTCACCCCGCACAAAAGCAGAACGTCACGCCCACAGGCGCGTCCTCAGTCCTGTGGCCGCACCCGCTCGTGGATGAAGGCGGTAAGTGCCAGATCGGCCATCACCAGCCCCTCCATCACCCGGTCGCCCACGTACTGTTCTGGATCGCTGTTCTGACGCGTGCGCTCGGCCGCCAGCAGGATCTCCTGCACGATGCGTTGGCCGGTCAGCGCGCAGTCGGCGTCGGACAACTGCATCTGCCGGCTGTGCAGGTGATGGCGCTCGGGCCAGGGCTGACCGTCAGCCGCAGCGCCCGCGCCGATGGCGTGCAGGATGGCGATGAGGCTGTTGGGGTCCAGGGCCGGGGCGCCCGAGGGCGCTTCCTGGATGGGGCGCGGGGGAGGGGAGTGTGGTGTGATCATGGCGGGCTCCGTGCAAGCAGGCGGAAGCCGCCACCGATAAAGGTGGCGGGCAGAGCGTGGCTCGAAAACCGGTTGCTAGACAAAGCCGGCGGGCACGAGGCCCCCACGCCCCGCCCGCCATAGCCGGCAGACGGATTGCCAGCCAGCACCACGCGCGGTGGTGCCGGCTGGCAAGCGCAAACTTACGTCTAGCAATCCGGGTTTTCGAGTCCCGACCACCGATGCACGGTGGCGCAGTAACGATTACCTGCTGTTGTTCGGAATGCCAACGGGTAGAGGTCAATGCCGCCAAAACCCGAGACGCTTTTGGCATTGTCGCATAGCGTCGGATGGGGCGAGAGCCTTGGTGTGCTTGGCGCAGCGGCACTTCTGGAACGGAGTCTTCAAATTTTTCCGCCAGAGACGCCAAGCGCGGCAAAAGCGACAGCACTCGCCCATCGGGCATGCGTGATCGCCCATGCAACCGAACCGTTGCGACACCCGCTAGATGGTTTAAATGACTTCCTGCCTATTGAACCTACCGAGTGCCGCGCGCAATCTGACTACCGCTGTAGTCACTGAGGGCCGTCCTGCCCGCAGCAGGAAGGTTTTGCAGCGTTCGATTGGATTCCACCCACTGGCGCAGGCCAAACAGGACCACTGTACGTGTCACGCCGCAGCCGACTGCTTCTCTGCGCGGGTCTGTTCCCGCTTCCGTGGTTCCTGTTCTGGACCAGCGTTGCTGCCCTGTTCGCGCCGGGTTACAACCCGCTTGCCCAGCACGCCAGCGAGCTGCTGCAGGCGCCAACGCCTGCAAGCATTTGCGCCAGGATCGCCGCCATCGGCTCTGGCGTAGGCTTCGTGGCGTTTGCCATCGGGGTATGGCGGGAGTCCGGCCGCCGGATTGCCGTCGGCGCGATCTGCTGGATGATCTTTGGCATCTCCATGCTGACCAACGGGCTCTGGCCCATGGGCCATCCGATGCACGGCTTCTACACCATCGGTATCGCAAACATCATTGCACCGGCGATGTCGCACATCGAATTGAGCGCTTGGTCTGCCAACCGAAGGGCGTACGCCGTGACCGCTGTGGTGAGCATCGGGGCCATCGTCTATCTCTGGTTGAACGTGGTGGGAGTGGATCCGGAGGGGCTCAGGGGGCTGACCCAGCGCGTGTTCTCGTCGATCAACTCGCTGTGGCCATTCCTGGTTGCGCTGTACCTGCTGCGAAGGGATTCAAGCGCGCTGAAGGCGCAGGCTGCGCATTGATGGAAGGGTATGCAGACATTTGGGCGACGATTGAGCGTGCGGAGTTGAGAGCAAGATGAGGATTTTTCGCCGCCAGCTGATCTACGTCAAAGTGCACCAGCACCATTTTACTGCGCGGTTGGTCGGTGGAGACAGGACCATCCGTCGCCAGTGTCATGCCCTTGGAAATCGCGCAGGGGCGATCAAGGACTTCTCCGTCTTCCGGCCTATGTTGAAGGAACTCTTCTCGGAACTCACGCCCGGGTTTTCACTTCAAAAGCCATGGGCGCTTCTGCACTTTGATCCGATTGAATATCCGATTACGAAGGAAGAACTCGCTGGGTTCCAGAAGGTTGCCATGCGCAGCGGTGTGAGTTTCTGCTTTCTCTCTACGTGGGAGCAGAGGCATGAAGACAAGGATCTGTTGGAGATGTTCAAGTAGGGCGACTCGATACTTCGTTCTAGGCCAAGCAAATTCGTGGTTGGGCCTGTTCGAGGCACTGCGAGAGTCCGCTCTTGGCTGATCCTCGACCTTCTGCAGGACGAGGACCAGCTTTCCGGGCTCAGACATCAGTCCGCTCGGCGATCTCCAAGGCGTCCTCGACGTCTATGCCCAGATAGCGAACGGTGCTCTCTAGCTTCGTGTGCCCAAGCAAGAGCTGAACGGCCCGAAGGTTTCGCGTTCGTCGGTAGATCAACGAAGCTTTGGTCCTGCGCATCGTGTGGGTGCCGTAGGATCCCGACTCGAGGCCGGCATCTTCCACCCAGCGATGGACGATCCGGGCGTACTACCTCGTCGACAGGTGGGGCGATTCCGCCACGCGGCTGCGGAATAGGAAATCCGAGCATTGAGGTCGGCATAAGCGATCCAAGCGTGGACGGCCTCGCGAGTCGATTGGGTCATCTCGAACTGAACAGGTCGCCCCGTCTTTTGTTGCATCACGATTGCGCGGGATGCTATCTGGCCGCCATGCGAGACGTCAGATACCCGAAGCTTAACCAGATCGCACGCGCGTAGCTTCGAATCAATCGCTAGGTTGAACAGAGCGAGGTCGCGGATCTTGTGGTCGAGCTGTAGTCTGATCCGGATAGCCCAAATGTCTTTCAGCTTCAGTGGGGCCTTCTGGCCGACTAGCTTTCCTTTGTTCCAGGGCTCGAAGGATTGAGGTGTGTGAAGAATTACCATGGCCAACTCCTGGTAGAGGGATTGGCCAGCGTTCGCCTAGCTCGAGAAGCTAGGCGTGATGCGACCCAAAGCCGCCGTTGCAAGGCTTGGCATCTCTGTCCGGCTCTGCGCTCGGTTGTTAGCCGGACATGGCAAAGATAAGGTGCCGAAAGAACAGTGAGTTGCGCAGGAATCTCGTTGCGCCGCCGGGAACGTCTACCCGGATAGGTGTGTCCGTATATTAAATAGCTAGACCTCAGGAGAAATCTGGCAATGACTGTCGGCCCCGCAATCGTCCTTCTTAACCTTGGTGCTGCTCTATTCGCGCTGATAGCTGCATGCTTGTGGTACAGGTCGGCAACAGTGCAGGTTCCGCACAAAGACGAACCTGATTCTAGTGGACTTTATCCAGCGGCGATCATTGTTGGTGAGAACACCGATTTCATTGGTACTGCCTTTGCCCAATCAACGTGGAGCAAGCGCGCTGCGTTCGCAGCAGCGATAGCCGCTGCTCTTCAAAGCCTAGCGCTGTTGGTGCAAAGTGCCTGGGCCTAACATCTCGTTCGAGGCGGACGGCTACGCCGCAGCTCAACCGCGGCGTTATCCTCCACAATCCAATTGCATGTTGCAGAGGATCGCAGATTGATAAATCTCACCCAAGTCTTCGGCGTCAGCGCCGACCCCGTGTTGTCGTATATCGTCCGCGACAACATTGACGGGCTCTTCACCGCCGTGCTCAAGGAGGACAAGCATGTGGTCGTGTACGGTGCCTCGAAGCAGGGCAAAACAGCATTGGTTTCCCGGTATCTGCCTTACGACCAGAACGTTGTTGTTCGCCTATCACCGAACACGAACGTCGAAGACATTTATTCGAGCATCCTCCGCCAAAGTGGCGTAGAGATCGAGACAGGGACGGTGGAGGAGAAGACCTCAGAGACTTCGGCAACTTTGGGGATCAAGGCGAAGGCGACGATTTGGTTCTTTGGTGAGGGAGAGGCAAACGCATCAGGTGGGCTTAAGGCTGGCGATAGGAGCCAAAAGACCTCCAAGACAATTCCTTTCAATCTAGCCGTGGCGCAAGACATCGCAGAGCTATTGAAGGCGGTGAACTTCAAGAAGAAGATCGTCTTAGAGAACTTCCATTACCTTGCAGAAGAGAAGCAGCGTCAACTATCTTTTGATCTGCGCTCGTTTCAGGAGATGGGCATCATCTTTGTGGTTCTGGGGGTATGGCGGCAGAAGGACAAGCTCCGAATCTATTGTCCTGATCTCACCGACCGGGTCGTTGATCTCGCAGTGGAGCCTTGGACCGAGGGCGAGTTTCGCAAGGTTGCTGCAGAAGGAGCAAAGTGCCTGAACATCGACTTCGCTCCTGAAGTGATTCAGCGTTGCATTGAGAACTCTTTTGGAAGCGTTGGAGTCTTCCAAGAACTGCTGAAGCACACGTGTATGGCGGCCGGTGTATCGGAGCGGAAGTTCTTGGCTCAAAAGATCGCTGATGTTGCGTTTGCTCAAAAGGCGGTACAAGAAAAGGCGGATCAGTACGGCGCCACACACCAGCAGGCTCTCGAACTTATTTCGTCGGGCAACGTCACGCATTCAAAGGAGAAGGAGAAAACGCCCCTTCACCTGCCGTACTACCTCGTCTGCGCCATCCTAGAGATGGGGTACGCCGGTCTGGAGCATGGCATCAGCCGCTCCGATATCACGGACAAAATGAAGCAGCATCATCACCGTAAAGATGATGTGCGCGCATCAGACATGAGCAACCTGCTCCACAACCTCTCGACTCTGCAGCACAAAAAAGGCATCAATCCGCCCTTGATCGACTACGACATCGGCAAACGTCAGTTGTACGCGATCGATTCCACCTTCTTTTTCTTCCTGCGGAACTGCGATCTCGGGTTGGTGAAGGACGAGCTTCCATCTCCGATTGACGCCAGTGAGGGATAACAGATCGATCGACGCAGACGGCCAGTAGGTGGGCTTCAGCCCGCCTACTGGCTGACGGTCGTCTTCACGCTCACTGTCCGCTTCTGGCCGAAAGCGGACGTCGATTGCGAGTAGCGCGTATCAACTGTCCTCGCAGGGGCGCAAGGCAATGTATTGGGAGACCTACCGTTCCCGGTCGAAGCTCTTCTTGTGCTCGGGCGTTCTGTCCAACTCAGCGGATCTCTCCCTTGAGCGGGTTTTTGGCATATCAAGGAGCTGCTCCAATGAATCAGCCGAACGGATTCTGTAGCCTTGCGCCGTACTGGCGACGGCTAGCCACTGCGCTGGCGGTTCTCCGCTTCCCATCAGCTTCCTCATTACGCTGAGCCGCCTCAGATAGGATTCGAGGACCCTTGGTGCCACGCCAAGCGGAGACGTTTGTCTATCAAGCCCAGTGCAGTTGACCAGTAGATCCACCATCGCCGTTCCTCTGGTGGCCTGACCTTTGCTCGCTTCGGGGTCTCGCAAGAATGCGGAGTAGCGCATTGCACCAATCGTTATTTCATCTTGATCCTTCGCGCCGAAGCACAAGAAATGGGCCTTCTTGGCGATATCCTGCATCTGCTTATCCTCCAGATAGCGCTGAAGGTTGGCCGGTGGCCACTTGCCGCGTTCTGAGCGTGCGGCCGGCCAGCTGCGCTTGAACTCCAACGCCACACACCAGTCCCCCCCCGCGATGAGATCGCCGAACGTGCCGTCGAGAGGGGTCTGCTGGAACAGATTCACAGGCAAGGGTTTTCCAGTTCTACCGCTCTCGTAACCCAATGCGTAGATGAAGGCACCTAGGAGCTGGTTCTCGTAGGCGATGCCTGGACGTGCAGCCGCTTGAAGGCTGGTACTCAATTGCTTCTCTCCTGATGACATGATTTGCGCGCTCGGTTCGACTGTCCGCACGGGGCGCTCGCGGGATTTGATGGCTTGATCAGCCCGGAGAGGGGGCGGCCGCATCCAGGCACCGCCCCTCCTACCTAGCTCAGCGCTTTGTCTTGGTGGGATCGACCAGTCGGTAGGTTGATCCGCGGGTCGGCGTCGGTGGCAGGGGTTCCCGGCGCACTACGGTGCGCTCGGGGCCTTGCCCCCCGCGTGGGCCGATGATCTGGTACTGACCCGACGTCGGGGCGGGCTGACCCGGCTTGAGTCCACTGGGCTTGCTCATACTGGCCTCCTTGGGCGCTATCGGTATTGCATGAGTGGATGTTCGGTGGACCGAACACGGCGGAGTGTGCCGTGCATATTCGTTACTGTCAAACATCTTGTTCGGTATAGTGCAACTTGCGATTGCACTGACCTTATGCACAAATATGAACAAAGCCCTTCAGACCAAGGTCAAAGATCTTCGGAAAAAGTCCGGCCTCACACTCGACGCCTTGGCGGATGCGACTGGCATCAGTAAGAGCTATTTGTGGGAGATAGAGAATCGCAAGGAAGCTCCCAGTCCCTCAGCTGAGAAGCTTGGTGCGATCGCTGGCGTCTTTGGCGTTACGGTCGACTTCCTGCTTCACGAAGAAACCGGGAGCCCGGAGGAGAGGCACTTGGATGAAGCCTTCTTCCGCAATTACAGCAACCTTGAGCCGGAGGACAGGGAACGTGTCAGGAAGATCGTCGACAGCTTCAGAAAGGGATAGGTCCGCTGCGCTGACCCCGCCGAAGGCCGCTTACAGGCTTACGAATCTGCTAAATGCCATCTCGCAAGCCCACGGCACGCCTAGATTTCCTATAGACGTGCAGAGCCTGGCGTTGGAGGCCGCGAACATCTTCAAGTGGGATGACCCCATCACCGAAGTGCGTGGGGAGGCGATCAACAACTTCGACGGCGCTCTGTTCCCGGATGACGGGCGCAAACGCTGGCTTCTTCTGTACAACAGTGCCCTAAGGTCACTCGGCAGGATCAAGTTCACCCAGGCTCACGAACTAGGGCACTATTTATTACACCGCCATGAACGCGAGTGCTTTCAGTGCACCGATGAAGATATGGTCGATCTCGACTTGGATGAACGGGATATTGAAGCCGAGGCGGACTACTTCGCGTCGACATTGTTGATGCCGCTAGACGACTTTCGTGCGCAGATGGGCACTGAGGCTAGTCTTGATGCCATAAGCGGTTGTGCCGATAGATACGGCGTATCTTTGACTGCAGCACTACTTCGCTGGATTGGTTACACAGACCACAACGCTGTGGTAGTTATTCACCGCGATGGGTACGTCCTGAAGTCCAAAGCAAGCCAGTCCGCGTTTCGTAGCGGGGCGTTCTTCCCGTCGCGGCGCAAGGTCATCGCAGTCCCAGACGCTGTACTTGCGTCTAGTGACGTGCCGAAGAACACGACGGGCGTTGAAACGGACGCTAAGCTCTGGTTTCCATATGTGGCAAGTGGAACAAGTCTTCGTGAAATGAAGGTCACTGCCGACCACTATGACTTCGCCATCTCACTCTTGGTTCTGCCACGAGGGACCTCTGCTTGGAAGCCGCGCTGCTCAGACAAGGCATGATTCAGTGGGATTCGCGGTCAAGCTGCTGTAGATGAGACGTCTCCTTTTGGCCGAAAGCGGACATCGTTCGACGACCTGCTGCGTTGATCCTCCGTCGGCCAAAGCACGTGTCTCTCCTTCCCTCAATTGATGATCTCCCCACTCCCCGAAGCAACAAACGCCTTCAACTGCCGGACGAACTCCGCGTCATACAGCTCCCACTCCACAATCTCCCCCACAATCCGCAACGGCTGCGCACTCCGATACGACCGCGTCGGATTCCCGGGAAACTTCTTGTTGGTCACGTTCGGGTCGTCCTCAAACGGCCCGGTCGGCTCCACCACATACACGCGCGGCCGCCCTTCACCCCGGGCCATCTCCGCAGCCAGCCCGGCGCCCTTGGCAATCGTGGTGAAGTAGATGTGGTTCATCACCACACTGTCGCGATAGTTGGACCTGAAGCCCGCGCTCAGCAGTTCGCCCACCGCGAGGTCAGCGCGGGTACCGTGATAGAACGGCCCGGCGACCTGGTCGCAGGTGTCATGCGAAACGGGTGTCCATTCGGTGTCCTGCGTCATCGCTGCTGCCCCTCTCTGTGCTGCCGGATCGACAGGCCGGCGAGTCTAGGGCGTCCGGTGGGCCTTGCTGCAAGGCCCCATCCGGGAAATAATCTGTAAACGGGAGGCGCGGTGCGCCTCTTTTTTTCATTCTGCGGCGCCGGGGCCTTCCAGCTCGCGTACGGCCTGTTCCAGCGCGTCCAGCTTCTCGCGGGTCTTCAGCAGCACGGCGCGCTGCACTTCGAATTCCTCGCGGGTGACCAGGTCGAGCTTGGCCAGGCCGGCCTGCAGCGCGCTCTTGAAGGTGGCCTGCAGCTCCTCGCGCGATTCGCGCAGGCCCGGCGGCACCAGGTCGCTGAGGCGACGTGCAAGGTCATCGATTTGGTTCAGGTCGATCATGGGGTGCTCCGTGGGGGTGGCCCGTGCATCCGGCGCGGGCGGGCCGATCGGGCACAAGGATACTGCCGGCACCCATTGCCCGGACAGGCCGCAACGGCTTCGCACGGGCCGCGTTCAGGCGCTATCCTCCACGCCGGAAGACAGGAGATAGACGATGAAGATGGTCATGGCGGTGATCAAGCCGTTCAAGCTCGACGACGTGCGCGAAGCGCTGGCCGAGCGTGGGGTCACCGGGATCACGGTGACGGAAGTGAAGGGCTTTGGTCGCCAGAAGGGCCATACCGAGCTGTACCGTGGCGCGGAGTATGTGGTCGATTTCCTGCCGAAGGTGAAGCTGGAAGTGGCGGTGACCGATGACCAGGTGGAGGCCGTGGTTGAGGCCATCGTGAAGGCCGCGGGCACCGGCAAGATTGGTGACGGCAAGGTGTTCGTGTACGACCTGGGCAGCGTGGTGCGTATCCGTACCGGTGAACTGGACGCGGACGCGTTGTAAGCAGCCGGCGGGAATCTGTAGAGCCGAGCCCACGCTCGGCTGCATTGCCGAGCGTGGGCTCGGCTCTACAAAGAGCGGTAACGCGGTCGAGCGAGCTCGACCCCTACCGCCGCTTCGCCCACGTGTAGAACCGCTTCCAGCCCTGCCGCACTGCAGCTACCCAGCCCGGGTCGGCCACCAGCGCGGCCTGCGCAGCACTCGGCGCTTGGCCGGTCACGCGCTGGCGGATCTTCAGCAGGTTCTTCATGTCGCTGCGGCGCATCTGCCGGCTCAGCGGGTTGCGGCGCAGCCAGCGCGGGGCGCGCCAGGCCGAGGTGAAGTCCAGCAGCACCGGCACGCCGCCGCTGACCACCACGTTGGTGCCATGCAGGTCGTTGTGGGTGATGCCGGCGGCGTGCAGGCGGCTGAGCGCGTGCTGCAGCTGCTCGAACACTTCATTGCCCACGGCCTGTGCGCTGCTGAGCGTCTGGCCGGGAATGAATTCCATGCCCAGTGCCAGGCCACCGAGGGTGCCGAGCAGGGCCGGGGCGTGCTTCCAGCCGCCCAGGCGCTGCAGCATGCGCGCCTCGCGGCGGACCATCAGCCGGGCGACGGGCGACAGCGGGGTGCCGCGATAACGGGAGTAGTCCTTGATGACCGCCTCGCGCCCGTCCAGGCAGGTGCGGTAGACATCGGGGGCCAGGAAACGTTCGCCGCGCTTGAGCAGCAGCGGCGTTGCGGCGTCATCGCCGCAGGAGGAGGGGGGAGTAACAGGGAGGTACATATCAGGGTCTCGGACGACCCGGTGGGCGGCGCAAAGCGTCAAGCGAACCGGTGTTACAGGGAGTTACTAAGTTTTCGTTAATTTTAGTACTCGCCAGTTCGCTATTCCACGATTTGTCGGAGAAATGTCGGGGTCGTGGCTGGAACAGTTCGTCACGCAGAATCGGACAATTCCGTCTCACTTATAAGGCTTGCCCAGTTGAATCAAGGGGTTGGTTGCGCTTTTGGCCCATTCATCGGCGCCGCGCTGAATGCCACGCACGTCCGGCTTGACCCCGGCGCACGGCCTGCCGACCATAAGCTGTTAATTCGCGACATCGGCGGCCGCCCCTCCATGGCACGTCCCCGTCCCCTGCCGCGTTCCCCACCGGTGCTGGCCGCCTGGCCGTGCATCGCCCCCGTTTCCCGATCCGGCCGCGGCTGGAGGAAAGTGCTTTGACTATCAAGATCGTACTGGCAGTGCTGTTCGTGGCCTGCGTGCTGTACATCCACTTCCGTGGCAAGGTCCGCGCGCGCTGGTCGCGCCAGCTGCTGGACCACTCCAGTTTCATGGCCCCGATCAACGTGGTCATGTACATGTTCTCGAAGGTGCCGACCACGCCGTTCCTGGACCCGGGCAAGGAGTTCCCGCAGCTGGAACCGCTGCGCCAGAACTGGCAGATGATCCGCGACGAGGCGCTGGCGCTGCGCGATGCACAGAAGATCGCCGCTTCCAGCAGCTTCAACGATGCGGGTTTCAACTCGTTCTTCCGCCGTGGCTGGAAGCGCTTCTACCTGAAGTGGTACGGCCCGTCGCACCCGTCGGCGAAGACGCTGTGCCCGAAGACCGTGGCGCTGATCGAGTCGATTCCGGACGTGCGTGCGGCGATGTTCGCGCAGCTGCCGCCGGGCAGTGAACTGCGACCGCACCGCGACCCGTTCGCCGGTTCGCTGCGCCTGCACCTGGGCCTGACCACGCCCAACGACGATGGCTGCTACATCGAAGTGGACGGCATCAAGAAGAGCTGGCGCGATGGCGAGTGGATGATGTTCGACGAGACCTACATCCACCATGCGCACAACGAGACGCAGGAGGATCGCGTGATCCTGTTCTGCGACATCGCCCGTCCGCTGCGTTTCGGCCTGCCGGGCCTGTTCAACCGTGCGGTGGCGGCCACGCTGCTGGCCGGCGGTGCTTCGCCGAACCTGCCGGGTGACCCGACCGGTGGCGTCAACAAGGCATTCGGTGGCCTGTACAAGGTGCGCCTGAAGGCCAAGGCGCTGCGCGAGCGCAGCGTGGTGGCCTACCAGCTGATCAAGTGGGGCCTGGTGGTGGCGGTGATTGCCGGTATCTGGGCGCTGTGATCGAACCGCCGCCGGGTCGCGCGCGGGGGATGTTGTAGAGCCGAGCCCATGCTCGGCTGCTTCTGCGCGAAATGCAGCCGAGCATGGGCTCGGCTCTACAGAAAGCAGAAACCCGCGCTGTCGCCAGCGCGGGTTTTTCTTTTACTTCAGTGCCGCCTGCACGAACGGCGGGGTCACCAGCACGCCGGTGTGCAGCGCGGCGGTGTAGTACAGGGTGTTGAAGGTCTTGGCGGCCGAGTCGGCCTGGCGGAAGTCGAAGCTGCTGTCGCCCTTGCGCGCCATGGTCACGCTCCACCAGCCGGTCGGGTAGCACGGCTGCGGGAACGGCAGGGTCTTGAACGAGCCGAAGCCGGCCTTGCCCATCTCGGCGCGCATCTCGTTGATCAGGTCCAGCTGCATCAGCGGCGACTCGGACTGCTGCACCAGGATGCCGTCGTCCTTCAGGGCCTTGAAGCAGCTCTCGTAGAACGCCTTGTTGAACAGGCCTTCACCCGGGCCGACCGGATCGGTCGAGTCCACGATCACCACGTCCACGCTTCCGGCCGGGCAGTTGGCCATGTAGGCCACGCCGTCGTCGAACAGCAGCTCGGCGCGGGCGTCGTCATTGGAGTCGCACAGTTCCGGGAAGTGCTTGCGCGCCATCACGGTGACCTGCTCGTCGATATCGCACTGGGTCACGCTTTCCACGCCGGTGTGCTTGAGCACTTCGCGCAGGGTGCCGCAGTCGCCGCCACCGATGATCACCACGCGCTTGGGCGCGGCGTGGGTGAACAGCACCGGGTGGCTGATCATCTCGTGGTAGAAGAAGTTGTCCTTGCTGGTCAGCATGATGGCCCCGTCGATGGTCATCAGGTTGCCCCAGTCGGTGGTCTGGAAGATCTCGATCTTCTGGAACGGCGACTGCACCTCGTCCAGCTTGCCGGTGATGCGGTAGCCGATGGCCGAGCCGGTGCGCTCGAAGTGTTCGATGTACCAGTTGTTGCTGTCAGTCATTGGAAAACAGTCCTGTTCGGAGGGGTGGAGCCGGGCTGGCGGGCGGGGCCGCGTGGCACAGATGCCACATCCGGACGGATCGGCCCGTTCAGGTTGAAACCTGTCACGGGCGCGGGCGCGCATGATAACGAACCTGTGGGCATATAGGCGTTATCATGCCCCCCCTTTTATTGCCAACAAGGCCGACTGAAATGACCGATTGGTCCCTCGACCAAGCCCGCAAGACCTACTCGATCCCGCATTGGGCGGATGGTTACTTCGACGTGGATCAGGCCGGGCACATGGTGGTGAGACCGACCGGGGCGGACGGCCCGGTGGTGTCGCTGCCCAAGGTGGTGGACGCTGCGCGCGCCGCCGGCGCCAAGCTGCCGCTGCTGGTGCGCTTCCCCGACATTCTCGGTCAGCGCCTGGGCAAGCTGCAGGCGGCCTTCGCCCAGGCCCAGCAGGACTGGGACTATGCCGGCGGCTATACCGCTGTGTACCCGATCAAGGTCAACCAGCACCGCGGCGTGGCCGGCACCCTGGCCAGCCACCACGGTGAAGGCTTCGGTCTGGAAGCGGGCAGCAAGCCCGAGCTGATGGCCGTGCTGGCGCTGTCGCGCCCGGGTGGCCTGATCGTCTGCAACGGCTACAAGGACCGCGAGTACATCCGCCTGGCCCTGATCGGTCGCAAGCTGGGCCTGCAGACCTTCATCGTCATCGAGAAGCCGTCCGAGTTGAAGCTGGTGCTGGAAGAGTCCAAGGCGCTGGACGTGAAGCCGGGCCTGGGCGTGCGCATGCGCCTGGCCTCGCTGGGCGCCGGCAAGTGGCAGAACAGCGGTGGCGACAAGGCCAAGTTCGGTCTGTCACCGCGCCAGCTGCTGGACCTGTGGAAGTCGCTGCGCGATACCGAGTACGCCGACTGCCTGAGCCTGCTGCACTTCCACATGGGCTCGCAGATTTCCAACGTGCGCGACATCGCCAACGGCATGCGCGAAGCCACCCGCTATTTCGTCGAGCTGTCACAGCTGGGCGCGAAGATCACCCACGTGGACGTGGGCGGTGGCCTGGGCGTGGACTACGAAGGCACCCGTTCGCGCAGCTTCTGCTCGATCAACTACGGCCTGAATTCGTATGCCAGCAACATCGTGCAGCCGCTGGCCAGCGCCTGCGAAGAGCACGGCCTGACTCCGCCGCGCATCGTGACCGAGTGCGGCCGCGCGATGACCGCACACCACGCGGTGCTGATCGCCAATGTCTCTGAAGTGGAGCAGGCGCAGGAAGGCCGCGTGCCGGACCAGCACGACGACGAGCCGGCGGCGATCCGCCACCTGCGCGAAATCCATGAGGAACTGGACGTGCGCCCGGCGGTGGAACTGTTCCAGGAAGCGCAGCACTTCCACGCCGAAGGCCTGGCCAGCTACGCGCTGGGCCAGATCGACCTGCCGCAGCGTGCGCGCATCGACGACCTGTTCTATGCCATCGCCCACGGCGTGCGCGCGCGCCTGAGCTACGACGAAAAGAGCCATCGCCCGGCGCTGGACGAATTGAACGAGCGCCTGGTCGACAAGTACTTCGTCAACTTCAGCGTGTTCGAATCGATTCCCGATGCCTGGGCGATCGACCAGGTGTTCCCGATCGTGCCGATCGAACGCCTGAACGAAACGCCGGACCGTCGCGGCATCATCGCCGACATGACCTGCGATTCCGATGGCATGGTCAAGACCTACGTTGAGAACGAGAGTCTGGACAGCTCGCTGCCGCTGCACGCGATCAAGCACGGCGAAAGCTACCGCATCGGTTTCTTCATGGTCGGCGCCTACCAGGAAATCCTGGGCGACATCCACAATCTGTTCGGTGATACCGACGCGGTGGAAGTGCTGGCCGACGCCGATGGTTATGCCATCACCCAGCAGCGCCGTGGCGACACCACCGACGTGATGCTGGACTACGTGGGTTACAGGCTGGACGACCTGCGTGCGGCGTATGCCCAGCGCGTGGCGGCGGCCGATCTTTTGCCGGAACGTGCGCAGGAACTGTCGGAAGCGCTGGAAGCGGGCCTGACCGGCTACACGTACCTGTCCGACGAACCGCTGGTCTGATGATTACGGGAACGCCGGGCATGTCCCGGCGCTACCGGCCCCGATGAGCGCGCGCGCGATCTTCCACCTGTTCCTGCATGCCGCCGTGCCAGCCCTGCTGGCATGGCTGTTCTGGCGCAAGCGTTTCGCCTCGGCGTGGTTGCTGATGCTGCTGGGCTGGGTGATCGACCTGGACCACCTGCTGGCCGATCCGATCTACGCGCCCAACCGCTGCAGCATCGGTTTCCACCCGCTGCATACGGCCCCGGCCATCGCCGTCTACGCGGGGCTGTGCGTGCCGAAGAAAACGCGGTTGTTCGGCATCGGTTTGATCATCCACATCGTGCTGGACGCGATTGACTGCTGGTGGATGCATCACCGTTGATGGGGAACTGAAATGCCCGGCGAAGGCGGTAGAGTCGACTGTTAGTCGACTGCTCTTTGCTGAGGCGCTGGGAAATCCCGCGCTACGCGCGAAAGTCGACTAACAGTCGACTCTACCCGCTTGGCGTTCCAGCGCCAACGAGTCACCCCGCTGGCAACCACACCGTCGCCCGCAAACCTGGCTGCGCATTCTCCAACGCCAACCGCCCGCCGTAGCTGGCGGCGATATCGCCCACGATCGCCAGGCCCAACCCGCTGCTGCCTTCACGCTCATCCAGCCGCACACCACGCTGGGTGACCCGTTCCAGCGCGTCTGCAGCCAGGCCGGGGCCGTCATCGCGCACTTCGATGCGTAGCTGCCCTTCGCTGGTTTCTGCTTCGACAGTGACCTGCCGTTGCGCCCAGCGCCCGGCGTTGTCCAGCAGGTTGCCCAGCATCTCTTCCAGGTCCGCACTGGCACCGGCGAACTGCAACGCCGGATCGATATCCGCCGCCGTGAACGCAATGCCACGTTCGCCATGCACGCGTGCCATCAGCCGGCACATCGCCTGCGCGACGGCCGCCACGTCGGTGCGTTGGCGATGGTCGGCGGCCAGTCCGGCAGCAAGGTAACGGTCGACGCTGGCCTGCATGCGCGCACTCTGCTCGCGCACGGTGGCACGCCAATGCGTACCGTCGCCGTCGGCCTCGGCGGCCAATACGCTCAGCGGAGTCTTCAGCGCATGCGCCAGATCCTGTGCACTGGTGCGTGCCCGCGCGACCATGCGCTGCTGGTGCTCCAGCAGCGCGTTGAGTTCTTCACCCAGCGGTGCGACCTCCGCGCCCAATCCGCGCGTTTCGATGCGCTGCGCATCACCGCGCCGTACGCGTTCCAGCTGCGCACCGAGGCGATGCAGCGGGCGCAGGCCGAAGTGCACCTGGCTGGCCAGCACCGCCAGCCACGCGGCGACCAGCACGCCCAGCGCGATGGCGGTGCGCTTGCGGAATGCAGCAACATCCGCGTCCAGTGCGCTGCGATCGGTGGCGACCACCGCCACGAACGGTTCGCGGGCGCGTGGCAGGCGCACCTGCTGCACGCGTGCGCGCAGCGATTGCTGCAGCGGCCCGGCCAGGTTGCGGGGGGTCGGGCCAGTGGCGGTGGCGGGAAGCGTTTCATCCCACAACGAGCGTGACTGCAGCAGCACGCGGCCGTCGGCACCGGCGATCTGCCAGTAAGCCCCGGAGAACACCCGCTGGAAGCGCGCATCGTTCGGTTCCTGGCGCAGCTGCAACTGGCCGTCGGGGGCAACTTCCACCTGCGCGACCAGAGTCAGCATGTCCTGCTGCAGTTCGTGGTCCAGCCGATCACGCGCGCTGCGCTTGAAAAGTTCCCCCAGCAGTGCACTGGCCAGCAGCGAGATCAGCAGCAGGCCGACGCCACCGGCCAGCAGCAGGCGCCGTCGCAGCGAGGGCTGCCGCGTCACGGCGGCGCCAGCCGCCAGCCCTGGCCGCGTACGGTTTGGATCAGCTCGATGCCGAGCTTGCGGCGTACGCGCCCGAGCAGCACATCCAGCGCGTTGGAGTCGGGATCCAGCCCACCCTCGAACACCTGTTCACCCAGGCGGTCACGGCCGATCACCTGGCCGCTGTGATGGATGAAGCAACTGAGCAGGCGGAACTCCTGCGGGCTCAGTGCCAGCGGCTGTCCGTCCAGTTCGAAGCGGCCGGCGTTGACGTCCAGCTGCAGCGGGCCGCAGTGCAGGCGCGGGCTGGCGTGGCCATGGCTGCGGCGGATCAGGGCGCGCAGGCGCAGCACCAGTTCGTCGGCCTGGAACGGTTTGGTCAGGTAGTCGTCGGCACCGGCATCGAAGCCGGCCAGCTTGTCGTGCCAGCGCCCGCGCGCGGTCAGCACCAGCACCGGGAAGCCGCGGCCGTTGCTACGCCAGCGCTCGATCACGCTCAGTCCGTCCAGGCCGGGCAGGCCCAGGTCGACGATGGCCGCCTGCAGATCTTCGATCTGGCCGATCTCTTCGGCCTGGCGGCCATCGGCAACCACATGCACCACGTAGCCGGCCTGCTCCAGCAGGGGCACCAGGCGCTGCGCCAGCGCGGCATCGTCTTCGGCCAACAGAATGCGCATCAGTCGTCCAGCTCCGTCTTCAGCAGCTTTCCGCTGCGCGCATCATAGTCCAGCTCCACCACCACGCCGTCAGCGCGCAGGATCTCCACTTCGTAGACGCCGTCGTCCAGCTCCACTTCCAGCAGTTGCCCCGGGTAGCGCTTGAGTGCATCGCGCACCACGCTTTCCAGCGGCACGTAACGGCCTTGCTGCACGGCACGGCGCGCGACCTGCTGCGCCGGATCCTGCACGGGCGCAGCGGCGGTCGGGGTGTTGGCCAGGGCCAGCAGCAGGGGCAGGGTGGCGAGCATCGCGGGCGCATGAGGGAAGGGGGAACAGGCGTGAGTGTGCAGCGGCTGACTAACAGCGGGCTAACAGCGCCGGCTAAGGGGCTGTTAACCACCCCGTGCATCGTGGCGTTGCCGGGATGGTCCGGCCATGAACACGAACAGGAGAATCCCCATGTTGAAGTCGCTTGCCCTCGCCACCGTCGCCGCCCTGGCCATCGTACCGGCCGCTCAGGCCGCACCGCTGGGCATGGCCCAGGTTGAACAGACCCTGCGCAAGGCCGGTTACACCCAGATCCACGAGATCGAGCGTGATGACAGCCTGTGGGAAGCGGACGTGAGCCGCGCCGATGGCCGCTTCAGCGAGGTCTACGTGGACCCGAAGACCGGCGAGATCTTCGACGAGCACAACGGCCGCGCGCTGCTGACCACCGAGCAGGTGCTGGCACGGGCACAGGCACATGGCCTGCGCGAGATCCATTCGTTGGAACGCGATGGTGCCACCTGGTCGCTGGAAGCGCGCAATGCCCGCAACCAGAAGGTGGAAGTGCGCCTGAGCGGTTACGACGGCCGCATCCTGCACAGCGAGCGCGATGGCTGGCTGGATTGACGTTGGCCCATGTAGAGCCGAGGCCATGCTCGGCTTTGCGGCCAACCGTAGCCGAGCATGGGCTCGGCTCTACAGGAGCTGGCTTACCAGCCGAACGGCGGCGGGTAGTCCCAGTAGCCCGGGCCACGGCCGTAGTAGCCGCCATACGGACCGAAGAAGCCCGGGCCCTTGCCTTCGCTCACGTGGATGTTGACGTTGACCCCGTGGGTCTTGCCCTCATCGGTGGTGTAGTTCTTGCTCAGGTTCAGCGTGGCGGCGTTGTAGTGGCTGTTGCCGCCATTCTTGGAATAGCCGATGCCGGTGGTGAAGCTGCCGGACACCTTGACCTTGTCGTCGGTCACGTCGGCGATCTTCGCGTCGTCGTGCACGCGCGGGCCGCTCTTGTCGCCGTAGTACGTGCCCGGCGGGTCCTGCTGCAGGGCTGGGTCGTTGAGGTAGCGCATCGGCGCCTGCGGCAGCGTCAGGTCCAGGCCGGCCGCCTGCGGCGCGGTGGCGCCTGCGGCGGACTGGGCCAGCACGGTTCCCGGCAGGGCCAGGCACAGCAGCAGGGTCAGGGGGCGGATCATGACAGCGCTCCAGCGGACAGGTGGCCACGCAACACGCGGCGGTACAGGCCGACGCTAGCAGGGGCTGCTTGAATGATGCCTGTCGGTACCGGATTGGGGTAGAGCCAGGCCATGCCTGGCTGCAGGTCACAACCGCCCGAACCCGAACAGCCCCGCCAGTGGATGCGTGCGCCGTTCGATCCGGGCCCGCAGCAGCTGCGCGCCGATCATCGAATAGGTGATGCCGTTGCCACCGTAGGCCATGGCGAAGTGCACCCGCGGTCCCCATTGTTCGTGCGGGCCGAAGAACGGCAGGCCATCAGCGGTCTCGGCGAAGGTGCCGCCCCAGGAGAACGCCGGCACCGGGTCCAGCCGTGGGAACCAGCGCAGCAGCTGCTTCATCAGCTGGTCGGCCTTGCTCTGAACGCGCCGGTCGCGGCGGGCGGGGATGTCGATGGCGTCGTCCAGCCCGCCCACCAGCAGGCGACGGTCGCCGGTGGCGCGCAGGTACAGGTAGGGGCGGGCGCTCTCCCAGACCATCGTGTTGCGCAGCCGGCCGAGCACGTCCGCATCGATGGGATCGGTGATGAAGGCGTAGCTGCTGCGGTTGCGTGCGACCCGTTGCTTGAGCCAGCGCTGGTTGGCATAGCCCATGGCCAGCACCACGTGGCGTGCGCGGATGGTGGCACCGGCTTCGGTACGGGCGGTCACCCCGCGCGCGGTAGCATCGAGGCTGTGCAGTATGGTGCGGTCATGCACATGGCCGCCGCGCCGACGCAGGCGCTGCAGCAGCGCATAGGTCAGCCGATACGGATCAACCCGGGCCGCCTGCCGGGTCAGCAGGGCGCCGCCGGCCCCAACGTCGAAACGTTCCTGCAGTTCCCCGGGGCCAAGCCAGCGGGCATCCAGGCCGATGCCGCGACGGGCATCGCCTTCGGCCATCAGGCGCGGCACGTCGCGATGGCGGCTGGCCAGGTACAGGCTGTCCATCCGCTGGAAATCCACGTCCTTCAGGCCCCGCGCCACATCGCCCAGCGCCGGAATGGCCTCGGCACAGGCAAGGTAGGCCCGTGCGGCGGCGTCATGGCCGTAACGCTGTGCCAGTTCCAGCAGATGGGTATCGATCTCGTACTGCAGCAGCGCGGTGCTGGCGGCGGTACTGCCCCAACCGATGTCGCGCTGCTCGATGACCGCCACCTCGTGGCCGTGGGCGGACAGTTCGTCGGCGATCAGCGCACCGGTGATGCCACCACCCACCACCAGCACGTCGCAGCGCAGGTTCTCTTCCAGCGGTGGGAAGGCGTGGATCAGGCCGTTGCGAACCGCCCACCATGGGTAGCCACTCTTGAGGTCCATGGGCGTGCGCGGCTCAGGCTGTCGGGCGACCGGTATGCGGGGTGTGGATCAGTTCGGACAGATCGAAGCCCTGCAGGCGGGCAGTCGCCAGATAATGGTCCTGCACGGTCGCGTCCAGGCGTGGCTCGCGTGCCATCAGCCACAGGTACTTGCGGTCCGGGCTGCCGACCAGCGCGACGCTGTAGTCCGGGGCGACCTGGATCACCCAGTAGTCGCCCTTGGCGAATGGCAACCAGCGCAGGCCCTTGGGCAGGAAGCTCACCTCCAGGCGCGCGCTGTCGTTGTCGACGGCACAGGCCTCGCCGGTGGCTTCCTCGACCTCGCCGTCCATGCGGCAGCGGTTGGTGACGCCGACGTTGCCGTTGTCGAGCAGGGTGTAGTGCGCCGACACGTCGGTGCAGCCTTCCGGTTCGTGGCGCATCGGCAGGCGTGCGATCTCGTACCAGGTGCCCAGGTAGCGGGGCAGCTTGAGGTCGGTGACGGTCTTCAGCGGCGGGTGGTCGGTCATCGGCGGTCGTGGCAGGGGTGGGCCTCCACGATGCCGATGGCCTTGCCATGGGCGGGTGAAGCCGGGGCGATGGCCGTGTCCAGAACGTTCCGTCGCTGCTGCGGCGTGCCCGTTGTCAACGGTGCGGCGGTATGCTGCCACCAGCGCCGTGTTTTCCTGATCCAACCGAAGTGGAGGTGCCGATGTACCAGGTGATCCTGTTGAAGAGTGAATCCGCGTTCGCACGCGAACAGTGGCCGCAGGTCGACGACCTGGTGGACTACGAGGGCGTCAGTTACAGCCTGCGTGCCGGCCCGCGCCAGCCACTGCCGACCGACCACGACTGGCACCCGGTGGCGGTGTATGCGCCCGATGAGATCACCGAGGAAGAGTTCCAGGACTGGTACGCGCTGCAGCAGCCCACGGTGGAAGAGCTGCGGTTGAAGTACTGATACCGCCACGGGGCCACGCATCCGCCCTTTACCGTCTGTGCCGTATAGTCGCGCGCAGGCGCGGTGGTCCGCGCGAAACGGTGTGGCTGGCGTGTCTTCTTTCCTGCAATCGATCCGTGCACGGGGGCCTTGGCTGGTCCTGCTGCTGTGCACTGCCTTCCTGCTGTCGGCACCGGTGCTGGCACAGGATGAGGACCCCACGCCGAAGCAGCAGCTGGCGGATATCGATGCGAAGCTGAAGGAAGTCGACCGCAAGCGTGGTGATGCCGCGGCCATCGAAACATTGGCCATGCTGTCCGAGGACGCTTCGAAGGCCCGGCGTGACGCCGAGGCGCTGGAGAAGTCGCTGCAGCCGCAGCTGGACCGTCTCGACGAACAGCTGGCGCAGCTGGGCACGCCTGCCGAGGGCGCCACCGAGCCGCCCGAACTGGCGGCGCAACGGCGCATCCTCAACAAGCAGCGCGACGGACTGGCCGCATCGGTGGCCCAAGCCAAGACCAGCGCGGTGCGTGCCCAGCAGCTGGCGACCGACATCGACCAGCAACGCGCCGCGCAGCGCACCGAAGAGCTGGGGCAGAAGGTGGCCTCGCCGCTGTCGCCTGCGCTGTGGAGCAAGGTGGCCGAGCGCCTGCCGATCGATATCGCACGCGTTGCGCCGCTGGCCGAGCAGGGGCGTGACACGCTGGTCGCTGGCATCGGCGCCAATGGCTGGGGCACGCCGCTGCTGGGCCTGGTGGCCGCGCTGGTGATGATGTTCCCGCTGCGGTTGTGGCTGCGCCGCCTGGGGCGGCAGTTCGCCGCGTCTGACCGCGCGCCTGATGGCCGCCTGCGCCGGTCTGGCCTGGCCATGTGGCTGCTGCTGGTGGGCACGTTGCTGCCCGGCTATGCCGTAGTGGTGCTGATGGCGGCGCTGGACGCCGTTGATGCGATCGCACCGCGCCTGCAGGTGGTGGCCGACGGGTTGGAAACCGCGACCTTCCGCGCCGCGTTCATCGCGGCGCTCAGCGCCTGCCTGCTGGTGCCCAAGCGCCCCTCATGGCGATTGTTGAATCTGGACGACACCGCCGCACTGAAATTGCGCAAGTACGCCTGGGGCGCGGCGGCGCTGGCCTGGCTGAGCGCGGTGCTGGTCGCCCTCGATCAGGCCACGCGCACCAGCGACGTCACCACGGTGGCGCTGGATGGCCTGATTGCACTGACCTACCTCGGCCTGATCATGGCCATGCTGGTGACGCTGGCGCGCCTGCACCGCCGGCAGACCGCCGAGGCCGAAGCCAAGCTGGAAGCGCAGGCCGACGGGCAGGGCCCGAGTACGCCGGTGCGCCGCAGCAGCTGGCTGGTGCTGGCGCGCGTGGCAGGCAACATCGCGGTGGTGGCAGCGATCATCGCCACGCTGCTGGGCTATCTGAATTTCGCCAAGTTCGTGAACCAGCAGCTGATCGGCGGCAGCATCGTGGTGCTGGCGGCGACGCTGCTGTTCAAGTTCGTCGATGACCTGAGCACCTGGATGCTCAACGCCGACAGCAAGGTCGGCCAGACCATCCTGCTCAGCACCGGGCTGAGCGTATCGCGGCTGGAGCAGGCCGGCGTGCTGCTGTCGGCAGCACTGCGCACCATCGTCGTACTGATCGCGCTGCTGGCCCTGGTGGCGCCATTCGGCAACATCGGCGCAGTGGTCGAGCGGTTCTCGTCGCTGTTCACTTCTGGGTTCGATATCGGCGGAACCAAGCTGGAGCCGGTGCGCATCGTGCTGGCCGTGCTGGTGCTGCTGGCCGGCCTGGCGGTCACCCAGCTGGTGCAGCGCTGGCTGACCGACACCTACCTGCCCAAGACCGAACTGGACCTGGGCGCACGCAATTCGGTGAGTACGGTTGCCCGCTATGTGGGCATCATCATCGCGGTGATCTGGGCGCTGAGCGCGATGGGCTTGCAGCTGAGCAAGCTGGCATTGCTGGTCAGCGCGCTGTCGGTGGGTATCGGCTTCGGCCTGCAGGTGATCACCCAGAACTTTGTTTCCGGCCTGATCCTGCTGGCCGAGCGCCCGGTGAAGATCGGCGACTGGGTGAAGCTGGGTGACCAGGAAGGCGACATCCGCCGCATCAGCCTGCGCTCGACCGAGATCCAGGTGGGCGACAAGTCGACGCTGATCGTGCCCAACTCCGAGCTGGTCACCAAGACCGTGCGCAACATGACGATGGGCAACAACCAGGGCCGCATCCAGATCCAGTTCGCGGTACCGCCCAGCACGGATGTCGGCAATCTGCGGCAGGCGCTGCTGGATGCGTACACCGCGCACACCAACGTGCTGAAGCAGCCGGCGCCGACGGTCTACATCGACAGCATTGCCGGTGGCCAGATCACCATCAACAGCTTCGCGTACGTGGCCAGCCCGCGGCAGGTCTACGCCACCCGCAGCGATCTGTACTTCAGCCTGCTGCAGATCCTGGCGGAGCGGAACATCCCGCTGTCGACCCCGACCGACATCCACATCACCCGCGATCCGCAGGAGTAGGGGTTTATTTGCAGGGCTGCGCCCTGCACCCGCCGAAGCAACGGCCGAAGCAAGAGCAACAGCAAAAGCTGGCATTCCGAGGATTGGCGGGGTGGGTCCGGTTGCGGGAGACGCCGTAAACCCATCCATGGGGGCTTGGCCGCGGCATCCATGCCGCGGACACTCCCGCCACCGGACCCACCCCGCCTTCGACAGTTGGCTGCGGTCTGTTGGAAATACTATTGGGGTCAGATCCGTTTTCCTCCGGAAAACGGATCTGACCCCATTTTGATTTTCGATATCTGACAGATTGTGTCGACCAAGGTCGACACCCACCAACAGCACACGAAATCTGTCAGAGGTGGGGCGGTGTCGGAGTGCGGGGTGTCAGCCGCATGGATGCGGCTGCCAAGCCTACAGGGACGTACTTGCGGCGTCCCCGCACTCCGGCACTGCCCCGCCCAACCACGGAATGCACGCTGTTGCCGTTGCTGTTGCTCTTGCTTCGGCTGTTGCTTCGGCGGGTGGCAGGGCGCGGCCCTGCAAAGAACCCTACCCGCGCGGTCGGCTGCGCGAGGGCACCAGTGCGAACGTATCCACCGCCAACTTCTCGGCATGGTTCAACCACGCGCGGATCTCCAGATCGTCCACTTCGTGGTCCAGCCCGAACGATACGTTGATCTTGCCATTGGCATCGGGCTGCACCCACTGCTGGGCCAGCACCACCTTGCGCTGCGACGACACCGCCTCGATCCAGAAACCGCGATCCGGGCGCGTGCTCGCCACCAGCTGCAGCATGTACTGGCCGGCGCGGGTGCGGCGGCCCTTCTGCGTGATCATGTGCGCCTGGCGCACGCTCGGGCGCGGGCCCTGGAAGGGGTCCAGCGGTGCATCCACGGCGATGCCGCCACGCAGGTCGTTGTCACGGTAGAGCTTGATGCCGTTGTCGCGGTTGACCAGCAGGGCGCACCAGTCGCCATCGGCCGAGCCGTCCTCGAACGCGGTACAGCGATCGACATAGGCCAGGGTATTGTCCGGGTCGGCATCATCGAACTGGCGTGAGGTGTTTTCCAGATATACCGACTTCAAACCCCAGTCCTTGTCGTACTCCAGCAGAACCGGTGGCTGCACATGCTGCAGGCCGACCACCACCTGGTCGTCGCCGTCGATCTTCAGTTCACGGGTCGGTTCACCCAGCCACAGCGAACGGGCGAACGCCAGATACTGCGGGTAGTCGCGGCCACCGTCGCGGCGCGCGGCGACGCTGGCGCTCGGCGCGCGCTTGTCATCCAGCAGCGAGCGGCCAAAGCCCATGGTCTGCAGGTTCGGGTCGAGCAGGCTGAGCAGGGTGGCGCCGGAGTCCAGCGTTGAACCGTCTTCCACCGCCAGCTGGCGAGGCGTCACGCCGTCGCCGAGGAACAGCAGCAGGTTTTCGCGCTGCTGCTTGGCCAGCACATGGCTGAGATCGTTGGGCATCGCCAGATGATCGGAAGCGATCACGATCAACGTGTCCTTGCCATACGGGCTGGCCTGGATGCGCTCGACCAGCTGCGAGATCAGGCGGTCGGTGCACTTGAGTGCATTGAGCAGGCCGATGTTGCCGTACTGGCTCTGGTAGCGCTCGCCCTTGCACGACACCGGCAGGTGCCCGGCCGGGTGATGGGTATCCATGGTCAGCGTGGTCAGCATGAACGGCGAGCCGGCACGCGAGAGCTGCTCGAAGCGCTGGTAGGCGGTGTCCAGCAGCACGTCATCGTGCACGCCCCAGGCCGAGTAATGGATGCGGCCGATCTTCTTCTGCTGCTTGAACCAGGCCAGGTCATGCACTTCATCGAAACCGTGGCTGGCCAGGAACTGGCCCTTGCCGGCGAACTGGCCGTTGGCACCGCCAAGATAGTGGTTGGTGTAGCCCTGCTGCTTCAGGTAGTCGCCGAGGCACACCGCCTTGGGCAGGAAGCTGCCCATGCGGTCCATGCTGTTCTCATCGCCCTGCGAGGTGGTCAGCGGTACGCCGCACATCGACGACACCAGGCCGGCGATGGTCCAGCCGCTGCCTTCGGCCGAGGCCAGGCCACGCACGTCCAGCGACTCGGACGCCAGGCGGTTGAGGTTGGGCATCAGGCCGGGGAACACGGCCTCGTCCAGGTAGGTACGTTCCAGGCTTTCGCCATAGATCCAGACGATGTTGCGCGGACGCTGCAGTGGCTGCGTCGGCACCTGGTACTCAGGTGCGATGCGGGCGAAATCGACCGGGCGCAGCTGCTGATACAGGCGCTGGCCGTCGCGGGCCAACGGGCTGAACATGATCGTGCCCACCCACACTGCGATGAAGCCGGCAAACCAGGCGCCTCCATGGCCGGGCCGGCGCCAGCGCTTCACCCGCGTGGCGAACAGCGGCAGCAGCGAGACCAGCGCCAGCACGATGAAGCCGGCGATATAGCCCTTGAAATCGGAGACACCGGCGCCTTCCATGTCGGCGCCCAGGTGGTACAGGGTGGCGGCGTTGAGCCCATCACCGGACAGCTTGTCGATCAGCCACCATGCGCTGAGCGCAAGCAGCAGCAGCGAGAACGCACTGGCCTTCCACCACACCCACTTGTCGGACGCGAGGAACAACCAGCACAGCAGCAACAACGACAGCAGCAGTATCCAGAGCATAGGCAGCTTCGGCAGTGACGGGGTGGTGGTGATGGACGTCGTACCGACGCGTGTCCATCCGACCGGCGCTGCCGCAAGCACATGCATGTGACAGGCCGATGACCCGATAGTGCATGCACGAACCTGACTGAAATGTTTGTTGCAATGACGCGCGCGGGATCGCGCTCAGAAGGTAAAACGAGCGTGAAAGACGCCGTTGGATTGCATTAAAAACCGCATGAATACGGGTGTTTTCTGTGATGCGCTAGCGATGCCCGCGCTCTTCGCGTGCCCGCGCGCGACGATCGAACAGCAGTGCACTGGTCACGATGCCAAGGCCGAGCACTACGCCGATGAACAACAGAATCAGCGCAATGAGCGGGTAGCCTAACAGGTGCCAGCCGGTGTCGATTTTCATCATCATCGCCGCGGCCATGATCAGCGCCGCGCTGATGATGCCGGCCGCCACGCGGTTGGCGATCTTCTGCAGGTTCTCCATCAGCCGCGATTCCTCCAGCCCGGTCACCTTCATCTGCAGGCGGTTTTCGGCCAGCAGCGCCATGATGTCCGAGAGCTTGCGCGGTCCATCGCGCAGCAGCTGCTGCAGCTCCATCGCCTCGCTGGCGATGTTGGCTGCGGACAGTGATTTCTTCAGTCGCGCGCGCATCACGTGCTGCAGCTGACGCTCGACGATGCGTCGTGTTTCCAGCTCGGGTGCCAGCAAGCGGCACACGGTTTCCAGGTTGAGCAATGCCTTGCCCAGCAGGCTCAGTTCCGGCGGTGTGCGCAGCCCACAGGCGGTGGCGATGCGCACCATGTCCAGCACGACGCGGCCTTCGGAGAACGTGCCGCTGGCGGCGTAACGCGCGATCAACTGGCCGGTCTCACGCAGGTAACGTTCCTCGTCGAACGCCTCCAGACGCGTGCTGATGCTGATCAGGTCGTCAGCCACTTCCTCGCCACGGCCATCGACGGCGGCGAACAGGATCTTCAACAGGCGCTCGCGCAGGCGCGGCGGCATGTGCGCGACCATGCCCAGATCGAAGATCGCCAGCCGGCCATCGGGCATCACCCGCAGGTTGCCCGGATGCGGGTCGGCATGGATCTCGCCATGCACGAAGATCTGGTCCAGGTAGCCGCGGATCAGCGCCGCCGCCAGTGGATCCATCGACTGTTCGGTGCGGCGCACATCGGGGATCGCATCCACGCGCACGCCGGTGGCCAGTTCCATGGTCAGCACGCGCTGGCTGCTGTAATCCCACAGCGGCTGCGGGATCCACAGGCGGCGGAACGGCTTGAGGTGGCGGCCGAAGCGGGCCAGGTTCTCGGCCTCGGCGTGGTAGTCCAGCTCCTGCATCAGGGTCTTGGCGAACTCGTTGAGCCAGTCGCGCAGGCGCACGCGGCGGCCGACCTGGGTCAGGTGGTCGGCGGCCAACGCGAAGCTGCGCAACGCCTCCAGGTCCGAGCGCAGCTGTGCAGCGACTTCAGGCTTCTGCACCTTCACCGCCACCTGGCGTCCATCGTGCAGCACCGCGCGATGCACCTGCGCGATCGAGGCGCAGCCAAGGGGTTCAGGGTCGAACGAGGCAAACAGCTTGTTCACCGGTGCGCCCAGCTCCTGCTCGACGATCGCGTGGATGCGTTCGACCGGGATCTCGGCCACTTTCTCCTGCATGCGTTCCAGTGCGGTGGCGAACTCCACCGGCACCATGTCCGGGCGCGTGGACAACATCTGGCCCAGCTTGACGAAGGTGGGCCCCAGCGCTTCCAGATCGCTGACGAACTGTTCCGGGTTGCCGTCTGCGGGAACGTCGGCCGGATTGCCTGCGGCATCCAGGTTCATGCCCGAGAACACGCCTGAATGGCGATAGCGCATCAGCAGGCGCAGGATCTGGCTGCGCCGGTTCATGCCTTTGACCAGCGGAGGATTGCCATAGGCGGTGGGCGGGTTGCTCAAGCGGAACTCCTTTCAGACGACGGCCGGTAGCGCCGGGCCATGCCCGGCGAAACGGGATCACGCTCCAGTCTGGCCGGGCCGGGGTCGTCACGTGGTGAACCCGATCTCTTCCGCAGTCAACGCCGAATCGGTCAGAATCCGCCCATTCCCTTTCTTGGACGCCCCATGGCCGGTGCCAGCCTGTTCGCCCTGCTCGACGATATCGCCACCCTCCTCGACGATGTCTCGGTCCTGACCAAGGTCGCGGCGAAGAAGACCGCTGGTGTACTCGGCGACGATCTGGCGCTGAACGCGCAGCAGGTCACCGGGGTCAACGCCAACCGCGAACTGCCGGTGGTGTGGGCGGTGGCCAAGGGCTCGCTGGTCAACAAGGTGATCCTGGTGCCGGCGGCTCTGGCGATCAGCGCGCTGGAGGCCTGGCTGCACAGCCGCGGCTGGAACGTGCCGCTGATCGTGCCACTGATGATGATCGGTGGCGCGTTCCTGTGCTTTGAGGGCGTTGAGAAGCTGGCACATCGCTTCCTGCATTCGTCCGACGACGATGCCGAGCGCCAGGCCGAGCGGCGCAAGGCGCTGGCCGATACCCAGGTGGACATGGTCGCGTGGGAGAAGGACAAGGTGAAGGGCGCGATCCGCACCGACTTCATCCTCTCGGCCGAGATCATCGTGCTGACCCTGGGCGTGGTCGCCACCGCGCCGTTCACCAACCAGGTGGTCACGCTGGCCGTGGTTGCACTGGCGATGACGGTCTTCGTCTATGGGCTGGTCGCGGGCATCGTGAAGCTTGATGACGTCGGCCTGTATCTCTCGCGCAAGGGCGGGGCTGTGGCCGCCTTTGGTCGCGGCCTGGTGGCCTCGGCACCGTGGCTGATGAAGTTCCTGTCAGTGGCCGGCACCATCGCCATGTTCCTTGTGGGCGGCGGCATCCTCGTGCACAACGTGCCGGCACTGCACCACACGGTGCAGGCATTGGGCGGCGAAGGGCAGTGGGGCTGGCTGATCAGTGCTGCGGCCAACATGGTGGTCGGCATCATCGCCGGCGCCATCGTGCTGGCGGCGGTGACCGGGTTCCAGAAGCTGCGCGGTAAGTAATATGTAGAGCCGAGCCCACGCTCGGCTGCTCTACGGCGCTGCGCGCCGCCGCCCGAACATGGGCTCGGGCGCTACAGAATCCGCACGCTGGATCATCACCCCGCCTGCACCCGGTTCTTGCCCTGCCGCTTGGCGGCATACAGCGCGTCATCAGCGCGGCGCAGCAGGGTCTCGGTATCGTCGCCGGGCTGCCATTGCGCCAGCCCAGCGCTGAAATGCACCGGCACGCGCTGGTCCTGCACGGTCAGCACGCGATGTGCCAGCGAACGCTGCAGGCGCTGCACGGTGGCCATGCTGTCGGCGCCCTGGGTTTCCGGCAGCACCAGTACGAATTCGTCGCCGCCCAGCCGAGCGATGCCGTCGGTGGCGCGCAGCAACAGCTTGCACACGGACACCAGGTGCTGCAGCAGCGCATCGCCACCGGCATGCCCGTGCGCGTCGTTGGTCTGGTGGAAATCATCCAGGTCGATCACCGCCACGCCCAGTGGCGAGTTGTTGCGCGCGGCGCGCGCCAGCTCGCGCTGCAGCAGTTCGTCCAGGCCGCGACGGTTCAGTGCCTGGGTCAACGGATCGATGCGTGCCAGGTCACCGGCGGCGCGCAGCTCCTGCTCAAGCTCGGCGATGCGTTGCTCTGCACGTTCCACTTCCTGCCGCGCATTGGCCAGGTGATCGCGGGCCTGTGCAGCCTGCTGCTGCACCTTGCCGGTGTCGCGCATCACCTCCTGCAGCAGCTGATTGAGGTCGGCGATGCTGCGCGCCTCGCGCAGCTGCAGCGCGTAACTGCCGATGCGGTCGTGGTACTCACCGGTGCTGGTGGCCATGCCATCCATGCGCTCGATGAACTCGCCCATCAGCCCGCGCATGGCCGCCTTTGAATCATCGATGCCCTGGCGCAGCAGGCCCTGCTTGTAGATCACTTCGCGCAGCTCGGCGCGGGTTCGCTCGACGGCCTCGGCCTCCAACGGCCCGTCCAGCAGCTGGCGTACTGCGGCGATCTGGCCCTGCAGCCAGCTGCGGTCGTCCAGCAGCTCGCTCACGTTCTCCAGCAGCAGCGCGAACAGTTCCAGCAGCAGTGCCTGCTGCTCCTGCCAGCTCTCGGCGCGCACGCCGACCTGGTGGCCGAGCTCGCGCACGCCCTGTTCGATCGGTTCCAGTGCCGTGCCCGGCTGCCACTGGCGCAGGCGCATGGCCAGCGCCTGTGCCTGCTCACGCAGGTCCGGGTCGTGCTGCAGCAGGGCTACCACCGCCCCACCCAGCAGCAGCCGCAGCTGCTCGGACAGGCGCAGGCTTTCCGGCTGCCCGTGCGGGGAATGCTGCTCGATGGTGCGGATGTACTTGTCGATCAGCTGCCGCATCGCGCGGCCGTAGCGTGGCCAGTCGGCGCTGGCCTGCGCCGACTGCAGGCGGTCGCCCATGTCGCCCAGCTCGCCGGGCAGGGTGGCCATGCCGTTGGCGAACGCCGCCAGCAGCGGTTCCGGCGCGTCGGCGCCTGCGAACAGTTGCTGCAGGGCCACGCCACCGCCGCCCTGCAGCACCACGCGGTCACCCAGCCCATCGTCCACCACCGCACGCACGCGTGCCGGCGGCCCAAGGGCAGTACCGGGGGCAGGGCGGTGGTCGGGCTGGTCCGTCATGGAGCAAATCCTGGGGCTGGCAGGGGCAGGTTCCAGCATATCGGCGCGGCTGCCGATGGCTTGAACGGCTACGATGGGCGACAGGATGCCGCAGTGGAGGTGGTGATGCGCGTGATGTTGCTGGGGGCGACCGGCCTTGTCGGCGGGCTGACCCTGTCCCGGCTGCTGGACGACCCGCGCTGCAGCGCCGTGGTGGCACCCACCCGCCGCCCGCTGGCGTTGACCCGCGCGACGCTGGAAAACCCGGTGCTGGCCTTCGACGCGCTGCCGGCCGCACCGGGGTGGGCGCGCGTGGACGCGGTCATCTGCGCGCTGGGCAGCACCATTGCCCAGGCCGGCAGCCGCGAGGCCTTCCATCGCATCGACCATGACTACCCACTGGCGTTCGCCCGCCTGGCGCAGGCGCAGGGTGCGCAGGCCTATGTGCTGAATTCCGCAGCCGGTGCCGATCCGCAGTCGTCGATCTTCTACAGCCGGGTGAAGGGCGAGCTGGAGCGCGACCTGCGCGCGCTGGGCTTCAATTCGTTGACCCTGGTCCGCCCAGGGTTGATCGGGGGCGAGCGCAACGAGGTGCGCCGTGGTGAGCGTTTCGCGCTGACGGTGCTGGGCGCGCTGGGGCCGGTGTTGCCGCGGGCGTGGCGGATCAATCCGGCTACCGAAATCGCCAAGGTGCTGGTCGAGGCCGCGTTGGCCCCGCAGCCGGGCGAGCACGTGGTGGCATCGAGCGCGCTGGTCGGCTGATGTCACGTGCGCTGCGCCTGACCCAGTTGCTGCAGCTGCTGCGCCGTCATCGACGTCCGGTGGCCGGGCAGGCCCTCGCCGACGCGCTGGGGATCAGCCTGCGCACGCTGTACCGCGATATCGAGACCCTGCGCGAGCAGGGCGCTGACCTGCGTGGCGAGGCCGGCGTCGGCTACCTGCTGGCGCCGAGCGATACCTTGCCTCCCATGACCCTGCCACCGGCCGAGATCGACGCGCTGGTGCTGGGCCTGCGCTGGGTCGCCGCGCGCACCGAGCCTGCGCTGGCCGAGGCTGCCCGTGATGCCCTGGCGCGTATCGCCCATGTGTTGCCTGCAGCACGGCGCGAAGCGCTGCGTGACAGTGGCCTGCGCGTGGGCCCGTCGCGCGCCGCGGCCAAGGTTCCCGCGGCTCGTCTGCAGGCCGTGCGAGAGGCTGTCGGTTCGCAGCAGCGCCTGAAGTTCGGCTACGAGGACGCGCAGGGCCAGCGTACCGAGCGCACCGTCTGGCCGTTCGCGCTGGGTTACTTCGATGAAGTGCCGATGCTGGCGGCATGGTGCGAAGGTCGCGAGGACTTCCGGCATTTCAGGCTCGACCGCATCCGTCAGGTGCGCGTGCTGGAGGATCACTACCTGGTGCCACGCGCCACCCTGCTGCGACGCTGGCAGAAAGCGCAGGGCATCGCACCGGACTGGCTGGATCGCTCATAACCACAGCAACAGCGGGAAGCGGGGAGCGGGCGGCGGGGTAGAGTCGACTGTTAGTCGACTATCGCGCGCAGCGCGGGGTTTCAAGCACGCTGAAGGAAGAGCAGTCGACTGACAGTCGACTCTACCGACAGACGAATCCACCGACAGTCGAATCTGCTGACAGAATCTGTCAGCAGGCCCATACCACCATGATCGCTCCCAACAACAGAGCTTCCCCATGTTCAAGCCCAGCACCCTGCTGCAGTACGTGCGCGACGTCGCCGCCAGCGCCACTTTCTACAGCGGCATTCTCGGCAAACCGCCGGTCGAGCAGTCGCCCGGCTTTGCCCTGTTCCTGCTCGGCGATGGCGCTGCCCTGGGCCTGTGGCAGCGCGACGACGTGCAACCGCCGGTGTCCACGCAGGCCGGTGCCGCCGAACTGGCGATGGTCGTCGCCAACCCCGACGCCGTGCAGCAGATGCACGATGCGTGGCACGCACTCGGCGTGCAGATCCTGCAGGCGCCGGTGACGCTGGAGTTTGGCTACACCTTCGTCGGTGCCGATCCTGACGGGCACCGCCTGCGTGTCTACAGCCGCGCCGAGGGCATGGTCGCTCGCGATTGATCGCAGGCATTTGGTAGATCCACGCCATGCATGGATGCGGGCACAAAAAAAACGCCGGGCAGTGCCCGGCGTTTCTCCAACTCATGTGCCAACCAAGGTTGGCACCCACCGATCAGCTGGATCAGCTGGCCAGCGCCAGGTCGTCCATCATCGCGCGCAGGAAGCGTGCAGCTTCGCCGCCGGTTGCCGCGCGATGGTCGAAGGTGACCGACAGCGGGATGACCTTGTGCGCTTCCACGCCGCCCATCACCGGAGTCATCTGGTGGCGGGCACGGCCGGCACCGACGATGGCCACGCACGGCGGTACCACGACAGGGGTCGCGTAGCGGCCGGCGAACATGCCGAAGTTGGACAGCGAGATGGTGTAGCCGCTCAGTTCCGAGGCGGCGATCGAACGCGATTCGACCTGCTCGCGCAGGCGATTGACGCCTTCACGGATGCCGCGTGCGTCGAGCATGTCGGCATTGCGCAGGGCCGGCACGAACAGGCCGTCGTCGGTGTCCACGGCGATGCCGATGTCCACCTGCGCGTGCAGGGTGCGGGTCAGCGCTTCACCGTCGAACCAGGCGTTCATCGCCGGCACCTTCTGCGCGGCGACCACGATCGAACGCACCAGGCGCGCGGTGACGTCGTTGCCCGGCAGCCAGGCGTGGATGTCGGCGTCGTCGTTCAGCGTGGTCGGCACGACCTTGCTGTGCGCGTCGGCCATGACGCGCGCCATGTTGCGGCGCACGCCCTTCAGCGGTTCCGGCTGGCCCTTGGCGACCACGCCCGGCGGCTGGGTGCGCATCGGCTTGCCAGCGGCAGACAGCGGGGTGCGGGCTTCGCTCTGCACCGGGGCAGACACCTGCGCCGGGGCCGGTGCGGCATACGCGGCGGCGGCGACCGGTGCCGGGGCGGCGCCGAGCTTGGCGGTGCCATTGGCGGCGGCCTGCTTGACGTCGGCCATGGTCACGGCGCCATCGGTGCCGGTGGCTGGCACGCGGCTCAGGTCCACGCCCAGCTTGCGCGCCATCGCACGCACCGCCGGCACGGCCTTGACGCCACCGACGGCCAGCGCCTGTTCGGCATGCACGGCATTGGAGCTCTGCATCGCGCCGACCACGGTACCGGCGTCATCACGCTCGGCTGCGGCGGGCTTGGCTTCTTCTGCGGCCACCGGTGCGGCGGCAGCGGGAAGCGGCGGCGGCGTCGGTGCAGCGGCCGGTGCGGCATGGCCATGGCTGTGGCCGGTGTCCTGGCCATCGGCGCGTTGCGGCAGGTTCGGGTCCAGTTCGAAGCTGGCCAGCACCGAGCCGGTCGGGATGATGTCGCCGGCACCGCCGGACAGCTTCAGCACCTTGCCGGAGAACGGCGAGGGCACTTCCACCACGGCCTTGGCGGTCTCCATCGAGACCAGCGGCTCGTCCAGCTTGATCACATCGCCTTCCTTGACGAACCACTCGACGATGGTCGCGTCCGGCAGGCCTTCGCCCAGGTCGGGCAGGTTGAAGTTCTTGGTCTGGCTCATTTGCAGTTCTCTTCCAGCAGTTCCAGTTCGCGGGCCGGCAGCCAGCCCGTCGCGCCATTGGCGCGCTCGGACCACCACCACCCACCGTGTTCGTGATGAAGCTTCACCATCTCGCCGCTTTCCACATCCAGCTCGCGGGCGTCGTAGTCGCACAGTGCTTCGGCGCGACCCTCGTCCAGCAGCTGCAACCAGGCGACGGGCGCCCATCCAGCGCGCCCATCGTTGGTGCGTACCCAGGCAAACGCCGGCCATTCCTCGTCACGGACACCTACTTCGACGATCTGGCCGGTGTGGAACCGGAGCGGGTTGGGATACTGGCTGCGGTAAGCCCCCAGAAGGCGGGCCCGCATGTCAGCCGGCCGCCACCGCGCGCTTGGCTGCAGCCACGATCCGCTCAACGCTCGGCAGGTACTTCATTTCCAGGCGGAACAGCGGAATGTGGGTGTCGTAGCCAGTAACGCGTTCGACCGGGGCCAGCAGGTCGTAGATCGATTCCTCGGCCAGGCGCGCGGCGATCTCGGCGCCGAAGCCCGCGGTCTTCGGGGCCTCCTGCACGATCACGCAGCGGCCGGTCTTGGCCACCGATTCGGCGATGGTGGCGAAGTCCAGCGGACGCAGCGTGGCCACGTCGATGACTTCGGCACTGATGCCTTCGCCGGCCAGCTTGTCGGCCGCTTCCAGCGCTTCCTTCACCTGCGCGCCCCAGGTCACCAGGGTCACGTCGGTACCGTCGCGCAGCACGAAGCAGACGTCCAGCGGCAAGGCCTCGCCGTCGTTGACGACCACCTCCTTGTACTGGCGATAGATGCGCTTGGGCTCCATGTAGATCACCGGATCCGGCTCGCGGATCGCGGCCAGCAGCAGGCCGTACGCACGCTGCGGCGAGGACGGCAGCACCACGCGCAGGCCCGGCACGTTGGTGAAGATCGCCTCGTTGGCTTCGCTGTGGTGTTCCGGCGCGCGGATGCCGCCGCCCCACGGCACGCGCAGCACCATCGGGCAGTGCAGGCGGCCACGGGTGCGGTAACGCAGGCGTGCGGCGTGGCAGACGATATGGTCGACCATCGGGTACATGAAGCCATCGAACTGGGCTTCGGCCACCGGCTTCATGCCCTGCGCGGCCAGGCCAATGGTCAGGCCGGCGATGGTGGTTTCATCCAGCGGGGTATCGAGGATGCGCTCGGAGCCGAAGCGCTGCTGCAGGCCGGCGGTGGCGCGGAACACGCCGCCGTTGACGCCCACGTCCTCGCCCAGCACCAGCACCGACGGGTCGTGCTCCAGCTCCCAGGCCAGCGCCTGGGTGATGGCTTCGATGAGGGTGATCGGCGTGGTGGTCATGCTCTCTTCTCCGCGCGCGACAGCAGCGCTGTCGGCGGCGTTGGTGTGCGCGCCGGGCGCGCCGTTCTTGATCTCATCCATGGCGCTTCTCCAGGGCGATCGCCTGGGCACGCTGGGCCAGCAGGTCCGGCGGCGGATCGGCATACAGGAAGTCGAACATCGCCTCGACCGGCTGCACCGGGGTGTTGAGGTACAGGTTCACTTCCTCGTCCACGCGCGTGCCGCACTCGGCGATCCAGGCGGTTTCTTCTTCTTCGCTCCACACGCCGGCGGCGGTCAGGTACTTGCGCAGGCGCAGCATCGGCTCGCGCTGCCAGGCATCCTTCACTTCGGCGTCGTCGCGGTAGCGGCGCGCGTCATCGGCGGTGGTGTGGTCGGACAGGCGGTAGGTCATCAGTTCCAGCACGGTGCCCCCGTCGCCGGCCAGCGCACGTTCGCGCGCCTGCTCCATGGCGGCCAGCACCGCGATCAGGTCGTTGCCGTCCACCTGCAGGCAATGCAGGCCGCCGGCCAGCCCCTTCTGCGCCAGCGTCTCGGCACCGGTCTGGGCCGAACGCGGAACCGAGATGGCCCAGCCGTTGTTGACGATGCACAGGATCAGCGGCAGCTTGTAGGCGCCTGCCGAATTCAGTGCTGCGTAGAAGTCGGTCTTGGAGCTGCCGCCGTCGCCGCACACCGCCACGGCGATCTGCGGTTCCTTGTTGAGCTTGAACTTCAGCGCGGCGCCTGCAGCATGCAGGCACTGGGTGGAGATCGGCACGCAGAACGGGAAGTCCTTGGCCGCATTGCCGCCGTAGTCGTTGCCGCGCTCGTCGCCGCCCCAGTACATCAGCACGTCGTGCGGACGCACGCCACGCATGAACATCGCGCCGTACTCGCGGTAGGACGGTGCAAACACATCGTCCTTCTGCATCGCAGCGCCGATGCCCACGTGCGCGGCTTCATGGCCCAGGCAGGCGGCATAGGTGCCGAGCTTGCCGGTGCGCTGCAGCGCGATGGATTTGCTGTCGAACGTGCGTACGTACAGCATCTGCTTGAACAGCGGTACCAGGACCTTGGGGTCGCGCAGCGACGCGGGCAGGTCATCGCGGACGAGCTTGCCGTCCGCGTCCAGGTACTGCAGGTATTCGATCTTGAATTCAGCGGCAACCGTCATTGCGTACTGCACCTTCGACAGAGAAGTTACAAATGATATGAATCGCCATGTTAAGGAACGCGTACGGAATAGCCTTCCTGCGCCGCAACACGGCGATTCCCCGTTTTACCCCTGCCGGCGGGTGGGGGGCCAATAACAACAACGTATTCAGTCGTTGCTGCAAAGCATCAGAATACGCCTCTGGCTGACCGCCAGTACAACGGCATGTGGGGTTCCACGCGCAGGCCCGGCATCGGCCGATGCTCCACGGCCAACCGCACGCCCCGGTATGGACCCGGCGGCTGCCAGCGCGGCGGCAACGCGCTACCCTTGCCGCCCCCGATCTGGCCGCACCCATGTCCGTCGACAACAACCAACGCGATCTCGAAGCCGGCATCCACACCGACCTGCAGGGGCGCCTGACCTACGGCGGCTACCTGCGGCTGGACCAGCTGCTCAGCGCGCAGCAGCCGCTGTCCAACCCGCCGCACCACGACGAGATGCTCTTCATCATCCAGCACCAGACCTCGGAGCTGTGGCTGAAGCTGCTGGGCCACGAGCTGCGTGCCGCAATCGGCTTCCTGCAGCGCGATGAAGTCTGGCAGTGCCGCAAGGTGCTGGCGCGCAGCAAGCAGGTGCTGCGCCAGCTCACCGAGCAATGGTCGGTGCTGGAAACGCTGACCCCGTCCGAGTACATGGGCTTCCGCGACGTGCTGGGCCCTTCGTCGGGTTTCCAGTCGCTGCAGTACCGCTACATCGAGTTCCTGCTGGGCAACAAGAACGCGCAGATGCTGCAGGTGTTCGAGCACGACGCCGCGGGCCAGGCGCAGCTGCGCACCGTGCTGGAAGCGCCCAGCCTGTACGAGGAGTTCCTGAAGTACCTGGCCCGCTTCGGCCACGCCGTACCGGCTGTGTATGAAAACCACGACTGGACCCAGCCGCACGTGGCCGACGACGCACTGCAGCCGGTCTTCGAGCGCATCTACCAGGACACCGACCGCTACTGGCGCGAGTATTCGCTGTGCGAGGACCTGGTGGACCTGGAGACCGCCTTCCAGCTCTGGCGCTTCCGCCACATGCGCACGGTGATGCGGGTGATCGGCTTCAAGCGCGGCACCGGCGGCTCGTCCGGGGTGGGCTTCCTGGCCAAGGCGCTGGAACTGACCTTCTTCCCTGAGCTGTTCCAGGTGCGCACCAGCCTGCAGGCCGGGCCCCCGTCAGCGCAGGGCTGATCCGTATTCAGCTTGGACCGCGGCCATTGGCTGGATCGTTTCAGATGCAAGTTCAGCGAGCAGGCCGGCACTTGCCTCAAACGGCGTGTATTTGACGTGAACGCCAGAAGTCGGTGATCCTCGCGCGTTGCTCCAACTGCACAGCGGACGTGCTCGTCATCCACCGAACCAGGAAACCCGCATGAGCGTAAACGCCACTGCGAACACCCCAGAGCCGGCCCTGCCGGACTTCAAGACCACGCTGGGCCATCCGCGCCCACTGTGGATGCTGTTCATGACCGAGTTCTGGGAGCGCTTTGCGTTCTACGGCATCCGCTGGGCCTTGGTGCTGTACATCGTCGCCCAGTTCTACAACGGCAACGCCGCCGGTGAAGGCGACGCCAGCCGCATCTACGGTGCCTACCTGGCGCTGGTGTACGCCGCGGCGATCTTCGGTGGCTACGTGGCCGACCGGGTGCTGGGCTACCAGCGTTCGATCCTGACCGGCGCGGTCATCATGGCCGCCGGCCTGTTCATGATCTCGCTGCCGCAGGAGCACATCTTCAAGCTCGGCCTGGCCACGATCATCGTCGGCAACGGCATGTTCAAGCCGAACATCTCGACCATGGTCGGCAAGCTGTACGGCCTGAAGGACGAGCGCCGCGATTCGGGCTTCACCATCTTCTACATGGGCATCAACATCGGCGCGATGATCGCCCCGGTGCTGACCGAGTACCTGGCCCGCAAGGTCTTCGGTACCTCGGAAATGCCGTCGTACAAGGTCGTGTTCATCGCCTCGGGCGTGGGCATGCTGATCTCGCTGGTGTGGTTCTACATCGGCCGTGCCGGCCTGAAGGGCATCGGTGCACCGCCGGCCGGCGCTGAAGGTTTCGGCCGTATCATCATGGTGCTGATCGGTGCCGTGGTCGCCATTCCGATCGCCTACTTCCTGCTGGCCACCGGCGCTACCGCGCTGGCCTGGATCCTGGGCGCGATGTTCACCGCGCTGGCCGTGGTGCTGCTCGTGGAGGGCATCCGCGAGGGCAAGGTGCAGCGCGACCGCGTGATCGCCATGCTGATCATCTTCGCCTTCAACGTGATGTTCTGGATGTTCTTCGAACAAGCCGGCAGCTCCTTCACCTTCCTGGCCGAGAACATCGTCAACCGCCAGTTCGGTGACTGGACCTTCCCGACCGCGTGGTTCCAGTCGGTCAACTCGGTGGCCATCATCACCCTGGCGCCGATCATCGCCTGGATCTGGGTGGCCATGGGCCGCGCCAATCCGTCCATCCCGCGCAAGTTCGGCCTGGGCCTGCTGTTCAACGGCGCCGCCTTCGCGCTGCTGATGTTCGCCCTGTCGCAGATGGTCGTGGACGGCAAGATCCCGTTCTGGACCCTGTTCATGGTCTACGTCATCCAGTCGGTCGGTGAGCTGTGCCTGTCGCCGATCGGCCTGTCGATGGTGACCAAGCTGGCCCCGGTACGCCTGGTCGGCTTCGGCATGGGCGGCTGGTTCCTGTCCACCGGCATCGGCAACAACCTGTCGGGCATCTTCGCCGGCGTGGTCAGTGGTGAAGGCGGCATGACGGTCGAGTCGGCCCTGAAGGGGTATACCTTCGGGTTCTGGGCCCTGATCGGCTCCGGCGTGGTGCTGTTCCTGATCGCCCCGCTGATCAACAAGCTGATGCACGGCGTCAAGTAACGATGAGAGGGTAGAAGGCATGCGCATGAAGCTCGGTGGAGCAGTGGTGGTGGTCTGTGCGGCGCTGATCGGCGCCTGTTCCCAACCGCAACCGCCTGCCGCCGCCGAGCCCACGCAGCCCCTGGATACCCGACCCACCGAGCCACCGGTCGCTGACCCCAGCGAACCGGTGGCCTCGGGCAACACCCCGGTGGCGGCGGACATCGCCGCCATCGCCGGGCTCGGCGCGCAGTTCGACCCGGCCCGCGACCCCGCCGATGACCTGGCCACCGCCAAGGTGGAAGCCCAGCGCGGCAAGAAGCGCATCCTGCTGGAGGTCGGCAATGCCGCCTGCGACCGCTGCCATGCGCTGGATGAGATCGTGGAAGGCAACGGCGACCTGCGCCGCTTCCGCGATGCCCACTACGTGTGGGTAAAGGTCAACGCCAGTGACGAGCAGCCCAACACCGCCTTCTTCGCCCAGTTCCCCGAGATGGAGCGCGACTATCCACGCCTGCTGGTGCTCGATGCCGATGGAAGCCTGCTGGTCTCGCAGGCCACCGGTGAGCTGCGCCGGGGCGAGGCATTCCAGCCTGCGCGGGTGAGCGCCTTCCTGAAGCAATGGGCGCCTGACCGGTAGTGCCGGCCGCTGGCCGGCAGGGTTGTTCGGCACTGATACCGGGTCGCATCCACGCATGGCGTGGATCTACTGTGGGTGCGGTCACATTCCCGGAATCAGCATCTCAATTTCGCTACGCGCTCGCCGCTACCGGCAAGGACTTCAGTCGACATCCCGTCGATGCCCCTTACCGGAACGCCCATGCACAGCGACCATGCCGAACGATTGCCCGAACCCGCCAGTGAGCTGGCCGAGGCCGGAGCAGGCGAGGGCGTGACCCTGCCGCCGCAGGAGGCGCTGCTGGATGACGCTGGTACCGGCGAGGACAGTGTTGAACTGGCGCCGCCACGCCACCGCCTGCCGCAGATCGCGCTGCCCGACAACGTGGTGCTGAAGGGCGCGGTGCAGAAGCTGGTCGAGCAGAAGTCCCGGCTCGATGCATTGGCCGCCGACGGCCAGCTGGCCGGGTTGCTGCCGCCGGAATGGCAGGGCCACGGCGTGCGTGCGATCGAACTGTCCACCTTCATCCAGGGCGTGCTGCCGTTCCTGCAGCCAGGCGAGCGTGGCGAAACCGCGCCCGCGCGCCTGCCAGTGCGCCATGTGCTGGGGGACGACAGCCGTTGGGGCCTGGACGATGTGTCCGAACCGAAATCGCTGGCCTGGTACCTGGCCAGCGACGAACGCGCCTCCGCCGGCAGCAAGGACGTGGCCGAGGCCTATCTGGTGGGTGCACTCGGCTTGGCGTGGATGCAGGAAGGGCGCAGCCGCCCCGGTTTCTTGCGCGCGATGGGCCAGGACAGCCTGGCGGCACGGGTGACCATGCTCGGCTATCCGCCGGCCAACGAACTGGCGCTGTACAGCGTCACCGCGCACGGCCAGCCGCAGATCTGGTGCGTGCAGGGCCGCCGCCGCATGCGTCCGCTGGTGGCGCCGTGGCTGAGCGTGCCGCTGCTGACCGCCTATGGCGTGCCGGCGCCGGTGGCGTGGCCGTCCAGCTTCCCGCCGGTGGAGGCCGTGGCCGAACTGCTGGCGACCGCTCGCCTGGGGCGCGCGCTGCCGGAAGTGGACCTGGCCAAGGCGGTGGCGAAGATCGCCGAGGACGCCGCCTCCGAAGCCTGGCAGCCGGTCAGCCTGCTGCAGCTCAACACCTGGTCGCCGCGCTGGCACTTCTTCCTGGGCACCTTCGTTGGCCTGCCGTCGCTGCTGTTGGTGGCTGCGGCGCTGGCGTTGCCGGGGGCGGTCGAAGCGGCCACAGTTGCCGCCTCGCTCGGCTTCGCCGGTGGCGCCATTGCGGCGCTGGCCGTGCCGTGGATCCACGCACGGCGCAAGCATCTGAGCTGACCCCACGCCCAGGGGTCGGATTCCTTTCCGTAGGAAAGGGCTCTGCCCCCACCGAAGCCGCGCCGGCGTGTCGCCATCCATGCAGGGCGCGGATCTACCAATCGCCGCGCTCGGCGTGGTTACACCCCTTCGCCCATCCGCTCCAGGCCATCACCGGCCAGGCGCAGGATCAGCTTCTCCAGCAGCTGCTCCTCCTCCTCGCTCAGCACCGACATCAGCTTGCGGGTGATCTCGATCACCATCGGTGCGATGGTCTCGTACACCTCGAAGCCAGCCGCCGACAGCGCCAGCACCGAGCGGCGGCGATCGTCGCCGTGGGTCTCGCGCTTGATGAAGCCGCGCTCCAGCAGGCGGGCCACGGCGCGGCTGACCGCCACCTTGTCCATCGCCGTGCGGTCGGAGACCTCGCTGGCCGAGGAGCCGGGGTACAGCGCCAGGATGGTGATGACCCGCCATTCGGGAATCGCCAGACCGTAACGATCACCGTACAGCTTGGCGATGTTGCCGCTGACCCGGTTGGACAGCACGCTCAGCCGGTACGGCAGGAACTGTTCCAGGTCGAGCAGGACGTGCGAGGCACGCAGGCGGGTCGAGGCAGGATCGGCGGGGCTCATGTTGCGGTGCACCTTGCTGGTGGTTTCAAGTGTAACTATAAGGGGTAGGTCCAGACCCTGCATTCTCGCCGGGTCCCTACCTGCCCGCACCTGGTTTGTACCGATGCGGTACCGATTCGGAGCCACACCATGAATACCGCAGTCCCGACCGCCTCGCACCCCAACCCCGGCATGCAGGTCACCACCTTCGAGAACCCGATGGGCATCGACGGTTTCGAGTTCGTCGAATTCGCCGCCCCGGCCGGCCGTGGCCAGGAGCTGCACGACTACTTCCGGAAGATGGGCTTCAGCGCGGTGCTCAAGCACAAGCAGCGTCCGATTACCGTCTATCGCCAGGGCGACGTCAACTTCCTGGTCAATGAAGACCCCGATTCGTTCGCCGCCGACTTCGCCGAGAAGCACGGTCCATGCGCCTGCGGCTTCGCCATCCGCTTCAAGAAGCCGGGCCAGGAGGTCTACCAGACCGCGCTGGGCAACGGCGCCGAAGCCATCGCCTTCAAGCCGGACAGCAAGGCGGTCAGCGCCCCGGTCATCAAGGGCATCGGCGATTGCATGCTGTACCTGGTCGACCGCTACGGTGCGGCCGGCAGCATCTACGACGGCGACTACGAGCCGATCGCCGGTGCCGACCTGCACCCGGTGGGCTTCGGCCTGACCTTCATCGACCACCTGACCCACAACCTGTACTTCGGCAACATGCAGCAGTGGTCGGATTACTACGAGCGCCTGTTCAACTTCCGCGAGATCCGCTACTTCGACATCAAGGGCCTGAAGACCGGCCTGGTGTCCAAGGCGATGACCGCGCCGGACGGCATCGTGCGCATCCCGCTGAACGAATCGTCGGACCCGAAGAGCCAGATCAACGAGTACCTGGATGCGTACAAGGGCGAGGGCATCCAGCACATCGCCTGCTTCACCGACAACATCTACGAGACCGTCGAAGCCATGCGCGCGCAGGGCGTGGATTTCCTCGACACGCCGGAGACCTACTTCGACGTGATCGACCAGCGCGTGCCGAACCACGGTGAAGACGTGCCGCGCCTGGCGAAGAACAAGATCCTGATCGATGCCGATCCGGAAACCCACCAGCGCAAGCTGCTGCAGATCTTCACCCAGAACTGCATCGGCCCGATCTTCTTCGAGATCATCCAGCGCAAGGGCAATGAAGGCTTCGGCGAAGGCAACTTCACCGCGCTGTTCGAGAGCATCGAGCGCGACCAGATCCGCCGCGGCGTGCTGTAAGGTCATCAGCAGCGCCGGGCCAGTCCCGGCGCCTGTCCATCTGTAGAGCCGAGCCATGCTCGGCTGCTTTCCGTTCCGGTTTTGCCGTATCCAGGAGCCCCCATGTCCAGCGCCATCACCGCCCGCGGCTACCAGTCCGGCTTCGGCAACGAATTCGCCACCGAGGCCGTTGCCGGCGCGCTGCCGGTCGGGCAGAACTCACCGCAGAAGGTGGCCCACGGCCTGTACGCCGAACAGCTGACCGGCACCGCCTTCACCGCGCCGCGCGGCAGCAACCGCCGCAGCTGGCTGTACCGGATCCGCCCGGCGGTGACCCATGGCGAGTTCACCCCGTTCGCGCAGTCGCAGCTGCAGTGTGATTTCGGCGCACAGCCGGCCTCGCCGAACCAGCTGCGCTGGAGCCCGCTGCCGCTGCCGGAACTGCCGACCGACTTCGTCGAGGGCCTGTACACGATGGGCGGCAACGGCTCGCCCGATGCACACGCGGGTGTTGGCATCCACCTCTACGCCGCCAACCGCGACATGGTCGGCCGCTACTTTTACAACGCCGATGGCGAGCTGCTGATCGTGCCGCAGCTGGGCGCGCTGCGCCTGCTGACCGAGCTGGGCGTGATCGAGATCGAACCGCAGCAGATCGCGGTGATTCCGCGTGGCGTGCGCTTCCGCGTGGAGCTGCCCGATGGCCCTGGCCGTGGCTACATCTGCGAGAACTACGGCGCGCTGCTGAAGCTGCCCGACCTGGGCCCGATCGGCTCCAACGGCCTGGCCAATCCGCGCGACTTCGAGACCCCGCATGCGGCGTTCGAGGATGTGGATGGCGATTTCGAACTGATCGCCAAGTTCGAAGGCCGCCTGTGGCGTGCGCCGATCGACCATTCGCCGCTGGACGTGGTGGCCTGGCACGGCAATTACGCGCCGTACCGCTACGACCTGCGTCGCTTCAACACCATCGGCTCGATCAGCTACGACCACCCGGACCCGTCGATCTTCCTGGTGCTGCATTCGCCCAGCGACACGCCGGGCACCAGCAACATGGACTTCGCGATCTTCCCGCCGCGCTGGCTGGTGGCGCAGAACACGTTCCGCCCGCCGTGGTTCCACCGCAACATCGCCAGCGAGTTCATGGGCTTGGTGCACGGTGCCTACGACGCCAAAGCCGAAGGCTTCGTGCCGGGCGGCGCGTCGCTGCACAACTGCATGAGCGGCCACGGTCCGGATGCACCGACCTTCGACAAGGCGTCCAATGCCGACCTGTCCAAGGCCGATGTGATCAAGGACACGATGGCCTTCATGTTCGAGACCCGCGGGGTGATCCGCCCGACCGCGCAGGCGCTGGCCGCCGGCCATCGCCAGGGCGATTACCAGCAGTGCTGGAACGGCCTGCGCAACAATTTCCGGTCGTCCCGCTAGGTGGGTAGGTGCCGACCGTTGGTTGGCACGGATCCTGGCCGCATCCACGCGTGGCGTGGGTCTACCGAACGCGGCCTTCGGTGGGGGCCGACCGTTGGTCGGCCCGGATGGGCAGGAACCTGCGCTTACGCCACCTCGGCGAAGGCGTCGCAATGCTCCAGCGGCAACGCCTCCAGCAGGCGCTGGCGCACGCGCTGGCAATAGCCATCCGAAGTCAGCGCGGGCAGCAGCTGCATCGCAGACTGCAGCCGCTGCAGCACCTCATCCTCCGCACGCGCCTGCTGCAGGTCGCGGAACAGCGCCGCTGCCTGCGGATGCCGCTGCATCTCCAGGATGCCCAGCACGTAGATGCGCGCCGCCACCAGCGAACGGCGACGTTCGACCGGTATGGAAGTCGCTGCAGCGGGTGCCGGTGCTGCAGCAACCGGTTCGGGGGGGATGACCGCTCTGGAGGAGGGCGTGGGCGTCGTCGTGGCCAGCCCGGTGCTTAGATAACCCGCCTGCACCAGCTGGATGACCATCGCCGGCGCCTCCGGGCCGAGCAGGCTGGTCAGTTCGGCGATGCCGCGCTGACCGTCGCACAGGATCAGCAGCCGGCGCTGGCGCATGTCCAGCGGCGCGCGGTGGGCCTGCAGCGCGGTTCGGGCGAGATCGGTCTTGCGCGGTTGCATGGAAGGGACGGCCAGGTCGGTGCTCGCCAAGCCTGAACGAAGGCGATGAAACCGCGATGACAATGCAGCATCTGCACGTGTGCTGCGCTAGCGTGCAGCTACCTTCGTGCCAGGGAACCGCACCGATGAAGCACCTTCCGATTGCAGGTCTGTTGTTGCTGTCACTTGCCGCTTGCAACCGCACGCCTGAGACACCTGCTGATGCTCCGGCCAAGGGCGCTACGCCGGCTGCTGCCACAGCTGATGCCGATCTGGCGACCCGGTCGCCGGCCGATCCTCGCACCGACAGCCCGGCGCGGCTGGATGGTTTCGCCGGCGTAAAGCTGGGCGCTGGCATTGCCGAAGTCCGCAGCGGTTTCGGCAAGCCCCTGCAAGGGCTGGGCACCGATGCCGCCGGCAAACCGCTGCTGGCTGACGATGGCAACGATGGCTGTTACTTCCTGCGCCCGCAGGATGCCGAGGACCCGCGCCTGATGATCGAAGGCCGCAAGCTGGTGCGCTACGACGTGCGCAGCGCCGCCATCACCGCACCAGGCGGCGGCAAGGTCGGCATGACCCTGGGTGAGCTGCAGGTGCTGTACCCGGAGCGGGCCGATGTCGGCCCTGACAAGTACGACGAGAACGCCCAGCACCTGCGCGTTCGCCCGGCGCAGGAGGGCGGGGCGGTGATCGACTTCGCGCTCGGTGCCGATGGCCGGGTGGGTACCTGGCGGGTCGGGAAGACCCCCCAGGTCGATTATGCGGAAGGCTGCGGCTGATCCTTGATCCACGGCCCAGCCCTGCGCGCGGGCCCAGCGTAGAATCGCGCCACGACCGCTGGGGGAGTGCTCGATGATCGCCATTGCCATTGCCTGGTTCCTGCTTGGCCTGCTGCTGCTGGCGCTGGGCGGGGACTCCATCGTCAAGGCCGTGTCCGGCCTGGCCCAACGCTTCGGGGCCACGCCCTTCACTGCGGGCCTGCTGCTGCTCGGGTTAGCCACCTCGTTGCCGGAACTGGCGGTCAACGCGCGGGCACTGGCGGTGGGCCAGCCGGAACTGGCGCTGGGCAATGCGGTGGGCAGCAGCATCGCCAACCTCGGCCTGACCCTGGCCATGGCGGCGCTTGCCGCGCCGCTGCTGCTGCGCGCACGCCTGCAGACGGTGCTGTGGTGGTCGCTGCTGGCGGCCGGCATGCTGCTGATCCTGTTCGGCCTGGATGGCCGCCTGGCGCGTTGGGAAGGTGGCGTGCTGGTGGCCGGCTTCATCGTCATGCAGGTCGTGCTGCTGCGCCGTGGTCGCAGCGAGAACGCCGAGGTGCAGGCGGTCATCGCCGAGTCCGCGCTGAGCCGCACCAGCCTGCCGTTGAACGTGTTGAGGGTGTTGATCGCGGCGCTGGCGCTGTACTGGGGTGCGCGCCTGGTGGTGGGGGCTGCCGCCGACTTCGGTGCTGCGCTGGGCTGGACGCCGCTGCTGGTCGGCCTGCTGCCGGTGGCGATCGGCACCGCGCTGCCGGAAGTGGCCACCGCCATCGCCGCCGCGCGCCGCGGGCATGGCGACATGGTGCTGGGCCACGTACTGGGTTCCAGCGCTGTCAACCTGCTGCTGGTGATCGGCGCGATGGCGGTGCTGCAGCCGCTCGCACTGCCGGCCTCGTTCGTACGCCTGGAACTGCCCGCGTTGCTTGCGTTCGCGCTGGTGCTGTACCCGATGCTGCGCGGTGACCTGAAGGTCAGCCGCGGCGAAGGCGCAATCCTGCTGGTCGCCTTCGTCGGCTGGTTCGTGCTGGAGCTGCTGCTGGTGGGCGCCCCGGCCATGTAGATCCACGCCATGCGTGGATGCGGTTGGTGCCGTGCCGACCAAGGTCGGCACCTACCACCGATCATCCGGTGGGTGCCAACCTTGGTTGGCACTCGCCAAAACACTGCGCCGACCAAGGTCGGCCTCTACCGGATTTACCGGCTCTGTGAACCTTCTTCCTCGCGCACCGGCTCCGGCGGCGGCAGCTGCTCTTCAGCAGCCGGCTCGTTGCCGGGCAGGCTGGGGCGGGTTTCCATCAGCAGCGACAGCGCGGCCTTGGCCATCATGTGTGCGCTGATCGGCGCGGTGATGAACAGGAACACGGTGATCAGCAGCTCGCGCGGCTGCGGGTCCTGGCCGAGGAAGATGTGGTAGCAGACCGAACACACCAGCACGCAGCCCACGCCCAGCGTGCTGGCCTTGGTGGGCGCATGCAGGCGCTTGAAGAACGTCGACAGTTTCACCAGCCCCAGTGCGCCGACCAGGATGAAGAAGCAGCCGAACAGCAGCAGCACCGACAGGGCGATCTGGATGAAGGTGATCATTCGACAATGTCCCGGCGCAGCACGAACTTGCTCAGCACCACGGTGCTGCCGAAGCCGAGCATGGCGATGATCAGCGCCGCCTCGAAGTAGATCGGCGAGTTGAGGTACATGCCGAACAGCATCAGCTCGGCGATCGCGGTCACCGACAGGGTGTCCAGCGCGAGGATGCGGTCGGGCACGGTCGGCCCGCGCAGCAGGCGCCAGGTGGCCAGCAGCATGGCCAGGCCGACCACGTGCATGCACACCACCAGGGTGGTCTGGATGACTTCAAAACCGGTCATGGGAAGATCTCCATCAACGGCGCCTCGTAACGGCGCTTGATCGTATCGATCAGGTCCTGTGGGTCCTCCAGGTGCAGCACATGCACCAGCAGGAACTTGCGGTCGTCACTGAGCGCGGCCGAGACCGTGCCCGGGGTCAGCGTGATCATGCTGGTCAGCGCGGCGATGCCGTGGATGTTGGCGATGTCCAGCGGCAGCCAGATGAAGCCCGGATGGATGTTCTTCTCCGGGCCGAGCACCTGCAGGGCGACGCGGATGTTGGACATCAGGATGTCCCACAGGGTCACGCACAGCAGTTTGGGCAGCGGGCGCAGCGTGCCGATGCGGGCGAACTCGCGGTCCAGGCGTGCGGCGAACAGCGGCACCACCACGCCCAATATCAGCCCCAGCACGATCTGGCCGAGGGTGAAGCTGTCGGACATCAGCAGCCAGAACGCCACCACCATGATGCTGAGCATCGGCGAGGGAATGACGCGGCGGAACAGGGAGCGCTGGGCGGTCATGGCTGGCGGATCTCCGGCGTGGTCGCGCGCAGCTGCTGCACGTACTCGCTGGGGTGCAGCAGCTGTGCAGCGGTGGCGTCGGTGTAGCGCATCAGCGGGGCGGCGGCCAGGGTCATGCCGATGCCGTAGCCCAGCAGGATGCAGGCGGCGTACAACTCGACCCGGCGCAGGCGTGCCTTGCGCGGCTTCGGTGCCTCCGGATCGACCGGCGGCACGCGCCAGAACAGGCGGATACCGCCGCGGGTCAGGCCCATGATCACCAGCAGGCTGCTGACCAGCACCGCGGTCCAGACCGGGCCGGTGTACTGCGCCGGCATGCCGGCCAGCAGCGCGGCCTTGGCCAGGAAGCCGGAGAGCGGCGGCAGGCCGGCCACCGATACCGCACCGATCAGGAACAGCACCGCCGGCGTTTCCTTGCCCGGCATCGGTGCCACCACCTCCTTGCGATCGCTGGCGCCACCACGGCGGCGGCGGATCAGATCGGCAATGAGGAACAGCGCAGCGGCCACGAAGCTGCTGTGCGGCAGGTAATACAGGCCGGCTGACAGCACCTGCGGGGTGCCGACCGAGAAGGCGATGAACAGCGTGGCCGCCGAGACGATCACCAGGTACGAGATCAGCACGCGCAGGCGGGTCGCAGCCAAGGCACCGAGGCCGCCGAGCACCAGCGTTGCCACGCCGGCCCACAGCAGCCAGTCGCGGCCGTAGCCGGCCATCGCGCCCGCGTCATCGCCGAACCACAGCATCTGGATGCGCAGCACCGAGTACAGGCCGACCTTGGTCATGATCGCGAACAGCGCGGCCACCGCCGCCGGTGCGCGCGAATAGGCTTCCGGCAGCCACAGGTACAGCGGCATCAGCGCAGCCTTGGCGCAGAACACCAGCAGCAACAGGCCCATCGTCGCCTTCACCAGGGTCAGCTGCGCCGGCGGCACCTCGGCGATGCGCTGCGACAGCTCGGCCATGTTCAGCGAGCCCAGCGAGGCGTACAGCAGGCCCAGCGCGATCAGGAACAGGGTCGAGGCGGTGACGTTGAACACCACGTAGTGCAGGCCGATGCGCATGCGCAGGCCGCGGCCACCGCTGAGCAGCAGGCCGTAGGAGGCGATCAGCATCACCTCGAAGAACACGAACAGGTTGAAGATATCGCCGGTGAGGAACGCGCCATTGAGGCCCACCAGCTGGAACTGGAACAGCGCATGGAAGTGCGGCGCGCGGCGGTCCCAGCCTGAGCAGGCATGCAGCAGGCAGGGAATGGCCAGCAGCAGGGTGGTCAGCAGCATCCACGCCGACAGCCGGTCGGCCACCAGCGCGATGCCCAGCCGCGACGGCCAGTCACCCAGCAGGTAGACGTTGATGTCACCGCTGGCCGTGCTGGCAAACAGCAGGCCCACCGCCAGCGCCAGCGCCGACAGCGCAGTCCAGGCCACCGCGCGCTGCACCCTGGGGCCGTAGCGACGGTGTTCGACGAACAGGGACAGCGCAGCACCCAGCAGCGGAATCAGGATCGGCAGGATCACCAGATGGTTCATGCGCGGTCCTCGCCCTGGCGCGGCGGCACGCTCTCATCCTGCAGGTCGTCGTCGGGCTCGTGGGCGTCCACGTGGTCGCTGTGGTTGTCGCTGCGGCTGCGCATGGCCAGCACGATGCTCACCGCGGTCATCGCAAACGCGATCACGATCGCGGTCAGCACCAGCGCCTGCGGCAGCGGGTCGGTGTAGTTGCCGAGGTGGCTGTCCACGCCTTCCTGCAGCACCGGCGCCTTGCCCAGCACCACGCGGCCACCGGCAAAGATCAGCAGGTTGGTGGCGTAGGACAGGAAGGTCATGCCGAGGATCACATCGAAGCTGCGCGCACGCAGCAGCAGGTAGATGCCGATGGCGGTCAGCACGCCGATCGCGGTAGCCAGGGCCAGTTCCATCAGTGCATCTCCCCGGTGCGGGCCGAACGGCGTTGCAGGTCGATCTCACCCTTGCGGGCGGTACGGGTACGCGAGGGCTTGATCGTGCCCATCATCGACAGCATCAGCATGGCGCCGCCGAACACCACCAGGTAGACGCCGATGTCGAAACCAATCGCGCTGGCCAGCGGCACGTCACCGATCAGCGGCAGGTGCAGGTCCAGGTGGCCACTGGTCAGGAACGGTACGCCGAACAGCATCGAGGCGCTGCCGCTGAGCAGGGCGATCAGCAGGCCCATGCCGATGCAGCGGATGTAGTCGAAGCCGAAGCGCGATTCCACCGACGCAGTGCCCTGGATCACGTACTGGATCAGCAGCGGCACCGCCAGTACCAGGCCGGCGATGAATCCACCACCGGGCGCGTTGTGGCCGCGCAGGAACAGGAAGATCGACACGGTCAGCGTCAGCGGGAACATGATCTGCGCCAGATCGGCCGGTACCGGCAGCTTGATCGGCGGGCCAGGCATGATCTGCTCCGGGGCCATCCGCGTGCGTCGCAGCAGCGCGTGCACCACCAGCGCGGCGATGCCGAACACGGTGATCTCGCCGAAGGTATCGAAGCCGCGGAAGTCGACCAGGATTACGTTGACCACGTTCTGGCCGTACGCCTCGGGCAGGGCACGGGCGAGCAGTTCGCCGGCCATGGTGTTCGGCGGCAGGGTCATCGCCGAATAGGCCAGTGCGCCGAGGCCGGCGCCGGCGATGATCGCGATCACCGCGTCGCGCCGCTTGCGCCAGCGCGGTCGCTCCGGCCCGGACTGCGCGGGCAGGTAGTTCATGCCCAGCAGCATCAGCACGAGGGTGACCATCTCCACCAGCAGCTGGGTCAGCGCCAGGTCCGGCGCTGACAGGAACACGAAGGTCAGTGCCACCATCAGGCCGACGCCGCCGACCAGCAGCACCGCCAGCAGGCGCTGCTTGTAGACGCGCAGGGTGGCGACTGCACAGGCCATCATCACCAGCCACAGCGCCCAGCCCAGCAGCGGGATCGGCTGCGGCGCGGTCCAGTTCGGCGAGGCCGGGTTGGCCACGAACGGTGCGGCAGCGACCACGATCGCCACCAGCACCAGTCCCAGCAGCATGCGCTGCAGGCTGCCATTGGCGATGCCGTTGGTCAGGCGCATGGCCAGCGCGGAAATCGCATCCAGCTGCGCATGGAACACGTTGCGGCCGGTGGTGCGGGTTTCCACGCCGTGCAGGTTGATCAGCTTGCGCAGGCCGAAGTACAGCGCCACGCCGCCGACCACGCCGATCGCGCTCATCGCCAGCGGCAGGTTGAAGCCGTGCCACACCGCCAGGCTGTACTCGGGCATGGCATTGCCGAGGATCGACGCCGCGGCGGCATGCAGCACCGGCGCCACGGTCAGTGCCGGGGCGATGCCTACCGCCACGCAGATCACCACCAGCAGTTCCACCGGCACCTTCATCCAGCGCGGCGGCTCGTGCGGCACGCGGTCCAGGTCGTGCGGGCCAGGGCCGAAGAAGGTGTCGTGCACGAAGCGCAGGCTGTAGGCCACGCCGAACACGCCGGCCAGCAGCGCGGCGATCGACACCGCGGTGCGCATCGCGCCCGGGCCGCCACCGGCGGTCAGCGCCTCGGCGAACAGCATTTCCTTGGACAGGAAGCCGTTGAGCAGCGGAATGCCGGCCATCGCCAGCGAGGCGATGATCGCCAGCGCGCTGGTGAACGGCATCAGCTTGCGCAGGCCGCCCAGCTTGCGCATGTCGCGGGTGCCGGTCTCGTGGTCGATGATGCCGGCGGCCATGAACAGCGAGGCCTTGAAGGTGGCGTGGTTGAGGATGTGGAACACGCCGGCCACCACCGCCATCGGCGTGGACAGGCCGAACAGCAGGGTGATCAGGCCCAGGTGCGAGATCGTCGAATAGGCCAGCAGGCCCTTCAGGTCGTGCTGGAAGATCGCGTTCCAGGCGCCGATCAACAGGGTCAGCGCGCCGATGCCGCTGACCGTGTAGAAGAACAGGTCGCTGCCGGCCAGCGCCGGATGCAGGCGCGCCAGCAGGAACACGCCGGCCTTCACCATGGTGGCCGAATGCAGATAGGCCGAGACCGGAGTCGGCGCGGCCATCGCGTGCGGCAGCCAGAAGTGGAACGGGAACTGCGCGCTCTTGGTGAAGATGCCGGCCAGCACCAGGAACAGGGCATACGGATACAGCGCGCTGGCGCGGATCTGCTCGCCGGCGGCCAGCACCACGTCCAGGTCGAAGCTGCCGACGATGCGGCCGATCAGCAGCACGCCACCGAGCAGGGCCAGGCCGCCACCGCCGGTGATCACCAGCGCCATGCGCGCGCCTTCGCGGGCGTCCTGGCGGTGCGACCAGAAGCCGATCAGCAGGAACGAGCTGATGCTGGTCATTTCCCAGAAGATCATCAGCAACAGCAGGTTGCCCGACAGCACCATGCCCAGCATGGCGCCCATGAACAGCAGCAGGTAGCAGTAGAAGCGGTGCGCGTTGTCCTGCTGGCTCAGGTAGTAGCGCGCATACAGCACCACCAGTGCGCCGATGCCCAGCACCAGCCCGGCGAACATCCAGGCCAGCCCGTCCAGGCGCAGGGTGAAGTCCAGGCCGATCTGTGGCAGCCAGGGCACCAGGGTGCGGACCACCTGGTCATCGAGTACGGACGGGGTCAGCCAGCCGAGGATGGCCAGCCCGCCCAACGGCGCCAGCGCCGCCAGCCAGGCAGCAGTCGAGCGCGAACTACGGGGGAAGGCCGCAACAGCCGCTGCCATCAGGAACGGCAGGGCCAGCAGCAGGGGCAGGCTGGGGAGCATGCAGGGAATCCATGATTCACGAGCAGGTCAGGGAGGATAACAGGCTGCGAAATGTCGCCGAAACCCATCGAACAGCGATCAATTGCATGTAACGTCCGCTGATTCATTTTTTCTGCGGCGCAGCATCACGTTCCTGCGGTCCCTCGCTGGCTGCCCTCGGGGATCACCCTACGCCCACGCAGGGAGACGGCAGGCCCTGTCGCACAGGGGCTGCCGTCGACGGGCGGGAAGTGGGGAGCGGGTCACCGGCGCAGGCTGGCAGGGCCGCCGTGGAGTGAGGGTGACGGGATCTGCCCGTTCAGGAAACGACGGTCGTTGTCGGCTGCCGGCGTGTCAGTAGCGCCAGTCGAGCTTGCGGTAGAACTTGGCCATCACCCACGCCGGGCCGATCAGCAGGTAGGTCAGGTCGGTCAGGAAGCTGGGCTTGCGGCCCTCGAACTTGTGGCCGATGAACTGTGCGATCCAGGCCACCACGAACACGCCTACCGCCAGCCAGCGCAGGGCCTGCAGGCCGATTTCTGCTTCCAGCAGGCGGCACAGGCAACCGAACACGAAGAACTGGATGAGCATGCCGATGCCCAGCGGGCGCGACAGCTTGTTGTAGAAGCACCAGGCGCTGAACATCGCGAACGCCGACCAGATGCCGTACTGGAACCAGGTGATCAGCGGCGGCAGGCACCACAGCAGGGCCACCACCGACCACAGGATCGCCGGTACTGCCACCACATGGATGCGCTGGTTGATCACATTGCGGTGGTCGTCGGAGTAGCTGGCGAAATAGCGGTCGATCGGCCGCGCAAGCTCGGTGGAGGTCTGCATGCGGCCAGCATACTCCCGCCGGGGCCAGGCGGTGAGGGGCGGCGAATGGTGAGCGACGGGGTGGGGCGCACCGAGTCGAACCGACGGGGTGGGGCCGATGGGTGGGGCCGACCGGGCGGGGCCGACCGGGCGGGGCCGATGGGGCGGGGCCGATGGGGCGGGGCCGATGGGGCGGGGCCGATGGGGCGGGGCCGATGGGGCGGGACCGATGGGGCGGGACCGATGGGGCGGGACCGATGGGGCGGGACCGACCGGGTAGAGTCGACTGTTAGTCGACTGCTCTTCGTTTCGACGGCGAAAATCCCCGCGCTGCGCGCGATAGTCGACTAACAGTCGACTCTACCCAGTCGACCGTATCGCGGCCGATTTCATCCCAGTCGAACGCATCCCAGCCGATGCACCCCGTCGGCGGCCGCGCCTTCAGAACGCCCCCAGCCTTTCCGGCCGGGGGCGCAGGCGGATCAGTCGACGCTGATCCCGGCCAGGCGCTGCAGCGCCTCGGCGTACTTGGCGCGGGTGCGCTCGATGATCTCGGCCGGGATGGTCGGGCCCGGGGCGGTCTTGCCCCAGTCCAGCGTCTCCAGGTAATCGCGCACGAACTGCTTGTCGTAGCTCGGCGGGCTGGTGCCCACTTCGTACTCGTCGGCCGGCCAGTAACGCGAGGAATCCGGCGTCAGCATCTCGTCCATGATGTACAGGCGGCCATCGGCGTCGGTACCGAACTCGAACTTGGTATCGGCCAGGATGATGCCGCGCTCGCGCGCGTAGTCGGCGGCGAACTTGTAGATGCGCAGGGTGGCGTCGCGCACGCGCTCGGCCAGGTCGGCACCGACTTGCTTCACCATCGCATCGAAATCGATGTTCTCGTCATGGTCGCCGACGGCGGCCTTGGTCGAGGGGGTGAAGATCGGCTCCGGCAGCTGCTCGGCCTGGCGCAGGCCGTCGGGCAGGTCGATACCGCTGACCTTGCCGGTGCGCTGGTAGTCCTTCCAGCCGCTGCCGATCAGGTAGCCGCGGGCGATCGCTTCCACCGGCACCGGCTTCAGCTTGCGGGTGACCACCGCACGCTTGGCGTACAGGGCCGGGTCCACGCCTTCGGGCAGAACGCTGGCCACGTCGATGCCGGTCAGGTGGTTGGGCATCAGGTGCGCGGTCTTGGCGAACCAGAAGTTGGACACCTGGCAGAGCATCTCGCCCTTGCCCGGAATCGGGTCGGGCAGCACCACGTCGAACGCCGACAGGCGATCGGTGGCGACCATCAACAGGTAGTCGCCCGGCGGGGTCCCTGCGGGCAGCCGCTCGCGCGGGATATCGAACACATCACGCACCTTGCCGCGATGGCGCAAGGGCAGGCCGGGGAGATCGGATTGCAACAGCGTGGTTGGCACGGGCACTCCTGGGGCGTTGTCGATACGGCTGCCCAACGGACCCGGCGGGCCCGCTGACCAGCGGGCGGCCTAGTGTAAAGCCGTCCGGGCCCGCTGTGACGTAAAATGAGCATCCATTTCGTCGGCCGCCCCCGGAGCGCCATGCGCTGGTACGGAAAACTGCTCGGATTCATCGCCGGCGCCCTGCTGTTCCGGCCCAATCCGCTGTTTGGCGCGGTGGTTGGCCTGTTGATCGGCCACGCCTTTGACTCGGACTGGTTCCGCCTGAACAAGGAGAACCCGTACCGGGAGCTGGGGCTGACCTCCGAGGCCACTGATGCCGAGGTCGAGCGCGCCTACCGCAAGCTGATTTCCCAGTACCACCCCGACAAACTGGGCGGCGCCGCCCCCGAGCTGCAGCAGCAGGCCGAGCAGAAGTCGCGGCGCATCAACGCCGCCTACGACCGCATCAAGACCCTGCGCAAGCGCTGATTCCAGAGTCCCGCCTGCGGGTGGGAGAACCTTTTCCCCGTTCCGAAGGCCCCGGCCATGTCCAACTGCCTCATCGCCCCGTCCATCCTGTCCGCCAACTTCGCCCGCCTCGGCGAGGAAGTCGACAACGTCCTCGCCGCCGGCGCCGACTGGGTCCACTTCGACGTGATGGACAACCACTACGTGCCGAACCTGACCATCGGCCCGATGGTCTGCCAGGCCCTGCGCAAGCACGGCGTCACCGCGCCGATCGACGTGCACCTGATGGTCGAGCCGGTGGACCGCATCATCCCGGATTTCGCCGAGGCCGGTGCCACCTACATCAGCTTCCACCCGGAGGCGAGCCGCCACGTGCACCGCACCATCCAGCTGATCCGCTCGCTGGGCTGCAAGCCGGGCATCGTGCTCAATCCGGCCACGCCGGTGGACATCCTCGACTGGGTGCTGGATGACCTGGACCTGGTGCTGCTGATGTCGGTCAACCCGGGCTTCGGCGGCCAGGCCTTCATCCCCTCGGCGCTGGACAAGCTGCGCGTGGTGCGCAAGATGATCGACGCCAGCGGCAAGGACATCCGCCTGGAGATCGACGGCGGCGTGAAGGCCGACAACATCGGCGAGATCGCTGCCGCCGGCGCCGACACCTTCGTTGCCGGTTCGGCCATCTTCAACGCCAGGACCAGCTATCAGGACGTGATCGCGCAGATGCGCGCGAACGTCGCTGCGGCAAGGGGCTGAACCATGAGCACGGTGGCCGTGTTGAACATCCGTCCGGCCACCGCGGCCGACGCTGGCCTGATCCTGCATTTCATCCGCGAGCTGGCCATCTACGAGAAGGCCGAGCATTCGGTGCAGACCGACGAGATCGGTATTGCCGAAAGCCTGTTCGGCGCCGATGCGACCGCACGCGCGTTGATCTGCGAAGCCGACGGCGAGGCCATCGGCTATGCCGTGTATTTCTACAACTACTCCACCTGGCTGGGCCGCAAGGGCATCTACCTGGAAGACCTCTACGTCAGCCAGGAAAAGCGCGGCGCTGGTGCCGGCAAGGCACTGCTGAAGTACATCGCGCGCCAGTCCGTGGCCGAGGGCTGCGGTCGCTTTGAATGGTCGGTGCTGGACTGGAATACCCCGGCCATCGAGTTCTACACCGCCGCCGGTGCGAAGCCGCAGGACGAGTGGACCGTGTACCGGTTGCAGGGCCAGGCGCTGCACGATTTCGCCAACGGGTGAGGTGTGTGGTTGGGGCCAACCTAACCCGGTGGGTGCGAACCTTGGTTCGCACTCCCTGCGGACCTCGAAAAAAAAGCCACGCCAATCACTGGCGTGGCCTCGCTGCATGCGTGGGAGGCTGATCCTGCCTCCATCCGTCGTCCCTGCTATGGCCTTCCATTCTCCGGGCCGGCAATGACATCTGCATGACATGGCGGTTGTGGCACCGCGTCGGCTCCCTTTCACCATCATCCACGCCTGGCGTGGATCTACTGCTTCCAGGCGGTGGCGTTCACTGGCCGCGAACGCGTGATTGATAGCCTGTGCGGCCCCACTCTGGAAGCATCGCATGACCACCCCGCGCTGGCGCCTGATCCTCAACGGTAAATCCGCGGGCAACGATGACCTGCGTGAGGCCGTTGGCCACTGGCGCGGGCAGGGTGTGCAGCTGGAAGTACGGGTGACCTGGGAGGACGGCGACGCCGAACGCTATGTGGCCGAGGCGATTGATCACGGCGTGGATGTGATCGTTGCTGCTGGTGGCGATGGCACGCTCAGCGCGGTCGCGGAAACACTGGCGCATCGCGAGGAACCGGCCGATGCGCTGCCCTCGCTGGCCCTGATCCCGATGGGCACCGCCAACGATTTCGCCACCGCCGCCGGCATTCCCACCGAACCGAAGGAGGCCTTCGCGTTGATCGGGCAGACCGCGCCGCGTGCCATCGATCTGCTGCGCGTGGACGCCGATGGCACGCCGTGGTGGTGCGCCAATCTCGCCAGCGGTGGCTTCGGCACGCAGGTCACCGTGGAGACCGACGCCGGCCTGAAAAAGATGCTGGGCGGGCTGGCCTATGTGATCACCGGCATCGCCAAGCTCGGCCGCATCGAGTCGATCAACGCACGCCTGTCGGGGCCGGACTTCGCTTGGGAAGGCGACTTCATCGCCCTGGGCATCGGCAACGGTCGCCAGGCCGGTGGCGGCCAGCAGCTGTGCCCGCAGGCACTGATCGATGATGGGCTGCTGGATGTGACGGTGCTTCCGGAGCTGGAAGGCGAAGTCACCGCCACCCTTGGCCAGATGCTGAAGTCCGGCACCCAGGCGGCGCTGGAACAGCTGGCCACGCGCGCGCGGCTGCCGTGGCTGCAGATCGAATCGCAGCGCTCGTTGACTCTCAATCTGGATGGCGAGCCGGTGCAGGCCCAGCGGTTCCGCATCGACTGCGTGGCGGGCCGGGTGCGCATGCATCTGCCCGCCGGTTGCCCGTTGCTGGCCGGGCAGGGGGGTAGAGTCGACTGTTAGTCGACTGCTTTTCGTTCCGACGACGTAAAACCCCGCGCTTCGCGCGCAAGTCGACTAACAGTCGACTCTACTGGTTCCCGCGCCGGTAGCCGCCACAGCCCCCATCACCGGCCCCGTGCTTGCCGTGGTTCAGTTTCCCAGGGTTCCCCTCCCGCCTATCCTGCGATACAGTCAAGGGGTGTCCAGCCTGACGACCCCGCATACCCTTTCTTCCGCACGCCGTTGGTGGCGATGGTGGCCCGTTGCCGTCGTCCGCCCCCATAACGCTGTGTCCCGGAAGGAAAGTCGTCTTGAACTCGCACGCTCAGTTTCAGCTGCAGGCCGCTGAAGGCCACACCCATATTCCCGTTGTCCGCGAAGTGCTGTCCGACCTGGACACGCCGCTTTCGGTCTATCTGAAGCTCGCCGACGGCCCCAATACCTACCTGTTTGAATCCGTCGAAGGCGGCGAGCGCTTTGGTCGTTACTCGATCATCGGCCTGCCGGCGCGCCGCGTGTACGCCTTCCACGGCCACACGCTGACCGTGCGCGAGGACGGGCAGGTGGTGGACACCCGCGAGGTGGCCGACCCGTTCGCCGAAGTCGAGGCGCTGCGCAGCGCCCACTCGGTGCCCAAGCTGGAAGGCCTGCCGGGCTTCACTGGCGGTCTGGTCGGCTGGTTCGGTTTCGAGTGCATCGGCTACATCGAACCGCGCCTGGCATCGCCGGCCGGTCGCGATGAGCTGGGCACCCCGGACATCCTGCTGCTGGACTCCAACGAGCTGGCGGTGTTCGACAATCTCAAGGGCCGCCTGTACCTGATCGTGCACGCAGACCCGCGTATCGACGGTGCCTTCGAACAGGCGCAGGCGCGCCTGGATGCGCTGACAGCCAAGCTGCGGGCGCCGGGTGCGGGCTATCCGGCACCGCTCAACAGCGACGTGCTGGACGAGTCCGATTTCGTCTCCGGTTTCACCCGCGAAGGCTTCGTCGATGCGGTCCAGCGCAGCAAGGAATACATCCGCGCCGGTGACATCTTCCAGGTGGTGCTGAGCCAGCGCCTGAGCGTGCCGTTCAAGGCGCGCCCGGTGGATGTGTACCGTGCGCTGCGCGCATTGAATCCGTCGCCGTATATGTACTTCCTCGATGTTGGCGACCTGCAGGTGGTCGGTTCTTCGCCGGAAATCCTGGTGCGCCTGCAGGATGGGGAAGTCACCGTGCGCCCGATCGCCGGCACCCGCCCGCGCGGTACCACGGTCGAGCAGGACCTGGCGCTGGAAGCCGAGCTGCTGGCCGATCCGAAGGAGCGCGCTGAGCACCTGATGCTGATCGACCTCGGCCGCAACGATGCCGGTCGCGTCTCGAAGGCCGGCACCGTGGAAGTGGGCGAGCAGTTCGTGATCGAACGCTACAGCCACGTCATGCACATCGTCAGCGAAGTGACCGGGCAGCTGCAGCCGGGCCTGAGCTACGCCGACGTGCTGCGCGCCACCTTCCCGGCCGGTACGGTCAGCGGTGCGCCGAAGATCCGCGCGCTGGAAGTGATCCGCGAACTGGAACCGATCAAGCGCAATGTGTACGCAGGCAGCATCGGCTACATCGGCTGGCACGGCGATGCCGATACCGCGATCGCGATCCGCACCGCGGTGATCAAGGATGGCCGCCTGTACGTGCAGGCCGGTGCCGGCATCGTCTACGACTCGGACCCGGACAAGGAATGGGACGAGACGATGAACAAGGGCCGCGCGCTGTTCCGCGCCGTCGCCCAGGCCGCCAAGGGCCTGTGAGCCTTTCCGTGCCGTGGCCTGCGCCGCGGCACCTCCTGCTGTTCCCATTCAAGACAAGGAGTACCGCATGAAGCTGCTGAGCGCATTGCTGTGGTCGTCACTGCTGGCCACGGTGGCCCCGTCTGCGTGGGCACAGGCCAATACCATTCCCTCGCAGCCGCACCTGCTGGTGAAGGGCGAGGCGCGCCGCGTGGTGATGCCGGACCGGTTCGGCCTGCAGTTGAACATCGAAGAGACCGACATGGACGCCGACGCCGCGCGCCGCCGCGTGCAGGACAACGTTGCCCGCGTGCTGGCACTGTTCAAGCAGCACAAGGCGGTGGACGGCAGCGTGCGCGCGGACAACCTGCGGATTGGTCCTGCAACGCGCTATGAGCAGAACCGGCAGGTCTTCATCGGCACCCGCGTGTCACGCCAACTGCGCGCCAGCTTCGCCAGCGTCCAGCAGATGCAGGACGTGCTGGGGGCGCTGAAGGCCAATGAGAACGTGCAGGTCAGCAGCGTGGCTCCGACGTATTCGGGTGAAGTGGCGCTGCGTCGCGAACTCAAGGGCGAGGCGGCGGCCCAGACCCGCCAGTCCGCGCAGGGCCTGGCCAAGGCCTACGGCACCCAGCTGCGCGGTCTGTACAGCATTTCCGACGTGGCGCCGAACTTCGCCTATGGCATCCAGGCGGGCAGTTGGCCCAGCAGCGGGGAACTGGTGACGCCGCCTTCGCCGCCCGCGCCCGAGGCACCGATGAACAGCATCGAGAGCACGGGCTCCCGCCTGCGCGAGTCGGTGGAAGCCGGCCCCATCACCTACACCGAAAACGTATACGCCATTTTCCTGATAAGCGACGGAACCTGACCATGTTGTGGATGATCGACAACTACGACAGCTTCACCTACAACCTCGTGCAGTACCTGCAGACGCTGGGCGCCGAGGTCAAGGTGGTGCGCAACGATGCGATGAGCGTGGACGAGATCGCCGCGCAGAAGCCCGAGCGCATCGTCATCTCGCCCGGCCCGTGCACGCCCAACGAAGCGGGCGTGTCGCTGGAACTGATCCAGCGGCTGGGCCCGACCACGCCGATTCTCGGCGTCTGTCTGGGCCACCAGGGCATCGGTCAGGTCTACGGCGGCACGGTCATCCGTGCCGGCAACATCATGCACGGCAAGACCTCGCCGATCCGCCATGAAGGCAAGGGCGTGTTCGCCGGCCTGCCGGACCGCTATCAGGCCACCCGCTACCACTCGCTGGTGGTGGACAAGAACAGCCTGCCGGACGTGCTGGAAGTGACCGCCTGGACCGAGAACGACGACGGTTCGATCGAAGAGATCATGGGCCTGCGCCACCGCCAGTTCCCGGTGGAAGGCGTGCAGTTCCACCCCGAATCCATCCTCACCGAACACGGCCACGCCCTGCTGCGCAATTTCCTGCAGCGTCCGGCGGCCTGATCCAAGGAGCATTCCCATGAGCTTCTCCCCCCAGGAAGCCCTGCACCGCACCATCGAGCACCGCGAAATCTTCTTCGACGAAATGGTCGACCTGATGCGGCAGATCATGCGCGGCGATGTCTCGCCGATGATGACCGCGGCGATCCTCACCGGCCTGCGCGTGAAGAAGGAGACCGTGGACGAAATCGCCGCGGCGGCGACCGTGATGCGTGAATTCGCCCGGCCAGTGCCGGTGGCCGACACCACGAACCTGGTCGATATCGTCGGTACCGGTGGCGATGGCTCGCACACCTTCAACATTTCCACCTGCGCGATGTTCGTCGCCGCCGCCGCAGGCGCGCGCGTGGCCAAGCACGGCAACCGCAGCGTGTCGTCCAAGTCAGGCAGCGCCGATGCGCTCGAAGCGCTGGGCGCGGTGATCGAGCTGCAGCCGGAGCAGGTGGCGCAGGCCATCGACCGGACCGGCATCGGCTTCATGTTCGCGCCGATCCATCACCCGTCGATGAAGGTGGTGGCCCCGGTCCGCCGCGAAATGGGTGTGCGCACCATCTTCAACATCCTCGGCCCATTGACCAACCCGGCCAGCGCGCCGGCGGTGCTGATGGGCGTGTTCCATCCCGATCTGGTAGGCATCCAGGCGCGCGTGCTGCGCGAACTGGGCACCGAGCGCGCCATGGTGGTCTGGGGCCGCGACAACATGGACGAGATCTCGCTGGGCGCCGGCACCCTGGTGGGCGAACTGCGCGACGGCAAGGTGCGCGAGTACGAGATCCATCCGGAAGACTTCGGCATTGCCATGTCGGCCAGCCGCAACCTGCGCGTGGATGGCCCGGAGCAGTCCATTGCCCTGCTGCGCGCGGTGCTGGACAACGAACCCGGCCCGGCGCTGGATATCGTTGCCCTCAACGCGGGCGCGGCGCTGTACGTGGCCGGCGTGGCCAGCGACATCGGCGACGGCCTGGCCCGCGCCCGTGCCGCCATCGCCAACGGCAGCGCCCGCCAGCGCCTGCAGCAGTACGTTGACACCACCCGCGCGCTGGTTGCCTGAGCGCGCGGTTCAGCCTGACCCACCCGATGGCCGATAATGGCCGTCCTCACCGCCCCAGTACCGAAGCGACGACGATGAGCGACATCCTGCAGACGATCCTGGCCCGCAAGGCCGAAGAAGTAGCCCAGCGCCGCGCCCAGCGCCCGCTCGAGGAGCTGCAGGCCGCCTTGGCCAGCGCCCCGCCGGTCCGTGGCTTCGTGCGCGCGCTGCAGGCGGCGGTGGCCAACGGCGACCCGGCGGTGATCGCCGAGGTGAAGAAGGCCAGCCCGTCCAAGGGCGTGATCCGCCCGGATTTCCGCCCGGCCGACATTGCCGTCAGCTACGAATTCGGCGGTGCCAGCTGCCTGTCGGTGCTGACCGACGTCGATTTCTTCCAGGGCGCCGACGCCTACCTGCAGCAGGCCCGCGAGGCCTGCACGCTGCCGGTGCTGCGCAAGGACTTCGTGATCGACGCCTACCAGGTGTACGAAGCGCGCGTGCTTGGCGCCGACTGCATCCTGCTGATCGTCGCCGCGCTGGACGACACCCAGCTGGCCACCCTGTCCGAACTGGCGCTTTCGCTGGGCATGGACGTGCTGGTGGAAGTGCATGACATCGATGAGCTGGAGCGCGCGCTGCAGGTGCCGGCTCCGATGATCGGCATCAACAACCGCAATCTGCGCACCTTCGAGGTGTCGCTGCAGACCACCCTGGACATGCAGAAGGCGGTGCCGCGTGATCGCCTGCTGGTCACCGAAAGCGGCATCCTCGGCCCGCAGGACGTGGCCCTGATGCGCGACGCCGGCATCCACGCGTTCCTGGTCGGCGAGGCCTTCATGCGCGTGGAAGAGCCGGGCGAGGGCCTGCGTCAGCTATTCTTCGCGGCATGACAACGCACTATCCAACGCCGCGCGAGGATGCGCCGCTGGTGGTCTTCGACTTCGACCACACCCTCTACGACGGCGATTCGGGCACCCACCTGTTCGCCTCGCTGATCAAGCGCAACCCGCTGCGCATGCTGGCCGCACTGCTGGTCACGCCGATCGCCGGGCCGCTGGTGGCGATGCTGCCGACCCGTCGAGCGGGTATTTCGGTTTACGTGTGGATCGGCAGTTTCGGCCTGCACCGGGCGCGTGATTTCAACAAGGTGATCGACGCGTACGTGCTGCGCAACGAGGCGCAGATGCGCGCCAAGCTGCTGCCGCAGGCGCTGGACATCTTTGCGGCGCATCGCGCCAAGGGGGACCGCGTGGTGGTCGCCACCGGTGCGCCGCCGGAACTGGCCCGCGCGATCCTGGCCTTCGTGGCCCACCAGGACGTGCCGGTGATCGGCACCGAGGTCGGCCCGCGGCTGGGGGGCGTCGGCCCGACCCGCCACTGCCACAACGAAGAAAAGATGCGCATGCTGCGCGAGCGCGGTTACGGCAACATCGATATCGCCTACTCCGACAGCACCGCCGACCTGCCGCTGCTGCTGGCCGCGAAAGCGCCGGTGGTGGTGAACCCGAAGCGCTCCAAGGTGGATTTCTTCCGCAGCGTGCTGCCGGCCGGTACCCGCATCCTCAACTGGGGCTGCGTGGACCGCGGCGGCGACAAGGCCTGATCCGAGCCTGCTGTAGAGCCGAGCCATGCTCGGCTGCTCTTCGTTGCGGTATCCGTGCGCCATCAGCCGAGCATGGCTCGGCTCTACAGGGGATGACTCAGCGATACAGGTGCCCGTACACCGCATGGCCGATCTGGAACAGGCTGATGCCCAGCACCAGCATGCCAACGGCCACCAGCACCCAGCGCTCCTTCACCCGCTTGACCAGGATGGCCGCCACTGGCGCAGCCATCATGCCGCCGATCAGCAGGCCGGCGACGATCTGCAGGTGCTGCACGCCCATCGACAGCAGGAAGGTGGCCGAGATGGTCAGGGTGACGATGAACTCGGCCGCGTTGACCGTGCCGAGGGTGGTACGCGCCTGGCCGCCGCGGGCAAGCAGGGTGGACGTGGCCACCGGGCCCCAGCCGCCGCCGCCACTGGCGTCCAGCAGGCCGGCGAAGAAGCCCAGCACCGGTACCCGGCGGATTTCGCCCTTGGGCATCCAGCGGCCGGCGGCGCGGGCCAGGATGATGATCGCCAGCACCAGCAGGTACAGGTAGATCAACGGGCGGATGATGTCGCCGGGGATCTGGGTGAGTACGTAGGCGCCCACCGCGCCGCCCACCGCACCGGGCAGGGCCAGGCGCAGGAATAGGCGCTTATCGACATTTCCGGCGGCAAGGTGCGACACGCCCGAGGCGCCGGTGGTGAATACTTCGGCGGTGTGGATGCTGGCGCTGACCTGCGCCGGTGGCAGGCCCATGCTCAGCATCACCGACGAGGACACCAGGCCGAAGGCCATGCCCAGCGCACCGTCGACCAGCTGTGCGCCGAGGCCGATGAGGATGAACCACCAGAATTCGCTGCTCAGTTCCATGCACCGAGCCTAGCGCGCGAAGGAGTGCGGACCAAGGTCCGCACCCACCGGGTGCTCAACGGTCAACGGGTGCCGTACAGCACCACGGTCTTGCCGCGTGCATGCAGCAGGCCGTCGGTCTGCAGCTTCTTCAGCACGCGGCCGGCCATTTCGCGCGAGCAGCCGACCAGGCGGGCCAGTTCCTGGCGCGACACGCGCAGCTGGCTGCCCTGCGGATGGCTCATCGCTTCCGGTTCCTGCGCCAGATCGTGCAGCGTGCGCACGATTCGATCGGTAACGTCAAGGAATGCCAGGCGGCTGGCTTTGCGGCTGGTATCGAGCAGGCGCTTGGAGATCTGCTGGCCCAGCGCGTACAGCAGGCGCGGGGCGTCGGCGGACAGCGGGCCGAGGAACAGCTGGTGCAGGCGCTCGTAGCTGATTTCGGCCAGTTCGCAGGCGGTACGGGTCCGCAGGATCACCTCGCGGCGGTCCGATTCGACGAACAGGCCCATTTCGCCAACGAACTCGCCGGCACCGAAGTAGCCCAGCACAAGCTCGCGATCATCATCTTCCTCGGCCATGATCGAAACCGAGCCGCTGACAACGTAATACAGGGTTCCCGCCGGGTCACCGGGTCGGAAGACGTCGGTACGGGTGGGATATCGCCGCCGGTGGCTGTGCGCCAGGAAACGATCGATGGTGGCGATATCCAAGGCCAGTGGACTGCTAGCTAGGCGCACGGTTGACACGATAGGGGCGCTCCCTCTGCGCATGAACGGATTCACGGGGTCGATAGCGGAGCTTAACCAGCGCAATTGTTAAGGGCAAACAGTGTGCCAGAACTCTTGCGTCTTCACGTTCCCCCCGGGGGCAGTTTGCCCCATAATTCCCCCTTTCCCTTCTTACACAGGAATCGACCGCCGTGGTCAAGCCGTTGCCTCGCCTGAGGCTGCAGGGTTTCAACAACCTCACCAAGGCGCTGAGCTTCAACATCTATGACGTGTGTTACGCGCGCACCGAAGAGGAGCGTCAGCGTTACATTGAATACATCGATGAAGAGTACAACGCCGACAGGCTGACTCAAATCTTGACCGATGTCGCCGAGATCATCGGCGCCAACATCCTGAACGTGGCCCGCCAGGACTACGACCCGCAGGGTGCCTCGGTGACCATCCTGATCTCCGAAGAGCCGGTGATCGACAAGAAGCTGGCCGGCAAGGAGCTGATCTCCGACGCCGTGGTCGCGCACATGGACAAGAGCCACATCACTGTCCACACCTACCCGGAAACCCATCCGCAGGAAGGTATCGCGACGTTCCGCGCGGATATCGACGTGGCCACCTGTGGCGTCATTTCCCCGCTGAAGGCCCTGAACTACCTGATCGAGAGCCTTGAGTCGGACATCGTGATCATGGACTACCGCGTCCGTGGCTTCACCCGCGATGTGAAGGGCAAGAAGCACTTCATCGACCACAAGATCAACTCGATCCAGAACTTCCTGGCCAAGAACATCAAGTCGCGTTACGAGATGTTCGACGTCAACGTCTACCAGGAAAACATCTTCCACACGAAGATGCACCTGAAGGACTTCGACCTGGACCAGTACCTGTTCGAGGAGAAGGCCAAGAACCTGTCGTTCAAGGAACGCATGAAGATCGAAGCGCTGCTCAAGCGCGAGATCGAAGAGCTGTTCCACGGCCGCAACCTGTCCGAGTAAGCCCCATGCGCGATGCCCGCAGGCATCGCCACCCAGGCGGGACGACCCGCCCCGTGGAACCAGTGCCCCGCACGCGTTACAGTTCCACGGTGATGTACCGACCCACGGCCCGGTGTGAAAACACCGGGCCGTTTCGTTTTTCTCAAAAAAGGTAAGGAGCCCCCACCCATGCCCTGGATCCATCTGTTGCTGGCCGGTCTGTTCGAGATCGGTTTCGCACTTGGAATGAAGTACTCCGAAGGCTTCAGCAAACCCCTGCCTACCGTTGCCACGGTGGTGTCCGCATTGATCAGCCTGTACCTGATGAGCCAGGCGATGAAGAGCATCCCGGTCGGTACGGCCTATGCGATCTGGACCGGCATCGGCGCCCTGGGCGTGGCGGTGCTGGGTATCTACCTGTTCAACGACAGCGCCTCACCGGCCCGCCTGGCCTGCGTGGGCCTGATCGTGGCCGGTGTGATCGGCCTGAAGCTGGTCTCGCCCAATTGATTGACGGGGTCGGATCCCTTTTCCGCGGGAAAAGGGCTCTGACCCCATCATGGATCACGGACCGTAAGGGGGCAGAGCCCTTTCCCGATGGGAAAGGGATCCGACCCCGGCGGGTTCCCTACAGCCGGTAGGCGATGGTCTTCATGACCTTGGAGGCCACCGCCATCACCCCCGGAATCGGGAACGGCAGGCGGCGTGCGCCGGCCTGCTCGGCGTGGACCGCATGGCGGGCCTCGTCGTCCTTCATCACCGCGATGACCGCGCGGCTGCGCAGGTCGCCGGCCGGCAGGTCGACCAGATGCTCGTCCAGATGGGCCTCCACCTGGCGCTCGGTCTCGACCACGAAGCCCAGGTTCCAGCCGTCGCCGCGCAGCCCGGCCAGGGTGCCGATGGTGTAGCTGCCGGCGTACCACAGCGGGTTGAACAGGCTCGGACGGCTGTCCAGCTCACGCAGTCGGGTGGCGCACCAGGCCAGGTGGTCGGTTTCTTCCTGCGCCGCTTCCAGCAGGTGTTCGCGCGTGGCCGGGTCGCGGGCCACGGCGGCCTGGCCGAAATACAGGCCCTGCGCGCAGACCTCGCCGACGTGGTTGATCCGCATCAGGCCCGCGGCGTGGCGCCGCTCGGCGCTGTCCATGCCGGGCTCGTCGGTGTCCGCGGCCGGGTAGGGGCGGGCCGCCGGCGGATTGCCGAACACTGTGTCCAGGGCGCGCTGCGCCTCGGTCAGCAGGTGGTCCAGCGGGGTGGTCTGGCGGAGCACGGTCATGGCAGTACGGGGTGGGGCGGAAGACCCCTCGATTCTCGCCCGGCCCCGCGCCCCTGCCAACCCGGCCCAGGGGGCGGGTTGCGCGCCCCCGGCAAGATGAGTACAATCCCGCCTCTTACGCTTCACCTTTTCACAACGCGTGGCAGAGTTCCGGCGAGCCTTTCGCCGCAATGAGCCCGACCTAACCTAGAGTTCTTCATGAGCACTTTCACTGCCAAGAACGAGACCGTCCAGCGCGACTGGTACCTCGTCGACGCCGAGGGCAAGACCCTGGGCCGTCTCGCCACCGAGCTGGCCCGCCGTCTGCGCGGCAAGCACAAGCCGGTCTACACCCCCCACGTTGATACCGGCGACTACCTGGTCGTCATCAATGCAGAAAAGATTGCCGTCACCGGCAAGAAGCTGCAGGACAAGATGTATCACCGTTTCACCGGCTACATCGGCAACCTGAAGACCGAGTCCCTGGCCCAGGCGCTGGAGCGTCACCCGGAGCGCGTGATCGAGATCGCCGTGAAGGGCATGCTGCCGAAGGGCCCGCTGGGTCGCCAGATGTACCGCAAGCTCAAGGTCTACGCTGGCACTGAGCATCCGCACGCCGCACAGCAGCCGCAGGTTCTGGATATCTAATCATGGCTATCACTCAAAACTACGGCACTGGCCGCCGCAAGTCCTCCACCGCTCGCGTGTTCCTGCGCAAGGGTTCGGGCAACATCACCGTCAATGGCCGTCCGCTGGACGAGTTCTTCGGTCGTGAGACTGCGCGCATGATCGTGCGCCAGCCGCTCGAGCTGACCAAGAACACCGAAAGCTTCGACATCCTGGTCACCGCCGCTGGCGGCGGCACCACCGGCCAGGCCGGTGCGATCCGTCTGGGCATCGCCCGTGCGCTGGTCGAGTACGACGAAACCCTGAAGTCCGAGCTGCGCAAGGCTGGCTTCATGACCCGTGACGCCCGTGAAGTCGAGCGTAAGAAGGTCGGTCTGCACAAGGCCCGTCGCGCCACCCAGTTCTCCAAGCGCTGATTTACCGCGCCTGGCTGGGCTCCTTCGGGAGCCCGCTGGATGGAAAAGCAAAAGCCCGGCCGAAGCCGGGCTTTTGTCGTTTCGGGGGAGTGTGCATTGGAGGGGGTGGGGTCAGGGCCTTTTCCTGCGGAAAAGGATCCGACCCTGTGTCTCTGTAGAGCCGAGCCGATGCTCGGCTGCTCCTGGTCGGTGGGATGCGCGACCAAATTAAAAGCAAAAGGCCAGATCTTTCGATCTGGCCTTTTGCTTTTAATTTGGCTGCCCCGGATGGATTCGAACCACCGAATGCCTGAGTCAGAGTCAGGTGCCTTACCGCTTGGCGACGGGGCAAAACGTGCAACTATTTTCTCACTTTTCACGCTGAAAAACAACTTGATTTTCAGTGTGGTGGCTATGGGTGGACTCGAACCACCGACCCCAGCATTATGAGTGCTGTGCTCTAACCGGCTGAGCTACATAGCCTTGGTGAGCCCGCTATTCTGCGGATGTGTATCGACCCTGTCAACACTTTTGTGTCGTGCTTGTGGGCCGACAGAGGGCATGGGATAGTCCCGACCAGTAGATTTTCTTAGGAGTCCGCATCGTGATCGATCCGGACGGCTATCGACCGAACGTCGGCATCGTGCTGATGCGGCAGGACGGCCAGGTGTTCTGGGCACGACGTGTGCGCCGGGATGGTTGGCAGTTCCCGCAGGGTGGCATGAACACCGACGAGACGCCTGTCGAGGCCATGTATCGTGAACTGCAGGAAGAGACCGGCCTGCTGCCTGAGCATGTGGAAGTGCTTGGGGCGACACCCGGCTGGCTGCGCTACAAGCTGCCGGCGCGGGCCATCCGCCGCAACGAGCGGCAGGTCTGCATCGGCCAGAAGCAGGTCTGGTTCCTGCTGCGCCTGACCGGCGACGAATCCCACGTGAAGCTGGACCACACCGACTCGCCCGAGTTCGACCACTGGCGCTGGGTGGACTTCTGGTATCCGGTGGAGCATGTGGTGATGTTCAAGCGTGGCGTCTATGCGCGTGCGTTGCGACATCTGGCGCCGCTGGCGCGCGGGGTGGCCGGGCAGGGGGTTACCGCCATGCCCAAGAGCGCCGCCGAGGCCTGGATGCCGGGCCATACTGCCGGGCATGACCGCCCACGCAAGCGCCCGCGGACCCGCGGCTACTGGCCGAAGAAGGCCACGGGCGACGGCCCGGCCAGCTGACGGGCTGAACGGTATCGAGAATGGTTCAGCTCTCTGATTGACAACCATTCTCGTTTCCATTGGAATAGCCAACAGGCCGCTTCTGGCCTGTCAGCCCGGTCCACGCCTGTGTACGTCTGCATCTGCAACGGAGTCACCGACCACCAGATCCGCGAAGCCGCCAGCAATGGCGTCACCTCGGTGGCCGAACTGACCATGCGTACCGGTTGCGGCGCTACCTGTGGTTCCTGCCTGGACATGGCCGGCGACCTGCTGGCCAAGGCGCGTGCCACCCACGATCTGCCGCTGCCGGTATTGGGCCTGGCCCAGGTCGCCTGATCGCTTCTTCGCGGCGCATTGACGCCGCGCTTTCGCATCCTTCACCTGCGGCCGCATAGGCCAATGCGCACGATTCGCGTTCCTTCACGACTGCATGCAAGGCGCTAAAGTGCCTGCGTTTTCAGCGTGCAGGAGCATCCCCATGAAGGGCGACACCAAGGTCATCGAATTCCTCAACAAGGTCCTCTACAACGAGCTGACCGCGATCAACCAGTATTTCCTGCACGCCAAGATGCTGAAGAACTGGGGCATCAAGGAACTGGCCGAACACGAGTACAAGGAATCGATCGACGAGATGAAGCATGCCGACATGCTCGCCGACCGCATCCTGTTCCTCGAAGGCCTGCCGAACTTCCAGGCACTGGGCAAGCTGCGCATCGGCGAGAACCCGACCGAGATCCTGCAGTGCGACCTGTCGCTGGAACGCGATGGCGTGGTCACCCTGCGCGAGGCCGTGGCCTATTCCGATTCGGTCGGCGACTACGTCAGCCGCCAGCTGTTCGTGAAGATCCTCGATTCGGAAGAAGAGCACATCGACTGGCTGGAAACCCAGCTGGACCTGATCGAGCGCATCGGCGAACCGAAGTACCTGCTGAGCAAGCTGGAAGAGTGAGTCAGCCGGCCTGGCCGGCGCGATGCTGTGCCAGGTAGCCCGTCAGTGCCACGCGCGCACGGGCGAATTCCGCAACCAGCAGCGCCACCGCCACTGCGGGGCGCTGCAGGCTGCCGCTGCGGGCTTCGTGCTCGATGCGCTGCGCGACTGCCGACAGCGACAGTGCGCCCACGTTCGCGCTGGATGACTTGAGGCTGTGCGCGACGGCCTGCAGGCGGGGCTCGTCGCCGGCCTGCGCGGCCTGCTGCAGCTGCTGCACCATCGTCGGCGTATCCTCCAGGAATACCGAGATGATCTGGATGGCGGTATCGCCGATCACCGCGTGCAGCTCGTCCAGCACGTCGCGGTCCAGCACCGGCTGTGGCTTGGAGCCGACTCGGCTGTCATCGTCTTGTAGAGCCGAGCCATGCTCGGCTGATGGAGCGCGACTGCTATTGGCCATCAGCCGAGCATGGCTCGGCTCTACCGAAGGCTGTCCCGGTGATGCAGCTTTCCCGCCCCCCCAGCGCTGCAGCAGCGCATGCAGGGTGGCACGTGCGATCGGCTTGGACAGGTAGTCGTCCATGCCGGCCTGCAGGCAGCGCTCGCGGTCACCAGCCATGGCATTGGCGGTCATCGCGATGATCGGCAGGCGTGGGCGCCCGTTCTCCACTTCCTCGGCGCGCCAGCGGCGGGTGGCGGCATAGCCGTCCAGAACCGGCATCTGGCAGTCCATCAGCACGACATCCACGCCCCCTTCGCGAAGGGCGACCAATGCCTGCTCGCCATCGGCGGCGTTGCGCACCACGCACTGGAACACGCCTAGCAGCTGCTCGGCCACCATGCGGTTGACCGTGTTGTCCTCCACCAGCAGCACGCGCAGGTGCAACGGCGGCAGCATGGGCGTGGGCTGCCCCGGTTCGGCATTGGCCAGCAGCGCGGCAGGGCGTGCATGCGCGACCGGTGCCGCCAGCAGTGCGTGCAGCGCAGCGTCGTCGAAATGCGCGGGTAGCTGCCGCTGGCGCGGGCGCGCTGGAAGGGCATCGTCCTGCAGCCACAGCACCTGCAGGGCGTCGTCCTCGCCACGCTCGGCCAACGCCTGTTGCAGCGTCGCTTCACCGATGCGGCGGGCGCGTGCATCGACCAGCAGCCAGGCTGGTGCCGGTTGCCCCGGCCTCGGTATCGCGCGCAGGCGCTCGACCACGGCATCGAACTGCGCCATGGCGTGCACCGGCAGTCCATGATGGGCCGCGATGCGCTCGATGCGTGCCTGCAGGATCGCATCGCTGCTGAACAGCAGCAGCGAGTCTGGCGTGCGCGCCATGGCCGGCAGGTCGCCGGGCACCTTCAGCAACGGGATCTCGAACCAGAACGTGGCGCCCTGGCCGGGCGTGGACTGCACGCCGATGCGCCCGTGCATCAGGTCGATGATGCGCTTGCAGATCGCCAGGCCCAGGCCGGTGCCACCGTAGATGCGGGTCGTTGAGGCATCGGCCTGGCTGAAGGACTGGAAGAGGCGCGCCTGCAGTGCCTCGTCGATGCCGATGCCGGTGTCGATGACCTCAAAGCGCAGCTGGTGCTGTGCCGCACCTTCGCCCAGGCGCTGCACGCGCAGCTGCACCTGGCCGCGTGCGGTGAACTTGATCGCGTTGGCCAGCAGGTTGCTCAACACCTGGCGCAGTCGTACCGGGTCGCCACGCACCGGCAGGCGCACCGACGGGTCCAGCTGCAGCCCCAGCGACAGGCCCTTGGCGTCGGCGGCGCGCTGCATGAGCTGCACCACGCCATCCAGCAGGTCACGCAGGTTGAAACTGGTGATCTCCAGTTCCAGTGCCTGCGCTTCCAGCCGCGAGTAGTCGAGGATGTCGTCGACGATGCGCAGCAGCTGCTGCGAGCTGGCCGAGGCGGTGGCCAGCATCTGCCGCTGGTCCTCGCCCAGCGGGCCGCGTGCGATCAGCTCCAGCATCGGCAGGATGCCGTTGAGCGGCGTACGGATCTCGTGGCTCATCGTGGCCAGGAACTCACCCTTGGCCAGCACGGCCGCCTCTGCGGCCTGCTTGGCCTGCAGCAGCTGCTGTTCCAGCTGCCCCTGGCGTTCGGTGGTGCGGCGCAGCTGGTCACGTTCGCTGGCCAACGCGCTGCGCTCACGCTGCAGGAGGGCCAGTGCATGGTTGCGCGCGCGCAGGCGCAGGCCCAACAGCAGCGCCGTGATGGAGGCCGCGGCAAGGGCAACCAGCAGCGCGACCCACATCGGCACGTCAGAGCACCGCGTTGTGGAAGTCGAAGTTCAGATCGCTGCCGGCAGACTGCACCATGTTGCCCTGGATGTAGTCGACACCGCCCACCCACATCGCGGCGGCAGCCTGTGGATCTTCGATCTGCTGGCCGATGATCTGCTGCCCGGCGGCGTGTGCCCGCTCGATTGCCCGGCGCAGCTCTTCGCGCGTGGCCGGATTGGAATGGCTGCTGGAGAAGCGCGCGGCCATGCGCACGAACGACAACGGCAGCTGGGTCAGCAGCGCATCGGCTTCGCCCCCGGGCTCGAACTGGCTCAGGCAGAAACGCACGCCGGCCCCTGCCATGCGTTCGCAGAACTGCTGCAGCGGCACGGTGTGGATCAGCGCATCCGGCAGGCGCACGTCGATCACCAGCGCACTGCCGGGCAGGCCGCGCTGCTGCAGTGATTCCAGCAGCCAGTCGGCGAAGGCATCGCGCTGCAGGGTGCGCAGTGACTGTGAGACGAACAGGTTCAGCGGTTGCGTCGCGTGCCGGTACAGGTCGAGCAGCCCCAGTGCATGGTCCATCACCTGCTGGTCGAGATCGGCGATGCGCCCGGCGGCTTCGGCGGCCGGAATCACCTGGCCTGCCGCCAGCAGCGTACCGTCGGCCTGGCGAAGGCGCAGCAGCAGCTGGTATTGCGCGGTATTGCCGCCGGCGACGGCGACGATCGGCTGGTAGGCCAGTTCAAGCTGGCCTTCCAGCAGTGCCAGGTGTTCCTGCTCGCTGATCACGTCGCGGTGCACGTGGCCGGCCACGCCGGCGCTGAGCAGGCGTGCCTGCAGGGTGGTGCGCTCGACCGCTTCCAGCGCGCTGTTGGCATCGTCGAAGCCCGGCGACAGCGGTGCATAGCCGACCACGCCGCGCAGGTGCACGGATTCGTCATCGCGGATCACGAAGGCCCGCGCCGACAACTGCTCGCGCAGCGCAGCGGCAATGCCTTCCAGGCTGTCCTCGCTGACATTGCGCGCAAGCAGCAGGAAGCTGTTGTCGTTCAGGCGCGCCAGCAGGTGCGGGTGCCCGGCTTCTGCCAGGCGTTGCCCGGCCTGCACCATCAGGCGCTCGAAGGCGGCATAGCCATAGCGCTCGCGCAGGCCCAGTGCGCTGGATATCTCGACGAACAGCACGCCGCCCTGGTCGCGGTGGGCGAGCGCGGCGTTGAGCTGCTGCAGCACGTGATGCCGCGTCGGCAGCCCGGTTTCCGGATTGCTGGTGGCCGGGGTGCCGGATACGCCGGGCAGGGTTGCGGCCTGCGCCCGCGCGCGGCGGATGCGGTTGGCCACGGCGGCGATCAGGTGGCGCGGGCGGATCGGCTTGCTCAGGTAGTCGTCGGCGCCACTGTCGAGCACCTCGAACTGGCGTTCCGGGTCCGGGTCGCCGCTGAGGAACACGATGGGCAGCAGCTGCAGGCCGGGCTGCTGGCGGATCAGCGCGGTCAGGCGCATTCCGTCCAGGCCGGGCAGGTGCAGGTCCATCAGGATCAGGTCGGGGCGATGTTCCTTGATCGCCTGCAGCGCGTCATCGGCATCGCTGTGCACGATCGCCTGCATGCCGGCGCCGTGCAGCACGCTCTGTGCGAACAGCGCCTGGGCACGATCATCCTCGACGATCAGCACGCGGTAGGGCGAATCGGAATGCAGCGGTGCGGGGTCATTGCTGCCGGCCTCTGCCAGCAGGGATGGGCCGGGCAGCGGTGGCGGTGCGCTGCCAATCCCAGGGGGTGTATCGACGGCCGCCAGCGGTGCGGCTGACGCCGGTGCTGCCGTGACCGCGGCCGCCGGGCCTGGCGCCCAGCGTTGCCAATGGTCGGCCGGAGGGGTTTCAGCGCGTCCCGGGCGGGCGCCCGCGGGGGATTCGTTTGCGGCCATCGGTGCTCCTGGTGTTCGCGTCCATTATGCGACAAGCCCGGCGATCAACCGGTGCCGGGCTGGCGTGCACTGTCGGGCGACGCAGTGCGTGCCAGCCAGCGCACGCCCTTCCACAGGGCGCGCCAGACCAGCCACACCAGCAGTGCGCCGGCCAGGCTGCAGGCCAGCACCACGATCAGCGCGATCCACGGGTGTGCCAGGGCCAGGGCCAGGCCACCGACCACCACGGTGTCCTCGGCGGCGGAGGCGACCCAGTTGCTGGCCGGTTCCGGCGACGTGTTGAGCAGGGCACGGGTGCCGGCTTTCAAGCCATGGCTGGCCAGCGCAACACCGGCACCGGCGGCGAGTGCACCGGTGCCGAGCTGGCCGTCCGGCGACAGCGTGGCCGCGGCGAGGAAAGCACCCGCAGGCACGCGTGCCAGGGTCTGCACCAGGTCCCAGGCCGAGTCCACGCCGGGGATCTTGTCGGCGAAGAATTCGGTCACCGCCAGTGCCGCCGAGGTGCCCAGCACCCACCACGATTCGGTGGCCTGCAGGGCGGGGGGCAGGTCGACCCAGCCGAGCAGGCCGGCCAGGCCGACGCCGAACACGGTGAGGTAGACGCGGATGCCGGCCAGCCAGGCCAGCAGGATGCCGATCACGAACAGGTGGGCTTCGGTCATGGCGGTGCTCCGGTGACGGAACTGTGCAGGGGGCCACACTATCGGCGATGGCGTGCCTGAACGCCACAGACCACGGTCGGGTGCTGCGCAGGAAACCCACCCGTCCTGTCATACACTAGCCCGTCGTTTGCCACAGGGGCCGTACCGGCGTCGCCCTCGCGATGCCCCGGAATCCACCCATGACCAACCGTCCTCCCATGCGCGTGCAGGTCCGCCTGCCCGGCGCGCCGCAACCGCCGGCCGACCGCCGCCGCCTGCTGGTGATCGGCGGCATCTGGCTGCTCAGCCTGGTGCTGGCGGTGCTCGGCGGCTGCTGGATGGCCACCCCGCGCGACGCGCAGGGCCAGCGCCTGCAGGCCGCCGAGAAGCGTGCCGAGACGCTGCAGGCACAGCTGACCGAACTGCGCCAGAAGCAGGCCACGCTGGAAGCCTCCGACCGAATCAGCCGCGCCGCCAATACCGAGGTGCAGTCCTCGCTGGCCGAGCGCGATGAGGAAATCGCCGGCCTGCGTGCCGACGTCGCCTTCTATGAGCGCCTGGTCGGTTCGACCAGCCAGCGCAAGGGCCTGAACACCCATTCGATCGAGTTCAGCCCGGAAGCGGCCGGCACCTGGCAGTACACCGCCGTGCTGACCCAGAACCTCAACCGTGGTGCCATCAGCCAGGGGCAGATGCGTTTCACCGTGGAAGGCGTGAAGAACGGCAAGCTGGCCACGATCAGCTGGGATGATCTGCACCAGCGCAGCAAGGTGCCGGGACAGGATTACTCGTTCCGGTACTTCCAGCAGCTCACCGGCAGCGTGATGCTGCCGGCTGACTTCACCCCGCAACGCGTGCGGGTGACATTGGGGAGTGGTACGGGGGGTACCACCCAGGTATTCGACTGGAAACAGGCCGGTGCGCCGGCCAGCAAAGGGGAGTAGGCAGATGTTCGGAAGCAGCAAATCCAACCGTGAAGGCCAGCTGGTGGTGGATGCCCTGATCGGCAACCAGGTGGTGATCCGCGGCGATGTGGAATTCAGTGGTGGCCTGTACGTGGAAGGCCGCATCCACGGCAAGGTGATCGCCGCCGAAGGCGCCAGCGGCGCGACCCTGACGGTCGCCGAGCATGGCGTGATCGAGGGCGAGATCCGCGCCCAGGTGGTGGTCATCAGTGGCCGCCTGGACGGCGACGTGCATGCCACCGAGAAGGTCGAGCTGACCCCGAGCGCGCGGGTCAACGGCAACGTTCATTACCAGGTGGTGGAGATGAATGCGGGCGCCCAGCTGAACGGCCGCCTGATCCATGCCAACGCGCCGATGGCGGCCCTGCCGGCCCCGGAAGGCGACGACGCCAATGGTGGCAAGGGTGACACTGCCGCACGCCGCAAGCTGGCCGAGGCGATGGCTTGAAAGCCATCGTCGGCGCCCCCATGCTGACGCCATGAGCACGCTAGTCTCCCTGCCCGGCGCCACCCCGGCCGCCGCGCCCGATTACCAGTCGCTGGAGCGCCCGCTGAACTTCACCGAGTCGGCGGCCGCCAAGGTCAAATCCCTGATCCAGGAAGAGGGCAACCCCGACCTGGCATTGCGCGTGTATATCGAAGGCGGCGGCTGTTCCGGTTTCCAGTACGGGTTCGAGTTCGACGAGAACCGTGCCGAGGACGACCTGGCGGTGCAGACCAGCGGGGTGACCCTGCTGGTCGACCCGCTGAGCCTGCAGTACCTGATGGGCGCCGAAGTGGACTACACCGAGAGCCTGACCGGTGCGCAGTTCGTGATCCGCAACCCGAACGCCAAGACCACCTGCGGCTGCGGCAGCAGCTTCAGCATGTAGGCAGGGCGCGGGGCCTGCGTCCCGCGCGACAAGGTGTGTGGAGCAAGCTCCACACCTGCAGACGGTTTCGGCAAAGCCTGCGGCTTGCCACCTGCATCGATTGGCGGCACGCTTGCCGGATGCCCAATACTCCTTCGCCGCTTTCCGGTTTCGCCTTCGTGGGCAAACCGCTGGAGCGCGCCGATGCCCTGCGCGAAGATGCCGATGCACTGGCGCGCCTGTGGCCGGGTGCGCGCATTCTGGTGCTCGATCAGGACGGCAGCGCCTTCACCGGCGATGACGACCAGCCGCTGGCACTGACCGGCGCCGACATCGGCGGCGGTCCCGGCTCCGCGATCTTCCTCGGCCTGCGCGGGGAACAAGCGTGGTTCTCGGTTGAAGCCGCCAGCGTCACCGTCACCGCACCACGTCGCCTCGACCTGCGCCAGGCCGCCCTGCTGTGGTCGGTGGCTGATGCGACCGCTTTCAGCTACGCCCGTGGCATGTCCTACTGGCACTCGCGCACCCGTTTCTGCGGTGTATGCGGTGGTGCCGTGGCGTTTGCCCGCGGCGGCTTCGTGGGGCGTTGCGCGCAGTGTTCCACCGAGCACTACCCGCGTGTCGACCCCGCTGTGATCGTGGCGGTTGAAAACCAGGGCCGCCTGCTGCTCGGCCGCCAGTCGAACTGGGCGCCACGTCGCTACTCGGTGCTGGCCGGCTTTGTCGAACCGGGCGAAACCTTCGAGCAGACCGTGGTGCGCGAAGTCCACGAGGAGAGCAAGGTGCGGGTGACCGCCTGCCAGTACCTCGGTTCGCAACCCTGGCCATTTCCGGGAGCGCTGATGGTTGGCTTCCGCGCGCAGGCGCACGCCGATCTGCCGATCGTGGATGGTGAACTGGAGGACGCGCGCTGGTTCAGTGCCGAGGAGGTCGGTGCCGCGCTGGCACGTGATGACCAGGACGATGGCGAGGGTATCCGCCTGTCACCGCCGATCTCGATTTCGCGAGGGCTGATCGAGCACTGGTACCGGCAGCAGAAGGGCTGAGCCAGGCCGGTGGGGGCGCCTGTATTGCCGCCACCTGAACACGGCACGGGTTACAGTCCGGTTCACCGCTGAGGGTGCCGCTGCGGCAGGTAAGGTAGCGACGCCGAGCGATCTGTTTCGTAGGGAGACCCGCCATGTTCACCACTCTGGCCGCCGTGCTGGTCGCACTGGCCCTGGGCCATGTCGCTCCGGCTGCTGCTGCCTCGCTGCGCCGTTTCGACGGCTTCCGGCGCTGGTTGGGCTGGCTGGACGCGCATGGTGGAAAGGCCTGGCAGGGGCCGGCGGGCGTTGCCCTGGCACTGCTGCCGCCGCTGCTGCTGCTGGGCCTGCTGGCCTGGCTGCTGCGCGGGGTACTGTTCGGCCTGCCGTCGCTGTTGCTGGGCGTGGCGGTGCTGGCCTGGTGCTGGGGCCCGCGTGACCTGGACCGCGATATCGAGGCCATCATCGATGCCGACGATGCAGCGACGCGACAGGCCGCAGTGCGCAACCTGCAGTCGGCCGGCGGCAGCCTGCGCGAAGACATTCCGTCGCTGGTCGAGGCGACGGTGCTCAACGCACTGCGGCGCTGGTTCGCGGTGTTGTTCTGGTTCCTGCTGCTGGGCCCGGCCGGCGCGTTGGGTTACCGGCTGCTGGCGCTGATGGCGGAGAGCCCGATGCGCGCACGCGTGCCGGTGGAGCCGCTGGCGCTGGCGCAGCGCCTGCTGGGCTGGATCGAGTGGCCGGTGGCGCAGCTGATGGCGTTCTCGATGGCGCTGGTCGGCAATTTCGATACGGCGTGGAAGGCCTGGCGCCAGGCGCACGGTGAGCGCCTGGCAGGCAACATCGGCTTCCTGGGTGCGGTGGCGCGGGCCAGCGTCAATGCCGAACTGCGCGAGGACGCGCACGATTACACCGAGGCAGGGCTGTTGCCGGTGTGGCAGCGGTTGCCGGACCTGCGCGATGCGATGAGCCTGGTGTGGCGGATGCTGCTGCTGTGGCTGGCGATCCTTGCCTTGCTGGTGATTGCAGGCTGGGTGACGTAGGTGTTTTGGCAGGGCTTGCAGCCCTGCACCTGCAGAAGCAAGAGCAACAGCCGGATTACCGCGGGATGGCGGGGTGGGTCGGATGGCGGGGGACGCCGTGAATCCGTCCATGGAGGCTTGGTCGCCGCATCCATGCGGCTCACACCCCCGCCATCCGACCCACCCCGCCTTCGACAGTTTTCCGTGCACTGACGTTCTGTAGAGCCGAGCCATGCTCGGCTCCGAGCGAGCGCAGCGAAGCGATCCGCTTTTGAACTTCTTTTTCTTTTCCGTGGTGGGCGCACACGGAAACTGTCCGTGGCCGGGCGGGATGGGTTTGCGGGGGTGTCCGCGGCATGGATGCCGCGGCCAAGCCTCCACGGACGGATTCACGGCGTCCCCCGCAAACCCATCCCGCCCGGCCAATCCCATGATCGACAAACGCCGCCCACCACGAGGGGCTGCGCCGTTGGCTGGAATCCTAGATCGGTGCCAGCGCGGTAAACGGTGCCCACGGCAGGTTGCGCAGCAGCGCATACCCGGGCAGCACCCAGAGCCAGAACGTGGGATTGGCCAGTACCCGCATCAGCGGGTCGAGCACGCGTGGGCGGATGCCGGCGATGTTCAGCAGCATCAACAACAGGAACGGCAGGCTGATGACCAGCAACGGGTTCATCGCCATCGCGCCGGGCAGGTCGAAGTGGACCAGGGAATACAGGCAGCGCGTGCTGCCACACCCCGGGCAGTACAGGCCGGTCAGCGCGTACAGCGGGCAGCTCGGCAGCGGATTGCCGGCGACATACGGGTTGACGTTGCGCAGCACCACCGTGGCACCTGCGGCCAGGCCGGCGGAAACCAGCAGCGGCGCCCAGCGGGCGAGTCGGGAACGGATGGGAAGCGCGGACATGCAACAACGGATCCGGCGCAGGCGCCGGATCCGTCCAGGCGTATCAGTAGCCGCTGTTGCTCATCGCGCCCATGCCGCCGAGCACAACGAAGAACAGCACGTACAGCACGACCAGCACGGCCCAGGCGATGGCCGACCAGATGGCCCACTTCTTGGCCTTGGCGGCGGAGTCCTGGGCGCCGGCGATGTCGCCAGCGGCCAGCTTGCCGTTGACCTGTGCGGCGTAGACGATCGACACGATGCCGGCCGGCAGGCAGCAGAACAGGGTGGTCAGGATCGCCCAGACCAGGTTGTTCGGGACCTGCGGAGTAGCGGTATTCATGGGTTCAAGCTCCTTGATGGGTGGTGGTGGTGAATCATTGGTCGGAAAGAGCGCCCAGTACGGCCAAGCCGCCGAACAGCCCGAACCACAACAGCAACAGGACCGGCAGGGCCACGGCCGAAGCCACTGCCCACCAGCCCGCCTTGCGCGACGCGCTGTAGGCCCCCGGCAGGTCGCCGGCCGCGCGGCGGCCATCGACCTGGGAGGCATAGACGATCGACACCACGCCCAACGGCAGGCAGCAGAACAGCGTCGTCAGGATCGCCCAGACCAGATGGTTGGGGATGTAGACCGGACGGCTGAGCGGTGGTGGTTGATTCAAAGCGAGACTCCATTCCTTGGTGGCCGGCCTTGGTGAATCGGCCGAACCTCCCCCCTGTGGGTGCGTAATCTACCGCAACCGGCGTTGCATGTATGCGTTTACACGCACGGCATGCCGTGTTCGCCACTGGACGCTGGCGTATGTGGAGAGGTCACTCCACCCGCCAGGCTGGCCGATTCCGTCAGGCGTGATCGCCGCGCAGGGCCCGCACCTGGCCCTCCAGCGCTTGGGCGTTGGCGGTGTGGCCATCCACGGCCGGTGCCGCCACCACTTCGACGGTGGCGCGGAAACGGCGCGGCACCCGCATGCGGCCCAGGCGGCTGTCGCGCCGGCTCCACATGCTCGACCACATGCCGCGCAGGGCCATCGGCACCACCGGCACCGGACGCCGTTCGAGGATCTTCTCGACGCCGGATTTGAACGGGGCCATCGCGCCATCCTTGGTCAGTGCGCCTTCCGGGAAGATGCAGACCAGCTCACCTTCGGCCAGCGCGGCGTCGATCTCATCGAACGCGCGCTGCATCAGCGCCGGGTCCTCGCGTGCACCGGCAATCGGGATCGCCTTGGCGGTGCGGAAGATCCAGCGCATCACCGGAATGTTGAAGATCCTGTAGTACATGACGAAGCGCACCGGGCGCGGGATCGTCGCCGACAGGATCAGTGCGTCCATGTAGCTGACATGGTTGCAGACCAGCAGCGCGGCGCCTTCGTCGGGCACGTTGGCCTCGATGCCGTGCGGGCGCAGCCGGTACAGGGTGCGCACCATCAGCCAGCTGAGGAAGCGCATCAGGAATTCGGGGACGATGGTGAAAATGTAGATCGCCACCAGCGCGTTGGCGATGGCCAGCGCCAGGAACTGCTGCGGGATGGTCCAGTGCAGCAGCTTGTGCGCGGCCAGCGACAGCAGGGCCGCGCCCACGATGAAGCCGGAATTCTGGATGTTCAGCGCGGCGAACACGCGCGACATCTGCGCCTTCGGCGTGCGGCTCTGGATCAGCGCGAACAGCGGCACCACGAAGATGCCGGTGAACAGGCCGATGCCGACCAGGTCGATGACGATGCGGATGCTGCCGGGCTGCTGCAGGAACGTGCTGACGGTAAGCCCATGCGCGGTCGCCTCGCCGCTGCGGGCGAAGTACAGGTCGAGCAGGAAGGCGGTCATGCCGAACGCACCCAGCGGCACCAGGCCGATTTCCACCGTGCGTGCCGACAGCTTCTCGCACAGCAGCGAGCCGACGCCGGTGCCGATCGAGAACAGGGCCAGCGCGAAGATGTACAGGGTCGGCTCGCCGCCGAGGTTGGTCACCGCATAGGCCGGCAGCTGCGAGGTCAGCACGGTGCCGACGAACCAGAACCAGGACACGCCGAGGATCGAGTTGCGCACGGCTTTCTGCTGGCGCGCCATGCGCAGCACTGCCAGCGATTCCGGCAGCGGGTTCCAGTTGATCTTCAGGTCGGGATCGCCGGCATCGACCTTGGGAATCAGCCGTGCGGCGATGTTGCCGCAGATCGCCAGCGCGATGATCGCGCACGCGGCCACCACCGTGCCATGACTGCCGGCTACGGTGAACACCAGGCCGCCGACGATCATGCCGGACAGGATCGACATCGAGGTGCCCATCTCGACCAGGCCGTTGCCACCGGTCAGTTCCTCGGGCTTGAGCACCGACGGCAGCACCGAATACTTCACCGGGCCGAACAGGGTCGATTGCATGCCGGTGCAGAACAGGGCGACCAGCAGCACCGGCAGGCTCTGGGTGAGGAAGCCGGTAGCAGCCAGCGACATGATCACGATCTCCATGGTGGTGGTGATCACGATCAGCCGCGATTTTTCCAGCTTGTCGGCGATCTGCCCGGCCAGTGCCGAGAACAGGAAGTACGGCAGGATGAAGATGGCCGGTGCCAGCGTGGCGTACAACCCCAGTTCTTCCTCCGGCACGGCCATGAACAGCAACATGCTGATGATCGCCTGCCGGTACACGTTGTCGTTGAACGCACCCAGCGCCTGGACGATGAAGAACGGCAGGAAACGGCGCTGGCGCAGCAGGGCGAACTGGTTGTGACCGGACATGGAACCTCCTTGACCGGCGCAGCCTAGCATTCCTGCCCGTGTGTCGGGACTGCGGTGGGGCGATCCACGCATGGCGTGGATCTCCCCAGACCCCATGTCGGTGGGTGCGGACCGTTGGCCCGCACACCTGCAGAACTTCAGACGATATCGTCGACCACGCCGCCATCCACGCGCAGTGCCGCACCGGATGTGGCCGAAGCCTGCGAGGACGCCAGGTACACCACCATGTTGGCCACTTCCTCGACCGTGGCAGTGCGCTGGATCACCGAAGACGGCCGGTGTGCCATGACGAATTCGCGGCCGATCTGCTCCAGCGGCTTGCCACTGCGCTGGCGTTCATCTTCGAACATTGCCGCGAAGCCATCGGACAGGGTCGGGCCGGGCAGCACCGCATTGACGGTGACACCACTGCCGGCCACGCGCTTGGCCAGGCCGCGCGACAGCGACAGCTGCGCGGTCTTGCTGACCCCGTAATGGATCATGTCGGCGGGAATGTTGCGTGCCGATTCGGAGGAGATGAACAGCACGCGGCCCCAGCCGGCGTCGACCATCGCCGGCAGCAGCGCCCGCGACAGGCGCACGCCGGACATCACGTTGGTCTGCCAGTAGCGCTCCCAGGTGGCGTCTTCGGTCTCGAAGAAGTCCTCGGGGCCGAAGATGCCGGCGTTGTTGACCAGGATGTCGACCTTGGGCAGGCCGGCCAGCAGGGTATCGACGCCGGCTGCATCGGAGAGGTCGGCGGCGACGCCGGTCACCTCGGCACCCGGAACGGCGGCGAGCACGCGCTGGCGGGCGCGTTCGACGCTGTCGGTGCTGCGGCCATTGAGAATGACCCGCGCACCCGCTGCGGCAAGACCCTGGGCGATCGCCAGGCCGATGCCGGCGGTGGATGCGGTGACCAGCGCGGTGCGGCCGGCGAGTTCGATCTTCATGGGGGCGTCCAGGAGCAGAGGATCACCCAGTATCCGCGCGGGAACGTGATCGGGATGCAGCGCCAGGCGCAACGCGCTGTTGCGCACGGCACAGTAGATCCACGCCACGCGTGGAAGCAGCACCGGTAGCGCCGGGCCATGCCCGGCGGCAGTTGTCAGGTGAGCGTACGCACTGCCTCATTCGCCGCCGCCCGCACTTTCGGCAGCAACCGCAGCACCAGCGCCATCTGCGTGCGTATCAGCTGCAGCTTCGGCGGCATCGCCTCATCGATCTGTTCCAGCTCGGCGGCCACCGCGCGATCGGCATCGTTGTCATCTTCGGCGACTGGCTGGCGTGCGGCCAGGGCGGTGGCCAGCTGCTGCAGCGCCTTGCGCACGCGATCACCGGCCGCCAATGCCAGCGGATCACTGGCGTAGCTGTCCACCTGGTCGCGGTGCGCGCCAAGCGCCGAGAGGTGGCCCAGCAGGGTGTTGGACAGGGCCAGGAAGTGGAAGCCGGCATCCAGGTTGCGGCGCACGTGGCCGGGCTCACGCAGCATGTTCGACAGCGCGGTGGACAGCGCGGCATCGGCGTTGTGCATGTCGCGGCGGGCGATGCGATAGGCCAGGTCATCGCGCATGCCGCTGCGGTACTGGCCCAGCACCGAATCGAGGTAGCGCGCGGCGGTATCCAGCACCCGCGCCAGCACCCGATGCAGCTGGCGGCCCTGCCAGTCGGGCAGGATCAGGAACGCGGCGGCGGCGGCGATCGCGCAGCCCAGCAGCGTATCGACCATGCGCGGCACGATCAGCACGAAGCCATCGCCGATCAGGTTGAAGCAGGTCAGGGCCATCACGGTGATCGCCGCCGATGCCACCAGGTAGCGATCGGTACGGGTGAAGAAGAACAGCAGCGCCGACAGCAGCGCGATCAGCAGCTGTACGTGCAGCTGCGGGAACAGCTGCAGCAATGCCCAGGTGAGCACGAGGCCGGCCACGGTGCCGACGATGCGCTGCGCCAGGCGCTGGCGGGTGGCACCGAAGTTGGGTCGGCACACGAATACGATGGTCAGCAGTACCCAAGAACCGTTCTGTGCGTTGAACAGCCGGATGGCCGCGAAACCGGCGATCAGTGCCAGCGCCATGCGCAAGCCATGGCGGAACAGCACCGAGCCGGGCGTGAGCTGCTGGCGCAGGCGCACGCCCATCTCGCGCAGGGTGTGCGGATTGCTGTCGCGCAGGCGCGTATCGACATTGTCGAGGCTGGCCTCGGAGCGTTCGGCGTCCAGCAGGCGGCGCTCGATGCTGCGCAGGTTGTGCACCAGCAGGTCCAGCGAGCCCAGCAGGCGCTGCCACTGCGGGCGCTGCTGGTCGCGCAGGTAGGCCAGCGCATCGGCCAGATCGCGCCCGGCCTGCTGGTTGCTTTCGCCATACACGAACGGACGGCGCAGGCGGATCGCCTCGCCCAGCCGCGCGCAGGCCTGGCCCTGCAGGTCGAGCAGGCGCTGGCAGCGGTACAGCACGTCGCTGTGGAAGAAGGCGTCGACCAGCGCGCCATACGGGTAGTGCGAGGAGCTGGCGCGCTCGTGGAAATCCTGCGCCATGTAGTACAGGCGCAGGTACAGGCCGGAGTTCACCCCGGGCCGGCCGGAGCGGCCGAAGCGGGCCAGGATCGCCGTCTTGGCCTCGTTCAACGCGCCGACCACGCGCCGGTTCTGCTCGGCCAGATCGAGCTGGCGGCGTTGCAGGTCGGCCTCGCGCACCGGCTCGAACAGGGCGGCCTTCAGCTGCAGGTAGCGGCCCAGTTCGATGTAGAGCCGCGCCACGCGCTCGCGCACCGGGCGGTTGGCGAACAGCGTGGTCCACAGGATCGACAGCAGTCCGTACCAGACGGCACCCGCCAGCAGGTGGCTGACGGCGTCCAGCGCGCTGTGCAGATCGGTAGCGCCATGCTGCTCCAGGCCGATCATGGTGTAGATCGCCAGCGTTACCGTGGCTTGGGCGATGGATGCGTAGCGCTCGCCGAGTGCGCCGAGCAGGGTCAGGCAGAAGGTGGACAGTGCCAGTGCGCCGATGAAGATCCACGGCCACGGGAACAGCCAGATCACCGAGGCTGCAGCGATACAGAAACACAGCAGCGACAGCAGTACCGCCTTTGTCCGGCCCCACCAGTTGTCGTCGGTTTCGGCGATGGCACTGGCGATGATGCCGAGGAACACGCCGGGCAGCGCCGTGAGCGCGTCCAGATGCCAGCACACGGCAAGCGCCGCCGTCAGGGCGATGAACACCCGCAGGCCATAACTGGCCTTCTCGTGGGCCCACAAGCGGCTGAGGCGGGATTGGCGGGCGGACATGCAGGCTCGGTGGAAGGATCGAGCTCCATTATTGCGGGGTGCGCGTGAAATATGGAGTGCGGACCGTCGGTCCGCACCCACCATCCGCATCCGCCGGGCATGGCCCGGCGCTACCGTTTCAGTCGATCCGCGCCATGCGAGGATGGGCCCTTCTACGCCCGCTGCGCGCGCTTGAGCAGCTTCGCTTCGCGCTTGCGTGCACGACGTGCCCGCCAGCGTTCGGCCAGGCAGGAGAAGATCACGTACAGCGCCGGCGTGCTGAGCAGGGTCAGGCTCTGCGAGAACAGCAGGCCGCCGATCATCGCGATGCCCAGCGGACGCCGCAGCTCGGACCCTTCGCCCAGGCCGATCGCCAGCGGCACCGCCGCCAGGATCGCCACCATCGTGGTCATCATGATCGGGCGGAAGCGCACGATGCTGGCCTCGCGCGCGGCATCGCGCGGCGCCAGCCCATGCTCGCGCTGCGCCACCAGCGCGAAGTCGATCATCATGATCGCGTTCTTCTTGACGATGCCGATCAGCAGCACCAGCGCGATCATCGAGATCACCGACAACTCGGTGTTGGTGCCGAACAACGCCAGCAGCGCACCCACGCCCGCCGCCGGCAGCGTGGACAGGATGGTGACCGGGTGGATCAGGCTCTCGTAGAGCATGCCCAGCACCAGGTACACGGTCAGGATCGCGGCAAACACCAGGATCAGCATGTCGCTGGGGTCGGAGTTGAAGCCGAAACCGGCGTCATCGGCCAGGCGGATGTCGCCGGGCATGCGCATGCCGGCCACCGTGGCATCGATGATCGCCTTGGCCTCCCCCATGCTCACGTCCGGCGCCAGGTTGTAGCTCAGGTCCATCGTCGTGTACTGGTTTTCATGGGTGATCTGCGACGGCGCCAGCCCCGGTACCTGGGTCGCCACCGCGGTGATCGGCACCATGTCGCCGTTGCGCGCACGCACGTACACCTCGTCCAGCGCCGCCGGTGTGGCCGTCTGCGAGGGCAGGGCGTTGACCACCACGCTGTACTGGTTGATGTCGGAGTAGATGGTGGAGATCTGGCGCTGGCCGAACGCACCGTACAGCGCGCCATCGATGGCGCCGACGGTGATGCCCAGGCGCGCGGCCTTGGCGCGGTCGATCTCGATGTTCTGGCGCAGGCCGGCGTTGTCCACGTCGGTGCCGACGTCGCGCAGCTTCGGGTTCTTCTTCAATTCCGCCTGCAGCTTTGGCAGCCATTCCTGAAGCGATGCCAGGTCGTTGCCCTGCAGCGAGATGCGGTACTGCGCGCCCTGGCTGGAACCGCCGCCATCGTTGCTGGGAAGATCCTGGATCGCGCGCAGGCGCAGCTGCAGGTCGGGGTAACGGTCGGCCTTGGCGCTCAACCGTGCCAGCGCATGCGCGGTGGTTTCGCGGCGGCCGTCGCTGCGCGACTTCAGCTCGATGTTGAACTGTGCGCTGGAGCCCTGGCGGCCACTGCCCAGGCGCACGCCCACGGTCTTCACCGCGGGGTCGGCCATCAGCATGTCGGTGATGCGGCGCTGGCGGGCCACCATGTCCTCGAAGGACACGGTGGCACTGGAGTTGGCACGGCCCCAGATCAGGCCGGTGTCCTGCGGCGGGAACGCGCCCTTCTTCACCGCGCCGAACAGGAAGACGGTGGCGCCGATCAGGATCAGCGGGGTCAGCGACAGCAGCAGCGCGTGGCGCAGCGAGAAGTCGAGGAACACGGTGTAGACGCGTAGCATGCGTTCGTGGCCGGCATCGAGCCAGCGGCCGAAGCGCGACGGCGGCGCAGCGTGATCGTGGGCGCTGAGGAAGCGGCTGCACAGCGCCGGGGTGAGCGTAAGCGAGACGATCATCGAAACCACGATCGCCGCCACCAGGGTGACGGTGAACTCGCGGAAGAACGCGCCCATCATGCCGCTGGCGAACAGCAGCGGGATGAATACCGCCACCAGAGAGGCGGTGATCGAGACGATGGTGAAGCCGATCTCGCGTGCACCGGTCAGCGCCGCCTGCATGCGCGGCATGCCCTCGTCGAGGTGGCGCATGATGTTCTCGATCACCACGATTGCGTCGTCGACAACGAAGCCGATCGCGATCACCAGCGCCAGCAGGCTCAGGTTGTTCAGGGTGAAGCCCATCACGTACATCACCAGCGCGGCACCGGCCAGCGACAGCGGCACGGTCACCGCGGCGATCAGCGTCGGTGCCAGCCGGCGCAGGAACAGCGCCATGGTCAGCACCACCATCGCCAGGCTGATCAGCAGGGTGATCTGCACTTCATGCAGCGACGAACGGATGGTCGGCGTACGGTCGAAGTACGGCGTCATCGTGGTGCCCGGCTGCAGGTAGTCGCGCAGGGTCGGGATCTGTGCCTTGACCCGGTCCACGGTCTCCACGATGTTGGCGCCGGCACGGGTGAACACGTACATCACCACCGCCGGTTTGTGGTCGAACCACGCGGCCTGGTAGGCGTCCTGCTGGCCGTCGTAGACATTGGCGACGTCCTTGAGACGGATCACCCGGCCATCGCCCTGCGTCTTGACCACCAGGTCGGCGAAGTCGGCGGCGCGCGCCACCGAGTCGTTGGCAATGATCGCGGTGGTGGTGTTGCCATCGCTGAGGAAGCCGGTGGGCGAGGTCACGTTGGCCGCGCGCACGGCGTTGCGCAGGTCATCGGCGGTCAGGCCCAGCGCGTTCATCAGGCGCAGGTTGACGTCCACGCGTACCGCTGGCGTCGAGGCACCGGCGATGTCGACCGAAGCAACGCCGGTGATCTGGCGGATGCGCTGCGCCAGCAGCGAATCGGCCACGTTGTACAGCTCGTCGGCCGACTGCGTCTGCGAGGTCAGCGCGATCGCAATCACCGGGTCGTCGTTCGGGTTCGCCTTCTGGTACATCGGCGAGCCCATGCCCGAGGGCAGGTCGGCCTGTGCCGAGTTGATCGCGGTCTGTACGTCCAGCGCGGCCGAATCGATGTTGTGGCCGCTCTGGAAGATCATGAACACCAGCGAGCTGCCTTCCGAGCTCGACGAGCGCATGCGGTCGATGCCCGGCAGCTGGCCAAGGTGGCGTTCCAGCGGCGCGGTGACCGTGGAGGCCATGGTCGCCGCATCGGCGCCGGACTGGCTGGCGTGCACGAAGATCACCGGGATCTCGATGTTCGGCAGCGCCGACACGCCCAGGCGCAGGTAGCAGATCAGGCCGACCATGAACAGGCCGATGGCCAGCAGCGCGGTGCCGATCGGGCGGCGGATGAAGGGGCCGGACAGGTTCATCGTGCGGTCCCCCGCAGCAGCGGGGCGAGGATCATGCCTGCGGCTCCTGCAGCGAACCGTTGCGCAGCGCGCGCTGTTCGCGGCGGCGGGCAAGCCATTCGGAGAAGCGCTCCATGTACAGGTAGATCACCGGCGTGGTGTACAGCGTGACCAGCTGGGACAGCAGCAGGCCGCCGACGATGGCGATGCCGAGCGGGCGGCGCAGTTCCGAGCCGATGCCGGTGCCCAGCGCCAGCGGCAGCGCACCGAGCATGGCCGCAGCGGTGGTCATCATGATCGGGCGGAAGCGCAGCAGGCAGGCACGGCGGATCGCCTCGTGCGCGTTGGCTCCGGCGCGTCGCGCCTCGATGGCGAAGTCCACCATCATGATGCCGTTCTTCTTGACGATGCCGATCAGCAGCACGATGCCGACGATGCCGTCCACCGACAGGCTCAGCCCGCACAGCATCAGCGCCAGCAGCGCGCCGACACCGGCCGGTGGCAGCGTGGAGATGATCGTGATCGGGTGGATGTAGCTCTCGTAGAGCACGCCCAGCACGATGTAGATCACTACCAGCGAGGCCAGCAGCAGCCACACCACATCGGTCTGGCTGCCGGTGAATTCGGCGGCCTTGCCGATGAACTCGGCATGCAGGTGGGTCGGCATGTCCAGGCTGTCCTTGGTCTCCTGGATTGCACGCACCGCTTCGGACAGCGAATACCCCGGCGCCACGTTGAACGAGACCGTCACCGCCGGCAGCTGCTGCTGGTGGCTGACAACCAGCGGCGCGCTGCTCACCTTGCCTTCGGCCAGCGCCGACAGCGGGATGATGTTGCCGGCACCGACGGTGATGCCGGTGTTCTGCGCGCCGATGCCGGTGGCGGTGGACGAGTTGGACGAGGTGACCTGGCCGAAACTGGTGGCGTTGGTACCGGTCAGCGCGCCGGCGCCGTTGGAGGCGACGGCCAGCTGTTCCATCAGTGCGGTACTGGTGCGGAACTCCGGTGCCACTTCCAGCACCACGCGGTACTGGTTGAGCTCGGTGAAGATGGTCGAGATCTGGCGCTGTCCAAACGCATCGTAGAGCGTGTCATCGATGGTCTGCATCGGCACGCCCAGCACGCTTGCCTTGTCGCGGTCGATGTTCAGCTCAAGCGCACGGCCCTGGTTGGACAGGTTGTTGTCGACGTCGGCAAGCTCCGGGCGCTTGCGCAGCGCCTCGGTCAGGCGCGTGGCCTGCTTGGCCACTTCGGCGCTGTCCACGTCCGACAGCGAGTACTGGTACTCGGTGGCGGCCACGCGGGTATCCAGGGTCACGTCCTGCACCGGCTTGAGGTACAGGGCCACGCCCGGAATGCCGGCCACTGCCTTCTGCAGGCGCGGCAGGATCTCCTCCAGGCCATCGCGCTGGCTGCGCTCCTTCAGCACGATCGACAGCTGGCCCTGGTTGAGCGTGGGGTTCATGCTGCCCGCGCCGATGAAGGCCGATACGCCGGTCACGTCCGGGTCCTGGCGCAGCGCTTCGGCCACCTGCCTGGTGCGCTGTTCCATCTGTGGGAAGGCGATGTTCTGGTCGGCCTGCACCACGCCGGTGATCAGGCCGGTGTCCTGTTCGGGCAGCAGACCCTTGGGAATCAGCACATACAGCAGTACGGTCAGCACCAGCGCGCCGCCGGCCACGGCCAGGGTGGCGCGCTGGTGGTCCAGCACCCAGTCCAGGCTGCGCTCGTACAGGCCCACGGTGCGCGTCCACAGGTTCTGCTTGCCGGCCGCCGCTGCGCGCTCGTGCGCGTCTTCGCCCTCGGGCAGCGCGTCGGGCTTGAGCAGGTAGGCGCACATCATCGGGGTGAGCGTCAGCGAGATCAGCATCGACAGCACCACGGCGATGCTCAGCACCCAGGCAAACTCGTGGAACAGGCGACCGGTGACACCGGGCATCAGCAGCAGCGGCAGGAACACCGCCACCAGCGACACGGTCAGCGACAGCACGGTGAAGCCGATCTGGCGCGCGCCGATCTCGGCCGCTTCCTTGCCACTCTTGCCCTGCTCGATGTAACGCACGATGTTCTCGATCATCACGATCGCATCGTCGACCACGAAGCCGGTGGCCACCACCAGCGCCATCAGCGAGAGGTTGTCCAGCGACATGCCGGCGAAGGCCATCACCGCGAAGGTGCCGGCCAGCGACAGCGGTACTGCCACCGAGGGAATGATCGTGGCCCACAGCCGGCGCAGGAACACGAAGATCACCGCCACCACCAGGCCGATGGTGAGGATCAGGGTGAACTGCACTTCATGCACCGAGGCGCGGATGGTCTCGGTGCGGTCGTTGAAGATCTCCAGGTGCACGTCGGCCGGCAGCACGCCCTGCAGCTGCGGCAGGATCGCGCGGATGCGCTCGACGGTCTGCACGATGTTGGCGCCCGGCTGCCGGCGCACTTCCAGCAGCACCGCCGGCTTGCCATCGGCCCAGGCCGCCAGCTGGTCGTTCTCCACGCCATCGACCACCTCGGCCACGTCGGACAACCGCACCGGGCGGCCGTTCTTGTAGCTGATGATGGTGTCGCGGTACTCGGCAGCGCTGGCCAGCTGGTCGTTGGTGCCGATGCTGTAGGACTGGGTCTTGCCGTTCAACGAGCCCTTCGGCGCATTGACGTTGGCCTGGGTGAGCGCGCTGCGCAGCTGCTCCAGGGTCAGGCCCATGTTCGACAGCTGCGCCGGATTGACCTGGATGCGCACGGCCGGGCGTACGTTGCCGGCAATCGAGACCAGGCCCACGCCCTGCACCTGCGACAGGCGCTGGGCCAGGATCGAGTCGGCGTAATTGTTGACGTCACGCAGCGGGCGCGTGTCGGAGGTCAGCTTCAGGGTGACGATGGCCGCGTCGGCCGGATTCACCCGGTTGTAGACCGGCTGGTAGGGCAGCGACGAGGGCAGGGTGGCCTGGCGGATCGCCGCCTGCACGTCCTGCGCGGCGATGTCGATGTCGCGGTCCATCGAGAACTGCAGGATGATCGTCGACAACCCGGCCGACGAGTCCGACGTCATCAGTTCCAGCCCGGAGATCTGTCCGAACTGGCGCTCCAGTGGCGTGGTGACCAGCGAGGCCATGGTGGTGGCGTTGGCGCCGGGGTACTGGGTGGTGACCACCAGGCTGGGCGCATCGATTTCCGGCAGCGCCGACACCGGCAGCTTGCGGTAACCGAGGATGCCCAGCAGCAACAGGCCCGCCATCAACAGCGAGGTAGCGATCGGGCGGCGGATGAAGATCGTCGAAAAGCCCACGGACTGATCCTTGCTGGCACTTCAATGTCGGCGCCGGCAGGTCCGCCGGCGCGAGGGAGAACCGTGGCCTGCGCTCAGCGCGGACCACCACCGCGACGGCCACCGCCGCCACCGTTCTTCTGCTCGGCCGCTTTCAGCTCGGCCTCGGTCGGTGCGGCCGGGGTTTCGCCCGGCTTCAGCGCGGTGACCTTGCTGCCCGGCTTCAGGCGGAACTGGCCTTCGCTGACCACCCGCTCGCCGCCCTTCAGGCCTTCGGCAATCTGCACCTGGCTGTCGCCCACTTCCACGCCACTGCGCACGGTCTGCATCTTCACCGTGTTGTCGCCCTGCACGACGTAGACGTACTCGCCGTCCGGCCCACGCAGCACGGCCTGGGTCGGAATGACCACGCCACCGCCGATGGTGCGCAGCTGCATGCGCACGTTGACGAACTGGCCCGGCCACAGGCCGTTGTCGGTGTTGTCGAACAGCGCGCGCGCCTTGAACGTGCCGCTGTCGGCACTGATCAGGTTGTCGACCACGTCCAGCTTGCCGTCACCGGACAGCACGTGCGAATCGGCCCGGTCCAGCGCTGCCACCGGCACCGCACCGGCGGCCTGCGCCTGGCGCACGTCGCCGAGCTGGCGTTCGGGCAGGTTGAACAGCACATGGATCGGGTGGACCTGGGTCAGCGTGACCAGGGCGGTACCGGCATTGACCACGTTGCCGGCGTCGACTGCGCGGATGCCGGCGATGCCGGTGATCGGTGCGGTGACCTTGGTGTACTGCAGCTGCACCTGCGCCGAGCGCATGCTGGCCTCGTTCGCCGCGACTGCGCTCTCGTACTGTGCCACTTGGTTTCGTTGTGTATCCAGATCGGTCTTGGCGACGAACTGGCGATACTCCGGCGCATTCGAGCGCTGGTAGTTGGAGCGCGCGGTGGCCAGCAGCGCCTCGTTCTGGCGCTTGGCCGCCGCCGCCTGGTCGTAGCTGGCCTGGGCGGTGCGTGGATCGATCACTGCCAGCACGTCGCCCTTCTTCACTTCCTGGCCTTCGCGGAAGTTCAGGCTCATCAACTGGCCACCGACCTGCGGGCTGACGGTGACGGTGTTCATTGCCGTAACCGTGCCCAGCGCGCTGGCATACACCGGTACGTCCTGGCGCGTGGCCTCGACCACGGTGACCGGCACCGGGCCGGCATCCGGGTCTTCGCCACCCTGGCGCGCGCCCGCCGCTGGCTTTCCAGCCTTGTCCTTGCCCCCGCCGATGACGCGCAGGCCAACCACGGCCAGCACCAGAACCGCCACGACCAGCAGCACGATCTTCCAAACACGTGACATTACGAGGACTCCGAGAGGGCTGGACCGGGCGGGACGCCGGCGGCAATGCGCAAAGCATACCTGTGCCACATCACGTTTCCTGCATGACGGATGGGACGGGCGCTAAGACCGGATCCCCCGCGGGAGGTTCCCGTGGCGCCGGTGTTGCCCTACATTCAGCTGGAACCTTCTTGCTGTGGAGATTGCGATGCGCCGTTCGCTGCTGCTGTCCGCCCTGCTGCTGGCCCTGCCGGCCCTTGCTCACGCCCAGGACGGGCAGCGCCCGGAAGTGACTGCCGCTGCGCAGCGGCTGCAGGCCAAGGTGGTCGAATGGCGCCGGGACTTCCATCAGCATCCGGAGTTGTCCAACCGCGAGGCGCGCACCTCGGCCGAGGTCGCCAAGCGCCTGCGTGCGATGGGCCTGAAGCCGAAGACCGGCATTGCCCACCACGGCGTGGTGGCGATCATCGAGGGCGGCAGGCCCGGCCCGAAGATCGCCCTGCGTGCGGACATGGACGCGCTGCCGGTGACCGAGCAGACGGGCTTGCCGTTCGCCTCCAAGGCCACCGACCAGTACCGCGGCCAGACCGTAGGCGTGATGCATGCCTGCGGCCATGACGCACACACCGCCACCTTGCTGGGCGTGGCCGAAGCGCTTGTGTCGATGAAGAAGGACCTGCCGGGCCAGGTGATGCTCATCTTCCAGCCGGCCGAGGAAGGCGCGCCGCCGCCGGAAGAGGGCGGTGCCGCACTGATGCTGAAGGAAGGCCTGTTCGCCGACTTCAAGCCGGAGGCGGTGTTCGGGCTGCACGTGTTCTCCAGTGTCCAGGCCGGGCAGATCGCGGTGCGCGGTGGCCCGCTGATGGCCGCCTCGGACCGCTTCGGGATCAAGGTGATCGGTCGCCAGACGCACGGGTCGGCGCCGTGGAACGGCGTTGACCCGATCGTGGCCACCGCCGATCTGGTCGGCACCGCGCAGACCATCGTCAGCCGCCGCGCCAACCTGTCCAAGCAGCCGGCGGTGCTGACCTTCGGCGCGATCAACGGTGGCATCCGCTACAACATCATTCCCGATGAAGTGGAAATGGTCGGCACCATTCGTACCTTCGACGAGGGTATGCGCCAGCAGATCTTCGCTGACCTGCGCAACGTGGCCGAGCACACGGCCGCCGCGCACGGTGCCAAGGCGGTAACCGACATCTACGAGTCGGAAGGCAACCCGGCCACGGTGAACGACCCGGCGCTGACCGCGAAGATGCTGCCGAGCCTGCAGGCGGTGGTGGGCAAGGACAATGTGTACGAGCCGCCGCTGCAGATGGGCGCGGAGGATTTCTCGCTGTACGCGAAGGAAGTGCCGGGCATGTTCTTCTTCGTGGGTTCGACCAGCGTGGGCATCGACCCGGCGACGGCGCCGGCGAACCATTCGCCGAAGTTCCTGCTGGATGAGAAGGCACTGGATGTGGGACTGCGGGCGTTGCTGCAGGTGAGCCTGGATTACCTGCACGGTGCCGGCACTCCTGCGGGGTGAGGGGTGCCGGCAGGGCTTGCAGCCCTGCACCCGCCTAAATCAACGTCAACGTCAAAAGCGGGCATTCCGTGGGATGGCGGGGTGGGTCCGGTTGAGGGGGACGCCGTAAACCCGTCCTTGGGGGCTTGGCCGCGGCATCCATGCCGCGGACACCCCCTCAACCGGACCCACCCCGCCTTCGACAGTTTCCCGCGGGCTGCCGGAACGACATCCTGCTTTGGTGGGTGTCGACCTTGGTCGACACGGCGGACGTCATGAACGTCTGAAGGATCGGCTTTTGATTTTGATTTTGATTTTCTGATCTTTCCCGTGGTGGCGCGGGAAATTGTCCGTGGCCGGGAGGGTGGGTTGGCTGGGGGCGTGAGCCGCATGGATGCGGCGACCGAGCCTCCATGGACGGATTCACGGCGTCCCCCAGCCAAGCCACCCTCCCGGCCAACCCCGGCATCCGGCAACACAACCACCACGGAGGGGCTCCGCCGTTGGCCGGCCCGGCCGAAGGCCCGCCCTCCGCGCGATACAATGCCCGCCATGAACACCCCACAGGATTCCAGCCTCGGTCGCGAGGTCAGTTACCCGTCGCAGTACGATCCCGGCCTGCTGTTTCCCATCCCCCGCAGCGGCGCCCGCGCCGAGATCGGTCTCGATGACGCCGCGCTGCCGTTCGTCGGCCACGACCGCTGGCATGCCTTCGAGCTGAGCTGGCTCGACCCGCGCGGCAAGCCGCAGGTGGCCGTGGCCACCGTGCAGGTGCCGTGCACCTCGCCACGGCTGATCGAATCGAAGTCGTTCAAGCTGTACCTCAATTCCCTCAACAGCACCCGCATCGACAGCGCCGAGGCACTGCGTGCGCGCATCGTGGCGGATCTGTCGGATTGCGCCGGTGCGCCGGTCCAGGTCGAGTTCGGCCTGCCGGGCCTGCGCGAGACGCCACTCGGTGAATCCATCGACGGGCTGGAACTGGAGATCGACTGCTACGGCCCGCCGCAGGCCGACTTCCTCTCGGCCGATGCCGGTGAAGTGGTGGAAGAGACCCTGGTCTCGGCGCTTCTGAAGTCCAACTGCCCGGTCACCGGCCAGCCGGACTGGGCCACGGTCAGCCTGCGTTACCGCGGGCCGAGGATCGACCGTGCCGGCCTGCTGCGCTATCTGGTCAGCTACCGCGAACACGCCGAGTTCCACGAGCAGTGCGTTGAGCGGATCTTCAGCGAGGTGTCCGCGCGCTGCCAGCCGCAATGGCTGGAAGTGGAAGCCCGCTACACCCGCCGTGGCGGCCTGGACATCAACCCGTGGCGCGCCAGCCCCGGCATCGTCGCCCCGGCAGCGACCTACCGCGAACTGCGCCAGTAACCGCCGCCGCAGGCGGTTACGGGTAGCGCCGGGCCACGCCCGGCGAGCGCAGCGGCCACCTTCCGCCTCGATTGTTCAGCCGCCCCCCGGGGCGGCTTCACATCTGCACCATCCCCGTTTAACAACCGCCATGGCAACGTGCGAGCCACGTAGTCATGCAGACGGGAGTTGTGGATGAGTACCGAGAAGAAAGCCGATTTCTCCGGCGTCAGCGCCAGCGTCGACAGTACCGCCGAGCAGGTGCCGAAGGCGGACTTCTCCGGCGTCAGCGCTTCGGTGGACAGCACCGCCGAGATCGTCAGCGGCGGCACCTACACCGTGCAGAAGGGCGACTCGCTGTCGAAGATCGCCAAGCAGCATCTGGGCGACGCCAACGCCTGGAAGAAGATCTTCGAAGCCAACCGAGATGTGCTTGACGACCCGGACAAGATTTTCCCGGGCCAGACCCTGAAGCTGCCGCCGAAGTAAGCCGGCGTTCGAACGCCGTCCGACAATCCCTGGGAGGAACCCCGAATGATCAAGACCACCCCGCTCCAGACCGCCCTGATCGCCGCCCTGCTGGGCAGTGTCGCCCTGGTCGGTTGCAAGAAGAAGGAAGAGTCGACCGACACCAACGCCGCTCCGGCTGCCACGGCTCCAGCCGAGCCGGCAGCGCCGGCGCCGATGACCGGTGCACCGCCGCCGATGGCGGAAGCTGCTGCGGTCAGCGTTTCCACAGTCACCGTGGGCAAGACCGCTGCCGCCGACAAGTCGGTCACCCCGGCTGCACTGTTCTCGCCGAAGGATGACGTCATCGTCTCGGTCAAGACCGATGGCGCTGCCAACAACGTCAATGTCGGCGCCAAGCTGACCTTCCAGGACGGCCAGGTGGCCGGCGAACAGACCGCGACCCTGAATGCCAGCGGCGCGGAGACCACCAACGTCACGTTCAAGAATGCAAAGGGCTGGCCGGCCGGCAAGTACCGCGCCGAGGTCATGGTCGATGGCAAGGCGGCCGGAACGCCGCAGGAGTTCGAGGTCAAGTAAGTCCTGCCGACTCTCTCCCGGCAGGACTCACGATGGACGCAGCCGCGAGGCTGCGTCCTTTTTTATTGGGCGACGGTTGGCTTCATCCACGCATGGCGTGGATCTACCGATGCTGGGGCTGGGTTTCATCCACGCGTGGATGGATCACACCGTTGCCGCCGTGCAGTACCGCCGCGTATGGCGCGGCTTTGCCCCGCGCGGCTGAAAACGCGACAATGCAGGGGTTTCCCCGCCGCGCGCCCACCCTGACGGCGACGGGGGAAAGCGACACGGTTGCACGTGGCCCGGCGCTGGCGCCGGCCTTCCCCTGAGCATTGCTACAGAGTCCAAGTCCCCCATGTCCAAGATCCTCTATACGCTGACCGACGAAGCCCCGTTCCTGGCCACCCAGTCGCTGCTGCCGATCGTCGACGCCTACACCGCCACTGCCGGCATCGTGGTGGAAACCCGTGACATCTCGCTGTCCGGCCGCATCCTGTCGCAGTTCCCGGAACTGCTGTCCGATGCACAGAAGGTCAGCGACGACCTGGCCGAGCTGGGCCAGCTGGCGACCACCCCGGACGCCAACATCATCAAGCTGCCGAACATCTCCGCTTCGGTGCCGCAGCTGAAGGCGGCCATCAAGGAACTGCAGGACCAGGGTTACCCGCTGCCGGATTACCCGGAAACCCCGGCTGACGACCAGCAGCGCGACTACAAGGCGCGCTACGACAAGGTCAAGGGCAGTGCAGTGAACCCGGTGCTGCGTGAAGGCAACTCCGACCGCCGCGCACCGCTGTCGGTGAAGAACTACGCGCGCAAGCACCCGCATCGCATGGGCGCCTGGGCGTCGGATTCGAAGTCGCATGTCGCGCACATGGCCGCCGGCGATTTCTACGGCAGCGAGAAGTCGGCCACCCTGGCCAATGCCGGTTCGCTGAAGATCACCTTCCACGGCAAGGACGGCAGCGCCGTCGTGCTGAAGGAAAAGACCGCGGTCAAGGCCGGCGAGATCGTCGATGCCGCGGTGATGAGCCGCAAGGCACTGGCCGCGTTCATCGGTGAGCAGATTGCCGATGCCAAGGCCCAGGGCGTGCTGTTCTCGCTGCACCTGAAGGCGACCATGATGAAGGTCTCCGACCCGATCATGTTCGGCGTGGCGGTCAACGAGTTCTACAAGGACGTGCTGGCCAAGCACGCCGACGTGCTCAAGCAGGCCGGTTTCGATGCCAACAACGGCATCGGCGACCTGGCCGCGCGACTGCCGTCGCTGCCGGAAGCCACCCGCGCCGCGATCGAAGCCGACCTGGCCGCTGAGTACGCACAGCGTCCAGGCGTGGCCATGGTCAATTCGGACAAGGGCATCACCAACCTGCACGTGCCGAGCGACGTGATCGTCGACGCCTCGATGCCGGCGATGATCCGCGACTCCGGCAAGATGTGGAACGCCGAAGGCAAGCTGCAGGACACCAAGGCGGTCATTCCGGACCGCTGCTACGCCGGCGTGTACCAGGCCGTCATCGACGACTGCAAGGCGCACGGCGCCTTCGACCCGGCCACCATGGGCTCGGTGCCGAACGTCGGCCTGATGGCGCAGAAGGCTGAGGAGTACGGCTCGCACGACAAGACCTTCCAGATCGCCGCCGACGGCGTGGTCAAGGTCACCGACGACGCCGGCACCGTGGTCTTCGAACATGCCGTGGAAGCCGGTGATATCTGGCGCATGTGCCAGACCAAGGACGCGCCGATCCAGGACTGGGTCAAGCTGGCCGTCGAGCGCGCTCGCCTGAGCAGCACCCCGGCCGTGTTCTGGCTGGACGCCGCCCGCGCCCACGACGCGCAGGTCATCGCCAAGGTCGAGCAGTACCTGAAGAACCACGACACCGCCGGCTTGGACATCCGCATCCTGCCGCCGGTGGAAGCCACCGCGTTCTCGCTGGACCGCATCCGCAAGGGCGAGGACACCATCTCGGTGACCGGCAACGTGCTGCGCGACTACCTGACCGACCTGTTCCCGATCATGGAGCTGGGCACCAGCGCCAAGATGCTGTCGATCGTGCCGCTGATGGCCGGTGGTGGCCTGTTCGAGACCGGTGCCGGTGGTTCGGCCCCGAAGCATGTGCAGCAGTTCGTTGAAGAGGACTACCTGCGCTGGGATTCGCTGGGTGAGTTCCTGGCCCTGGCCGCGTCGCTGGAACACCTGGGCAACCGCTACGACAATGCCGCCGCCCGCGTGCTGGCCAAGGCGCTGGACGAAGCCAACGGCCAGTTCCTGGACAACGACAAGTCGCCGTCGCGCAAGCTGGGTGGCATCGACAACCGTGGCAGCCACTTCTACATCGCGCTGTACTGGGCCCAGGCGCTGGCCGCGCAGGACGAAGATGCTGCGCTGAAGGCACGCTTCGCACCGCTGGCCAAGGCGCTGACCGACAACGAGCAGAAGATTGTTGAAGAGCTGATCGCTGTGCAGGGCAAGGCCGTGGACATCGGCGGCTACTACCGCCCGGACGTGGCCAAGGCCGGCAAGGCGATGCGCCCGAGCGCGACCTTCAACGCCGCGCTGGAGCAGCTGCGCGGCTGATACATCGCCGCTTGGTCGTGACACCGGAACCCGCGCCTCGGCGCGGGTTTCTTTTTGCCTCCGGGGTCAGATCCCTTCTGCGCGCAAAAGGGATCTGACCCCAATCTGCTTTGGGGGTCGGATCCCTCTGCCCGCAGAGGGCTCCGACCCCATCCCCCGGCGACCAGAACCGCGAAATCCGTCAACCGGCGTAATGCTGTCAAGAGGGCATGAAACTTGCCCGCGATGGCGGTCGCAGAATGGATCGGCACGGGTTTGCAGTTGCCTTCAATCTGAGCAATCGATCACGACGGTTGCCTCCAGCGATGCCCTAGCCTTGGCGACGCGAGACCACCGGGGAGGTGGTCGCACGGGGAACACCGATGGCACGCGTGCTGGTAGTGGGAACCGACATCCAGGGCGAGCAAGCCCTGCTGCAGCGGCTGCGACTGGCCTCGGCCCTGCCTGATGGCCAGATCCGTCGCAGCCAGGACCTGGACGACTGCGACCTGCTGGTCATCCGCGATACACCGGCGCTGCGCAATGCAGCCCTGCGCATGCGCCAGCAACGACCGCGACTGCAGTGCTGGATCGAGGATCTGGGGGGCCAGCTGCGCGACGGCGATGGCCACCAGGACGTACTTGATGACGGAGCCATCGGCCGCGCGCTGCGCGGGATGCAGTTGGCAGTGGAGCCTCTGGCCATGCAGGCACCCGCACCGATCCGCCTGGCCGATGGTGCACACGCCATCACCCGCCTCCTGCGCGAGCGGCTGCCGTTGCGCCAGGGCCAGGCCCTGCTCTGCGATGCCGGCGAGCCGATACTGCTGATGGACCTGGAGCACGACCAGGCGGTGCTGCTGCAGGAGCCTGCCGCTGCGCTGGTCGAACGCCTGGCCGATGCCTTCGAACGCCTGCAGCTGGATGCGCTCACGCCAGCGCGCCTGCAGGCCCTGGCCGCTGATCGGCCGCGGCAGCCGCTGCGGCCCCTGCTGTGGCAGTGGGCACAGCGCAGCCGCCATTGGCAGGCGCTGGACGAGCGCTTGCGTGGTGCTTCGGTGAAGCTGCTGCGCTGGCCCGACTTCCGTGTGCTGGGCCATGACCACGATGGCTTCCGGCTGTGCTCGCTGCTGCTCAAGCGCGCGTGCACGGTGGACGAGTGCGCGATGCTGCTCGAGCTGCCAGCCGCTGCCGTGCGCGACTTCATCCATGCCGCCTACCTGTGCGGCTATGCGCAGCTGCAGGCAGCGCCGGCGGTAGCGCTGTCGGCAGGTGCTGCCGGCACCGACAACGGCCTGCTCGCCCGCCTGTGGCGGCACCTGCGCGGGAGCGAGCGCAATGCGTGAGCACAAGGTGGTGGTGCTCGGTGGCATGGGCAGTGGCAAATCGACCCTGGTGCGCAGCATCGCGGCCGGGGCGGTGATCGATACCGATGTGGCCAACAGTGACCGCGTCGGTGCCGACAAGGCGTCCACCACCGTCGCCCTGGACTATGCCGATATCGACCTGCCCAATGGCGAGCGTCTGCGCCTGTACGGCACGCCGGGCCAGCAGCGCTTCGATTTCCTCTGGCCGATCCTGCTGCAGGGCGCCCGCGGCGCCGTGCTGCTTCTGGACGCGCGGCGCGCGGGCGTGGTTGCCGAACTGGAGGATTACCTGCAGGTGCTGCGGCCGTTCGCATCGTCATTGGCACTGGTGGTGGCCGTCACCCATCTCGACCAGGCGCCGCACGCCGCGCTGGATGACTGGGCTGCACGCGCCAGCCTCGATGATCAACCGCTGCCCTTGCTGGCAGTGGATGCCCGCGACCGCGAACAGGGATTGCTGCTGATGGATGTATTGATGGGTGAGATGGAAGCGCACGCACTGGTGGCCGCGCATGGCTGACGGGCAGGTGGCGGTACTGCCCGATGCCGGCCAGCGTGAGCGCCTGCAGCCGCTGCTGCAGGACCTGCGGCAGCGGGTGGAAGGCGTACGCACGGTGGTGCTGGCCAGTGTCGATGGCTTCGCCCTGGTCAGTGCCGGTGCCGAAGGGCGTGGTGAACGCCTGGCAGCGATGACCAGCGCGATGCTGGCGCTGGCCGCAGCGGTGGGGCGCGAACTGGTGCTGGGTGATCTGCAGACGCTGATGCTGGAGGCCGCGGGCGGCAAGGTGCTGATGCTGGCGATCCAGGCCGAAGGGCGCGCGCCGCTGCTGCTGATGGCGGCCTGCGACCAGCGCAGCGTGATCGGCCAGGTGCTGTGGCAGAGCAGGGAATGTGGCCAGGCGATCCTGGCTGAACTCGGCGGATCGTGAGCCCGGCCGCAGGGGAACGAGGGGCTCGAACCAACATCGACAAGGGGTGCGACGTGGCTGGATTGAATGAATCGTTGAACGCACTGATGGGCATCGACGGCGCGCAGGCAGTGGCGCTGGTCGACTACGAAAGCGGCATGTTGCTGGGCGAGGCCGGTGCCGGCATGGACATGGAAGTGGCCGCCGCCGGCAACACTGAAGTAATCCGCGCCAAGATGAAGACCGCCGCATCGCTGAATCTCAACGACAGCATCGAGGACATCCTGATCTCGCTGGGCAAGGCGTACCACATCATGCGCCCGGTGGCGAAGAAGAAGGGGCTGTTCTTCTACATCGTGCTCGACCGTACCAAGTCCAACCTGGCCCTGGCCCGGCGCAAGGTGCAGGACGTGGAGGCCGATCTGGCGATCTGAAGCGCCGGCTTCTGTGGAGCCGAGCATGGGCTCGGCTCCACAGGAGAGCGAAACGTCATGCTCGGCTGCGCGTCGCATCTGTAGAGCCGAGCCATGCTCGGCTGCGCTTCGCATCTGTAGAGCCGAGCCATGCTCGGCTGCTTTCAGCCGCAGTCACTTCGCCGGAAGCAGCAGCGCGGCCACGAACGAAAGCGCCTTGCTGTCGCGCGCTGCAAAGTACGCCGGTGCTTTCTCGGGGAGCCATACTTCATTGAAGTGGCGGCGGAAGTCCTCGTAGAACTCGTTGGGGTACAGCTTGGCCGGCACCGTGCGCCCATCCGGGTAGGTGTGGTCATACGTCGGCAGTGCATCGGTGTCGACACCCCGTTGGTCCCTCAGCCACTTGCAGAACAGGCGCCCTTCGGAAATGTCCGGCACCAGCGCCTGCGGCAGGGTGTAGCCAGCCTGTTCAAGCGGTGCAATCAGGTTCAACGTCAGCTCGTTGAGCATCGAGAAGTGGGTGTACGGCACCCTGGCCCGGTTCTGCATGTAGCGCTCGATATGCACGGGCATCACCGCGTTGGCGCGACCCTGCTGCCATTCCACCACCCACTGCGCCACCTTCACCGCGAACTTGCGGGACAGCCACTGGCCCAGGTTGATGGCCAGATAGGGATGGATCCAGGTGCCCTGCATGGTCGGGATTCCGCCGGAGACCACGTGGATGAGTTCGTGCTCGGCCAGCCCGGTCTGGAGGGTGAGCTCCTGCAGGAACTCCTCCGTCGATTTCAGTGCCCGGTAGTCGGACCAGCGCTTGTTCACGGACTGGCACAGCGCGGTGGCGCTGATGTAGCCGTCTCGCACCCGCTGCGGGATTACGTTGCCTTCCTCCATGCGTGGGATCAGGGTCATTTGCTGCATGCGTCACCTCGTGCCGTTGTGAGCCTGAAAGGGTAGGCAACGCGGTGGACCGGGGTCTGTAGGAATCGTTGCGTTTTCGTGGGACGCAAGGGGCCTGCCCCGGCAGAGCCGGGCCGACGCTCGGCTGTGCTTCGGGCAGATTGCGGTGAACCGGGCCGGGCATGGGCCCGGCTCTACACAAGCCACCCCACGCCAGCGTATGGTGAAGCCGGTCCTACCGGGTGAGTCCTGCATGTCCGAGCCTCACATTGCTGCCGAGCTGGCACCGCGCATCGCGGTGGCCATCCGCGATGGCTTCGAGGATTACCACGCTCGATTCGCAGGCGTGACCGCCCGCGCGCGGCAGCGCTTCGAGCAGCGCGACTGGGCCGGCGCCCGCCAGGATGCGGTCGAGCGCATTGCGCTGTACGACCTGTGCATTGCCGAGCAGATGGATGCACTGCGCCGCCTTGCCGGCGAGGCGATCGGCGAACGTGCGCTATGGCTGCAGGTGCACGCGCAGTACAGCGCGCTGCTGCTGGGACTGATCGACGCCGAGTTGTACAAGACCTTCTACAACACGTTGTCGCGGCGCATGTTCGCCACCCGCGGCGTGGATCCGGCGTTGGAGTTCATCGCCTTTGATGTCGAGCCGTCCGATGCGATCACCCATCCGGTCGCGCGGCATACCTACGCGGTTTCGCCGACGCGGCCGGTGGAGGCCCTGCAGCGCGCGTTGGCCGATTATCGCTTCGACATTCCGTATGCGCACCAGCTGCGCTGCGCGGCGGCCATCGCCGTGCGCCTGCAGGACGACCTGGCCCACTGGGGCGATACACCCGTGCGCAGCGTCGAGCTGCTCGACACCGTGTTTTATCGCGAGCGCCGCGCCTATCTGGTCGGCCGCGTGTTCGGCGAGCACCGCTTCTCACCCTGCGTGATCGCGCTGGTCAACGATGAGCGTGGACTGCGTGCCGACGCGGTACTGACCCGGCGCCGCGACGTCGCCCATCTGTTCGGCGTGTCGCGCAGCTACTTCCAGGCAAACCTGGCCACGGTAGGTGATGCCGTAGTGTTCCTGCGCAGCCTGCTGCCGGGCAAGCCCATTGATGAGATCTACACCGTGCTGGGCCGTGCCAAGCAGGGCAAGACCGAGCGCTACCGCACCTTCTTCCGCCACTTCAACGAGCATCCGCAGGAGCGGCTGGTGCATGCCGAAGGCACGCCGGGCATGGTGATGGCGGTGTTCACCATGCCCAGCTATCCGCTGGTGTTCAAGCTGATCCGCGACCGTTTCGCATGGCCCAAGGCGATGTCGCGGCAGCAGGTGGAAGAGAAGTACGCGCTGGTGTTCAACCTCGATCGCGTCGGCCGCCTGCTCGACGCACAGCCCTATCGCCACCTGCGCTTCCCACGCGACCGCTTCGCTCCTGCACTGCTGGACGAACTGCTGCAGCAGTGTGCACAGAGCGTGCGCGTCGATGGCGACGAGGTGGAGATCGCACTGTGCTACGTGCAGCGCCGTTTCCGTCCATTGAACCTGTACCTGCGCGAGCAGGGCGGGGAGGCGGTACGTGCAGCGGTGCTCGACTACGCGCAGGCGATCACCGACATGGCACGCAACAACATCTTCCCCGGTGACATGCTGCCGAAGAACTTCGGTGTGTCGCGGCACGGCCGGGCCGTGTTCTACGACTACGACGAACTGTGCCTGGTCAGCGACTGCGTGTTCCGCGCCTGGCCACAGCCGCGCACACCGGAGGAAGCACTGGCTGACGAACCCTGGTTCCATGTGGGGCCGCGCGATGTGTTCCCCGAACGCTTCGGCCCGTTCATGGGCCTGCCGGCGGGTGAACTGGCCGCGGTCCGCGAGCACTACCGGCATCTGTTCGATCCGGCGTGGTGGCAGGGCCTGCAGGAGCGCTTCGCCCGCGGTGACTATCCGGATACACCGCCCTATGCTGGCGCGCACCGGTTGGCGTAGCCAGGCCGGACTGTCCCGGATGTGAAGACTGCGCTACGCTCGGCACTCATCACCAAGGATCCGGCAATGATGCGTCGCCCCCTGTTCCTCGCTCTCGCGTTGGCCGTCGGTGCCGGCGCTCCCCTGCTTGCTGGCGATGCCAGCGCACAGACCACGCGCGCGGTGCGTGCCACCGCGGAGATGAGCATGGTGCTCTCTGGCCATATCGAGGTCACGCCCGAGGGCGCGGTCAGTTCACTGGTACTGGACCAGAAGTCGATGCTGTCTCCGAGCATCGCGTCCTTCGTGGAGGGCACCATCGGTGGCTGGCGCTTCGAACCCACCCTGCGCGATGGCAAGGCGGTGGCGGCACGTGCGCCATTGCGGGTGCGCCTGCGCGGCAAGGCCATGGCCGATGGTGGCTACGAAGTCAGCATGACCAGCGTCAATTTCAGCGAGTACGATGAGAAGGCCACCGATTCGGTGACCCAAGGGCGCATGACTCCCCCGCGCTATCCGGAAGAGGTCTATCGGAGCGGTGGGCAGGGTGAAGTGCTGCTGGTGGTCAGGATCGCGCGTGATGGCACGGTGGCCGATGTCGTCGCCGAGCAGGTGAACATGACCGTGGTCGGACGCGAGCGCGCCCTTGCCAAGATGCGCGAGATCCTGGCCAGGGCCGCCGTCAGCAGTGCCCGCAAGTGGACGTTCAAGCCACCGACTACCGGCGAAGCCAGCACCCGCGACAGCTGGACGGTACGCATACCGGTGAATTTCGGCCTGAACGATGATCCCAATGGAGCGGAGCGCTATGGCCGCTGGCGTGCCTTCATTCCGGGCCCGCGGCAGGCCGTGCCGTGGCGGAAGGCAGATGCGATCGAGCAGGCCGGCAGCGACCTGCTGCCCGAGGGCGGCATCTACATGGTGGACGGCGCCAAGCGCGGCCTGCGCCTGCTGACGCCGCTGGAGCAGGGCTGACGATCACTGCGGAGCCGGCCAGGCCGGCTCCGCGTCAATCGGCGTAGGGGTAGACCACCACCCGGTTGCGGCCCTGTTCCTTGGCCAGGTACAGCGCCTTGTCGGCCAGTCGCAGCGCCTGCTCGGCGTCGATGTGGAAGCTTGGGAAATGGGCCACGCCCAGCGAGACGGTGATGGTGCCGACCGGCTCAAACGGATGGTCGGCAATGTGCTGGCGAAGACGCTCGCCAGCCTGTCGCGCTGACTCGGCGCTGATGCCCGGCAACAGCAGCAGGAACTCCTCGCCACCGGCGCGGCAGAGGATGTCGCTGTCGCGCGAGTAGCGGCGCATCTGGTCGGCGATATGGACGATGGCGGCGTCGCCGACATCATGGCCGTGGTTGTCATTGATCGATTTGAAGCGATCGATGTCCAGTGCCAGGATCGCGAACGGGATGCCCTGTACCTGCAGGGCATCCAGCGCCTGCTGCAGGCCACGGCGGTTGAGCAGGCCGGTCAGTGGATCGGTGCGGCTGGCGCGGTTGAGCGTGCCGATGCGGTCCTGCAGCGCATTGAAGCTGTGCAGTACCGCCTGCTTCAGCTGGGCGACCTCGAAGTACCACGCGCGGATGCCGCTGACGTGGTTGATCGCGTTGCCGGTGTCTTCGCCACCCTGCACGTTGCGTGCGAGCTGCCACAGCGGCATCGAGATGCGACGGGCGAACCACCAGGTGATCAGCAGCGACAGCAGGCCCAGCGGAATCGCGTTCCAGATCACTGCGGTCATCAACCGCGACAGCGGCTGCAGCGTGGCCTCGGTCGGGCGCTGGGCGATGATGCCCCAGCCGGTGGCCGCCACCGGCGCGTAGCCGGCCAGCATCGACACGCCCAGGTTGTTACGCACCTGCTGCGCGCCGCGCTCGCCACGCACCACGGCCTTCACCGCGGGGTTGCCGACCACGTAGTCGCCCACCCGTTTGCCATCGGCGTGGTACAGCAGGCGACCATGACGGTCGACCACGTACAGGTAGGAACCATCACGGTAGTAGTGCTTGCCCAGAAGCGTGTGCAGCGCGCTGCGCTGGCGCAGGTACAGGGTGCCGCTGACGTAGCCGCGATAGCGGCCCTGGCGGTCGAAGATCGGGTGTGACAGCGAAACCAGCAGCTTGCCGGTGGCCGACTGGTACGGGTCGCTGATCATCGGCTGGCGCGCGGCCAGTGCGGCGTTGTTGCCGACGCTGTGCAGCACTTCGCCCTGCAGCTGCAGGGTCTGCGGCGAGGTGGCGATCACCAGGCCGTCGGCATCCACCACCAGCGAAGAGTTGAAGCTGTTGGTCTGCAGCTGCAGGCGGCTGGCTTCGTCCTGGGCCTGCGCCGGATCGAGATTGCCCTGGCCGAGCCGGGTGGCGGCGTAGGCCAGTTCCTGCTGGGCAGCCAGCAGGAAGTTCTGGGTGGTCTCGGCCAGCTTGGTGGCGTAGACGCGGTTGGCTTCCAAGGTATTGCCGACCAGCTGGTCGCGCTGCACCCGGTAGCTGGCCAGCAGGGTGTTGGCCAGCGCGATGATGGCACTGAGCAGGGCCAGGGCGAGGATCAGCTTGCCCAGGTTGAGGCGGGGAGACAGCGTTCGCATGCGTCGACGGATCCGGCAGGAGGCTGGACCCGACCGGTTCTCCGGAAGGGGCGACAGCGGGAATCGGTGGCCAGGCCCTCGGGGCCGGGCAGGGCATCGGGCGGATTATCGCCAAAACCGGGCGGCGGTGAAGTGAAGTGGGTCGCCCTGCAGGCAAAAAAAAACCTGCCGCAGCGAGCGGCAGGTTCTTTTCGATGCAATGCCGTGGATCAGCGCTTCATCGAACCGAAGAACTCGTCGTTGGACTTGGTGTTCTTCATCTTGTCGAGCAGGAATTCCATCGCGGCCATTTCATCCATCGGATGCAGCAGCTTGCGCAGGATCCAGATCTTCTGCAGCAGTTCCGGTTCGATCAGCAGGTCTTCGCGGCGGGTGCCCGAACGGTTGATGTCGATGGCCGGGAACACACGCTTTTCAGCGATACGACGGCTCAGGTGCACTTCGCTGTTGCCGGTGCCCTTGAACTCTTCGTAGATCACTTCGTCCATCTTCGAGCCGGTGTCGACCAGCGCGGTGGCGATGATGGTCAGGCTGCCGCCTTCTTCCACGTTGCGCGCGGCACCGAAGAAGCGCTTCGGGCGGTGCAGGGCGTTGGCGTCCACACCACCGGTCAGCACCTTGCCCGAGCTCGGCACCACGTTGTTGTAGGCGCGGGCCAGGCGGGTGATCGAGTCCAGCAGGATCACCACGTCCTTCTTGTGCTCGACCAGGCGCTTGGCACGCTCGATGACCATTTCGGCCACCTGCACGTGGCGCGCGGCCGGCTCGTCGAAGGTCGAGCTGATGACCTCGCCGCGCACGGTGCGCTGCATTTCGGTCACTTCTTCCGGGCGCTCGTCGATCAGCAGCACGATCAGGTGCACGTCCGGATGGTTGGTGGTGATGGCGGTGGCGACCTGCTGCATCATCATCGTCTTGCCCGCCTTCGGCTGGGACACGATGAGCGAGCGCTGGCCCTTGCCCTGCGGTGCCATCAGGTCGAGGATGCGGCCGGTGATGTCTTCCGACGAACCGTTGCCACGCTCCAGGGTGAAGCGGCGGCGCGGGAACAGTGCGGTCAGGTTCTCGAACAGCACCTTGTTCTTCGACGCTTCGATCGGCTCGCCGTTGATGGTGTCGACGATGTTCAGCGCGAAGTAGCGCTCGCCGTCCTTCGGGAAGCGGATGCGGCCAGAGATGTGGTCGCCGGTGCGCAGGTTGAAGCGGCGGATCTGGCTGGGCGAGATGTAGGTATCGTCCGGGCCGGCCAGGTAGCTGGCTTCGGCCGCGCGCAGGAAGCCGAAGCCGTCCGGCAGGATTTCCAGCACGCCGTCGGCGGCGACGCCGTCACCATGGCGGGTCAGCACCTTCAGCAGGGCGAAGATCACGTCCTGCTTGCGGGCGCGGGCCACGCCTTCGGAGATCTGCAGCTGCTCGGCGATTTCCAGCAGCTTCTGTGCCGGCATGCGCTTGAGGTCGCTCAGCGAATAAACCGGGAAGCCTTCCGGCACGTTCGCATGCGGGCGCGGCACGAAGGGCTGCTGCTCGCCGCCGTCGTTGGGCAGGCCGTCGTCGCGGAAGCGGTTGTTGTTGCGGTCACGGTCGCGGCGGTTGCGGAAACGGTCACGGCGGTTGCCCTGGCCTTGCCCCTGGCCCTGCTGGCCGTTCTGGTTGTACGGGTTCTGGCCCTGGTTCTGGCCACCCCCCTGGTGGTTCTGCTGCCGCGGCTGGCCGGATTCGCGACCCTCACCGCCTTCGCCACCGCCACTGCTGGCAGGAGCCTCGGCGGCGGGTGCGCTCGGTGCGGAGGCGGGGGCCGGTGCCTCGGGCGCGGCGGCCAGCGGCAGGGTCGGCTGCGCCGGAGCGGCGCTGGTTTCGGCGGCTGCCGGGGCGGCGGCCTTGCTCACGCGGGGCTTGCGCACGCGCTTTTCGGCGGGCGCATCAGCGCTGCCGGTTTCGGAAGTGTTATCGGACAAGAGCGTTATTCCTCGCTTGAAGGTGCGAGCGCCCGGCTGGGGCGGCGAACGTTGGGAATGGGTCTGGAAGAAACTGCGTCCAGAGGGTGCGGCACGCGAACGCGGCCGGATATGCCGACACTATCATCGGCCTGCGGCGCCATGCAAGGGCTGCCGGGAACAGCATTCATCATGGGCGCGGTGCGCCCGCCGGCAGCCGCGGTCGGCGGCTGCCGGGGAACAGCAGGATCAGGCCAGGGCCTTGTCCAGCAGGCCGGCCAGCTGGGCCTTGCCCACCGCACCGATCTGCTCGCCGACCTTCTCGCCGTCCTTGAACACGACCAGGTACGGGATCGAACGCACGTGGTACTTGGCGGCCAGCGCACGGTTGTGGTCGACGTTGACCTTGGCGATCTTGGCACGGCCCTGGTAGGCATCGGCCAGTTCGTCCAGCGCCGGGGCGATCATCTTGCACGGGCCACACCATTCGGCCCAGAAATCGACCAGCACCGGTTCCTTGGAATTCAGCACTGCGCTATCAAAGTCGGCGTCGCCGACATGTACAACCTTGTCGCTCATCTTGGTTTCTCGTCTTGGATTGCACCCGGCCATGCCGGAGGTGGGTGAACTGGGCCATGCCCGGTGGCGCGACCCTCGTCGTTGCCTCGCGGCGCACTGCCGCGGTGCGTGCGGCGGGATGCCTGGACGCTCACGGCCGGCAGTGTACCCCTATCGCAGGGCGGGGACAGGCGCCGGCTGGAACCCAGCGTATCGTGATCGCTTCGAAGCTCGGTATGTGTCGGATTTCACTGTCTTCCCGAAGATGGGGGTGGCAGCGGGCGACACCAGCGGGCCCGGCCAGGTCGTTCAAGTCCGGTGTGGCTGGATGAAGACTGGTCGTCTCTTCGGTTCGTGAGACAGGGCATTCCGGTTTGCCGGCCCGAGTGCGTTAAACTGGGCCATTGTGCGGCGTTCGGACCGAGCGGTCCCAGCCTGCCAACCCGCCGCAGGGGCCGCAGTTTGCGACGGTGCCCCTAGACGATGAAGTGCCAGCCGCCCCACGGGCCGGCGGCCATACCAAGACGGACTCATGAGCGACAAACCGCTGACCGATTTGACCTTTTCCTCCTTCGAGCTGCATCCGGCCCTGCAGGCCGGTCTTGAAGGAGCCGGATTCACCCGCTGCACCCCGATCCAGGCGCTGACCCTGCCGGTCGCGCTGCCCGGCGGTGATGTTGCCGGCCAGGCCCAGACCGGCACCGGCAAGACCCTGGCCTTCCTGGTCGCTGTCGTGAACCGCCTGCTGACGCGTCCGGCGCTGGCCGACCGCAAGCCGGAAGATCCGCGCGCGCTGATCCTCGCCCCGACCCGCGAACTGGCCATCCAGATCCACAAGGATGCGGTGAAGTTCGGTTCCGACCTGGGCCTGCGCTTCGCCCTGGTCTACGGCGGCGTGGATTACGACAAGCAGCGCGAACTGCTGCAGCAGGGCGTGGACGTGATCATCGCCACCCCGGGCCGCCTGATCGACTACGTCAAGCAGCACAAGGTGGTCTCGCTGCACGCCTGCGAGATCTGCGTGCTGGACGAAGCCGACCGCATGTTCGACCTGGGCTTCATCAAGGACATCCGCTTCCTGCTGCGCCGCATGCCCGAGCGCACCACCCGCCAGACCCTGCTGTTCAGTGCCACCCTCAGCCATCGCGTGCTGGAGCTGGCCTACGAGCACATGAACGAGCCGCAGAAGCTGGTGGTCGAAGCCGAGACCATCACCGCCGCCCGCGTGCGCCAGCGCATCTACTTCCCGGCCGACGACGAGAAGATCCCGCTGCTGCTCGGCCTGCTGTCGCGCAGCGAAGGCGCGCGCACCATGGTCTTCGTCAACACCAAGGTGTTCGTCGAGCGCGTGGCGCGTTCGCTGGAAAAGGCCGGTTACCGCGTGGGCGTGCTGTCCGGCGACGTGCCGCAGAAGAAGCGTGAGAGCCTGCTCAACCGCTTCCAGAAGGGCCAGCTGGAAATCCTCGTGGCCACCGACGTGGCCGCCCGCGGCCTGCACATCGACGGCATCAAGTACGTCTACAACTACGACCTGCCGTTCGATGCCGAAGACTACGTGCACCGCATCGGCCGCACCGCGCGCCTGGGGGAAGAGGGCGACGCGATCAGCTTCGCCTGCGAGCGCTACGCCATGGGCCTGCCGGACATCGAGGCCTACATCGAGCAGAAGATTCCGTCCGAGCCGGTCACCAAGGAACTGCTGACGCCGCTGCCGCGCCCGGAACGCCCGGCCCCGGCGGCAGGCGAGGAAGGCGAGGACAACGAAAGCGTCGGCCAGATCTTCCGCGAAGCGCGCGAAGCCCGCGCCGCCGAGGAAGAGCGTCGAGGCGGTGGCCGCAGTGGCGGCCGTTCCGGCGGCGGTGGTGGCCGTGGTGGCCGTGACGGTGAGCGCAGCGGCGAACGCCGTTCGCGTGGCCCGCGCAAGCCACGCGTGGAAGGCGAGCAGGGCGCTGCCGCGCCGGCCGCCGGTGCCGATGGCGCCACCGCCCAGGCTCCGCGTCCGCCGCGCCCGCCGCGTGCCGAAGGCGCACCGGAAGGTGCGGTGGACGGCGAGCACAAGCCGCGCAAGCGCCGTCGTCGTCGCCACGGCCGTCCGGTCGAGGGTGCCGAGGGCGTGCAGGCCAATACCGGCAACAGCGCCAGCCCGGTCACCCCGGTGCAGGTGGTGGCCAAGCCGGTGCGCACGGCCGCTGATACCGGCGATTCGTTCCTGACCCGCATCGGCCGCAAGATCCGCCGGATGCTGTCGGGCAGCTGATCGGCCGGGGGTGGGTGCGGACCTTGGTCCGCACTGAGCCGAGCATGGGCTCGGCTCTACAGCCCCCATGCCGCCCTGTAGAGCCGAGCCTACGCTCGGCTGCTCTCGCGGCTGCCACCAATCGCCCCACCATCTCCACGCCGTCGCGCCGCTCCTGCATAATCGGGGCATGAGTGTCCTGCGCTTCGACAATGTCAGCAAACAGTACGCCGGTGGCCACGAGGCGCTGATCGATGTCAGCTTCGAGGTTGCGCCGGGCGAGATGCTGTTCGTCACCGGCCATTCCGGTGCGGGCAAAAGCACCCTGCTCAAGTTGATCCACCTGGACGAGCGGCCCAGCCGCGGTGCCGTCGTGTTTGACGAGCGCAACCTGCTGAAGGTGCGCGGCGGCGACGTGCCCCGCCACCGTCGCGCGGTCGGTGCGGTCTATCAGGACCATCGCCTGCTGATGGACCGCTCCATCGCCGAGAACGTGGCGCTGCCACTGATCCTGCGCGGCACCCGCCGCGGCGACATCGGCAAGCGCGTGCGCTCGGTGCTGGAGCGGATGGGCCTGGGCCATCGCGAGAAGGCACTGCCCTCGCAGCTGTCGGCCGGCGAGCAGCAGCGCGTCGGCATCGCCCGCGCCATTGTCGGTGAACCCAAGCTGCTGGTGGCCGACGAGCCTACCGGCAACCTCGACCCGACCCTGGCGGCGGAGATCATGGCCCTGTTCGCCGAGCTGCCCTCGCGCGGCACCAGCGTGCTGGTGGTCAGCCACGACCTGCCGCTGCTGCGCCGCATGCGCAAGCGCGTGCTGATCCTCGACCATGGCCGGCTGGTGGATGACATCTCGCCGCAGGACCTGGCGGAGTAACGCATGGCGAAGAACGAAAACAGCGAAACCGCCGCTCCCTCTCGGGTGGGCGTCTGGTTCCAGCACCACGCGCACAGCGTGGTGTTCAGCCTCGGCCGTGCCTTCCGCAAGCCGTGGGCGACCCTGCTGACGGTGATGGTCATGGCGCTGGCGCTGGCCCTGCCGCTGGGCCTGTCGATCGCGCTGGACAACCTCAAGCAGTTCGCCGGCAGCGTGCAGCAGTCGCGCGACATCAACGTGTTCCTGAAGGGCAACGTCGATGGTCCCGGTGCGCTGCGCCTGGCCGGCCAGCTGCGCGACCGCGACGACGTGGCCGAAGTGAACGTGCGCACGCCCGAGCAGGGCCTGCAGGAACTGCGCGATGCCGGCCTCGGCGAGGCGATCGACGCACTCAATGACAATCCGCTGCCCTCGCTGCTGGTGATCACCCCCGGCCAGGGCAAGGACGACGCACGCCTGGCACGTGCGCTGGAGAGCCTGCCCGAGGCCGACCTGGTGCAGCACGATGCACTGTGGCGCCAGCGCCTGGATGCCTGGCTGGCGTTCGGTGCACGGCTGGTGCAGGTGCTGTCGGTGCTGCTCGGCGTCGGCGCCGCGCTGGTGGTCGGCAACACCGTGCGCCTGGACATCCAGGCCCGCCGCGAAGAGATCGGCGTGCTGCAGCTGCTCGGTGCCAGTGATGGCTTCATCCGCCGCCCGTTCCTGTACCTGGGCGCGTGGTATGGCCTGGGTGCCGGTGCAGTGGCGCTGGCCTTGATCGGCGCCGCCGGTGCCGCGCTGCGCGTGCCGCTGGCCGAACTTTCGCGCAGCTACGGCAGTCCGTTCGTGCTGCACGGCCTGGACCTGCTGCATGGCGGCCTGGTCCTGCTCGGCACGCTGCTGCTGGGCTGGCTGGGTGCGTGGCTGGTGACCGGCCACTTCCTGCGCCAGACGCGCCCGACCGACACCTGAGACCGGCATGCAACCGCAAGCGCTGAAGCACCTTGAAGGGCCCGCGACGCGGGTGATGGTGGTCGATGGCTCGAAGCTGGTGCGCAAGCTGATCGCCGACGTGCTGAAGCGCGACCTGCCCGGCGTGGACGTGATCGGCTGCGACAGCATCGAGGACGCGCAGCAGGCGCTGGCGCAGGGCCCGGTGGACCTGGTGACCACCTCGCTGACGCTGCGTGACGGCGACGGACTGGCCCTGGCGCGGATGGTCCGCGAAGCCGCCGGCCAGGCCTATGTGCCGGTGATCGTGGTGTCCGGCGACGCCCAGCAGCACCTGGAGCAGCGCCGCTTTACCGAGTACGTCACCGACTATTTCGACAAGTCTCTCGGCCATGAAGCGCTGGCGACCTTCATCCGCGGCTATGTGCAGCCGCAGACCATTCCCGGCGCCACCATCCTCTACATCGAGGACAGCCGCGTGGTGGCCGAAGCGACCAAGCGCATGCTGGAACGTCAGCAGTTGAACGTGCTGCACGTGGTCAGTGCCGAAGAGGCGTTCACGCTGCTCACTGCCGAGTCGCTGGGCCGCAGCCGCCACCGCATCGACCTGGTGCTGACCGACGTCACCCTGAAGGGCGAACTGAGCGGCCGCGATGTGGTGCAGCGCGTGCGCGTGGACTTTGGCTACGGCAAGCGCCGCCTGCCGGTGCTGGTGATGACCGGCGACGGCAACCCGCACAACCAGACCGGGCTGCTGCAGTCCGGTGCCAACGACCTGGTGCTCAAGCCGATCGAAGAACGGCTGCTGGTCACCAAGGTGTTGTTCCAGCTGCGGCTGGCCCGATTGAACGATGGACCCCTGATTCGATGATGGATGAAGTAGCCGACACCCCGACGATCCAGCTGGAACCGAGCTGGAAGCAGCATGTCGGCGATTACCTCCTGCAGCCGCAGATGCGCGAGCTGTCCAGCTTCCTGCGCCAGCGCAAGGCCGCTGGTGCGGCAGTGTTCCCGCCTGGCCCGCAGATCTTTGCTGCGTTCGACGCCACGCCGTTTGAGCAGGTAAAGGTGGTCATCCTCGGCCAGGACCCGTACCACGGCCGAGGCCAGGCCCATGGCCTGAGCTTCTCGGTGGCGCCTGGCGTACCGGTGCCGCCGTCGCTGCTGAACATCTACAAGGAGATCGAGAGCGATCTCGGCCTCCCGCGCCCGGACCATGGCTGCCTGATTCCGTGGGCGCAGCGTGGCGTGCTGCTGCTCAACGCGGTGCTGACGGTGGAAGAGGGCAAGGCCGGCGCCCACCAGGGCCGTGGCTGGGAAGGCTTCACCGATCACGTGGTGGATGTGCTCAACCGCGAACGCGAAGGCCTGGTGTTCATGCTCTGGGGCGCCTATGCGCAGCAGAAGGGCAAGGTCATCGATACCCGCCGCCACCGCGTGCTGAAGTCGCCGCATCCGTCGCCGTTGTCGGCCCACCGTGGCTTCCTGGGTTGCCGGCATTTCTCGATGGCCAACGAGTACCTGCAGCGCCGCGGCCAGGCCCCGGTCGACTGGTCGCTGCCGCCGCGTTCGGCGCTCTGAGCGGCGGTGCCGGTCCGGGGCTGAACGCCGGGCAACGTTGCCGGCCCTGAATGGGCGTCCGGGACGGCCTGTTCAGCTAAGCTTGACCGGAATCGGCCGGTTTCCGGTAGGTAATTGCTTGAATTCCAAGGGATTGTGAATCCCGAAAAGCATGCTCGCCACTGTCATCAAATCGCGCTACGGTAGGGCTCTGTTTGGGACCAGTGTTGCATCAATAGGATGCTGGAACTTTTTCCTCCTTTAGCAGTCCAAATCCCGGACTGCTAAGATGGGTGCCTATGAGCCAGAACACCTCTACTGCCCTTGTGGCAAACAATCTCCCGATTCCCAGTGCGCTCGGTTCGCTGGACGCCTACATCGGTGCCGTGCACCAGATACCGGTGCTGTCGGTCGATGACGAACAGGACCTGGCCCGTCGCTTCCGCGACGGCAACGATCTGGACGCCGCCCGCGAGCTGGTGCATTCGCACCTGCGCTTCGTGGTGCACGTGGCCCGCGGCTACAACGGCTATGGCCTTGCCCTGGGTGACCTGATCCAGGAAGGCAACATCGGCCTGATGAAGGCGGTCAAGCGCTTCGACCCCGAAATGGGTGTGCGCCTGGTCTCCTTCGCCGTGCACTGGATCCGTGCCGAGATGCACGAGTTCATCCTGAAGAACTGGCGCATCGTGAAGGTCGCCACCACCAAGGCGCAGCGCAAGCTGTTCTTCAACCTGCGCAAGTCGAAGACGCGCCTGGGCTGGATGAACGCGGCTGAAGTCAGTGCCGTCGCCAAGGACCTGAACGTGTCCGAGCGCGAGGTCATGGAAATGGAATCGCGCCTGTCCGGTCGCGATATCGGTTTCGATGCGCCGACCGACGAGGACAACGAACACGCGCCGCCGTCGCCGGCCGCGTTCCTGGTCGCCAACGACGAAGATCCGTCGATGGCCTACGAACGTGCCGATAGCGAAGACAACCAGATGCAGCTGCTGCGCGAAGGCCTGGCCGAGCTGGATGCCCGTTCGCGCGACATCATCCGCCGCCGCTGGCTGGATGCCGACAGCAAGGTGACGCTGCAGGAGCTGGCCGACGAGTACGGCGTGTCGGCCGAGCGCATCCGCCAGGTGGAAGCGAACGCGCTGAAGAAGATGAAGGCGCTGTTCACCGCGTAAGCGGGAGGGCGTTGGAATTGTGAAAGGCCCGGCAGCAGTGCCGGGCCTTCTTCATTTGTGGGGCTTGGCCACGCATGGCGTGGCTCTACTCTGACGCCAGGGCGGTGATTGCGCCGACCGGGTCATGTGCTGGATGCTGATGTTCACGCCGTACCACGCAGTGGCACGGTATGATCATGCCACGCATCTTCCGCACACGAAGTTTCAATCGCAGCATGCGCAGGACCACCCTGTCCGACGCTGCGCTGTACCGGTCGGTACGTGAAATGGAAGCGGGTCTGGTGGATGCTGATCTTGGCGGCGGAATCTTCAAGAAGCGCGTTGCGTTGCCGGGGCGAGGAAAGCGTGGGAGCGTTCGAATCATCGTCGCTACGCAGCGAGGCGGGCATTGGTTCTTCCTTTTCGGCTACGAGAAGAATGAACGTACTGCGATCACGAATGCGGAACGGGATGCGCTGCAGTTGTACGCATCGGAGTTCCTGAAAATGAGTACGGCGCAGCTGAATCGTGCCGTGGAATACGGGGATCTACAGGAGATCGGCCATGACGAAGCCCCCTGAGCGACGGCGTGCGAAAAGTGCGCTTCTTGAAGCGGTGCATGATGCGGCTGTGAGTCTGCACGCGCATGGTTTCATTGATAAACGTCGGTTGAGCAGCTACGAAGCGCTTTGCCTTGAGCCGGTCCCTGAATACAGCAGTGCCCAGATCCGTGCCCTGCGTACGTCATTGCAGCTCAGTCAGCCGGTATTTGCGGGAGTTCTCAATACCAGCGTTTCCACCGTACGCAGCTGGGAGCAGGGCGAAAAGAAGCCCAGCGGACCGTCACTGAAGTTGCTTAACCTGATTGAACGGAAGGGCCTCGAAGCAGTCCTGTAAAGCAAAGGCCCGGTTCTGCCGGGCCTTCGCTTTTCCATGGTGTTCAATCCACGCATGGCGTGGATCTACCCCAAGCCCCGCATGATCGACGCCATGCATGGATGCGGCAAGATCCAGTGGATCCACGCGATGCATGGATGCCCTGATGCCGCGTCGGCCTCAGCCCTCGCGTGCGATCGCGCGCCAGCCGATGTCGTTGCGGTGGAACTCGTTGGCCCACGTCACCTTGGCCACGCCGGCGTAGGCATTGGCCTGCGCATCACCCACGCTGTCGCCCAGCGCGGCCACGCACAGCACGCGGCCGCCGGCGCTGACCACCTGGCCCTGTGCATCCAATGCCGTACCGGCGTGGAATACCTTGGCAGTGGCCGGCACTTCATCCAGGCCGGAAATCACGTCACCGGTGATCGGCGCTTCCGGGTACGGCTTCGCCGCCATCACCACGCCCAGCGACGGCCGTGCGTCCCACTGCGCCTGCACCTGGTCCAGACGGCCGTCGATGGCCGCTTCCACCAGCTCGACCAGGTCCGACTGCAGGCGCAGCATCACCGGCTGGGTTTCCGGATCGCCGAAGCGTACGTTGAACTCGATCACCTTCGGCGCGCCGTTGGCATCGATCATCAGGCCGGCATAGAGGAAGCCGGTGAACGGGATCCCGTCGGCGATCATGCCCTGCACGGTCGGGTTCACCACCTCGCGCATCACGCGGGCATGCACTTCCGGGGTGACCACCGGGGCCGGCGAGTATGCGCCCATGCCGCCGGTGTTCGGACCGGTGTCGCCATCGCCGACGCGCTTGTGGTCCTGCGAGGTGGCCATCGGCAGCGCATGCACGCCGTCCACCATCGAAATGAAGCTGGCTTCCTCGCCATCGAGGAATTCCTCGATCACCACGCGCGCACCGGCGTCGCCGAAGGCGTTGCCCGACAGCATGTCACGCACGGCGTCCTCGGCTTCGGCCAGGGTCATCGCCACGATCACGCCCTTGCCGGCGGCCAGGCCATCGGCCTTGACCACGATCGGCGCGCCCTTGTCGCGAATGTAGGCCAACGCCGCATCCACCTCGGTGTGCACGGCATAGAACGCGGTGGGGATGTTGTGGCGGGCCAGGAAATCCTTGGCGTAGGCCTTGCTGCCCTCCAGCTGCGCGGCTGCGGCGGTCGGCCCGAAGACGCGCAGGCCAGCGGCGCGGAAGCGGTCGACCACGCCGGCCACCAGCGGTACTTCCGGGCCGACCACGGTCAGCGCCACGCCTTCGGCCTGGGCCAGCGCCAGCAGGCCGTCGATGTCGGTGACCTTCACCGCCACGTTGCGGCACTTGTCTTCGCTGGCGGTGCCGGCATTGCCGGGCGCCACGATCACTTCGGTGACACGGGAGGACTGGGCCAGCTTCCATGCCAGGGCGTGTTCGCGGCCGCCAGAGCCGATGACAAGTACGTTCATCACGAGATTCCAGATTGCGTGGGAAGGGAAGGTCGATGTCCCCGTCGGCGCAGGTGCTTCATTCGCAGCCTTCGCGTCGCAGCGATTCGGGGAAGGAATAGGCCCAGGTCTTCGGGTCCAGGGTAAAGCGGTGTTCCTGCCGGACCTGCTTGCCGCCACAGGTGGTGCCGGTTTCCTCGATCAGCAGCGGCCAGATGCGCGCGCTGCGATCGCTGTCGTCGAAACGCAGTGCGAAATCGATGCTGAAGCGGCGGGTGCGGCAGTCTTCGGCGGTGTCCGGGTCGGTGCCGGGACCCAGGTTGTCGCACTCGTACTGGGCGTCATTGTCGATATGGCTGCGGACGCTGCCGGTGGCGACCAGGCCGTTCGGGCCTGGCAGGATCAGCGACTGCGAGAGCAGCGAGAAGCCCTGCCCGAACCAGCCGTCCTCGACACGGAAGCCATGGAAGTCGCTGCCGGCGCGGATGACGCTGACCGTGCCGGGCTGGCCGCCGCTGCCGAAGCGTTCGCCGGTCAGTTCGCTGGCCACTTCGAAGCCATCGCCCTTCGGGCGCAGCACGAAGAAGTCGATCATTCCCGCATCGATGTGTGCGCCTTCGGACAGTGCGCCGCAGACCGCCAGCAACTGCTGCCAGCTGTCACCGCTCACCACCGGTTGCTCGGCGCAGACGTGCCAGTCCATCGGGCGGGTCTCGCCGTCGTCGTTCCAGCTGCCGTGCCATTCACCGGAGAGCCTGGCCTTCTTGCCATAGCGCTGGACCAGGAATGCCCGCAGTCGTGCGGTGCGGCTCACGTGCGCCGTCGGCTCGGCAGGGGCCGACGTGGCGGCCTCCGACGCCGGCGCAGGCGGGGGGGCCACTGCGGGCTTGCAGCCGGCCAGCGTGGCCGTGCCTGCGAGGGCGAGCACGGCCAGCGATTTCATTGAAGCTGTGGACATCCGTGTCGCTCCAGCATCAGTGGCGGAAGTGGCGCACGCCGGTGAACACCATGGCCAGGCCATGTTCGTCGGCGGCGGCGATCACTTCGGCATCGCGCATCGAACCGCCCGGCTGGATCACTGCCTTGATGCCGGCGGCAGCAGCGGCGTCGATGCCGTCGCGGAACGGGAAGAACGCATCGGAGGCCATCACCGAACCCTCGACCACCAGGTTCGCATCGGCGGCCTTGATGCCGGCGATGCGGGCCGAGTACACGCGGCTCATCTGGCCGGCGCCGACACCGATGGTGCGGTTGTCCTTGGCGTAGACGATCGCGTTGGACTTCACGAACTTGGCCACCTTCCACGCGAACAGCAGGTCGGTGAACTGCTTGTCGGTCGGTGCCAGCTTGCTGACCACCTTCAGTTCGTCGCGGGTCATGCCGCGGTTGTCCGACGACTGCAGCAGCAGGCCCGAGCCCACGCGCTTGCTGTCGAAGTTGTTCAGGCCATCACCATGCGGGATGCGCAGCACGCGCACGTTGGCCTTCTTCTGTGCGTATTCCAGCGCGGCCGGCTCGTAGTCCGGGGCGATCAGTACTTCCACGAACTGGCGGTCCAGGATGACCTTGGCGGTGGCGGCGTCCAGCGGCTTGTTGAAGGCGATGATGCCGCCGAAGGCGCTGGTCGGGTCGGTGGCGTAGGCCAGCTCGTAGGCATCGCCGTTGCCGGCACCCACGGCCACGCCGCACGGGTTGGCGTGCTTGACGATGACGCAGGCCGGCGCATCGAACTGGCGCACGCATTCCCACGCCGCATCGGCATCGGCCAGGTTGTTGTAGCTCAGTTCCTTGCCCTGCAGCTGCTGGAAGGTGGCCAGGGTGCCCGGCACCGGGTACAGGTCGCGGTAGAACGCGCCGCTCTGGTGCGGGTTCTCGCCGTAGCGCAGGTCCATCACCTTCACGAAGGTGGAATTCATCTGCGCCGGGTACTCGGCGCGTGCCGGCACGGCGGCGTCGGTGGCGGTGACCGCCGACAGGTAGTTGCTGATCGCCGCATCGTACTGGGCGACGCGGTTGAACGCGGCCACCGAGAACGCGAAGCGGGTGGCAGCCGTCAGCTGGCCGCCGTTGGCGTCCAGCGAGGCCAGCAGTTCGGCGTACTGCGACGGATCGGTTGCCACTGCCACGCGGGCGAAGTTCTTGGCTGCCGAACGCAGCATGGCCGGGCCGCCGATGTCGATGTTCTCGACCGCGTCGGCCAGGGTGCAGTCGGCCTTGGCGGTGACCGATTCGAACGGATACAGGTTCAGCACCAGCAGGTCGATGGCACCGATGCCGTGCTCGGCCATCACTGCGTCGTCCAGGCCGGAGCGGCACAGCAGGCCGCCGTGCACCATCGGGTGCAGGGTCTTGACCCGGCCGTCCATCATTTCCGGAAAACCGGTGACCTCGGCCACGTCCTTCACGGCCAGGCCCGCATCGCGGATCGCCTTGGCAGTGCCGCCGGTGGACAGCAGCTCCACGCCGCGTGCCGCCAGCGCAGTGGCCAGCTCGACCAGACCGGTCTTGTCGGAAACGGAGAGGAGGGCCCGGCGGACGGGCAACAGATCAGCAGTCATGGGACAGAATCGGCAGCGGAGCGGGGCCGATATTGTAGGCGGTGGGGGCCGGTGGCGGGTGCCGGAAGGGGTAATTTGCCGCAGCAATCGGCCCAGGACCGGGTTGGGCACATTGATCCGGCCCGATCAGGGGGCTGAGCCCCGGACCGGCGACGGGTTGTCGGAATCAGTCGACGATGGGGTAGGCTGTGCCCGCACTGCCAAGGATCAGCGGGTACGGATCATGTCGATCTATGCATTGAAAGGACGTTTCCAGGACCTGTTGCGTCCGGCCGTGCGCGGGCTCTACCGCCTCGGCATCACCGCCAACACGGTGACCGTGGCCGCCGCCGTGGTCTCGCTGCTGGTGGCCGCGGCCGTGTGGTGCTGCGCGCCTGCCCAGCCCCTGCTGTACCTGCTGCTGCCGTTGTGGATGCTGCTGCGCATGGCGCTCAACGCCGTGGACGGCATGCTGGCGCGCGAATTCGGCCAGCAATCGCGGCTGGGCGCCTATCTGAACGAAGTGTGCGATGTGATCGCCGATGCGGCGCTGTACCTGAGCCTGCTCAGCGTACCCGGCGTGCGCCCGGAGGCGCTGTGGCTGCTGGCCTGGACCGCGGCACTGAGCGAATACGCCGGCGTGCTGGGGCTGATGGTCGGGGCCAGCCGTCGCTATGACGGCCCGATGGGGAAGAGCGACCGCGCCTTCCTGATCGGCGTGCTGGGCCTGCTGCTGGCGTTCGGCTGGGGTGGTGCGATGACGGTCAGCGGCGTGGCCGCAGCCATGGCAGTGCTGTGCATGCTGACGATGATCAATCGCGTACGGCACGGGCTGAAGGAATCCGCGGCGACGCCGCGGCGATAGACACACCAAGACAACACGCCACATCAATCAGGAGATTGCATGCGTCAGGCGCAGGAACGGGAATTCCACAGCTTCGATCAGGTACCGCTGTTCTACCGGTACTGGCCGGGCACCACCGCAGCCCCGGCCAGCAAGGCCATCGTGCTGCTGCACCGCGGCCACGAGCACTCCGGCCGCGTCACTCACCTGGTCGACGAGCTGGACCTGCCCGACACCGCCTTCTTCGCCTGGGATGCGCGTGGCAACGGCCGTTCGCCAGGCGCACGTGGCGATGCACCGGGCTTCCCGGCGCTGGTGCGTGACCTGGACAGTTTCATCGCCCACATCGGCGCCGAACACGGCATCGCGGTGGAGAACATCGTGGTGATCGCGCAGAGCGTGGGCGCCGTGGTTGCTGCCACGTGGGTGCACGATTACGCACCGCGCCTGCGTGCGCTGGTGATGGCCTCGCCGGCGTTCAAGGTGAAGCTGTACGTGCCGTTCGCACGCCCGGGCTTGGCATTGATGCAGAAGCTGCGTGGCAACTTCTTCGTCAACAGCTACGTCAAGCCGCAGTGGCTGACCCATGACCCGGCGCGCGTGGAGAGCTACCGCACCGATCCGCTGATCACCCGCCCGATCTCGGTGCGCGTACTGCTGGGCCTGTACGAGGCCGCCGACCGTATCGTGGCCGATGCGCAGGCAATCAGCGTGCCGGTGCAGCTGCTGGTGTCCGGATCCGACTTCGTCGTGCATCGTGGCCCGCAGGACCGCTTCTACGAGCGCCTGTCCAGCCCGGTCAAGGAGCGCGTGCACCTGCCGGGCTTCTTCCACGACACGCTGGGCGAGCGCGACCGCGCACCGGCGCTGGCGCGCATCCGCAGTTTCATCCAGGCACGTTTCGCCGAGCCGCTGCGTGAGCTGTCACGGCGCGATGCGCACCGGCACGGGCCGACCTTCGAGGAATCGGAGATCCTGGCCTGGCCGCCGGAACGCAACAGCCTCGCGGACCTGCGCTGGCGCGTGGTGCGTGGCGGCCTGCGTTTTGGCGGCACGTTGTCCGAAGGCATCGCGCTGGGCCTGCAGACCGGTTTTGATTCCGGCAGCACGCTGGACTACATCTATCGCGACGAAGCGCGCGGCAAGGGTCCGTTCGGCCGCATGGTCGACCGCAACTATCTGGATGCGATCGGCTGGCGTGGCATCCGCATCCGTGGCCAGCACCTGCAGGAACTATTGCGCGATGCCGCCCAGCGCCTGCGTGGGCAAGGCACGCCGGTGCGTGTGCTGGACGTGGCCGCCGGGCATGGCCGCTATGTGCTGGAAGCGCTGGGCCAGGGCGAACAGCGCGCCGACCGCATCGTGCTGCGTGACTTCAGCGATCTGAACGTGACCCAGGGCCAGGCCTTGATCGAGCGCCTCGGTGCGTCCGACATCGCACGCTTCGAGCAGGGCGATGCGTTCGATCCGTCGCAGCTGGCGAAGGTCGATCCGGCGCCGACGCTGGCGGTGGTGTCGGGCCTGTACGAACTGTTCCCCGACAACGACGCCGTGCTGCGCTCGCTGCAGGGCATCGCCGCAACGGTGCCGGTGGGCGGCTACCTGGCCTACACCGGCCAGCCCTGGCACCCGCAGCTGGAATTCATTGCGCGCGCGCTGACCAGCCACCGCGGCGGCGCAGCGTGGGTGATGCGTCGTCGTACCCAGCAGGAGATGGATGAGCTGGTGCGCCTGGCTGGATTCGAGAAGGTGGCGCAGCGCATCGACGAATTCGGCATCTTCACCGTGTCACTGGCACGCCGGACCGCGTGATGGCGACACTGGCCGCCACCCCGCTGGCCGCGGAAGGGCGCCCCTGGCGGCGCGCTCTGCTGTGGCTGGCCCTGCTGGGTCCGTTCTTCTTCGCCAGCTACGGCTTCGCCAACTGGATGGCCGGTCGCCATGCCGAACTGCCGGTGATGGCGTTCGCTTGGGAGACGCGCATTCCCTTCGTCCCGTGGACGATCGTGCCGTACTGGTCGATCGACCTTTTCTACGCAGTCTCCTTCTTCCTGTGCCGGCAACGGTTGGAACTGGACCGGCATGCGCTGCGGCTGTTCAGTGCACAGCTGATCGCGGTGACCTGCTTCCTGCTGTGGCCGCTGCGCTTCAGTTTCGAGCGGCCGGAGATCGGCGGCGTGTTCGGTTGGCTGTTCGATGTGCTGCTGGGCTTCGACAAGCCGTTCAACCAGGCGCCATCGCTGCACATCGTGCTGCTGATCGTGCTTTGGGTGAAGTTCGCGCAGTACCTGCACGGCGTGTGGCGTTGGGTGCTGCATGTGTGGGCGCTGCTGATCGGTGTCTCGGTGCTGACCACGTTCCAGCACCATTTCATCGACATCCCGACCGGGCTGCTGGCCGGCTGGCTGTGCGTGTGGCTGTGGCCGGAACAGGGCACGCCGCCGCTGCGTGCCTGGCGTACTGCGCGCGATGCCAAACGTTGGCGATTGGCGGCGCTGTACCTGCTGGCGGCTACTGTAGTGCTGGTGCCGGTGGTGCTTCTGCGTGGCGCGGCGTTGTGGCTGCTGTGGCCGGTGGCGTCGCTGCTGCTGGTAGCGCTTGCCTATGCCGGGCTGGGTACGGCGGTGTTCCAGAAGCGCGCCGATGGTCGCTTGACCATGGCGGCACGCTGGCTGCTGGCTCCATATCTGGCGGCAGCGTGGATGAATTCACGGCTATGGACCCGGCGCGCGCCGCAGCCGGTGCCGGTGCTGGACGGCGTGTGGCTGGGCCGGATTCCCTGCACGGCATTGCCGACACCTTTGGTGGGCGTGGTCGATGCCTGCGCCGAGCTGTCCTGCTGCGCGCCGGGTGCGGCATACGCCGGTGTGCCGATGCTGGACCTGGTGGTGCCCACGCCGGAGCAGCTGCGCGAGGCAGCCGAGGCCATCGAGCGCCTGCGGGCGCAGGGGCCGTTGCTGGTGTGCTGTGCGCTGGGCTACTCGCGCAGTGCTGCCAGCGTGGCGGCCTGGCTGCTGCGCAGTGGTCGTGCGTCTGATGCCGATGCGGCGGTGGCGATCGTGCGTGCAGCGCGTCCAGGCATCGTGCTGGGCAAGGCGCACCTGCGCGGGATCACCGTTGCCGCCGGAGACCCTGCATGAGCACGACGCCTGACATTGCGACCATGCAGCTGCTGTTGCGGCAGGGGCGTTGGCCGGCATGCCTGTCGCTGGGGCTGCTGCTGGTGGCATTGCTGCTGCTTGGCACCGAGCCGGGCCTGGCGATGGTCGCTGCAGGGTGGTTGCTGGCCAGCATGTTTGCGGGGGCGGCGCAGACGTACCACGCGTGGCGGGTGGCGCTGGACGCCAGCCTGCTGCAGCTGCTGCGCGATGAGGGCCTGGACGGCGATGCCGCCGCGCGCCGCACCGATCAGCTGCTGCAGGACAGTGGCCTGCGCCGCGCGGCGCCCGATGCGCCCCTGCGGGGCTGGGACGCGCGCTGGGCCGGCATGCGTCGCCTGCTGCTGCGCCAGTACCTGCTGACCGCGGCGCAGTTCGCACTGCTGGTGCTGGCCGTGCTGTGGCCGCAGACGTGAACGGGAGGGACCAATGTTCGCCGAACTGATTGCCCGCGCCTGCAGTGGCGCGATCCATGTGGTGACCGGCGCGCGCGCGCTGTGGATCGGTTGCGCGCCGTCCAGCGAGCGTCGCGTGTACTACGGCAACCATGCCAGCCATGGTGACTTCGTGCTGATCTGGTCGTCCATGCCGCCTGCGCTGCGGCGCCAGGTGCGCCCGGTTGCTGCTGCCGAGTACTGGCAGCGCGATGCCCTGCGTCGCTACCTGATCGATGCGGTGTTCAACGGCGTGCTGGTCGAGCGCGAGGCCGGGCATCGCCAGCAGGACCCGCTGCAGGCCCTGCGCGATGCCGTGGACGAGGACTGCTCGTTGATCCTGTTCCCGGAAGGCACGCGCAACGTGGGCGATGAGCCGTTGCTGCCGTTCAAAAGCGGCATCTACCACCTGGCCCGGCAACGCCCGGAGCTGGAGTTCGTTCCAGTATGGATCGACAACCTGAAGCGTGTGATGCCCAAGGGCCGCTTCCTGCCACTGCCCTTGCTGTGCACGGCTACCTTCGGCACGCCGCTGCGGTTGCAGGCCGACGAGGACAAGGCTGCATTCCTGGCCCGCAGCCGGCAGGCGCTGCTGGACCTGGCGCCGAACGGAGGGCGCGCATGAGTTTCCTGATCGATGTGTCCGGCGACCTGGCAACGCAGAGTGTGGGCCAGCAGACCGGCCTGCTGTTCGCCGGCGTCGGTGCGGTGCTGGTACTGGCCACGCTGGTGGCCGAATCGCTGCGCTGGCGCCAGCGCGGCCGGCCCAGCGCGGTGATCGCCAATCTGGTGTCGCGCATCCGCGCATGGTGGGTGATGGCGATCGTGGTCGGGCTGGCGCTGTTCTTCGGCCGTGCCGGGGTGATCGTGCTGTTCGCGATCATCTCGCTGTTCGCGCTGCGCGAGTTCATCACCCTGGCACCGACGCGCTCGGGTGACTACTACGCGCTGCTGGCGGCGTTCTACATCGTGCTGCCTTGGCAGTACTACCTGGTGTGGATCGACTGGTACGGGATGTACACGCTGCTGATTCCGGTCTATGCGTTCCTGTTCCTGCCGATCCTGTCGACCATCGGCGGCGACACCACGCACTACCTGGAGCGCACGGCGAAGGTGCAGTGGGGGCTGATGATCTGCGTGTTCTGCATCTCGCACGTGCCGCTGCTGCTGAACCTGCACGTGCCCGGCCATGATCCGTCGCGCAATGTGCTGCTGTTCGCCTTCCTGGTGATCGTGGTGCAGTCCTCGGACGTGCTGCAGTACATCTGGGGCAAGCTGCTGGGCAAGCACCTGATCGCGCCGAAGCTGTCGCCGTCGAAGACGGTGGAGGGTTTCATCGGCGGCGTACTGAGTGCCAGCGCGCTGGGCGCTGCGCTGTGGTGGATCACCCCGTTCACGCCGCTGCAGGCGTTCGGCCTGTCGCTGCTGATCAACCTGATGGGATTCTGGGGCGGCCTGGTGATGTCGGCGATCAAGCGTGACCGTGGCATCAAGGATTGGGGGCACATGATCGAGGGCCATGGCGGCATGCTCGACCGGCTGGATTCGGTGTGCTTCGCCGCGCCGGTGTTCTTCCATGTGGTGCGGTATTACTGGAAGGCGGGCGGGGGCGGGTGATTCTGCCGGGCTTCCATCCACGCATGGCGTGGATCTACCGGTAGTGCCGGCCGCTGGCCGGCAACTGCAACATCCTGCCATCGTTCACGGGGTTGCCGGCCAGCGGCCGGCACTATCCACGCGCGCGCTCAGGCGCTGATGCCGTATTCCTTCAGCTTCTTGCGCAGGGTGGCGCGGTGGATGCCCAGCATTGCCGCAGCGCGGCTCTGGTTGCCTTCGCAGTGGTTGAGCACTTCCACGAACAACGGAATCTCCATCTCGCGCAGCACGATCTCGTAGACATCGTCCGCGTCGCAGCCATCAAGGTCACGCAGGTAACGGCGCACGGACTGGGCGACATGTTCACGCAGCGGTGGCCGGGGAGCGCCACGACTGTTGTCAGGACGAGAAAGGACAGCGTTCAAGGGGGTTCCCGATTCGGTTGGCCCGTGCGCGCGGAGCGCGCGGCCGGACGAGGTGGTGGCGGCCAGTCTAGCGCGAGCGTGCCCGGCCTGCCACGGCCGGTCGCCTTTTCACGGTCAGAGGAAGTCGAAGGTGAATGCGACGGTGGATGCGGCGGGCTCCTGTACCCGGAACGCGACGCGCGCGCTCTGGCCCGGTTCCAGCAGGGCCGCACCGGGGTTCTCGCCCAGGTACTGCGCAGGCGTGAACACACCGCTGCCGATCACACGGCCATCAGCATCGGACAGTGACAGGCGCAGGTCCGGCCAGGCCTGTGCCCAGCGTGCGTCGTTGCGGATGCTGGCCTGCACCTGCAGCACACCGGCCTGCCCGGGCAGCGGGCGGATCTCGCGGCTGGTCATGGTGAAGGCGGTGGGTTCATGCCAGGCCGGCAGGCTGCAGCGCAGGACGCCACAGAGCGTGCCCAGCCATGCACGGTTGCCGGCGTCGGCGGCCAGCCGCGTGCGATCGGCCAGCACGCTCTGCAGGACCAGCAGCAGCGCCAGCGCGGCGACCAGCACCCAGTGCCAGCGCGGCGTTGGCAGGGCAGGTGGGCGCGGGTTGCCGAGGAAACTGGGTGCATCGGCGGCAACCGTCGTTGCCGGTAGTACGACCGGTGCCGGTTCGATGGCTGCGGTGTCATCAACGATGACCGTGTCATCGTCGTGTCGCATCTCCGCCGTCGGCGCATGTGCCAGATCAACGGGCTCGGTCGGCGCCTGCATTGCAGGCGCTGTGTGCTCAACGTCGTGCTGCGTGCGCGCATCGGTCGCAGGCGCAGCCTCACCCTCCGGCGTCGTGCGCAGGAAGGTGGCCAGGGGACGGCGCGGTGGGTTCGGCTCGGACATGCTCAGGGTGCGGGCTCGGATCCAGCGGTCATTCAACCACGATCAGGCGCGGCGCACGCCGGTGATGCGCATCCAGTCGCCATCCTGGGTGGCCTGCAGATCGTCGAACCATGCGCCATAGCGCTGCAGCAGTTCACCTTCCTGGCCATGCAGGATGCCGGACAGGGCAATGCGGCCACCGGCAGCGACGCGTGCGGCCAGCAGCTCGGCCAACGCGTCCAGTGCCGAGGCAAGGATGTTGGCGACGACGATCGGGTAGGTGGCGACGGGTTCGTCCTGTGGCAGGTAGACGTGCATGCGCGCCTGCTGGCCGTTGCGCTCGGCATTGTCGGCGGTGGCGACCAGTGCCTGCGGATCGTTGTCCACGCCGATGGCCTCAGCGGCGCCCAGCTTCAGCGCGGCAAGCGCAAGGATGCCGGAGCCGCAGCCGAAGTCGAGCACGCGCTGGCCCTGCAGCAGGCCGTCCACGGCCAGCTGGTCCAGCCAGCGCAGGCAGAGCGCGGTGGTCGGGTGAGTGCCCGAGCCGAACGCCAGGCCCGGGTCCAGCCGCACCACGGCGGCGTCGGCCGCCTGCGCGGCCTCCGGCAGTTCATGGTTCCACGGCACGATCCAGGTACGGCTGCCGAAATCCATCGGCTGGAACTGGTCCAGCCAGGCGCGTTCCCAGTCTTCGTCCTCGACCGCGCGGAAGCTGCCGCTGCTCCAGTCCAGCTCCGGGTCGAAGTACTCCAGTGCGGCCAACAGCAGCAGCGCATTGCTGTCGGCCGGGAACAGCGCGCTCAGCACCAGGGTGTCCCACAGCGGGGTCTCGCCCACGCCCGGCTCGAGGATGGCTTGTTCGTTGCTGGTATCGGCCTCGGCATCAAGCAGCGTGACGGCCAGTGCGCCAACGTCCTCCAGCGCATTCTCATAGCGGGGCTGGGTAGCTTCGGTGCAACGCAGGGTCAGTTCCAGGAACGGCATGGCGGTGGGGGCAATCGCGGGAAAGGGGGCCATGCTAGACCATCGGAGCGTCTCCGTATTGCCTGAGATGCCGCTCGGAGATGAACGGAACCGGTTCAGACAGGCCTGTCGGGCCTTGTTAAACTTGGTGCTTTCCTGTGCGCCGTGAACGCTCACTGCCGCCAATGGCCTTTGCTCCGACCCTGAAAACCTGGTTGCTCGTGCTGCCGGCGGTGGCCGTGCTGGGCGTGGCCGGGTATCGGGCCAGCGGCCATGCCGGATCGGTGCCGGTGACCGCAGGCGAGCTGCCGACGGCGCGGGTTGCGGCGGACGATGCGGCAAGCCTGCCGGTCGTGCCGGAAGCGTTGGCGCGTCGCCTGGCGGCGTTCGAGCGCGGCAACGGGCTGCCTTCGGGCCTGCCGCTGGACCTGCGCGCGGACATCGAGGATGCGACCGATCTGTACGCCTACGCGCAGCGCCTGCGCGTGCAGGCCGACGAAGGCAACCACGAAGCCCGCTGGATGCTCAGCCGGGTCTACGACTACTGCGCGCAGTACGCCATCGATCCGGGCGGTTACCGGTTGGACAACAACGTGCTGGCCGGGCTGGGCCTGACCGCCGCGCCGGCCATGGTGCAGGCCCGCGAGCGCGTGGCACAGCGCTGTGGCGGTTTCGTACCCGGTGACAAGCTGGGGTCCGCGCTGGTGCTGGCCGAGCGTCGCAAGGCGGCCACGCAGGGCAACCTGGCTGCGGAAGCATCGCTGTTCGCCGAGGGCGAACCGCTGCATGACAGCCCCGAGTACCGCCGTGACCTGGTCGAGCGGGTGCGCACATCGCGCGATCCGGAGGCCTTCATGGCGATCGCGCCGGGGATGGGCGTGCGCGCGGCGGGGGACCAGGCGCTCACTGGCCTGGTGGCGGGAGAACAGCTCAGTGAACTGGCATGGCGGGTTGCGGCCTGCGAACTCGGTCTACCGTGTGGTGCCGACAGTGTGCTGGTCAACAGTTTTTGTGCGAATGGAGGGATCTGTTCGCAGGATGGGACGCAGGATTTCCGGGATTTCGTGTATGACGCTGCGGTTTCGCGGCAAGGTGCGGGGAAAATGAAGCAGTGGATCAAGCGATTGGTTGGAAAGAGGGGCGGGCAATGAACTACCGTCGATTCCTGCATGGAGCCAAGTTCTGGTTCTGGGTGGCGCTGTTCGTGGCCTATTCGGCCGGCGCGGTCGGGCTGTTGATGATCGACACCTATGAAGATCGTTACCGGCATCTTTCAAAAGTGGAACTGACCACGGTGAAGGCGCAGGAAGATGTGCGCCGCGTGGGTGCCAGCCAGGTCGCTGCGGTCTATCGCGCGCAGAGCGGCATGCCGTTTGCTTCGTTGCCGGCAGGCAGTACTTTCCAGGTGGTGTGGCCCGATGGGTCCACCGAGACGATGGTGATCGTCGACCCGAGCTCGCCCAATGGTGTTCGCCCGCTGGCGAATTCGCAGATCCCGGCCGAAGCTGCCGACAAGCGCTGATGCACCTGCTGTAGAGCCGAGCCATGCTCGGCTGCTTTTCCAGCAAGCCGAGCGTGGGCCCGGCTCTACAACAACAGAAAAGGGCGGGGATATCCCCGCCCTTTTCATGTCCAGCACCTGCTGCCGATCAGGTCAGTGCGATCGGCTTGTTCTTGCGCTCGGCAAGGCGCTTTTCCAGGTAATGGATGTTCTGGCCACCGGCCTGGAAGCCCTTGTCACGCATGATCCGCTGCTGCAGGGCGATGTTGGTCTTGATGCCGTCGACCACCATCTCGCTCAGCGCCACCCGCATGCGGGCGATGGCGGTTTCGCGGTCCGGGCCGTGCACGATCAGCTTGCCGATCATCGAGTCGTAGTTGGACGGCACGCGATAGCCACTGTAGATGTGGGTATCCACGCGCACGCCGGGGCCGCCCGGCGGATGGAAGCCGGTGATGGTGCCTGGGCTCGGCACGAAGGTCTCGGCGTCTTCGGCGTTGATGCGGCACTCGATCGCGTGGCCGGTCAGCACCACGTCGCTCTGCTTGATCGACAGCTTCTGGCCAGCGGCGATCTTCAGCTGCTCGGCCACCAGGTCGATGCCGGTGACCATTTCGGTGACCGGATGTTCCACCTGGATGCGGGTGTTCATTTCGATGAAGTAGAAGCGGCCGTCCTCGTACAGGAACTCGAACGTGCCCGCGCCGCGGTAGCCGATGCGGATGCAGGCTTCGGTGCACACCTTGCCGATCTGCTCGCGCTGTTCGGCGGTGATGCCCGGTGCCGGGGCTTCTTCCACCACCTTCTGGTGGCGGCGCTGCATCGAGCAGTCGCGCTCACCCAGGTGGATGGCGTTGCCCTGGCCGTCGGCCAGCACCTGGATTTCCACGTGGCGCGGATTCTCCAGGAACTTCTCCATGTAGACCTCGCCATTGCCGAACGCGGCCTTGGCCTCGCTCTTGGTGGTTTCGATCGAGGTCTTCAGCGAGGCTTCGGCGTGCACGACGCGCATGCCACGGCCACCACCACCGCCGGCCGCCTTGATGATGACCGGGTAGCCGATCTCACGGGCGATCTTGGTGTTGGCGACGATGTCCTCGCCCAGCGGGCCGCCCGAGCCGGGCACGCACGGCACGCCGGCCGACTTCATCGCGCGGATGGCTTCGACCTTGTCGCCCATCATGCGGATGGTGTCGGCCTTGGGGCCGATGAAGATGAAGCCGGACTCTTCCACGCGTTCGGCGAAGTCGGCGTTCTCCGACAGGAAGCCGTAACCCGGGTGGATCGCCTGCGCGTCGGTGACTTCAGCAGCGGCGATCAGCGCCGGGATGTTGAGGTAGCTCTGCGGCGACGGCGCCGGGCCGATGCAGACCGACTCGTCGGCCATGGCCACGTGCTTGAGGTTGCGGTCGACCGTGGAATGCACGGCCACCGTGCGGATGCCGAGGGTGTGGCACGCGCGCAGGATGCGCAGCGCGATTTCCCCTCGGTTGGCGATGACGACTTTGTCGAGCATGGCGTGCCCCTCAGCCGATCACGAACAGCGGCTGGTCGAATTCCACCGGCTGGCCGTTCTCGCCGAGGATGGCGACGATGGTGCCGGACTTGTCGGCCTCGATCGGGTTGAACATCTTCATTGCTTCGATGATGGCCAGGGTCTCGCCTTCCTTGACCTGCTGGCCAACGGTGACGAAGGCCGGCTTGTCCGGGGCGGACGAAGCGTAGAAGGTGCCGACCATCGGCGAACGCAGCACGTGGCCTTCCGGCAGCGCCGGGCCCGGCTTGGCGGTACCGCCGGTGGAGGCTTCGGTCGGCGACTGCATCGGCATCGCCTGCGGTGCCGGGGCGGCCGGAGCGGCGTACACCGGTGCGGCGACCGGGGCGGCATAGCCGGCCACCGGGGCGCGCGACAGGCGCACCGACTCTTCGCCTTCCTTGATTTCGATTTCAGCCAGGTTCGACTCTTCCAGCAGGTCGATCAGCTTCTTGATTTTGCGGAGATCCATGGTGGCCTCTTTGCTCTTGATGTCAGTGTGGTGGGGAGCGCAGCGCGCTCGGGTCAAAGCAGTTCGTAGAACTCGCGCAGCTGGCGCGTACGATCGCGCGCGAGGGTGGTCAGGCAGCGCATCTGTGCGCCGTTGCGTGCCGTGCCATCGGAATTGAGGGCATAGACCGCGTTGCAGTCGTGGTCGCGCAGCTGCACCCAGGCGCGCTGCGCCAGCACCAGCTGCTGCTCGGCATCGCCGCAGTAGCTGCAGCTGCCGCCTTTGGCCGGCGTGCGCAGTTGCTTTCGCGCCAGGGCGTATACGGCATTGAGTTCGGCGTCAGCGGCCGCGGCCACGTCCGAGGCGCACAGGTCGCTCTCCATCGTGGTGGTCGGATGCGCGCAGTCGATGCCTTCGTCCTTGCGGTCGAATGCCGCGGTGGCACCGCACAGGCCGGCCCACAGCAGGATGCTGGCAAGCACGTGCGGCAGCACCTTCACGCGACGGCCGCCTGTACGCGCAGCAGCGCCGCATCCATCGCGTAGCGATAGCTGTCGGCACCGAAACCACACACCACGCCCACCGCCTTGTCACTGAAGTAGCTGTGCTGGCGGAACGGTTCGCGTGTGTGCGGGTTGGACAGGTGGATCTCGATGAACGGCAGCGCCACCGCCGCCAGCGCGTCACGCAGGGCGACCGAGGTGTGGGTGAAGGCGGCGGGGTTGATCAGGATGAAAGCGGTTCCGTCGTTGCGCGCCGCCTGCACGCGATCCACCAGCACATGCTCGGCGTTGGACTGCAGGCTCTCCACGGTGTGCCCGGCGGCGGCGGCCTGCGCGATCAGGGCCTGGTCGATGTCGGCCAGCGTGGTGTGGCCGTAGACCTCCGGCTCGCGGGTGCCGAGCAGGTTGAGGTTGGGGCCGTGCAGGACCAGCAGCTTCGCCATGGGATCCGGAAGACGGGAAAGGGCGGCAGTCTGGCGGAACCGGCGGATGCTGTCCAGTTCGGCGAAGTTTGCTGCGTTTCAATCGTTTGTTTGAAATCTGCCGAAGCGCTTGTGGCCCTATGCGGGGCGGCGGTTCAAGGCGCGCTGAACGCCGTGCGGGCGGGGGATGCGTGCACGTAGGCCGACGATGGCGGCAAGAGCCTTGTCCGGGGACCCGCGCCACGTGCGGGTGAAGGGCCACCGACCGGTAGATCCCCGCCATGCATGGATGATGGAAGTTCGGTGCGCAGCAAGCTACGCACCCACCGGAGGGCAGCCCAAGGTGCGCAGCAAGCTGCGCACCTGCGGGAAAGGCGGCTCACGTCTCCAGCGGCACCGTCGGCACCACGTTCGGGAACACTTCTTCCAATGCCTCCCGCTCGCCCGGCTTGGGCACCGGCCAGTTGTAGGCGTTCACCGGCTGCGCGCGGTTCACCCACAGGGCGTAGTACAGATGGTCGGCGCGGCCATCGCCGGTGTTGGGATGGATCAGGATGGTCAGCCCCAGGCTGTTGAGCTGCAGCCACGGCACCAACACCGGCAGCAGGTCGTTGTTGAAGCCGAAGTAGAACGACGGTGTTACATGCGGGCCGCGCGGCTCCAGGTTCCAGTTGCCCAGTTCCACCGGGAAGCGCTCGGCCGCCCAGCGCCGCAGCAGGGCGGCTTTCTCGAAGCTGTCTTCATCGAAGTAGATATGTGCGTGATAGCTCTTGATGTCGGTATAGGCGCGCGGGGTGGTGGGCAGCGTGGCTTCGCCGGGACGCACGCTGGCTGGCCGCGGGGTGGGTTCGCTGGCCGTGGCCTGGCCCCAGGGACTGCGCCCCTTCGGCGCCGGCGGCACGATGGCACGGAAGCCGGGACGGCCGGGCTCGGTGGTGTTCGCTGCAACGTCGCCATGGGGCGATGCCGAGGCTGTCGAGGCACTGGCCAGGCCTCCGGCGGCCAGCCCGGCCGAGGCGATGAGGCGCCGCCGTGCCGGCGAAAGCAGGTCGGCCCAGTGGGCGTCATCGTCGCCGTCATCGATGAGGAGATGCGGGTCAGGCTGCATGAAGGGCTCCGTGGCGGCATGGGTGTGGGCAAGCACGCACGCTCGGGCAGTGTGGCCGGTGGCGTCCAATAAGCAGGCAGCATCACCTCATGCATGGCGGGCTTCGATGCCATTGAGCGCGACCGCACGGCGGGCTACGGTGCAGGTCTGCCGCCCCGGAGCCCTGCCATGACCCCGCCCGATGCCGACACACAGCACAAGCGTGTGTCTTTCCGCCAACTGCACGCGCAGGGGTGCTTCGTGCTGCCCAACCCATGGGACGTGGGCAGTGCGCGCTACCTGCAGCGGCAGGGCTTCCTGGCATTGGCCACCACCAGTGCCGGCTGCGCCTGGAGCGAAGGGCGACCGGACGGTGCGGTCTCGCTGCAGGCCACCTTGGAGCACCTGAGGCTGATGGCGGCGGCGACAGCACTTCCATTGAATGCCGATTTCGGTGATGGCTTCGGCGCCACGCCGCAGGCGGTGGGGGAGGCGGTGGCCGCAGCGATCGATACCGGCATCGCCGCGCTGTCGATCGAGGACGCCAGTGGCGTGGCCGATGCACCGCTGCGCCCGATCGACCAGGCGGTCGAACGCCTGCGTGCGGCGCGTGCGGCCATCGACCGTGCGGGCGGCGAGGTGCTGCTGGTCGGGCGTGCCGAGAACTTCTTCGTGGGCGTGCCCGACCTGCAGGACACGCTGCAGCGCCTGCGCGCCTATGCCGAAGCCGGTGCCGATGTGCTGTACGCACCCGGCATCACGACCCCGGAGCAGATCCGTGCGGTGGTTGCCGCAGCAGGAACGAAGCCGGTGAACCTGCTGGTCGGTGGGCCGACGCCGCTGAGCCTGCAGGACATCGCCGCACTCGGCGTGCGGCGGGTCAGCCTGGGGGGTGCGCTGGCGCGCGCCGCCTGGGGAGGTTTGATGCAGGCGACACAGCCGATCATGCAGGACGGTCGTTTCGATGGCCTGCAGCAGGCGGCCTCGGGTGCGGCGTTGAACGCGTTGTTCCGCTAGCGGACAGCCGGTAGATACTCGCCATGCGTGGATGCAGGATGCCCGGTGCGCAGCAAGCTACGCACCCACCGAGGAGCTGTGCCCGCATGCCGATGGATCCACGCCATGCGTGGATGGATGCGCCGGAGCGTAGCGTCGCCCTGCAAGTGCGCTACAGCGTTTCCACTCCGCCCTTGGGCAGGATCACGCCCGGCTCGAGTGCCGGCAACAGCTGCCGGAGCATCGCTGGATTGTCGATCAGCCCGGCGCCATCAAGGTAGCGCCACTGCGAAGTGCCGACGTGGCGCACGGCAACCATGAACGAGGTGCTGCGGATAGCGGTTTCGCGCACACGCAGCAGTGACTGCCGCGGTACGAAGCAGACTTCTTCGTCACCGGCGGCATAGGTGCGGCCGGGCACTCCGGCCTCGTCACTGATGATGACGACGCCAGCCTTGTGCAATGCCTTGACGGTATCGCGGGTCGACTGGGCGTAGGTCTCATCGCCACCGGCCAGGCGTTTCAGGCTGGGATGCGTGCGGGCGATGATCAGCTCGGCATCGCCCTTGGCGAATGCGGTCAACATCGCCTGTACGTCCTCGCGCAGGCCGGCCGACTCGGCCGGGGTGAGCTCGCCGGCCAAGGCAGGCGGTGCCGACGTAACCAGCAACAGGTACATCAATGAAGCAAACAGGTATCGGCGCATCGTCGGGAATCTCACGGGCAACCTCGTCACTATAAGGGGTGCGAAAACAGCGTCCCACCGGTGGTGCTGGTGTCCCGGAAATTGATACTTACCATTGGTAGGTAGAGAATCCTGGAGCGTTCCCGCATGCATAGCCTCATCGTCACCGCCCATCCCGAACCCGGTTCGCTCACCCATGCCATCGCCCAGCGCATCGGCGACGCCATCGCTGCGAGCGATGCCGGCAACACCGTGGCCCACGCCGACCTGATGGCCGAGGGCTTCGATCCGCGCTTCACCGCGCAGGACCAGGCGCTGTTCCGTGGCACCGGCGTGGTGCCGGCCGACGTGGCCGCCGAGCATGCACGGCTGGACGCCACCGATACGCTGGTGCTGGTCTATCCGCTGTACTGGTGGTCGTTCCCCGCGCTGCTGAAGGGATGGATCGATCGCGTGTTCACCCAGGGCTGGGCCTATCAGGACGGCGCCGATGGCAAGGTGCAGAAGAAGCTGCAGCGCCTGCGCGTGCACCTGGTCGGCGTTGGCGGTGCGGGCGCGGAAATGATCGAACGGCGCGGCTATGGCACAGCGATGAAGACCCAGATCGACATGGGCATCTTCGACTACTGTGGCGCGCGCGTGCTGTCGTCCGAACTGCTGCTCGACGCCGACAGCGGTGCCGCGCAGGCACACCTGCAGACCGCCGTGGAAATCGGCCGTAAAATTGGTACTCCGATGAGTTGATCACCGTGTTCCGCTGATGCCTGCCAACACCTCTCCCATGCGCCGCCGCCTGACCCGAGAGCAGCGCGCCCGCCAGCTGCTGGAGGTGGCGTGGACGCTGGTCGGCGAAGAAGGCACCGATGCGCTGACGCTGGGCCGGCTGGCCGAAGCGGCGGGCGTGACCAAGCCGGTGGCCTACGACCACTTCGTGACCCGCAACGGCCTGCTGGCCGCGCTCTACGATGACTACGACGGACGGCAGACGGTGGTCTTCCACGAGCGTATCGGTCGCGCCAGGGCACAGCTGGCTGATCGTGCGGCCGCCATCGCCTCCGGTTACATCGACTGCATCCTCAGCCAGGGCAGTGAAGTGCAGGGCATCCTCGCCGCGCTGGTGGGCGCGCCGGAGCTGCATGAGGTGCGCCGGCGCTACCAGCAGGACTTCATCGACAACTGCGACGCCTGGCTGGGCCCGTTCGCCGCTGACGGCTCAGTGCCGCTGGCGGGGTGTTGGGCGATTCTCGGTGCAGCCGAAGCCCTGTCCGAAGCCGTGGTTGCCGGGGCGCTGGACAAGGGTGACGCCGAAGCCGAATTGCAGCGCCTGATCGTGGCTACGGTCAAGCGCCGCTGATCGGCCTCAGGCATCCATGGCGGTGCCGGCCAGCGCAGCGAAACCGTCGGCCAGCAACTCACGTACCCGTGCATCGCGTGCCTCGCGGCTTTCAGAACCCAGGGCCACGGTGATCAGCCGCACCGGCTGCGCACGCCCGGGTACCGCCCGGCACGCGGTCGCCGCCAGGCAGAAGCCTGCAGCGCGGGTATAACCGGTCTTCAATCCATCCACGCCGTCATCGCCCAGCAGGGCGTTCTGGTTGTTGCGGCTGAAGCTGCCATGTTCAAACGCGCGCTGCGCGGTGATCGCCAGGATCTGCGGATGATCGTTCAGCAGGCAGGCGGCCAGCACCGCCATGTCACGCGCGCTGGATGCATGACGCGGCGTGGTGATGCCCGACACGCTGGCGAACCACGTGCTGCGAAGGCCCAGCTGGCGCGCGTGCCGGTTCATGCGTTCCAGGAATGCAGGCTGCGATCCGCCCAGATGACGTGCCATGGCCAGTGCCGCGTCATTGCCGGAGACGATCATCAGGCCTTCCAGCAGACGTCCCAGGGTGACGGTCTCTCCGGGGACAAGCCCCATGCGCGTTTCGTCGTCGGCCACGGCATGCACATCGTCGTCAGCGACGGTGACCGTTTCGTCCCACGAGTGCCCGTACTCCCCGATGCATGCGTAGGCCGCGTAGGCGGTCATCAGCTTGGTCAGCGACGCCGGCTGTCGTGCGATGTCGGCGTTGTGCTGGTGGATCACCGTGAGGGTTGCTGCATCGAGGGTGATGGACGAGAGCGGGTCGCGCGCGGAGGTGGGAGACGGCATGCATGCGGCGATGGCGAAGGAGGCCTGCAGGATAGTCCGCGGCGGCTGCATGAAGCTGCAATATTGAAACGATATAACGTACCGTCATTTCGGCCGCCTATGGCCTGGGAGACTGTTCAATGACGGCACGTACGCCACGCCGCTGGCTCCACTCCTCGCTGCTGCTTGCGCTGGCCGGGCTTGGCGGCTGCCAGCCCGCTCTGCGTGCCGGGGCCGTTCCTTCCGGTGACGTCCGTCCGTACAACGTGATCGTGATGATCAATGACGGCGCGGGTTGGGGTACCTGGGATGCCGCTGCCTACTGGCAATACGGCAGCCGCGAAGGCGCCCCCTATGCGGATTTCCCGCATCGCCTGGCGGTCACCACGTTCCCGTTGAACGCCAGCAGCCAGCCGACCGGCGACAACGCGCAGACCCTCGGCTACGACGTTGGCAAGGCCTGGGATACCGAGCCGGTGCCGGCGCAGGACCTGCCGTTCGCCGGCTACCAGTACCTGGCCGCGGTGGCGACCGACAGCGCCGCAGCAGGCACGGCGCTGTCTTCGGGCATCAAGACCTACAACAACGCCATCAATGTGGACAACGATGGCAACGCTGTTGAATTCAACACGCTGCGCGCCAAGCGCCTGGGAATGGCCACCGGCGTGGTCACCTCGGTGCCTTTCGCGCACGCCACGCCCGCTGCGTTCGCAGCGCAGAACGCAGCGCGCAACAACTACCACGCCATCGCCCACCAGATGCTGTCGCAAGGGCACATGGACCTGGTGATGGGCACCGGTGGCCCCGGCTACAGCGTCGACGGCCGCGCCTGTAACGAAGGCACGGACGCCGCAAACGCAGAGGGCTGCGCGAATCCATGGCAGTGGGTGTCGCAGCAGGATTGGCAGCAGCTGGAAGCGGGCAGCACCATCGCCGGCAATCCGGCGGGACCGTGGCGCCTGATCCGCAGCAAGGAAGCGTTCGCCGCACTGGCGCAGGGACGGTTGCCGGCCGACAGGCCGCTGATCGGTGTACCGCGCGTGGCCAACACCCTGCAGCAGGCGCGCCGCCTGCAGGTGCTGGGCAAGGATGCAGCCACGCCTTCGGGAGTGAGGAAGATCGACAGCGTGCCCGATCTGGCGACCATGACCCGTGGCGCGCTGCAGTTCCTGCAGCAGCGTTCCCCCCGCGGCTTGTTCCTGATGGTGGAAGGCGGCGCCACCGACTGGGCCGCGCATACCAGTGCCTGCGGTACCGAATGGCACTACGGCCAGTGCACGGACCAGCCGCAGTACGGCCGCCTGATCGAGGAAACTGTGGAGTTCAACGACGCGGTGACGGCGGTGGTCGACTGGATCGAGCGTAACGGTGGCTGGGAGCGAAACCTGTTGATCGTCACCACCGACCACGACAACAGCATGCCGATGGGCCCGGACGCGCAGATCGTGGCCTTCGAACCGATAAGGAACCATGGACGCGGCCGCATGCCGGGGATGAGCTTCCGACCCACCGGTAACCACTCCAACGCGCTGGTGCCATTGTGGGCCAAGGGCGCGGGGTCGGAACTGCTGGCCAAGCGCGTGCGCGGCGTTGATGCCGGCTACCGTCAGCACGTGCGCTGGAACGACGGCAGTTACATCGACAACACCGACGTGGCTGCGGCGGTGCAGGAGGCGCTGCAGCGTCCACGGTAACGCCCGGTTGCACCCGGGCTGTTATCGAGGCAGCCTGCGCACATGCAGTCGGATATCCGCATCGACGGTCGTTTCTTCGCCTACGTCTTCCCCTGTGCGTGGGAAGACTACGCGAAGATCGGTTTCTCACGTGATCCGCTCGGACGCATCAGCGCATTGCACCGGCGTTGGTTCGAGTTCTTCGACCTCGACGCCGGTGCACTGGTGGAAGCGGAAAGCGAGCGCGATGCGCGAGACCTGGAGCTGCAGCTGCGTTCGCCGTTCAAGGCGCACCGCGCGCCGGCGCCGATGACGGTCCAGGACAAGGCTGGAGGCCGCACCGAATGGGTACGTGGTGCCAACCAGGCCTTGTCGCGTGCAATTATCGCGTTGGGCGAACAAGGCTATCGCTGCTATCCACTGAAGGCGTGGCTGCGGGCCGCCCTGCGCCTGCGCATGGACCGGCTGCACGACTGGGCTGCGGTGCAACTTCCGGAGGAGGAAGGCCTGCGGCTGCCCAGTGGCCCCGGCGAGCGCGCGCTGCGTGACACCCTCGACGGTTGTCGGGCATTGGATATCGATCCGATCCCGTGGCTGCCTGAACACGTCCAACGCTGGTACGCAGGGTGAGGAGCGTTCAACGGGTTCTCGGCGGCTGAACAGGCGCAGCCGGTTGCTGCGCGCACTGCGGGGCAGGTGTGGGAGGGCTGGCCAGCTGGCGTGCCAGCTCGGTGCTGGCCACGTGGCCCTGCAGGAACAACAAGCCGCCGAAGATGTTCATGAGCGTGCCTCCACTTGAGTGGATTGCACGATACGGGCAGCATGGGCGGGGAAAAAGCGACATTTCCGCAAGCATGCCTTGAGAGGAATTCAAGCCTGATGTCCCGCCCACCGCTCCATGCCCTGCAGGGCTTCGTGGCCGCCGCCCGGCTCGGCAACCTGTCGCGCGCGGCGGCGTCGATGAACCTGACCGTCAGCGCGCTCAGCCATCAGATGCGGCAGCTGGAAGAACGGCTCGGGCAGCCGCTGCTGATCCGCCAGCCGCGTGGTGTCACCCTCACCCTGGAGGGCCAGCGCCTGCTCGACCAGGTGGGTCCGCATCTGGATGCGATCAACGAAGCCTTCCAGCCCTATGCCGCACGTGCCGAGCACGTGCTGACGATCAGCGCGGTACCGTCGATGGCCTCGGCCTGGCTGGTGCCGCGCCTGGGTCACTTCGTGGCAGAGCACCCACAGATCGAGATCAACCTGCAGTCGAGTGAACGCCTGATTGATTTCGAGCGGCAGCGCCAGTTCGACGCCGCGCTGCGGCTGGGCAGCGGGCAATGGCCAGGCTTGGTGGTGGAGCCGCTGTTCGACGAATGGCTGCTGCCAATGGCGAGCCCGGCGCTGATCGAACGCATGGGAGGCGTCGACCGTGTGCCGTTGACCCAGTGGCCGCTGCTGGGTGATCCGGACGGGGCATGGGGCGCCTGGTTCGCGTTGAGCGGGCAGAGCCCGCCGTCGCGCTTCGTGGCGGTGCTGGATGATTCGGAGGCGCACCATCGCGCCGCTCTGGATGGCGTGGGCGTGGCCCTCGGGCGGGTGACGCGGGCGCGGCTGCTGCTGGATTCGGGCCAGTTGGTCGCGCTGTCCAGCCAGCGCCTGAAGACCGACTGGCCACATTGGCTGGTGTACCCGCAGCGCTCGGCCAGCCATCGTGGCTTCCTCGCGTTCCGCGACTGGCTGCATGCGCAGGCCGCCGAGCACGTGCGGCACATGGCAGACGCGCATCTGTAGCGTGGCGCGGTGCTCGATCTCGCATCTGTAGCGTCGAGCCATGCTCGACTGGTCTTTCGAAGAAGCAGTCGAGCATGGCTCGACGCTACAGTCACCGCACCAGCGTGACTGCCTGCCCGGCACGGGCGAACGCTTCGCCCAGCAAGGGACCGGTCTTGATCGCTTCCACCTCGTCGAACAGCGTCTGCAGTGCCTCGGCCGGGCGCGACGCTGGCGCCGCCACCGCCTGCTGGATCGCGGTGAAACGGTCGGCCAGCACGCGATGGCCGGGATGCGCCTGTGCCCAGGCCACCAGCGGCTGGCGCACGCCGGCGGCGGCATCCAGACGCTGCTGATCGAACAGGGTGATGGCCGCCGCCGAGGTCTCCGCCCGCTCGATCGTGGCGTTGCGCAGTTCACGGCTCAGGAACAGGTCATAGGCCGCGCCACGCCCCACCGCGATGCGCAGCCCTTCGCGGTCGAGGTCGGCCACCTGCTGCGCAGGGCTGTCCTCGCGAACCAGATAGGTGCCTTCGATCTCCACGTACGGGGCACTGAAGGCGATGCGGTCGGTGCGTGCCGGATCGATGGCCAGGAAAGCCAGGTCCCAGCCGTCTTCGCCCGCTGCGGCGACCACCGAGGCTGCGGCATCGTGGCAGGTGAAGCGTGCCTGCACCCCCATCCGTTGCGCCAATGCGGTAGCCAGTTCCAGCGAGGGGCCGCGCGGTGAGCGCGCATCGCCCTGTGCCAGCACCGGGTTGCCCAGGTTGATCGCCACGCGCAGGAAACCGTGCGGTGCCAGCGTACTTCGATGGTCGGCCAAGGACATGCAGGACTCCACGGGGCAGGGGAGTCCCAGCATGCCAAACAACGGTGTCCGCGTAGCGTGGACTCAGCCGTGCGCGGCGAAAGTGCCGTGGAAGCCCAGTGGTACCGCATACGGCAGCCAGGCCTGTGCCAGCGGGCCGTCATCCACATGGCGCGCATCCAGCACCGCCAGGCCGCTGCGCTTGTTCACCGGGTCGAGCAGGGTGCCGACCAGCCAGCCGTCATCGGCGTTGCGACTGCCCGGCCGCGGCACGAACACATGTTCCTCGGCCATGATGTCCGGCCCGTAGTGCCACAGCTGGCGACGCCCACGCTCGATATCGAATGCAGCCACTGCGTTGAAGTACGGCGCCGTGGCCGGGCCATCGATGGTCGGCGCGTAGAGGCGCGCCCCCCGGGTGTTGGCCGAACGCGGATCGAACAGCGGGAACTCCACCGCGCTGATGTCCAGGGTTTCCCAGCGTGCCTGTCCGCGGCGCAGGTCCAGGTGCAACTCGACCAGGCTGGCGCCACTGTTCGCCGCGTGCGCGCCGTCCCCGGCCATCGCTTCCTTCATCGGCGAGCGCGCTTCGCTGATGTCGTCGTGGCGCACCGCGCGCAGCACGATGCCGCCGTCGCGGGTGAAGGCATCGCCGAAGTGATAGATCGCCGCGAACGGTGCATCGAACCATTGCGCCTTGTCCGGCGCATCCTTGGCCACCACCGCGATGCGTGACGGGCGCTGCGACGCGAACTGCATGCGCTCGAAGAAGCTGCCGCCGGTGCCGTTGAAGTCGAACGGCATCAGCACGAACACAAGGTGCTGTTCGGTCATCGCAAAGGCATGCAGGTAGCCATGTTCCGGCGTTTCAATCACATTGGCACTGCGCAGCTGGCCGTCCCTGCCGATGTGCCAGACCAGCAGGCCGTGGCCTCCCATCAGGCTGATCGACCCGAAGTTCCACACGCTGCCATCGCGGTCCGGCAGCGGATGCGCGGAGAACGGTAGCGCGGCCAGATCCGGGCGCCAGGTGACCGGCCCGAGGGTCTGCAGCGAATCGGGGTCCACTTCGAACGCCGAGCCGGACTCGCACAGCGCGAACAGCCGGCCATTGATCATCGTCACCGAGGTGTTGGCCACGTTGGCGTCATCGTTGTTGCGTACCGCCAGGGCACCGGGGACGCTTGTGCCGGCCGCCGGGTATTGGAAGCGGCCGGCCTTCTGTTCACGGCTGAACTTCGGCGTGGCCACCATGCGGCCGTGGTGGGTCAGGCTGCCATCGCCGTTGAAGCGCCAGCCATGCACCATGCCGTCGCCGTCGAACCAGTGGTCGTAGCGGAAGCCATCGCGCTCGGTCCAGGCCGGGCCATTGCGGTACAGCGTTCCGGCGAGGCCGGCCGGCAGCCGGCCCTGCAGCTGCACGGTGGCCGGGCCGAGGCTCTCGCTGGTGACGCCGCGCCAGCCCAGCAGCCACGGGTGCTCCTGCAGGCCCTGCGCGAAACGGGCCGGGTCACCGGCGAAGGCGGGCGCGCTGCGCAGTGCGGTGGCGCCCAGAGCCAGGCAGGCGCTGCTGCTGAGCAGGGTATGGAGGAAGCGGCGACGGTCCATGATGGCCTCGGGTCTGGATGCAGGAATCAGCGCAGGGTGATGTCGATGGCAGCGCCGGCAGCCGGCACGTCGACGCGTGCCTCGTCGAAGGTCGGCTTGCGCATCACCTGCGGGTTGTTGCTGAAGCCATAGCCTTCCACCGGCATGCCGACCAGGTTGGTGTCGAGCTTGCCGTTGTCGTTCTCGTCGTGGGTGAGCAGTACGGCATAACTGCCGGCCGGCAGGTTCTTGAATGTGAAGTGGACGCTGTCGCCGCTGGGCGTCGCCTGCTGCGCCTGCACCGGCTTGGCCTTGCCGTCCCAGGCGGCAGCGCTGTCGACCAGTGCAACGCGCAGGGTGCCGGTCTGCACGCGGACATCGTGTACGGTCACTGCCAGATCGGCAGCGTGGGCACCACTGGCCAGGGCCAGGGCAGTCAGGGCGGTGCTGAGCAGGGCGGTGCGGATCATGGCGGTGGCTCCGGAGGTGGGTGGTGTGTTGCGGTGTGGAGCCAGTCTGCGCGGGGCGCGTTGGTGGGTTCAGGGCCAGTGGTCATCGATCCGACGTGCCAGAAGTCACTTTCTGCGTTGGACCCATTGCCGGTTGCTGCCGCGGCCGTCAGCATCAGGTCATGCCCAGCCTGTTCCGCCACCTGTTGCGTCCCCTCAGCCTCGCCGGCCTGGTCACCGTGCTGGTGGTGGGCCTGTCATTCGGCGTGCAGGGCGCCGGTGCCGGCCTCAGCCAGGCGTCGCTTGGCGCGTTCCTGCTGCTGTTCGTGGTGCACGGATGGGCGGCAATGCCGATCCGCGTGCGTGCACTGGCTGCGGCGCTGCAGGCCGTGCTGGCGATCACACTGGTTGCCCTGCAGCCGCGCACCGGAACCGCGCCGGTACTGCTGGTGGTGCTGGTGGCGCAGCTGGCCGAGCATTGGCCACCGCGCTTCGTGCTGGGTGTTGCACTGCTGGCCAACCTCGCCATGTATCTCGTGCTGCGCCACAGTGGTTTCACCCAGCCGTTGCTGGTGGTGCTGCTGTATGGCGGGTTCCAGGCATTTGCCGCACTGACCGCACACTACGCGCGCAGCACTGCGTTGGCCCGCGATGACCTGGCCCGCGTCAATGCCGATCTTCTGGCGACACGTGCACTGCTGGCCGACAGTGCACGCGATGCCGAGCGCCTGCGCCTGGCCCGCGAACTGCACGATGTGGCCGGGCACAAGCTCACCGCGATGCGCTTGAACCTGCGCGCCCTTGCGGCCGACCCTGTGCTGGCCGGGCGCGAAGGACTGGTGCTGGCCGAGCAGCTGTCCGGCGAGTTGCTGGCCGACATCCGCCAGGTGGTGCAATCGATGCGCGATGATCGCGGCCTCGATCTGGCTACTGCGCTGCACGCGCTGGCCGCGCCGTTTCCGCGCCCGAAGCTGCAGCTGCAGATCGGCGAGAGCGTGCGCGTGGCCGACCCGCTGATGGCAGAGACTGTGCTGCGCCTGGTACAGGAAGCGCTGACCAATGCCGCCCGGCATGGCAACGCAGACACCGTATGGCTGACGATCAACGAAGAGGATTCCCGGTTGCGTATCGACATCCGTGATGACGGCCAGTGCGCCGAGCGCATCCGAGAGGGCAACGGCATCGCCGGCATGCGTGAGCGCCTGGCCGCAGTGCGCGGCCAGCTGGAACTGGCCCGCACCGCGCAGGGTGGCATGCACCTGACCGCGTGGGTGCCAGCATGAGCGGCGGCGCGATCCGTGTTGCCCTGGCCGACGACCAGGCGCTGGTCCGTGCCGGCCTGCGCGCGCTGTTGCAGGGGCTGGGCGTGGAGGTGGTGCTGGAGGCCGAAGACGGCCAGGCGCTGCTGGATGCGCTGGCCACCCAGCCGGTGGACGTGGTGCTCAGTGACATCCGCATGCCCGGGATGGACGGCATCGAAGCGCTGCGCCAGCTGCGCGCACGCGGTGACGCCACCCCGCTGCTGCTGCTGACCACCTTCGACGAAAGCGATCTGCTGCTGCGCGCCAGCGAGGCGGGAGCGCAGGGATTCCTGCTCAAGGACGCAGCACCGGCCGACCTTCGCGAGGCGATCGAGCGCGTTGCCACCGGTGAGACCCTGCTGCTGCCGGTCAGCACCGAGCCGGTACGCGCCCGCTACCGCTTCCATGATGAAGCGCCGCCCACCGATACCTTCGGTGAGCGTGAAGTAGCGATCTTGCGCCTGCTGGCCGGTGGCTACAGCAACAAGGAGATCGCGCGCAGCCTGTTCCTGGCCGAGGGCACGGTGAAGAACTATGTCTCGGCGATCCTCGACAAGCTCGGCACCCGTGACCGCACCCGCGCGGTGCTGAAGGCGATTACCCTGCGCATCATCTGAGTTGCCGGCACCAGGAAAAGGCATGAACTCGATCCTGCACGTTGAGATCCCCGCCAGTGACCTGGCCCGTGCCATTGCGTTCTACCAGCAATGGCTGCGGGTGGACGTGGATGCGCCGATCCTGCTGCATGACTGCCAGATGGCGTACCTGCCGTTTTCGGATGACGCGGAGGGTGCCAGCATGGCGCTGGTGCAAGGTGCGGACTACAGGCCCTCCGAGCAGGGCGCGCGCATCTACATCGGCGTGGATGACCTGGATGCCAGCCTCGCGCGCGCGCTGCAGGCAGGTGCCGAACTGCGCTTCGGCCCGGCCGATGCCGGCGATTGGCGAGTGGCCGAGATCCGCGACAGTGAAGGCAACCGCATCGCGCTGCAGGCCCGGGCAGTTCTGTAGAGCCGAGCCCACGCTCGGCTGCTGTTGGCCCAGCCGCCCAAGCTCAGCCGAGCATGGGCTCGGCTCTACAAGATCGAGGCACGCGAGCGCTGCAGCCAGTCGTGGGTCGTCGGGCAGTTGCATGCCGAAACGCTGCTGCAGCACCTCGCGCACATCGCCGACATCGTGCAGCGGACGCTTGTCCGGCGCCTGCCCGGGGCGGTACTCGGTGTAGTTTCCGCTGCCGATGGTGCGGCGCCAGTCGGGCCAGGTCAGCGACGCGCGCAGCTGGCAAGGCAACCGCATCGCGCTGCAGGCCCGCGCAGTTCTGTAGAGCCGAGCCCACGCTCGGCTGCTGTTGGCCCAGGCGCCCAAGCTCAGCCGAGCATGGGCTCGGCTCTACAAGATCGAGGCACGCGAGCGCTGCAGCCAGTCGTTGATCGCCGGGTCCAGTCGTGGATCGTCGGGCAGTTGCATGCCGAAACGCTGCTGCAGCACCTCGCGCACATCGCCGACATCGTGCAGCGGGCGCTTGTCCGGCGCCTGCCCGGGGCGGTACTCGGTGTAGTTGCCGCTGCCGATGGTGCGGCGCCAGTCGGGCCCGGTCAGCGACGCGCGCAGCTGGCCCGGAAAGCTGGAATCGGGGTGGGTGCACACGTACCAGTTGCCCACCACGTTGTCGATCGGTGCCGGTGCCTGCAGATCGAAGCGGTACATCGCCCGCCAGCCGTCGCTGGATTCGGCTGACAGCACGAAGTCGCCCTGCTCGGGCAGGCGCTGCAGCAGATAGCGCTCGTGCGGCGTGGCCTGCGGCTGCGCATCGTGCAGGCGCAGCGGCACGGTCGGGGTCAGGCTGCCGAAACCGGCGTCCACCAGCCAATCATCGCCGTCCACCTGCACGCGCAGCAGCAGGTGGGTCCGTGCAGTCAGCTCGCCGTCCTGTGCGGCCAGCAGTACGCGCGCACTCAGCGGCTGCGCATCGAAGCCCAGTGCCTGCAGCAGGGCCAGCAGGCCGCCGTTGAGTTCGAAGCAGTAGCCACCCCGACGCTCGTCGAGCAGCTTGCGCTGCACGCTGTCCAGGTCGATCGGTACCGCGTCGCGCAGCAGGCAGCTGAGCGTCTCGAATGGCAGCAGCGCGTTGTGGCGCTGCTGCAGCAGGGTCAGTCCGGCCAGCGTCAGCGGTGGCGGCGCATCCAGCTGCAGGCGTTGCAGGTAGCGGGGGACATCGAGCGTCGTCATGGCGGCACCGGTCGGGGGAGGGAGGTCCACTGTGCTCCCCCAACCGGGGTTGAGGTCAAGCGCGCCGGCGATGTCATCCCCCCGTCGCCTGTGCCCGGTACAAAGGCCGCGTCCGTCAGCGATCGGCGTGGGCGAACGAAAAAAATCCTAAAGTTCTGTCAGATCCAGCCGATACAGGTGCGTCCTTCCGCCTGGAGTCTGTCATGTCGGCCGTTGTCCCCCACCTCAGGTCCCTGCGCGCGCGCCTTGGCACGTTGCGCTCGGCGTCCCCCGGCCTGCTGCGCTGGCTGCAGCCGCATCGGCTCAGCGTGGCCAACAAACTCAAGGCGACCCTGTGGGTCTGTGGGCTTGGCCTGGTCGCGATCGCTGCCGTGTACGCCTGGACCGGCCACGCCAGCGCACAGGCTGCACGCAGCCAGGCCAGCTACCAGCGCGGCAGCGATCTGGCTGCGAGCCTGGCCACGCGGGTGGCCGAAGCGCGCCGCCTGCAGACCCAGTATGCACGCAGTTTCGATGATGCCGACCGCAACCAGTTGCTGGTGACCCAGAAAGCCCTGCAGGCCGATCTGCAGGCGCTGCGTGCGATGCCGATGGATGCCGGCCGGCGCAAGGCCCTGCAGGCGCTGACCGAGGCCGCTGACGCGTTCTCGCAGGGTGTGGTAGCGCTGTTCGAACGTGTCGATGAAATGGGTCGCGGCGACGCTGGCCTTGCCGCGCAGCTGCAGCAGGCGGCCGATGCCCTGCAGACCCAGGTGGACGCCCAGCAGCGACCGTCGCTGGCGCTGTCCCTGCAGAAGATGCGCCGTCAGGAGGCGCTGTTGCTGCTCGATGGGGATTCCACGCATGCTGATCGTGCGAGCGAAGAAAAACTGCCATTCGATCTGGCGCTGGCCGGTCTGCCTACCGATGTGCAGGACGCCCTGCGCAGCGGAATGGAGGGCTACCAGATCGCGTTGCTGGGCTACACCGCCGCGCGTGTCGGGCTGGATGTGGAGGCACAGTCACTGCTGGAAACCGCCGCTGGCGTGGCACCGGCGCTGGCCGCATTCCAGCAGGCACAGGTCGCGGCGCTGGCCAGTGCACAGGCACGCCAGCAAGCCGGCGCACGCGCCATGAGCGTGCTGTTCGCACTCACGCTGCTGCTGGTTGCCGGTGTATTGATCACCAGCCTGGTGCTGGTCCTGCGCGCGGTGCGCCAGCCGATCCAGGACACCCTGCGTTTCGCCAGCGACATCGCTGACGACCGCCTGGACACCACCCTGCGCGTCTACAACGCCAACGACGAGATCGGCCAGCTGGCCCAGCGCCTGGTCGACATGCAGCAACGCCTGCGTGCGCGCATCGAGACCGAGCGGGCGGTGGCGCGCGGCAACACCCGCGTGCGCCAGGCGTTGGACAGCGCGCAGACCGGCCTGATGGTGATCGATGCGGAAGGGCAGGTCGCCTACGCCAACCCGGCACTGCTGCTGCAGCTCGAGCGCCGCATCGAAGAGCTGGTGGGCAGCGACGCGGTGCGCCTGCATCCAGCGCTGGGCAGCCTGGCCAGCGTGCGCCAGCGCGAGGAGCGCGAGATCGGCCATGCAGGGGTGCGCTACCAGCTGATTGCCAACGCCATCATCGACGAAGGCCAGTTCCTTGGCGTGGCGGTGGAATGGCGCAGCCGTGCGCTGGAAACCCTGTTGGAAACCGAAGTGGCCGCGCTGGTCGACGCCGCCGCTCACGGTGACCTGCATGGGCGCATCGCGCTGGAGGGCAAGCAGGGCTTCGTGCGCACGCTGTCGACCAGCATCAATCGCCTGCTGGCGACCTTTGAAACCAATCTCGGCGACCTGCAGGCACTGCTTGCCGCGCTCGCCCGCGGTGACCTCAGCGTGCGCATGGAGGGTGAACTGCAGGGGGTGTTCGCGCGCATGCGCGACGATGCCAATGCCACCGTCGCTCAGCTCGGCCGCATCGTCACCCGCATCCAGCACGCCACCTCCAGCCTCGACACCGGTGTTGGCGAGATCGTTGCCGGTCATCACGACCTCTCGCAGCGCACCGAACAACAAGCGGCCAACCTGGAAGAAACGGCCGCATCGATGCATGAGCTGACCGACACCGTTGGCCGCAATGCAGATGCCGCAGGGCGTGCCGACGCGCTGGTCAAGGGTGCCGCAGCGGTGGCACAGCGCGGCGGTGAGGCGGTGGGCCAGGTGGTGGCGACCATGCAGGGCATCAGCGAGGCGTCGCGCCGGATCGGTGATATCACCCAGCTGATTGATGGCATCGCTTTCCAGACCAACATCCTTGCGCTCAATGCGGCCGTGGAGGCGGCACGTGCGGGCGAGCAGGGCCGCAGCTTTGCCGTGGTGGCGGCAGAAGTACGCCTGCTGGCCCAGCGCAGTGCCGATGCGGCGAAGCAGATCAAGGGATTGATCGAGGATTCGGTGGCGCGGGTCGGGCAAGGCAACCAGCAGGCCGAGCAGGCGGGCACCACCATGGGCGAGATCGTTGGCAGCGTGCAGCAGCTGGCCGAGCTGCTGGCCGGTATCCGCAGTGCATCGCAGGACCAGCATGCCGGCATCGCGCAGGTGAACCAGACCATCGTGCAGATGGAAGCCAGCACCCAGCGCAACGCCAGCCTGGTGGAAGAAGCCGGTGCCTCCACCGCGCAGATGCAGGCGCAGGTACACGCGCTGGCCGAAGCGGTGGGCGCGTTCCGGCTGCAGCCGGAACAGCGGGCGGCACGCGCGGCGGCCTAGGCGGTGCTGTGGGCCGGAGGGGAATCAGCCGAGCGCAGGCTCGGCTCTACATCATCGGGCTCGGGAAACACTGTAGAGCCGAGCCCATGCCCGGCTCACGCCAATGCGCGGTGGCAGGAATCAATACACGTCGCGACGGTAGCGCCCGCTCTCCAGCAGTGTTTCCACCGCCTCATCACCGAGCGCTTCACGCAGCACCTGGTCCACGCCTTCGGCCATGCCCTGCAGCGAACCGCACACGTGGATGACGGCACCACGCTGCATCCAGTCGCGCAGGGCATCGGCCGCCACGCGCAGGCGATCCTGTACGTAGCCGCCGTCGCCATCGCGCGAGAACGCCAGGTCCACCCGCGCAAGATGACCGTTGGCCTGCCAGGCCTCGATCTCGTCGGCGAACAGGAAATCGTGCGCACGCTGGCGTTCACCAAACAGCAGCCAGTGCCCGTGTTCTCCCGCATGGGCGGCTTCGCGCAGCAGGCTGCGCAGGCCGGCGATGCCGGTGCCGTTGCCGATCAATACCATGGGTGCACCGGTCACGCGATGGAAACCCGGATTGCGGTGCACGCGGGAGGCGATGCTGGCGCCTATCGGCGCATGCACTGACAGCCAGCCCGAGCCCAGGCCGGTGCGTCCGGCTTCGTCATGGACCAGCCGTACCACCAGCTCGACCGCACCGTCATCCGTACAGGACGCGATGGAGTACTCCCGCCCCGGCAGCAGTGACAGCCCTGCCAGCCACAGGCACGCATCCTGCACCGCCAGCGCAGCATCGGCATCGGGCAGCGCGCGCTCGCTGGCCAGCGCCAGCAGCGTGCGCGGCTGGCCGTCGATCAGCAGCGGCTCCAGGGGATCCAGCCCATGTGCCTTCAGTACCGCACCGGCGTGCTGTGCGTTGTGGCGGGGCGCGATATGCAGGATGTCGCCCGCCTGCCACTGCACCTCGGCCGGCGCAGCAAGACGGATGCGCCAGATCGCACCGCCGATGCTGCCTGGATTGAGGCGGTCGCGGCCGAGCAGGCGCCACTCGTGCATCTGCGTGGCGGCCGGCAGCACGCTGTCATCGGTGGCGATGCCGGTCAGCGCGCCCAGCTGTTGCTGCCACTGGCGCAGCGCCGGTACCGCAGCGGCATCGACATCGATGCGCCCGAACAGCGCACGTGCACCGTTGCCCAGCAGCCAGCCATCGAATTGGCGGCCAAAGCCGCAGTAATGCGGGTACTGGCGGTCACCGAGGGCGAGCAGGCCGAACTGCAGGCCCGACAGATCGGGCGCTTGTGCCAGCAGCCGTCGCGCAGCGCCCCGCGCCGCATCCGGAGGTTCGCCATCGCCAAAGGTGCTCAGCACGAACAAGGCCTGCGCAGTGCGCGCGAGCTGCGTGGCATCGACCCGGGCCAATGGCAGTACCTGCACAGCATGGCCAGCGGCCTGCAGCTGCGCGGCAGCACGCCAGGCCAGCTGTTCGCCCAGCCCGCTCTGGCTGGCATGCACGACCAGCCAAGGTGCGCGGCCATCATCGGCGGCGGCAACCGGAAGCGACTGGCGCAGCCCGCGTGCGGCACGCTGGCTGCGGCGACGGTCCAGGTACAGCATCCAGCCAGTGATGAAGAACAGGCTCATGCCCAGGCTGCTGAGCATCACCACCACGCGCCCGGGTATGCCGAAGTAGCTGCCCGAGTGCAACGCGAACACGCTGGTGGCCAGCTGGCCGCCGGTGCCCTGGCGCGCGTAGGGGCGCGAATCGAGGATTGCCCCGCTGGCCGGATCCAGTTGCAGCAGATCATGTGCACGGTCATGGTGGCCGCCGCGCTGAGACGGATCACCGGCCATCACCCGCACGTTGAGTACCTGGCCGGGCTTTTCCGGCAGGCGCAGGTCGATGAAGCCGGTGCGCACGCCGGGCAACGCATACAAGGTGGTTTCCACGCGGCGCAGGTCCAGCGTCGTGTCGGTGGCGACCTTGTGCTTGGCCGCCGGCGCGACGCCCAGCAGGGTGTTGGCGGCGCTGCGGTACCAATCGAACGACCACCACAGGCCGGTCAGCGCACTCATCAGGTAGATCAACAGCACCCAGGTGCCGACCACCGAGTGAAGGCTCCACAGGAACCCGCGGCCGCTGCGCTTCCACTCCACCGCCAACCAGCTGCGCCAGTGCCACCAGCGCCGCGGCCAGCGCAGATAGAGGCCGGACAGGGTGAAGAACAGCAGGGCGATGGCACAGCTGCCGGTGATCCATTTGCCGCGCTCGCCCGCAGCGAGGTGGCGATGCAGGTCTTCGACGAAATCGAAGAAGGCCTGCCCGCGCAGCGCGCTGAAGCGTTCGCCGCTGTACGGGTCGAAGTACACCCAGTGCTCTTTGCCGCCAGCGAACCGTGCGACTGACGGTCGCTGTCCGGTGGCATCGATGCGCAGGCGTTGCAGTGGTCGCTCGCTGCCGGCCTGCAGCAGCGGCACCAGTTCAGTGAGCGCCAGCGGATGCTGGCCTTCGGAATGGTGTTCGGCGATTTCGGCGAAGCCGGGGTTGGCGGCACGCAGCAGTTCGTCCTCGAAGGACAGCACGGCGCCGCTGAGGCCCATCACGGCCAGGACGGCACCGGCAGTGATGCCCAGCAGCCAGTGCAGTTGGAACAGGACGTTCTTGAACATCGGAGGAGGAGGGCCCGGAAGGCTGCCGCCCGCATCCTGCGCAACAGCAAATGAGAATTAGTCGCGTAATTCTCCGGGGCGCCCTGCCTGCGGTCAAGCAGGGGGTATCGGCCGGGCGGCGCCCGGCACCCGCTTCAGGCCAGGGCAACAGCAACAGCAACAGCAACAGCGTGCATTCCGTGGGATGGCAGGGTGGGTCCGGTGGCGGGGGACGCCGTAAACCCGTCCTTGGGGGCTTGGCCGCGGCATCCATGCCGCGGACACCCCCGCCACCGGACCCACCCCGCCTTCGACAGATCTCCGCGATCTGTAGATCCACGCTATGCGTGGATGCTCTTCGTTCAATTGTCGGAATATTCGATTTCGATGGAGATCCATCCACGCATGGCGTGGATCTACCGTGTCGACCAAGGTCGACATCTACCAACAGCCATCGGAATCTGTAAGAGGTGGGGCGGTGTCGGAGTGCGGGGTGTCAGCCGCATGGATGCGGCTGCCAAGCTTACAGGGACGTACTTGCAGCGTCCCCGCACTCCGACATCGCCCCGCCATCCCACGGAAAGCCCGCTGTAGCTGTTGCTTCGGCTGTTGCTCTGGCCTGAAGCGGGTGCAGGGTGCAACCCTGCCGAACCCTCACTTCACCCAGCGTTCGATTTCGCCGTGAGCGAACGGTCCCAGCTTCGCCTTGACCATCCGCCCCTGCGCATCGAACAGCACGCTGTAGGGCAGCAGGCCCTGCGCGTTGCCCAGCTGCACGCTGGCATCGCGCGGGCCCGGTGTCTCGATCACGATCGGGTAATCCACCGGCACCTGCCGCAGGAAACGGCGCACGTCTTCCGGGGTATCCAGTGCCAGGCCCAGCACCTGCACACCGTCGTCGCCCTGCACCTGGGCGAAGCGGGCAAGTTCCGGCATCTCTTCCACGCAGGGGGCGCACCAGCTGGCCCAGACGTTGATCAGCAGTGGGCGGCCGGCGAAGCGCTGGTGCAGGTCCAGGGGGCGGCCTTCAAGATCGGGCAGCGACAATGCGGGCAGGCTGTCGCCAACCTGCAGGACCGGCGTCGCAGGCGCGACGGCGGGCGCCGCCGGCATGGCCCCAGGCATCACCGGCGCCGGTGCCAATCGATGGCCGGCCCACAGGCCAAGGCCGGCGGCCAGCACCGCTGTCCACAGCAGCGCTGGCCGTTGCCACTTCATCGTGCGGTGCGCAGCAGCGCTTCCTCGACCACGGCCTGGGTCAGCAGCGTCGGCAGCACGGTCGGCGGTGCACCGGGGCCGTACACCACGTACAGCGGCACGCCGACGGCTTTGTGTTCTTCCAGGAACGTGGTGATCTGCGGATCGACGTTGGTGTAGTCACCGCGCATGTACACCGCGTTGGTGCGCTTGAGCAGGTCCTTGAACTCCGGGCGCGACAGCACGGCGCGCTCGTTGGCCTTGCAGCTCACGCACCAGTCGGCGGTCATGTTGACGAACACCACGCGGTTGTCGGCGCGCAGGCGGTCCAGCAGCTGCGGCGAGTACTCCACCACGTTGTCGCTGGCCGCCTGTGCGGCGCGTGCCGGCGGTGCCAGCTGGGTCACGCCCCAGGCCGGTACCAATGCACCGATCGCCAGCAGCACACCGAGCAGGGTCACTGCACGCGAGCCGGTCCAGCGGTTGCGCTCGAACAGCCACAGGCCGAAGGCGAACAGCAGCAGGCCACCCAGCACCAGCGCCATGCCGTCCACGCCGCGCTGCTTGCCCAGCACCCACAGCAGCCACAGCGCGGTGGCATACATCGGGAAGGCCAGCACGTGCTTGAGCGTTTCCATCCACGGGCCCGGCTTGGGCAGGCGGCGCGCCAGCGCCGGCACGAAGCCGATCAGCAGGAACGGCAGCGCCAGGCCCAGGCCGAGGAACAGGAACACGGTCATCGCCTTCAGCGGCGGCGCAATGAACGCGTAGGCGATCGCGCCACCCATGAACGGGCCGACGCAGGCACTGCCGACCACGCAGGCCAGCGCACCGGTGAAGAAGTCGCCGGCCGGGCCGCTGCGGCTGGCCAGGGACTGGCCAAGGTTGCCGATGCCACCGCCGAGGGTGAACACACCGGACAGGCTCAGCCCCACCGCGAACATGATGTAGGCCAGTGCCGCCACCACGCCCGGATGCTGCAGCTGGAAGCCGATGCCGACGGCGTTGCCGATCGCGCGCAGGCCGACCATCAAGGCGCCGATCACCGCGAAGGCGACCAGCACGCCCAGCGTGTACCAGAGCGCGTGGCTGCGCGCGCGCTGCGGGCTCTCGCCGCTCTGCGCCAGGCTCAGCACCTTCAGCGACAGGATCGGCAGCACGCACGGCATCAGGTTCAATACCAAGCCACCGGCCAAGGCCAACAACAGCACCCAGACGAACGAGCGGTCCGGGTTCGGCGTGGTCGCCGGCGGACGCGTGCGCAGTGCGTTGTCACCCTGCGCATCGGCGGCGAATTCATTGCCGGAGGCAACGTCACCCGCAGTGGCCGACGCCGCTTCGGTGTTGGGCACGGTCGGCAGCAGGCGCAGTGGGGCGCCATTGGCAGCTTCGCGCGGTGCACCGACGGCACCGGGCAGCGGGTTGATCACCTCGTTGCGCGGCGGTGTCTGGTCGGCGTTGGCGCTGACCTTGCCGGCGGGGATCGACAGCTTCACCCGGCGGGTCATCGGCGGGTAGCAGATGCCATCGGTCTGGCAGCCCTGGAAGGTCACCACCAGGGTGCTGTCGACCGCGTCGGCAACGGAGCGGCGCAGCGGCAGCGGTACTTCCACCTGGTTGAAGTAGACCGATACATTGCCGAAGTGTTCATCACGATGCGACTGCGCAGCCGGCCAGCGCGGCGTGCCGGCCTGCGCGCCGGTGCTGCCTTCCAGCTTCAGCGAGGTGCGGTCGCGATACAGGTAGTAGCCCGGCGCCGGGCTGAAGCGCAGCAGCAGGGTGTTGCCGTCGCTGGCGATGGCATCGAAGCCGAACGCCTGCTCGGACGGAAGCGGCAGCGCCTGGCTGTTGCTGGCGGCACCCGGCAGGCGCAGCCCGCCGCTGTTGCCGGCACCTGCCAGCGGATTGTTGAACGGGCTGGCGGCACCGGCACGCGCGGCAGGGGCCGCGGCCTGTGCACCGGCACCGGGCAGGCTGACCTGTACCACGCGCTTCTGCGGCGGGTAGCAGACACCGGCGTCGGCACAGCCCTGGTAGCGTACTTCCAGGCTGATGGTGCCTGCGGCATCGGTCGGCGTGCCGGGCAGGGTAGCCTGCAGGCGTTCGCGATAGGTTTCGACTTCGCCGAAGAAATCGTCGTGGTGCTTGTCGCCCTTGGGCATCTGCAGCGCGCCGGCATTGAACGCCGGATCGGCCTTGACGCTGGTGCGGTGGCGATACAGGTAGTAGCCGGGTGCGATCTTGAACTGCAGTTGCACCTGGCCGCGCTCGGGGGCGGTGGCGGTCAGCGCGAACGCCTGGTCCACCGGCAGCAGGTCCTTCTCATCCAGCGCGAACGCTGGCAGCGAGAGCCACAACAGGGCGCACAGGGCGGCGCCACGCGCAAACAGAGTCTTCAATCAGTGTCCTCCCGGGTCTGTGCCCGGATCCAATCCAGATACGCCGGCAGGCCGGCCCGGGTTTCGACCGCGATGCACTCCGGGAGTTCATACGGATGCAGTTCGACGATCCGGGCAATCGCGTCATCGACGCGGCTTCCGGTGGTCTTCACCAGCAGCTGCAGCTCGGCGTCGGTGGTCACCTCGCCCTGCCAGCGGTAGGTCGACTGTGCGCCATCGAGGCGGGTCACGCACGCGGCCAGGCGCTCGCCGACCAGCGCGTGCGCGATGCGCTCGGCACTGACCCGGTCCGGGCAGGTGGTCAACAGCAGCAGGACGGGATCGACGGTCGACATGGCCGTCGAGTATAGGGCCGCCGCCGGGTCAGGGCCCGGCGGCGGCAGTGGACCGCTGCGTTGCGCGGTCAGTTGGCCAGCTGGCAGGTCGCCGGCTTGGCCGAGGTGAACAGGCCCGGGGTCGCCCACTCGGGGTGGTCGATGAACGGGTTGCGGTTGCCCTGGAAGCTGTAGATCACGTCATTGCGCGCACGTTCGGCATCATCCGGCGGGTCGGACAGGTGCCAGTCGATCAGCGTGGACAGCAGGCCCATGTAGGCCGGCGAACTGCTGGTCTTGACGATCTTGCTGCGGTCGTCGGTCAGCTCCAGGTCCGGCTCGGACTGGCCGGTGGCCGCATCCTTGCCGCCCTCGTAGCGGATGGCCATGTACATCACCGCACGCGCCATGTCGCCCTTGCGCTTGCCCCACACCTCGAACGTGCCGGTGTTGCCGTCCGGCGTGCGCACCCAGTTGGAATTGCCCGGATAGCCACCGCTGCCGCCGCCCTGGCCGTTGTTGGCCTCGGTGGCACGCTCGCCGCAGCCGGCATCGCACTTGGCGTACGGCTTGTTGCCACGGTCGGCGTTCCACTGTGCATCGGTCAGGTACAGCATGTGGGTGTCGGTGTACGGCGCGTACGGCAGGCCCTTGTCACCGGTGGTGCTGGCAAAGCCCAGCGAGTTCGGCCAGGTGTGTTCGCGGTTGTACTTCAGGCCACTGCCGCTGCCGGCGCGATCGGTCACCTTGGCGTAGCTGCGGTTGCGATACGCGTCGAGGATGCGGTTCGGGTTGTTCGGGTCCTCGTCGGCAATCTCCAGGATGGTCCAGGTGCTGGTGCCCGAGCCGCTGTACGGGTAGGCGGTGTGGCCCTTGATGGTGGCGTGCAGCGAGCAGCGCAGCTGGCTCGGGCTGGAGGTGTTCACCTTGGAGTAGTAGCCGGCCGGCACGCCCGGGTTGCCCGGGTCCGGATTGCCGCCGGTGCTGGCCACGGTGAACGCGATGCGGCTGTCGGCGGCCGGGTGCGCGCCCTGCAGGTCGGTGATGCGCGCGGCGCGGATATCGAAGCGGCAGGCCTCACCGGCCACCAGCGCGGTGTTGGTGGACAGCTTCACGCTGCGGCCGCTGGCCGGGAAGGTCAGCGGCACGCTGCCGGAGGTGCCGCAGCTCAGCGCGAAGGCGCCACTGGCCAGGTTCACCGTCTCGCTGAACACCACTTCCAGATCGGCCGCGGCCGGGAAGGTGCTGCTGCCCTGTGCCGGGGTGGTGGTGGACACCGACGGTGGTGTGTTCGGGCCCGGGGTGCCGCCGCCGCTGAAGGTCTGGCCGTTGTTGCAGCTGCCGAAGGTCTGCCTGGCCGACTCGGCCCAGGTGAAGTGCGCGTACTGGCTGCCGCTGCCGGTCAGCTGCAGCGAGGTGCCCGGGGCCGTGCTGTTGGTCTCGGCCACCGGAATGTTCTGGCTGGTCATGCCGGCGGCAGGGCCACCGGAGGCGGTGATGGCGCCCTCGTAGCTGAGGAACTGGACCACCTTGCCGCTGGCATCGACCAGGGCGATGCCATCGTTCGGGCCGTTCTGGATGCCGTTGGTCGGGTAGTTGACCACGGCGATGGTCGCGCTGCCGCAGCCTGCGGCGGTGCCGGCCGGGACCGGGTTGTTGGCGTAGACCGCGGCAGCCGAAGGATTGCTGCCGTTGTAGAGGTAAAGCCGATAGCCGGAGAGGTCCTCTCCGGCGGTGGCGACGACCTCGATCGCTTCGCCGACGTCACCGGCGGCGGTGCTGTCGTCGTAGTGCAGTTCGTTGATGAAGACCTCGGCCTGGGCCGGCGCGGCGGCCAGCGCCAGCAGGCAGGCGGCGGCAAGCGGGGACAGCAATCGCATCGACAACTCCTTGTGATTGGGAATGCGCGGCCGAGCCTAAGGCCGATCCAGTGACACTTTGTCGTAAATGAACGTCAGATATCTGACAGTGGGACATTGGTCACCAAATGTCACCCGTTCCCCCCTTGGCTTGCGGCACTGCATCCCTATACAGGCGTCCACGCAGGGAAGGAGGTTTCCGGGCCCGGAGAAAAATTTCGGGATCGGCCCTTGAAAGGCCTGTGGAGGTCTCCATCTCTGTCGTGCTCCCGACTTGTCGGGCTTTTTCACGCGCGTTGCTGGCACTCGCCCGGTGCGACTGCTAACATCGCCAGACTTTTTCAGACCAATCAATAACTTAAGAGGTCTCTCATGAGCATCAAGCCGCTGCACGACCGCGTTGTGGTCAAGCCGATCGAAGCCGACGAAATCTCCGCCGGTGGCATCGTCATTCCGGATTCGGCCAAGGAAAAGTCCACCAAGGGTGAAGTCGTGGCCGTCGGCCCGGGCAAGCCGCTGGACAACGGCAGCGTGCGTGCGCCGTCGCTGAAGGTTGGCGACAAGGTCATCTACGGCCAGTACGCCGGCAGCTCGTACAAGAGCGAAGGCGTCGAGTACAAGGTCCTGCGTGAAGACGACGTGCTCGCCATCATCGGCTGAGCCTCGGCGCGACCTGCTTTTCTGTAAGACATCCCTTTTCGTCGCCGGGCCCGGCCCGGTGCAAACATCGAGGTAATCGCAATGGCTGCCAAGGATATTCGTTTCGGTGAAGACGCCCGTTCGCGCATGGTGCGCGGCGTCAACGTTCTCGCCAATGCCGTCAAGGCCACCCTGGGCCCGAAGGGCCGCAACGTCGTGCTGGAAAAGAGCTTCGGCGCCCCGACCATCACCAAGGACGGCGTCTCCGTCGCCAAGGAAATCGAACTGGCTGACAAGTTCGAGAACATGGGCGCGCAGATGGTGAAGGAAGTCGCTTCCCGCACCAACGACGACGCAGGCGACGGCACCACCACCGCCACCGTGCTGGCCCAGGCCCTGATCCGCGAAGGCGCCAAGGCTGTGGCCGCCGGCATGAACCCGATGGACCTCAAGCGCGGTATCGACAAGGCCGTCGTGGCCGCCGTCACCGAGCTGAAGAACATCTCCAAGCCGACCGCCGACGACAAGGCGATTGCCCAGGTCGGCACCATCTCGGCCAACTCGGACGAGTCGATCGGCCAGATCATCGCCGACGCGATGAAGGAAGTCGGCAAGGAAGGCGTGATCACCGTTGAAGAAGGCTCGGGCCTGGACAACGAGCTGGACGTGGTCAAGGGCATGCAGTTCGACCGCGGCTACCTGTCCCCGTACTTCATCAACAACCAGCAGTCGCAGACCGCTGACCTGGATGACCCGTTCATCCTGCTGCACGACAAGAAGATCTCCAACGTCCGTGACCTGCTGCCGGTGCTGGAAGGCGTCGCCAAGGCCGGCAAGCCGCTGCTGATCGTTGCCGAAGAAGTCGAAGGCGAAGCGCTGGCCACCCTGGTGGTCAACACCATCCGTGGCATCGTCAAGGTCGTGGCCGTCAAGGCACCGGGCTTCGGCGACCGTCGCAAGGCGATGCTGGAAGACATGGCCGTGCTGACCGGCGGCACCGTGATCTCCGAAGAAGTTGGCCTGTCGCTGGAAAAGGCCACCATCAAGGACCTGGGCCGCGCCAAGAAGGTGCAGGTTTCCAAGGAAAACACCACCATCATCGATGGCGTGGGTGACAAGGCTGCCGTCGACGCACGCGTCGGCCAGATCAAGACCCAGATCCAGGACACCTCCTCCGATTACGATCGCGAGAAGCTGCAGGAACGCGTGGCCAAGCTGGCCGGCGGCGTTGCCGTGATCAAGGTCGGTGCTTCGACCGAAATCGAAATGAAGGAAAAGAAGGATCGCGTCGACGACGCCCTGCACGCGACCCGTGCAGCCGTTGAAGAAGGCGTGGTCCCGGGCGGCGGCGTTGCCCTGGTCCGTGCGGTCACCGCACTGGCTGGCCTGAAGGGTGCCAACGAAGACCAGAACCACGGCATCCAGATCGCCCTGCGCGCGATGGAAGCTCCGCTGCGCGAAATCGTTGCCAACGCCGGTGAAGAGCCGTCGGTCATCATCAACAAGGTCAAGGAAGGCACCGGCAGCTTCGGCTACAACGCCGCCACCGGCGAGTTCGGCGACATGCTGCAGTTCGGCATCCTGGACCCGACCAAGGTGACCCGTTCGGCGCTGCAGAACGCTGCTTCGATCGCTGGCCTGATGATCACCACCGAAGCCATGGTTGCCGAAGCTCCGAAGAAGGACGAGCCGGCCATGGGTGGCGCCGGTGGCATGGGTGGCATGGGTGGCATGGGCGGCATGGACTTCTAAGGTCCACGCCCGCGTCGGACGTTGCCGGCCCTGGCCGGCGCGTCTCCCCGATGCAAAGGAAAACCCCGCCGCGAGGCGGGGTTTTTTGTTGCACGGTTGCCGCCATGGCGCCGCGTCGCTACGCTCGGCGACCATGCCTACCTCGTTCATCGTCGTCGACGACTTCCTCTCTCCGGCCGATGCGCACGGCCTGCGCCAGGCCGGCCTGGGCCTGACCTACCCGGCGCAGGAGGGTGCATTCCCCGGCCGCAATTCGCTCGAGCGGCTGGAGCTGGACGGCCTGTCCGAGGCCGCATCGCGGCTGGTCAACGAGCCGCTGCGGCCGGTCAATCCGCTGCAGTCGCACGGCAAGTTCCGGCTGACCCTGGCCAGCGATGTCGGTCGCGCCAAGGTGCACACCGATCATTCGCACTGGTCCGGCATCCTCTACCTCAGCGCTCCGGAGCACTGCGAAGGCGGTACCGAATTCTTCCGCCATCGCCGCACCAACACCGAGCGCATGGCGCTGAACGCCCACGAGCTGGCTGCGCTGGGCTACGCCAATGGCGGCGACATGCATCGCGACATCATCGAACGCGACAGCATTGACGACAGCCAGTGGGAGATGACCATGCGCATCCCGATGCGCTTCAACCGCCTGGTGCTGCTGCGCCCGTGGTTCTGGCATACCGCTGGCCCGGCCTTCGGCGACCGGCCGGAAAATGGGCGGCTGGTCTACCTGATGTTCTTCGAGCAGGCGCGGTAAGCAGAAGCCATCCACGCATGGCGTGGATCTACTTCACGAATGCCTTCTCCGCGCCGTACTCCCACTGCCACGGCACGCCGGTGTCGCCCAGCACGAAGGCCACCAGCGCCGGGAAGGTCGCTTCGGCGCGCACATCGTTGCCCAGGATCACCACGCAGCGCTGCTGCCGCTCCACGCACACCAGCGTGTTGCCCACCGCATCATCGTGGCCGCCCTTGTAGAAGCCTGCGCCTTGCGGGCCACGGAACGTCACTACGCCCAGGCCCGCCGCCAGGTCCTTGCGCTGCTGCGCCTTCGGCAACTCCGGCTGCAGGGTGGGGAACTGGCTAGCGGTGGTGATCGGCAGCTGCGGCCGCACCAGCTCCTTGCGCATCGCCGCTGACAGTCCATCGCCGCGCACGTAGCCGGCAGCGAAGCGGGCCATGTCGGCGATGGTGGTATCCATCGAACCGGCCGCACGCACGCGGCTGCGCTCATCGTGCGGCTCGGCGGTGCCCTCCATGGTCCAGCCATCGGCCAGGTTGGTGGCGAAGTCTTCGCGCCACATCATGCTGGTGCGGGTCATGCCGAAGCGGTCGAACACCCGCTGCTGCATCAACGCGCCCACATCCTCGCCCAGCCGCCCGCGCTCGATCACGAACTGCAGCAGGATCAACCCTTCGCCGGAATAGCCGTAGCGGCTGCCCGGATCGAAGTGGAACTTCAGCCGGCCGTCCGGTTCGAGGAACCCGAAGTTGGCAAAGCCACTGGCGTGGTTGAGCAGCAGGCGAGGGGTGAGCTGGCGCCAGCGCGCATCATCGGCCAGCACGCTGTAGTCGGCGTACTTCTTCGTTTCGGGCGGATAGTCCGGCAGCGGCTTGTCCAGCGCTGTGGCGATGCTGGCATCCAGATCGATCCTGCGCGTCTTGCGCCAGCTGCGCGACCAGATGGCCGAATGCCATCTTGGTCAGCGAGGCGGCATACATCACCGTATCGGTGCGCAGCGGCTCGCCTGCGGCGTTGCGTTCGCCGTAGGCAGCCACGTGCACCACCTTGCCGCCATCGATCACCGCCAGCGCCAGGCCACGCGCCTGTGCGGCCCGCATCAGCCGCTGCACTTCGGCATCGATGCGGGCCGGCGAGGGTACCGGGGGTGGTGCGGCCAGCACGGCCAGCGGGAACAGCGTCGGCAACAACAGGGCAGCACGGCGCATGCGTGGACCTCCTGGCGGGACGTGGCGCGATGCTACGCCAGCCCGCGGTCCGCGTCATGGCACGCCGGGGTCACGTCACCGCCGGCTGGCGCAGGCAGATCCGGGCGGCGCCGGCGCTGATGTCCACCTGACTGGCGACCATGGCGTCGGCGCCGAGGATCAGTGCGGGGCGAGCCTCCAGCCCGATGGACCTGAACACCGACAGTTCGCTGATCCTGACCTCCATCGCCGGGTGCTGCCAACCGGTGCCGGACATGCCGGACAGGGTGTACAACCACGTCGCCTGCGGCTGGCCCCCCAGTCCCTGCGTGCCTTTCTCGCGGACCCGCAGGCGCTCATCGCTGCCGTCGATGCGCAGGCCCAGTGCGCGGGCGGCTTCGGCATTGAGCACGGTCTGCGCGGCACCGGTGTCGACCACCGCGATGGCTTCCACTTCCGCCTCACCCAGTTTCACGGTAATGAAGGCGAAGTGTTCCAAGCCGTCGCGCCGATCAGGCAGTGCATTGGCCTGGCACTGGCGACCATCGACGCCAAGCTGCCCGGGCTTCCACAGCGCCAGCTCACCACGGCTGAAGTCCCAGCGGGTATCCCAACGGCCGGTCAGGTCGTTGCCGATCAGGCCGTCGACGGCGGGGTCATCGTCCTTCTGCAGATTGGAAAGGTCGGCCTGCACACCGCTGACGCGCAGCTGCCATCCGCCAATCCGCCAGGAGGTCGTGTGCATGCGCTGCAGCGGCGCGCTCTGGGCGCTGGCCCCCTGCGCATGCGTGGTGGCGGACCGGGGATCCTCCAGCCCGTGGCGGCGGGCTACCCGACCGTCGACGAGGGTGACCCCAGCCGCGCTGTCGACCACGAAGCGCAGCGGTTCGGCGCTTCCGTTCAGTGAGACGGCCACTGCCGGATGGTTGCCCTGCATCCACATCGGCAGCACGTGTACAGGCGGGGCGGCGGCCAGCGCGGGGAATGCAGCGGCAAGCAGGGGCAGAACGGACAGGCGCACGTTGGATCTCCGGACTAGAAGTGGAGGCCTATTGGCGTGCATCGGCGTATCCCGCGAATATCGGCGTTGATACCGTCCTGATACATGCCTGCGGGATACTGGCTGCATGAACACTCCTGCCCGGGTCATCGTTGTCGATGACGATGCCAGCATCCGTGACGCCATCGCCGACTGCCTGCTGCTGCATGGCTACCAGGTGCGCGTGGCAGCCGACGCTGCAGGCCTGGATCTGCTGCTGCTGAACGAGCGTCCGGACGCCATCATCCTGGACTGGATGATGCCCGGAGAGGACGGCCTGTCGGTGTGCCGCCGGCTGCAGGCGCGGGCCATCCCGATCCTGATGCTGTCGGCGATGGGGGCCACACCGGACCGCGTGATCGGCCTGGAAATGGGAGCGGACGACTATCTGGCCAAGCCCTTCGATCCACGCGAACTGCTGGCGCGGGTGCGTGCCCTGCTGCGCCGGCAGGACAAGCTGCGCGCCCAGGTCGCCAGCGAGCTGCGGTTTGCCGGCTGGCGATTGCTACCCGATCAGCGCCGCCTGTTCACACCCGATGGCCGTGAACTCGCGCTCAGCCGGGGGGAGTTCGCCCTGATGCTGGCGTTGGCCGAGCGCCCCGGACGCGTGCTGGGACGGGAGCAGCTGCTGCAGTTGACCCATGGCGAAGACAGCGACAGCGTCGACCGCGCCGTCGATCTGGCGATCAGCCGGCTGCGCCGCAAGCTGGGCCAGGCGGCTCCCGGCGCGGAAGCGCTTGTGCAGACGCTGCGCGGCGAAGGCTATCGCTTCGGCGCCGAGGTACATGTGCTGTGAGGGCTCGTTGGTCCACTGCACGCTGGATCGCGATGGTGGCCCTGGCCAGCCTGCTGCTGGCCACGCTGGTCAGCGTCGCGGTGGTGGGCTGGATGCCACGACCCGCACCGCCCCCCATGCGGCTGGACCAGGCCATGCAGGTCGTTCGTGGCGAACGGCCCGCCATGCCGCTGGGGCTGCATCTCGAAACCCGTGCGTCGCCGCCGCAGGGCAGCAGCAATGGCTGGCTCACCCACCTGGTTGCGTCGCAGATGGGCCTGCCGCTGGAACACGTGCGGTTGGTCTGGAGTGGCCGCGGCAAGGCGCCTGATGTGAAGGTCATCGAAGGCGGCATGGAACTCGATGGAAATGCACGGACGGACGCGTTGCAGGCGCAGGTGTCAGTGCTGACCAAGATGCAGTGGTCACCCTTTGAACTGGCGGTGCGCCAAGCTGATGGCCGATGGCACGTGGTCGGCAGCGACCACAGCGATCTGGCGGCGTGGCGTCGGCAGGTCGTGCTGGCGCTGGTAGCGGGGACCGTGCTGTTGGCACCCCTTGCCGCCTGGGCATCGGTCCGCCTGGGACGGCCGCTGCGGCGGCTGGCCGAGGCCAGTGCACAGGTCGAACTGCAGGACGGCACACCACTGCCGGACGACGGCCCACGCGAAGTACAGATGCTGGCCGCAGCGATCAGCACCGGGCGCGAGCGCCTGCGCGAACAGGCCCAGGACATGACGCGCATGCTGGCCGCAGTAGCGCACGACCTGCGCACGCCGTTGACCGGCCTGCGTCTGCGTGCGGAGTTCGCACCGCCGGCACAGGCCGCGCGGATGGTGGCTGACATCGAACGCATGGATACGATGATCGAGCAGGTGCTCGATTACGCACGCGGCGAACTGCAACCACTGCAGTTGCGGCCGCTGGATCTGGCCGCGTTGCTGGAGGAATGCGTGCACAGTGCCCTGCTGCGCGGCATCGAAATCTCCATCGAGGGACCGGATGCCCTGCCGTGGCAGGGTGACGCGCTCCTGCTGCGGCGGGCGATCGACAACCTCATCGACAACGCAGACCGCTACGCCGGTGCGGTAGACCTGCACGCCGCCATGGCAGGCAATCGGATGCAGCTGGATGTGATGGACCGCGGCCCGGGCATCGCCGAGGACGACCGCGCACGCCTGCTGCAACCCTTCCAGCGCAGCGAGAGCTCGCGCAGCCGCGCCACGGGTGGGACCGGCCTGGGCCTGGCGGTGGCGGCCAACGTCGCACGACGGCATGGGGGCGAGCTTCTGCTGCTGCAGCGTGATGGCGGCGGACTGATCGCACGCCTGCTGCTGGGGCCGGTTTCCTGATATCGCTGGGATATTAACGTAATGCCTATGCTATAGCATATGATTAGGCACCTAATCATATTGGATGAAGCCATGCTGGAAGCCAAGCACAGTGCCCTGCTGGATGAAGCGCAACGGCGCGGCCATACTGGCGTCGCGCAGCTGCGCCTGTGTTTCCAGTTGCTGTCGCTGTCATCGGCCATCGATCGCGACTGCGCCACACGCCTGGCGCCGCACGGGCTCAGTGAAGGGCGATTCACCGTGCTTTTCCTGCTGCACGGTGCCGGTGGCACGCTGCCACCGCATGAACTGGCCGAGCGCGCAGGTGTCACCCGCGCCACGATCAGTGGCCTGATCGATGGCCTGCAGCGCGAAGGGCTGCTGCAGCGGCGCAGTGACGCCGAAGATGGCAGGCGCCTGCAGATCGTGCTGACCACACAGGGGAAACGCCTTGCCGAGGCGCTGTTCAACCAGCACACGCAATGGATAGGCGGCTTGTTCAGCGGATTGGACGCGGAAGAACAGCAGCAGTTGTCGCAGCTGCTGCACAAGGTCTGGCGGCACACCGATACAGGTCGTGGGGCATGAGCGGGACCCTGACAGCTGAGCGATTGAATGCGCTCAACACTGGCCGCGTCGCCGCCAGCCATCTGGCTGAATGCCTGGCGGTGGATTTCGCTGCGCTGTTACAGGCGGTGGCACCCGCACTTGAACATGACGCGCTGCACCGCATGCGCGATGCTGAAGGCAAGGGCATCACCCAGCGCATGGCCCTGGCTGCCCGGTTGCTGCGCGAAAGCGGGCAGGGCGCTCCTGCGAAATGGCAGGAGCATGCGTCCGATTCCGTGCGTGGCTGGGCCTGCTACCTGATTGGCAGCGATGCCAGCGCAACGTTACCGGCCAAGCTGCGTGCGATGCGTCCGCTCGCCGATGATCCGCACTTCGGCGTGCGTGAGTGGGCGTGGCTCGCGCTGCGTGCAGATATCGTTGCTGCACCGTTGCAGGCGCTGGAGTGCCTGCAGCCATGGACGCAGCAAGCTTCACCCTACCTGCGTCGCTTCGCCTGCGAAGCACTGCGCCCGCGTGGCGTGTGGGCCACGCACATCGCGTTGTTCAAGCAGCACCCGGACCATGCATTGCCGCTGCTTGAAGCGCTGGCCGACGATCCGGATCGCTACGTACAGGACTCGGTTGGCAACTGGCTCAACGATGCCGGCAAGACCCAGCCGCGCTGGCTGCGCGATCTGTGCGCGCGCTGGCAGCGTGAACACGACGGCAGCGCCAACGCCTACATCCGCAGGCGCGCACTACGCTCGCTGCGGTAGTGCCGGCCGCTGGCCGGCAACCCTCAAACCCTCAAGGAAGAACCCCATGTCCCACATCTTCATCGAGCTCTACACAGCCACCCCTGCCTGGACTGCGCTCCCGCCTGACCAGCGCACCGCCTTCTTCGCCCGCATCGGCGCCGGCATGCAACAGTTCGATCCGGCCCGCATCACGCCGGTGGCGATGGGCCGCGTGGCCGCGGATGCAGCGCACGGCGGCAGCGAGCAGTTCCATGCTGTCTGGAGATGTGCGAGCCGGGAAGACGCCGATGCCCTGGTGGAAGGCATTGCCGCCACCGGTTGGCATCAGTACTTCGCCACCACCAATGTCGTCGGCGCGGACGATGGGATGGGGCAGCACCTGGCCGATCTGGCTGCCTTGTAGCGGCTCCTTCGGACGCGCATGGCACATGCGCCTGTCACCCGGACGCGGTAAACAGTGCACTGCCCCTGTCCATCCGCACGGAAGTCGATCATGCAGAGCACGCTCCAGGTAACGCTGTACGGCCCGCTTGGCGACACCCCGGCGCTGCAGCTGCCGCAGGTGGAAGGGCCGTCGGTGGCGATCCCGGAACCGCTCCTGCGGCGGCTGGTATCCGACCTTTACACCGCCCGTTCCCTGCTCAATCCCGAGCAGCTGGATGAGGCCCGGCAGGAACTGGGGCGCGTGCTGGAGCGCTGGGCCGACATCCATGAAGGCCTGCTGCTGGACGTGGAAGTGCATGGCAGATGAGCGACTTCGCGTGCCTGGCGCCGCATGGATGGCCCAGGTGCGCGACTCGCTGAACCGCGCCCCCAGTTGCGGATGAAACATTTTGCACTGCGCAGAAGCTGTGCTATCAATAGAACCCATGAACGCAGCCCCCACCAGCTTTTACTGGTATTACTTTCCGAAGCCACTGGCGGAGGAAGGACTGCGCTCACCCTGAAGAAAGCTTCAGACGCATTCCCGAAAGCCGCCAGCGAACCTGGCGGCTTTTTTCATGCCGCCACGCTGGGGACCCCCAACGTTCCGGAGACCTCCCCCCAATGCCCCCGCACACCGACGACCTGCGTATCCGCACCATCGAACCGCTGACACCGCCTGCCCAGCTGCTGGCGATGCTGCCGTGTGACGATGAAGCCTCCGACACCGTCAGCGCCTCGCGCGCGGCCCTGCACCAGATCCTGCATGGCCGTGACGACCGCCTGGCGGTGGTGGTCGGCCCGTGCTCGATCCACGACCCGCACGCCGCCATCGAATACGCCCAGCGCCTGAAGCCGCTGCGTGACGCACTGGCCGGCGAGCTGGAAATCGTCATGCGCGTGTACTTCGAGAAGCCGCGTACCACGGTGGGCTGGAAGGGCTTGATCAACGATCCGGACCTGGATGGCAGCTTCAGGATCGACAAGGGCCTGCGCATCGCCCGTGGCCTGCTGCGCGACATCAACAAGCTGGGCCTGCCGGCCGGCGTCGAGTTCCTCGACGTGATCTCGCCGCAGTACATTGCCGATCTGGTGGCCTGGGGTGCCATTGGTGCGCGCACCACCGAAAGCCAGGTGCACCGCGAACTGGCCTCGGGACTGTCGTGCCCGGTCGGCTTCAAGAACGGCACCGATGGCAACGTGAAGATCGCCGCCGACGCGGTGGGTGCTGCTTCGAATCCGCATCATTTCCTGTCGGTGACCAAGCAGGGCGGCACCGCCATTGTTTCGACCACCGGCAACCCGGATTGCCATGTGATCCTGCGCGGCGGCAAGCAGCCGAACTACGATGCGGCCAGCGTGGGCGAGGCCTGCCAGGCGCTGGCCAAGGCCAAGCTGCCGACGCGCCTGATGATCGACGCCAGTCATGCCAACAGCCTGAAGAACCCCGAGAACCAGCCGAAGGTGATCGAAGACATCGCCGTTCAGTTGGAAGACGGCGAACAGCGCATCGTCGGTGTGATGATCGAGAGCCATCTGGTCGGTGGCCGCCAGGAACTGGTGGAAGGCCAGCCGCTGGTCTACGGGCAGAGCATCACCGATGGCTGCATCGACTGGGACACCACCGTGACGGTGCTGGAGCGACTGGCTGCGGCCGTGCGCGCCCGTCGTGAAGTGAAGGTGTCCGAAGCCGCCTGAGTGCGGCATGTGTGTGGATGGCGGCCAGCGCCTGCGGGGGTGCGGCCGCGATCAGGGTCGGTCGGAGTTGGAGGCCGACCCGTCCGCACCGGCGATGCGCCTGGCGCTGCGTATGTGCGACAGCGCCAGGTACATCGCCGGGGTGGTGCAGGCTTTGACTGGTAGCGCCGGGCCATGCCCGGCGAACACGCCATCGTTCAATGCACCTCGTCGTGATACACGAACTTCGGCATTTCCCAGCGGTATTGGATCGCCAACAGGCGCAGCGCAAACCCGCCACCGAGGCAACACAGGATCGCGGTGGCGTCGGCCACGCCCCAGTGCAGCAGCAACAGATACGCCGCGCCGGTCAGCAGCGCGATGATCGCGTACAGCTCCTTCTGGAAGATCAGCGGTACTTCGTTGCAGAGGATGTCGCGCAGCACGCCGCCGAACGCACCGGTCAGCATGCCGGCGATCAGCACGATCGGCATCGCATGGCCCGCTTCGCGTGCGATCGAGCAGCCGATCAGGGTGAAGGCGATGAGGCCCAAGCCATCGAGCACGAGGAAGGTACGGCGGAAGTGGTGCATCCAGCGCGCCACCCATGTGGCGATCAGCGCCGCGCACACGGTGAAGCCCAGGTACTCGGGGTGCTTCACCCAGCCCAGCGGGTAGTGGCCGAGCAGGATGTCGCGCAGCGAACCGCCACCGAGTGCGGTGACGCAGGCGATCATGACCACGCCGAACAGGTCCATGCGGCGGCGGCCGGCGGACAGCGCGCCGGTCATGGCTTCGGCGGAAATGGCGATCAGGTAGATGATGGACAGCAGCATGGGACAGGCTCCGGGCGCGGTGGGGCCGGCCATGCGCCTATACCGCCACTGCCTGCGCAATGACGGGATGACGATGACCGGTGCCGCTCCCGCTGTCCTTTTGCCTGAGAGTTCAGCGGCATGGGCCGCGTGCCCCTTCGGCGGATCGTCCCGGGCGTGCCCGGTGACCTCTCTCCAGCTCGGCGAGTCGAATGCATGGTTGGTGGGATTCCAGCCCACCGGCCTGAGCGATCATGGGAGCCTGCGCCTTCGGCGGGCGCCAGCGCGGCGCCTCTCTCCTGCATTCGGCCGCCAGTATATCCGCTGCAGTGCAGCACGGCATAATCCAGGCATGGCCCCGTCCCTCCGCCCGTGGTTCCTGTACCTGCTCGAATGCCGGGATGGCAGCTATTACGCAGGTATCAGCACCGACGTTGACGCGCGTTTCGCCGCCCACCAGGCCGGCAAGGGCGCGCGCTACACCCGGGCCCGGCCGCCACTGCGCGTGCTGGCCGTACGCGAATACCCGGACCGTTCCGCCGCCTCGCGCGCCGAGTGGCAGCTCAAGCAGCAGCCGCGCGAACGCAAGCTGGCCTGGCTGCAGGCGCCGGATCCCGCGCTTCTGTAGAGCCGAGCCCGTGCTCGGCTGTTGTTGCTGCTGCTGCCTGATGGTCAAGCCGAGCATGGGCTCGGCTCTACAGTAGATCCACGCCACGCGTGGATGGGCTACCCGGCCCGTGCGATGATCGCCTCGCGCCCAGCGCTGGAGACCCGGATGTCCACGATCGCCCTGCTGTTCGCCCTTTCCGCAGCCATAAGCCCCGCCGCCGACCCGGCCACCATCGAGGCCATCGAAGCCACCTGCCATGACTACGTCGACGGCCAGCTGGAGGCGGACCCACAGCGCGTCGCACGGTCCCTGCACCCGGACCTGGCCAAGCGCGCGGTCCTCGGTGATACACCCGATGAGCGCCTTGGCCTGCGCCGGATGTCGAAGGAAGAGCTGGTCTCACTGACGAAGCAGGGCGCGCTGAAGACCCCGAAGGAGCAATGGGACCGCCGCTGCACGGTGCTGGATGTGACCGGCAGCGCCGCCTCGGTGCGGCTGGAAACACCGTGGTTCGTCGATTACTTCCACATGGGGCGCTTCGGGCAGCGCTGGGTCATCGTCAACGCACTGTGGTACCCGAAGCCGAAGGCGCAGTGACCGATGCGTGCCGCCGGCAAGGCATGGATCTCCGTCGTCGTGCTGGTCGCCGGCATCGCGCTGCTGCCTGGCCTGCTGTACCTGCTCGGGCTGACGCTGGTCGAAGGCCGGCCGCAGCCGGCAGACCGTGTGCCGAGTGGTGTGGCTGCGTGCACCAGTGAACCACGAACGGGATACCAGCCGATGAACCCGTGGCGTTTCATCGCCCAGTTCTTCGACAAGGACGTGATGAAGAAGAAGGTGCCTGAAGTGGAGCGGGAGGCCTTCTGGATTGCCCGACGCCACCTGTGGCGGCAACCGCAGCAAGACATGCTGCGCTGGCATCTCAGCAGCACCGCATTGACGATCTGGATCACCCGGCATTGGAGTACCGCGCAGATTGCCGACACCGCGAGAAAAGAGGATTTCTGCCGGGCATGGTCGAAACGGCGGGTGCCGGGCGGCCCGATGAGGAAGTAGAGCCACGCCATGCGTGGCTGAGCCCCATGCGGCCTGCACAGGCGCTCATCCACGCATGGCGTGGATCTACTGCAAGGGGTCAGAGCCCTTTCCTGCGGAAAGGGATCCGACCCCTGTTGCGTGCAGCCCTACCGCTTCGGCCGCCGGTCGTCGCGGTCATCACCGAAGATGATGCGTGCGCTGCGCTGGTAGCTCCAGTACGCCACCGCCCAGTTCAGCAGCACCACGATGCGGTTGCGGAAGCCGATCAGGAAGAACACGTGCGCGGCCAGCCAGAACCACCAAGCCAGCACACCAGATAACTGCAGCCGGCCCAGGTGCACGATCGCGGCCATGCGGCCGATCGTGGCGAGGTTGCCGTAGTCGGCGTACTTGAACGGACCGGGTTCGGGCTTGCCGTGCAGGCGCGCGCGGATCACCTCGGCCACGTACTTGCCCATCTGCTTGGCCGCGGGCGCCACACCGGGCACCGGCTTGCCATTGGCCTGGTTCAGCGCGGCCAGGTCGCCGGCCACGAACAGCTCCGGGTGACCGGGCAGGGTCAGGTCCGGTTGCACCTGCACGCGTCCGGCGCGGTCCAGCGGCACGTCCAGCGTGCGCGCCAGCGGTGAAGCGGCCACGCCGGCGGCCCACACCACGGTGCGTGCCGGCACGAACTGATCGCCGAGCTTGAAACCCTGGCTGTCGATGTCGCTCACCGGGGTACCCGTCAGCACTTCCACGCCGAGCTTTTCCAGCTGCCGGCGCGCCTTCAGCGAAAGGACTTCCGGGAACGAGGACAGCACGCGCGGACCGGCCTCGACCAGCCGCACCTTGGCGCTGGCCGGGTCGATGTGGCGGAATTCATTACGCAGCGTGTGGCGCGCGATTTCGGCCAGCGTGCCGGCCAGCTCGACGCCGGTAGGGCCGCCGCCGACGATGGCGAAACTCAGCCACGCCGCTTTCTTTGCCGGGTCCGGTTCGGCCTCGGCGCGTTCGAAGGCCAGCAGCAGCTTGCGGCGAAGTGCGATGGCATCGTCCAGCGTCTTCAGGCCGGGCGCATCATCGGCCCATTGGTCGTTGCCGAAGTAGGCGTGGGTGGCGCCGGTGGCCAGCAGCAGGCTGTCGTAGTCCAGCGCGCTGCCATCGGCCATGCGGATCTGCCGGGCCTGCTTGTCGATGACCACCACTTCGCCCAGGCGGACTTCCACATTGCGCTGGTGGCCGAGGATGTGGCGCAGCGGTGCGGCGATATCCGGCGCGGACAGGCCCGCGGTGGCCACCTGGTACAACAGCGGCTGGAACAGATGATGGTTGCGGCGGTCGACCAGGGTGATACGCATGCGCTCGCGGGCCAGGGCACGGGTGGCCCAGAGACCGGCAAAACCGCCGCCGACAACGACCAGGTGGGGAACGCGCTCGCGACTCATCGACTCACTCCAGTGGGGGCATTGGGGGAAGCGCCTGGCATCTTCGCACGGCGACCGCCTGTCACGTCAGCGCCCGCGTGGATCGGCGATACTCGGGTTCAGGCAACCGCCCGCGAGGAGTCCATGAGCGAACCGGAAAAGCGCATCGCCCTGTTGATCGACGCCGACAACGCGCCGGCCTCGAAGATCGACGAAGTGCTGGCCGAAGTGGCCCGCTACGGCGTGGCCAACGTGCGCCGCGCCTACGGCAACTGGAAGAGCCCGCGATTGAAGGGCTGGGAAGCCGTGCTGCACGAATACGCGATCCGCCCGATCCAGCAGTTCGCCTACAGCAAGGGCAAGAACGCCTCGGACATGGCGATGGTGATCGATGCCATGGACCTGCTGTACGCGCGCAATCTGGACGGCTTCGCCATCGTGTCCAGCGATGCCGACTTCACCCCGATGGTGATGCGCCTGCTGACCGATGGCGTGAAGGTGTATGGCTTCGGCGAGAAGAAGACGCCGGAGCCCTTCGTCAATGCGTGCTCGAAATTCACCTATCTGGAAGCGCTGGGCCAGACCCATGCCAGCGTGCCGGATACCGAACAGGCGTCCAGCGAACAGGCATCGAATGAGCCGGTGGCCAACGACGATGCCCGGCCGCGCAAGAGTGGTGCGGAAATGCGCAGCGACACGCGGCTGGTGAAGATGCTGCGTCGCGCGGTGTCCTCGGCCGAGGGTGAGGATGGCTGGTCGCACCTGGGACCGGTCGGCAGCCAGATCGGCAACCAGGCCTCGTTCGACCCGCGGAACTACGGCTACGGCAAGCTCAGCGATCTGCTGGCGGCGATCGGCCTGTTCGAGCTGAAGAAGGACGGCAAGTCGTCCTACGTGCGCGCGCTGCCAAAAAAGAACCGGTAGTGCCGGCCACTGGCCGGCACATCACCCAAACGGGTCAGATCACCCGTGCTTCCGAATTCGCATAGCCGTCGGCGAACCCGGCGGCGAAATCCTCAACGCCGTTGAAGGCCAGCAGCAACAGGCCCGCACACAGCAGCAGATTGCGATTGGAGCGGCGGTAGCCCAGCACCAGCATCCCCAGCCCTGCTGCCAGCAGAACGTAGTTCAAAGCATCCCATGCAGTCACGTCGTCTCTCCCTGTGGATGGGCGTATCGTAGCGTTTCCGCGCCACCGTGGCGCACCGCTGCAGGCAAGGAAATCCGCAATGTTGAAGATCTGGGGCCGCCGCAATTCCAGCAACGTCCGCAAAGTACTGTGGTGTGCCGAGGAGATCGGTCTGCCGTATGAATCCATCGAAGTCGGTGGCAGCCATGGCGGCACGCAGACGCCGGAATACCAGGCGATGAATCCCAATGGCCTGGTACCGGTGATCGAAGACCACGGCCTGCCGCTGTGGGAATCGAACGCCATCGTGCGCTATCTGAGCGCACGCTACGCATTGGGCACGCTGTACGCCGAAGACCCGATGGAGCGCGCCCAGGCCGAGAAGTGGATGGACTGGAGCACCTCGCGGATGGCGCCGCTGTACAGCGACCTGATCTGGGGCATCATGCGCACCGCCCCGGCCGACCGCGACGAAGCGCGGATCAGCGCGGCCATCGTCCGTGCCGGTGACTACCTGGCGATGGCCGATGCCACCCTGGCCAGGCAGCCGTGGCTGTCGGGCGAAAAATTCGCGATGGGTGACATCCCGCTGGGCTCGCTGATCTACGCCTGGTTCGAACTGCCGATCCAGCGCCCGGAGCTTCCGCACCTGGCCGAATGGTACGCCCGCCTTCGCCAGCGTCCCGCCTACCAGCGCGGCGTGATGTCGCCGCTGACCTAAGCGAGAGCGTTCGGGGTCAGAGCCCTTTTCTGCGAAAAGGGATCCGACCCCAATACCGCGGGGTCGGATCCCACCCGACGGGTGGGCTCTGACCCCTCAATACAGATCCGTCGGATCCACATCCAGCGACCAGCGCACCTTGCGTGCTTCCGGCAGCGCGTACAGCTGTGGCACCAGCTGCCCGAGCACGCCGTGCAGTGGCGGCCGGTGCACGGCAGACAGCAGCAGCTGCGTGCGCTGGTAGCCGGCGCGCCGCGGCATTGGCGCCGGCATCGGCCCATACGCCTCCACCACGTTCTGCTCGCCCAGCAGCTGTCGCGCTGCCAGCAGGAACGCATTGGCATGCTCCACCTGCTGCGCTTCGGCGCGCATCAGCGCCAGATGCGCGAAGGGGGGGAATCCGGCGGCCTGGCGCTGGTTCAATTCGGCCTGTGCGAACGGGTGGTAGCCACCGCTGACCAGCGTTTCCAGCAGTGGATGCCCGGGGTGATGGGTCTGCAGCCAGACCTCGCCGGGATCACGTGCACGACCCGCACGGCCCGCCACCTGGATCAGCTGCTGCGCCAGTTTCTCGCTGGCGCGGAAGTCGGCCGAGAACAGGCCTTCATCAATGCCGACCACCACCACCAGGGTCAGCTTGGGCAGGTCGTGGCCCTTGGCCAGGATCTGCGTGCCGACCAGGATGCCGGGCTGGTCGCCCAGTTTCGCCAGCTGTTGTTCCAGTGCATCGCGGCGTGACGTGGTGCCGCGGTCGATGCGCACAACCGGAAAATCGGCGAAGGCGGCGGTGAGATGCTCTTCCAGGCGCTCGGTGCCGATGCCCTGCGGTTGCAGCGCCAGGCTCCCGCACGCGGGGCATGCCAGCGGTGCCGGTTGCCGCGCGCCACAGTGATGGCACTGCAGGCGACGGCCGCCGCCATGCACGGTCATCGGCGCATCGCAGCGGTTGCACGGTGCGGTCCAGCCGCAGTCGTGGCACAGCAGCACCGGTGCGTAGCCACGGCGGTTCTTGAACACCAGCACCTGCTGGCCGCGCTGCAGGTGCTCACTGATGCCGGCCAGCACATCGGCCGACAGGCCATCGTGCAGCGGCCGCTTGCGCACGTCGAGGATGCGCACGCGCGGTGGCCGCGCATCACCGGCACGCTGCTTCAGGCGCAGGTGGGTGTAGCGCCCGGCATAGGCGTTGTGCAGCGTTTCCAATGAAGGCGTAGCGCTGCCCAGCAGCACCGGGATGCCCAGCGCCTTGGCCCGCACCAGGGCGAAATCGCGTGCGTGGTAGCGGATGCCATCCTGCTGCTTGTAGCTGCCGTCATGTTCCTCGTCGACGATCAGCAGGCCGGCCTGCGGCAGTGGCGTGAACACCGCCGAGCGGGTGCCGACGATGACCCGCGCTTCGCCGCGGGAGGCCGCTGCCCAGACGCGCGCGCGCTCGTTGTCGTTCAATCCCGAGTGCAGGGCATGCACGGCGATGCCGAGGCGGCCGCGGAAGCGTGCCAGGGTCTGCGGGGTGAGGCCGATTTCCGGCACCAGCACCAGCGCCTGCCTGCCTTGCGCCAGGCAGTGGATGATGGCCTGCAGGTAGACCTCGGTCTTGCCGCTGCCGGTTACGCCATCCAGGAGGAACGGTTGGAAGCCCTCGACTGCGTTGATTGCCGCCACGGCCTCGGCCTGGTCCGGGTTGAGGGTGGGGCCGGGCAGTGGCTGCGCGTGCTGCGGCGCCACGCTCAGCGCTACGCGCTCGGCCAGTTCCCGCTTGGCGAGGCTGCGCGCGGCGGTGCGCCAGTCGTCCATGCGTTCTCCCAGCACGTCTTCATCGACGATGGCGTCGGCCAGCAGTTCGGCCAGTTGCCGGGGGCGGCTGCCGGCACGCAGTTTTTCGCGCTGGGCGCGGCCTTCGGCGGTCAGCTGCCAGCCCCAGTGGTGGGTGTCGGGCAGGGCGTCGCCATGGCGCAGCGGGCCCGGCAGGGCGGTGCTCAGCACCTCGCCCAGCGGCGCATGGGTGTAGCGCGCCAGCCACTGCAGGCTCTGCCACAACTCGCCCTGCAGCAGCGGTTGCGGGTCGCACCACGCCAGGGCCTGGCGTAGTCCCTGGCCGTCATCGGTCTGGCCGTGGCCGACCACCACGCCGACCAGCTCGCGGTTGCCGAACGGCACCTTCAGGCGGCAGCCGACCGCGACCGTGGGCCCATCGCCCTCCGGCGACAGGTAGTCGAACAGGCGTGGCAGCGGGACGGGCAGGGCGACCTGCAGGGTCGGAATGGGTGAAAGCATCGGGCCAGTGTAACGGGCCATGCGCGCGCGAATGGCAGGGGGCGGAGGCGGCCGGGGAGCCCCCGTTGAATCATAAATGTCACCTAAATATCGGTGTCCATTGGAGATTCAGTCTTATCCACATGTTCTGTGGATAACGTTGTGCGTTACCGGTCGACGGGAACGCAGGAGGCCGATGGCGACGAGCTCACGCTTGGGTTGGTCAAAAAATCGCCACACTTCAAAGTCATTCAAAATCAACAACTTGAGTGTGAAACATTGCTGAAACAGAGTGAATTCAGCTGGATGCCGCAGTTTTCCCCGAGGCGGGCGTGGTGCTGTGCACAACCTGCAGCACGAAGTGCCTTTGGGCGCAAGTCCTACGGGTGCCGAGGGGCTGCCGCTATCATGCTGGCAGACCTTTGGAGTGACCGATGACGGCTGTGCCCGCCCCTGTTTCCTCGACCGCGGCCGGCGCGCTGTCGGCGTTCCTGCGCGGCGTCGAGCGCCGCGCCCTGGTGGTGGCTGAGCTGCAGTGCGGCGACGCCGCGCGTGCCGAGCAGACCCTGGTGGCGGTGATGCGCGCCTTTGCCGCGGTGGCCAGCGACCTGCCGATGGCGCAGTGGCCGACCCGCTTCTGGACCCTGCTGGGCCAGCGCCAGGCGCTGCGCGAGCCGGTGGGCGGCCAGTGGTTGCCGCCGTTGGCTGCGCTGGGCGAGATGGCGCCGCTGTCACGCTTGGCGCTCCTTCTGCGGGTGGGCGGCAGTCTGGACGAGGGCATCGCCATGCGCGTGCTCGATCAGGACGAAGCGGGCTACCAGCACCTGCTGGCCGATGCCTGCCCCCGCGATGCACATGGCCAGCCCGATGCGTCGGCCTGGCGCCAGCTGGCCGAACAGGTGCAGCTGCGCATCCGCGACCTGCCGGCCAAGCGCCTGCAGCAGCTGCAGCAGCCAGCTGCACCAGCCGCCAGCAATGAAGCTCCCTCGACCAGTTGGCGCGCACCGCAGCGCGATGATCGTGCGGCCGCCCAGGGCAAGCGGCGGCGGCCCAATGCCAGGCCGCGCTGGCGCGGTCCGGTGATCCTGCTGGTGACGGTGGCGGTGCTGTTGGCCGCGGCGCTGGGCTGGCGCTACTGGCAAGTACATTCATCCGGTAGCGATGCTCCTCTGCCGGAAGGCGTCGTGGGTGAAGCTGGCCCGGTCACGGTGGAAGCGCTTCCGCCGAGCAAGGTCAACGCTACGCCGGATGCGACCCCGGCCCAGGCCTCCGACGACGCCACGATGCTGGCTGATCGCGACTATCCGCTGGTGGCTGATGCCGATCTGTATGCCTGGACCGCCGCGGGCGGCCCGTTGCCGGTGGATGAATCGCAATCCAGACCGAGCCGGCCGGAGCCGGCCAGCGCCACGCTGGAAACCGCTGCTGCCGATGAATAAGACCGTATTCGCCAGCCTGCTGCTGGCCCTGCCGCTGTCGCTGTCCGCTGCGCCGCAGACCTTGAACGTCCCATTGCCGCCGCCGGTGCCGGCCACCTCATCTGCCGCGCCAGCGCCGGCAGCTGCACCTGCTGCGCCCGCATCGTTTGCCCAGCTCGATGCTCCGCAGCAGCGTCAGCGCCGAGCCGACTACGCGGCCTGGCGCGCCCTGCCGGAGAGCGAGCGGGAGCGCATCCGGCAGGCTGCGGCGCGGTTCAACGCGCTGCCGGCGGACCAGCAGCAGCGTCTGCGCCAGCAGTTCCAGGCGCAGGACCAGGCCTTCCGTGAAGGCTGGCGGCTGGGCCCGCAGCTGGGACTGGAGTTCCCCAAGCTGCATGGCCTGTTCGGCTTCGTGCCACCGGAACAGCGCGAGGCCGCGCTGGCCGTGCTGCGCCAGCTCAGCCCGGCGCAGCTGGCCCAGCTGACCTTGGTCGCGCAGCGCACGCCACCGCAGGAACGCGACACGGTGCGTGGCGCGTTCCTCGCCGTGCCCGCCGCCGAGCGCGACACCTGGCTCAAGCGCCAGGCCGGCCAGTAAACCCGAAGGCGTAGCGTCGACGGGTAACCTCGACAGGGTAGAGTCGACTGTCAGTCGACTTCCGCGCGCAGCGCGGGGTTTTCGCGGTCCTGTATGAAGAGCAGTCGACTGACAGTCGACTCTACAGGGGGGCGTCTTTTCCGGTAACGCGATCGCAACGCGTGATGCCGGGGCCTGCCGGAACCCGGCATTCACGCCATGTCATGGGAATGCGCGCGTTGCGCGCGTAAGATGACCGGCCGCAACCCGGTGCCTGTGCCCTTCGCGCGCAACCGTAGTTCGCGTCAAGCACCTTATGTCTACTGCAACCTCCACGCCGCGCTTCAGCAAGGAAGTCGGCGCCACCGGTCTGCTCGCCCTGCCGCTTGTGCTCGGGCATGTGTCCACCGGCCTGATCTCCTTCGTCGACAACGTGATTGCCGGCCACCACGCCACCGCGACCCTGGCTGCGGTGACCATCGGCACGGCGCTGCTGTGGCTGCCGATGCTGATCCCGATCGGCACCCTGATCTCGCTTACCGCATCGGTGTCGCAGCTGCATGGCGCCGGCCGCGAGCGCGAGATCGGCCCGCTGTTCCGCCAGGCACTGTGGCTGGCGCTGGGCCTGGGCCTGATCATGTTCACCTTCCTCACCGTGGTGCCACCGCTGCTGCCGGCGTTCGGCATCGCGCCGGACATCGTGCCGGGTGCCACCGCGTTCCTGCATGCGGTGCGCTGGGGTGGTCCGGCGCTGACCCTGTACTTCTGCATGCGCTACCTCAGCGAGGGCATGCACTGGACGCTGCCGACCATGCTGCTCGGCTTCGGCGGCCTGCTGGTGCTGGCGCCGATGGGCTACGTGCTGGCCAACGGCAAGCTCGGCTTCCCGGAAATGGGCGCGGAGGGCCTCGGCATCGCCTCGGCGGTGATGATGTGGCTGCAGGCGATCGCGTTCGCCACCTACCTGTGGTTCACCAAGCGCTTCGCCCACCTGCAGCTGTTCTCGCACTTCGAGGGGCCGCGCTGGAAGGCGATCTGGGAATTGCTGCGCACCGGCCTGCCGATCGGCATCACCGTGCTGATGGAAGGCGGCCTGTTCATCGTCACCGCGCTGCTCATCGGCCGCCTCGGTGCCAATGAAGCGGCCGCGCACCAGATTGCGATCAACGTGGCGCAGCTGTGCTTCATGATCCCGATGGGCGTGGCCGAGGCCACCACCGTGCGCGTCGGCCATGCGGTCGGCCGCGGCGATGGCTTTGGTGTGCGCCGCGCGGCGTGGGCCGGTTACGCGATCATCATGGGCACGCAGACGCTGTCGGCGGCGGTGCTGCTGTTCGGCCACGACGCCATCGTCGGTGTCTACACCAACGACCTGGCGGTGGCCGGCCTGGCCTCGACGCTGCTGCTGTACGCGGCTACCTTCCAGTTCCCGGATGGCATCCAGGTGCTGTCGGCCGGTGCGCTGCGTGGCCTGAAGGACACCCGCGTGCCGATGTTCATCGCCATGTTCGCGTACTGGGGCCTGGGCATGCCGCTCGGCGCCGGGCTCGGCCTGGGCCTGGGCATGGGCCCGCAGGGCATGTGGATCGGCCTGATCGTCGGCCTGACCGCCGCCGCCATCCTGATGGGCTGGCGCCTGCGCCGCAGCAGCCTGCGCATCGGCCAGTCGATGCTGTCCTGATCCTCCCGCCTGCCATGCCGACCCATGGCGGGCGATCCCCTGACTTGTGTCCGATGCCGCATCACGCGGCACCGGCTATGCTGGTACCACGGCAAGAAGCCATCCGGAGCGCTCCATGAATCAACCCGTGCCCCCACTGCCCCCGGCGCGTCGCAATCCCGTCGCCAGTTTCTTCATCGGGCTGTGGGACGTCATGAACTTCACCCGCCGGTTGATTCTCAACCTGGTGTTCTTCGGCCTGCTGTTCCTGCTGCTGGTGATGTTCGTCATCGCCGCCGGCATGGGCGCCGGTGCCAGCAAATCGCTGCAGGACCGCACCACCCTGGTGATCGCGCCGGAAGGCCGCCTGGTCGAGCAGTTCAGCGCTGATCCGGTCAGCCGTGCGCTGGCCAAGGCGGTGGGCGACAACGGCGCCGAAGAGATCCAGCTGCGCGACCTGTTGCGGGTGATCGAGTCGGCCAAGGAAGACAAGAAGATCGAGCGCGTGGTGCTGGAGCTGGACAAGCTGCAGCCGTCGGGCTTCGCCTCGCTGCGTGAAGTGGCCGCGGCGCTGCAGGACCTTCGTGCGTCCGGCAAGCAGCTGGTGGCCTACAGCGAGAGCATGGGCCAGTCGCAGTACCTGCTGGCCGCACAGGCCGACGAGGTCTACCTGGACCCGATGGGGTCGGTGGTGCTCGAGGGCCTGGGCCGCTACCGCCAGTACTTCCGCACCGGCCTGCAGGACAAGCTGGGCGTGGACGTGCACCTGTTCAAGGTGGGCGAGTACAAGTCCGCCGCCGAGCCGTACGTGCTTGATGCGGCGTCGCCGGCTTCGAAGGAAGCCGACCTGTTCTGGATGAACGATGTGTGGCAGCGCTACCTGGCCGACATCGCCAAGGCACGCCGCCTGGATCCGGCACAGCTGGCCGCCGGCATCGACACGCTGCCGGAAGGCATCGCCGCCGCCGGTGGCGACCTGGCCAAGTTCGCCCTGCAGCAGAAGCTGGTGACCGCACTGAAGACCCGCGAGGAATTCGAGGATCTGATGATCGAGCGCGGGGTGGCCGACGACGATGCCGACGGCGGTTTCCGCAACGTCGACTTCGGTCGTTACCTGGCCCTGCTCGACGCGCGCCGCAACCCGGTGGACTCGCGTCCGCAGGTGGCGGTGGTGGTGGCCGAAGGCGAGATCAGCGGCGGTGACCTGCCGGCCGGCCGCATCGGTGGCGAATCGACTTCGGCGCTGCTGCGTGCCGCGCGTGACGACGAGAACGTGAAGGCCGTGGTGCTGCGCGTGGATTCGCCGGGCGGTGAAGTGTTCGCCTCCGAGCAGATCCGCCGCGAAGTGGTGGCGCTGCAGGCCGCCGGCAAGCCGGTGGTGGTGTCGATGGGTGACCTGGCCGCTTCCGGTGGCTACTGGATCAGCATGAACGCCGATCGCATCTACGCCGATCCGTCGACCATCACCGGTTCGATCGGCATCTTCGGCATGGTGCCGAACTTCAGCCGCGCGCTGGACAAGATTGGCGTGCATACCGACGGCGTGGGCACCACCCGCTTCGCCGGTGCCTTCGACGTCACCCGCCCGATGGACCCGGCCGTGGGCCAGGTCATCCAGACGGTGATCAACAAGGGCTATGCCGACTTCACCGGTCGCGTCGCCGATGCCCGCAAGAAGCCGGTCGAGGCGGTCGATGAAGTGGCCCGTGGCCGCGTGTGGAGCGGTGCGCAGGCCAAGGAACGTGGCCTGGTCGACGCCTTCGGTGGCCTGAAGGACGCCGTGGCCGATGCCGCCAGCCGTGCCAAGCTGGGCAAGGCCGATGCCTACCGCGTGCGCTACATCGAGAAGGCGGCGACGCCGTTCGCGCAGTTCGTCAGCGGTTTCGCCGGCAGCCGCGCCGGTGCTTGGATGCTGTCCGACTCGGGCATGGCGAGGATGATGCTGGCGCGCACGATGCCGGAAGTGGACACCCAGTTGCGCTTCGTCGAGAACGCGGCCCGCGAGAAGGGCAATGGCGCGCCGGTGAAGGCGCTGGCGTATTGCTTCTGCGGGTTCTGATCGGAAAGCATCCACGCATGGCGTGGATCTCTTGGAAACGCCCGGCTTCGGCCGGGCGTTTTCGTTCATGGGGTCGGATCCCTTTGCTCAGAAAAGGGCTCTGACCCCACAAGCGACCCGTCATTGCGTCGCGTCGGCTTCGGCCTTGCGCTCGCGTGCAGCGGCCTCTTCCACGGCCTTCCGTGCGACCTTCGCACGGTCCAGCGGCTCCTGCATCGCGCGCGACATCGCCTTGGGCACCGGTGGCTTCTCCGGGTTCGGCGTCGGCGGCCGCTGGCAGGCCACCAGCAGCACGCTGGCCAGCAGGGACGAGGACAGGGTCAGGATGCGCATGGCGGCTCTCCGCGGTGGGCGTAGGTGCAGTGTCGCATCCCCGGCAGGGGGCCACCGTGAGCGCGTATCCTTGCCGCATCGAAATGCAGCGGGCGCGGCCCCGGAGGACACATGACCCAGCAACGGTGGCGCCTGGACGGCCAGACGGCCCTGATTACCGGCGCCAGCGCCGGTATCGGCCTGGCCATCGCGCATGAACTGGCCGGCTTCGGCGCTGACCTGATGATCGTCGGGCGCGACATCGACATGCTGGAGACCGCGCGCGACGAGCTGCTGGACGTGTATCCGCAGATGCAGGTGCACGCGCTGGCCGCCGATGTCTCCGACGACGAAGACCGCCGCCAGATCCTGGACTGGGTGGAAGACCACAGCGATGGCCTGCACATCCTGGTCAACAACGCCGGTGGCAACGTCACCAAGGCGGCCACGGAGTATTCCGAGGACGAATGGCGGAAGATCTTCGAGACCAACCTGTTCTCGGCGTTCGAGCTGTCGCGCTACGCGCATCCACTGCTGGCTCGCCACGCATCTTCGTCGATCGTCAACGTCGGCAGCGTGTCCGGCCTGACCCACGTGCGCAGCGGCGTGGTCTACGGCATGACCAAGGCCGCGATGCACCAGATGACCCGCAACCTGGCCGTCGAGTGGGCCGAGGATGGCATCCGGGTCAATGCCGTGGCGCCGTGGTACATCCGCACGCGGCGGACCTCCGGTCCGTTGTCGGACCCGGATTACTACGAGGAAGTGATCAACCGCACGCCGATGCGCCGCATTGGCGAGCCGGAGGAAGTGGCCGCGGCCGTGGGCTTCCTGTGCCTGCCGGCCGCCAGCTATGTCACTGGTGAGTGCATCGCGGTGGATGGCGGTTTCCTGCGTTACGGGTTCTGATCGCTCTGCTGTAGAGCCGAGCCCATGCTCGGCTGCATTCCGCCAACGGCAGCCGAGCATGGCTCGGCTCTACAACAGATCCACCCCTTGGGCTGGTGCGGCCATGCCGCCGCTGTCACCCCGGTACCGGGCAGGTACTGGCCTCCAGCACGCCCTGCAGCCGCTCGCGTTCTCCGCGCGCGGTTTCGCGGTTCTCCGGCGCGGCGAAGCGCTCACGGCCGCGGGCATCGCGGAAGCGCTGCTGCCAGCTGCCGCATCGCTGTGCTTCGGGCAGTTCCTCGCAACGGTCGCGCACGACTTCGCAGCCGGCCGCGTTCATCGGCGTGACCCCGCCCAGGCCCTGCACCGTCATCGGTTCGCAGCGGCCGGGTGATGCCTCGTACTCGTGCAGATAGCTACCACCCTGTCCGTCGGTGCACTGGAAGATCGGGGGAAGTGGTGGCTTCGGTGGTCCGTTGCCTGCTTCGGCACGAGCGTCGGCATCACGGCGCAGGGTCGCACTGTCGAGAATCTGGTTGCCACCTTCGCGTTCAACCATTCCCGCTTCCATGATGGTGCGCCCTTCGTCCGCGCGCCTTGGTGCCGCTGCGGCCGCAGGCACTGCTTCGGGCCTGGTCGGAGCCGCGGCGGGCGTCCTGGTGACAACAGGTGCTGGTGCCTGGGGCGCGGCGACCACCGCCGGCTGTGCACTGGCCGGCTCGGGCACGCGCAGCACCTGCTGCTTGGTTCCGGACGGGCAGGGCGTACGTTGCAGGGTCGGTATGTCGCTGTTGCTGGACGTGCAGCGGTACACCACGCCGGCTTCGGCCAGTGCCGTGCCGGGCAACAACGCCAGGGCCAGCCAGATCAGTCTGTTCATGCCTACAGCGTACAGGCTGCGATGCCGGGCTGCGCTCAGCGCTGGCAGTCGCGTGACAGGCGCGCGTCGATGCCACGCTGCTCGTTGCTGATGGCGGTGCGCTCGCTCTGCAGTGCGCTGTTGTAGCGACGATCCAGTTCCCAGCGGCGGTCGCGCAGGCGTGCGCAGACCTCCTGCGGCGGCAGCGCGTGGCAACTGTCGCGCACCAGCACGCTGCCGGCCGGGACCTGCACGCCCACGCCGACTGCCGGCGGCCGGTAACCTGCACCCTCGCCGACGGGCGAACCGATCGGTGTGCCGATGGCCGGGCGCGGACCCGGGTAGGCCGGGCCCCGATGCCCGTGTGGCAGCCAGACGCTGGTCCACAACGGCACCCATCGCGGATTGCCCTCGTTGCTGTCGCTGGTATAGCGCTGGCCGTCGTCGCGCACGCATTCGTACAGCGGCTGCGGCGGTTGGATGTAGACGTGGCGGACCTCGCGGTCACGCATCACCGGAGCTTCGTCCGGCGGTGCGGGCGAAGCATCGCTGCGAACCACCCGCGGCGCTGGATCGCGCGGGCGCTGCAGGTCGCGGACTTCCTGGCGGCCGCTGTTGCAGGGCGTGTCCTGCAGGGCCACCGCACCGTTGCTGGCGACGCAGCGGTAAACGCGCACATCCTCGGCCGCCGGTGCCATCGATGGCAGCAGCAGGCACAGTCCCAGGGCGGTGCGCAGCAGGTTCATGAAGGCAGGGTGCGTGATTGTCCGGGGCAGCGCAATTGGCCGATCAGGAGCGCAGCACGTTGCCGCTGAGCGCGTCGCGGATCGGGGTGGGCTGGGCCAGGCCACCGGTTTCGCCATCGAGGATGCCGTCGAGCAGGCGCAGCAGGCGTGGATCCAGTTCTTCGCGGCGGCGCGCTGGGGGCTCGCCGGCCAGGTTGGCGCTGGTGGAGACCAGCGGGCCTCCCCAGGCACGGCAGAGTTCGGCCACCAGCGGGTGGGCGCTGATGCGTACGGCGATGCCGCTGTGCTCTCCGGTGACCCACGGCTGGGCACGGGGTCCGGCCGGCAGGATCCAGGTGTTGGCGCCGGGCCAGCTGGCCAGTACTGCGCGTTGGCGTGCATCCGGCAGCGCCTGCAGGCGCACCCAGCCTTCCAGCTGAGGCAGTTCGGCGGCAACGAGGATCATGCCCTTCTCGATCGGTCGCTGTTTCAACCGCAGCACCGTGTGCACTGCCGCTTCGTGCGAAGGGTCACAGCCCAGGCCCCAGACCGCTTCGGTCGGGTAGGCGATCACGCCGCCCGCGCGGAGCGTGGCGACAGCAGAGTCCAGCGTGAGTTCTTTCATGGCGGCGACCGGCCCGGCGTGGGCCTTCATTATCCCCCTGCAGCGTGCAGAGGGGGTGGAACCTGCAACCCGGGTGGGTGCGGACCGTTGGCCCGCACTCGCCTCATCCACGCATGGCGTGGATTTACTTCTTGGCGGCCTTCTTGGCCGGTGCCTTCTTCGCGGCAGCCTTCTTCACCACCTTCTTCACCGCCTTCTTGGCCGGTGCCTTCTTGGCGGCAGCCTTCTTCGGCGCGGCTTCCTTCTTCACCGCGGCCTTCTTGGCCGGCGCCTTCTTCGCAGCGGCCTTCTTGGCACCGAAGCCCTTGCGCACCGGCTTGCCGGTTTCTTCCATCAGCTGCTGCACTTCAGCCAAGGTCAGCGAGGCCGGTTCGCGATCCTTGGGGATCTTGCCGTTCATCCTGCCGTCGCTGATGTACGGGCCGAAGCGGCCGTTCAGCACCTGGATGTCGCTGCCCTCGAACTCCTTGATGATCCGGTTGCGCGCGATCTCTTCCTTCTCTTCGATCAGGAACACGGCGCGGGCCAGGTCGATGGTGTACGGGTCGTCTTCCTTCTTCAGCGAGGCATAGGTACTGCCGCGCTTGGCGAACGGTCCGAAGCGGCCAATGCCGACGCTGACCGGCTCGCCCTTGTCCTCGCCCAGCGCGCGCGGCATCAGGAACAGTTCCAGCGCGTCTTCCAGCGAGATGGTGTGCATCGACTGACCGGGGCGCAGCGAAGCGAACTTCGGCTTCTCCTCGGCATCCTCGGCGGTGCTGCCGATGGCGGCATACGGCCCGAAGCGGCCCAGTCGCACGCTGACCGGCTTGCCGGTCTTGGGGTCGGTGCCGAGCTCGCGCGCGCCACTGGCCTCGGCGCGGTCGACCGATTCCTTCTTGTCTTCGACCAGTTCCTTGAACGGTTCCCAGAAGCGCGACATCAGCGGGATCCACTCTTCTTCGCCACGCGAGACGGCATCGAGCTCGTCTTCAAGCTTGGCGGTGAAGTCGTAATCCACGTACTGGGTGAAGTGGCTGGACAGGAACTTGGACACCGCACGGCCGACGTCGGACGGGCGGAAGCTGCGACCTTCCATCTCCACGTACTTGCGGAACAACAGGGTCTGGATGATCGAGGCGTAGGTCGAGGGACGGCCGATGCCGTACTCTTCCAGCGCCTTCACCAGCGCCGCTTCGGTGTAGCGCGGCGGCGGCTGGGTGAAATGCTGTTCGGCCTGGATGCGTTCCAGCGGGACGCGGTCGCCGGGCTTCATGGCCGGCAGCTTGCGGCCTTCGTCCTCGTCCTCGGCGCTCTTGTTGTCCTTGCCTTCCTCGTACACGGCCAGGAAGCCGGGCACGACCACGGTGGTGCCGCTGGCACGGAACACGTGCTCGTTGCCGGCCGACAGGTCGACGCTGACGGTGTTGAGCGTGGCCGGAATCATCTGGCAGGCCACTGCACGCTTCCAGATCAGTTCGTACAGGCGGCGCTCGTCGTCGGTGAGGAAGCGTGCGACCTGGGCCGGGGTGCGCAGGGTCGAGGTCGGGCGTACCGCTTCGTGCGCTTCCTGGGCGTTCTTCGACTTGGTCTGGTAGGTGTTGGGCTGGTCGGGCAGCGAGGCGATGCCGTAATCGCGGGCGATCACGTCGCGGATCTCGGCCAGCGCATCCTGCGACAGGTTCACCGAGTCGGTACGCATGTACGAGATCAGGCCGACGGTGCCTTCTTCGCCGATTGCTACGCCTTCATACAGCTTCTGCGCCACCTGCATGGTCTTGCGGGTGGTGAAGCCGAGCTTGCGCGAGGCTTCCTGCTGCAGGGTGGAGGTGGTGAACGGCGGCGCCGGGCGGCGCTTGCGCTCCTTGCTGGCCACGTCGGTGACGTGCAGCGAGCCCTGCGCGGCCTGCTGGATGCGCATGCGCGCCGCTTCAGCGGTGTCGCCATCGGTGATGGTGAACTGCTCGAACTTCTGCCCGTCCAGCTTGATCAGCTTGGCGTTGAAGTGCTGGCTGGGATGCGCGCACTCGGCGGCGATCGACCAGTATTCGCGGGCGATGAAGGCTTCGATCTCTTCCTCGCGCTCGACGATCATGCGCAGCGCCGGGCTCTGCACGCGGCCTGCGGACAGGCCGCGCTGGACCTTGCGCCACAGCACCGGCGACAGGTTGAAGCCGACCAGGTAGTCCAGCGCGCGGCGCGCCTGCTGGGCATCGACCAGGTCGCTGGCGATCGCGCGCGGCTGGCTGATGGCTTCCTTGATGGCGCGCGGGGTGATCTCGGTGAACACCACGCGCTGCATCGGCTTGTCCTTGACCAGCCCGCGTTCCTTCAGGATCTCGGCGATATGCCAGCTGATCGCCTCACCCTCGCGATCCGGGTCGGTCGCCAGCAGGATGTCGTCGGCGCCCTTGGCGGCCTTGGCGATCGCATCGACGTGCTTCTCGTTCTTGTCGATCACGTCGTAGTGCATGGCGAACCCGTTGTCCGGGTCGACCGCGCCTTCCTTCGGAATCAGGTCACGCACATGCCCATACGAGGCCAGGACGGTGTAGTCCTTGCCGAGGTATTTGTTGATCGTCTTGGCCTTGGCCGGCGATTCGACGATGAGCAGGTGCTTGGGCATGGCAGCAGGGTCTGTGGGGCGAACCGTGGGGAAGGGGCCGCTAGGGTGGAGCAAATGGCCGCATTAGTGAAGCGGCCACGCGCAAATCCATAAACTGAACGCCCGGTAATGTGCCGGGCGTTCAGGTTTCACCTTATTAGAGGAATCACGCCCGGCCAGCCCGTGTCAAGCAGCCAGGCGTGAGGATGGCCGTTCAGGAGGCCATCTTGGCGATGAAGCCGACCGCGAACACCAGCAGCGCCAGGCCCGCCAGCGACAGCAGGCCGGTCAACACCAGCACCAGCACGGTGACGGTGCCCAGCTCGCGGCGCTGCAAGTGGGGCTGGTCGGTGTAGGCCCAGCGGTCGACCACCAGGGTGTCGCAGATCATGTCGTGCAGGCCCTGCTTGCGCTCGGTGAAGGCCGCCATCAGGAAACCGATGCCGAGGGTGAAGCTGCTCAGCAGCATGGCCCAGTAACGACCGAACGCGCGGGCCTTGGTCAGGCGCTCGCCGTTGCCGCGCACGACCTTGATGCCCACCGCCATCTTGCCCAGCGTGGCGCCGCCCTTCGAGGCATGGAACCAGGTGTAGTACGCCATGCCGATGGCGAAGTTGATCAGTGCGCTGGCCAGCTGCGCCACGATCTCGATGGCCGACTCGTCACTGCCCACCGCACCCATGCCGGCGCCGAGGATCACCCCGAGAATGACGCCGATGATGCTGCCGGGGATGACCAGCACGAAGTAGTCGATCACGTAGGCTGCCACGCGCTTCCAGAAGCCCGCATAGACGACTTCGCCGCCGACCACCGGCTGCACATGGCCGCCGGCACCGAGCGCTGCCGGGGCGCTGTAGGGTGAGCTGCTGAGGGCACCGGTGCCGGGCAGCGGCGCGGTACCGTTGTCGATGGCCGCATAGTCGTTGCGCAGGTCGAAACCGCCACTGCCGGTGGCGGTACTTGCATCGGCCAGGGTCTGCAGCCCGAGCTCGTCGACCACCTGGCGCAGCGCCGCCCACTGGTCCATGCCTTCGCGCCAGACCAGGGTGTCCAGGTTCAACTGGCCGCGCTGGAAGCGCTGGCGGATTTCCTGCACCGGCAGCGGGCCCTGGCGCTGCTGTCCTTCGGCGTAATACCACTCAGTCATTGCGTGTTCCCTGTTGGATCGTCCATGGAGGTGCTGGCATGCGCGCGGCTCAGCCGCGGCACGACTGCGGCAGGTACTTGTCGTCGCTTTCGCCGCTGCATGCCCAGCGGCCACTGTCACGGTCGTATTCCAGCCACAGCAGGTCGCCGTCGATGCCCTTGCCCGGTACCGCCAGCGTTGCTTCGATGCCGCAGTGGCCGTTGTTGAAGCGGCCGATGTTCACGGCCGACAGACCCACGTTGGCGAAGTCGCCCGGGGCCGGGAAGCCGGCGTCGTTGGCGCCCGGGCAGCGGCCTTCGTCATCGGCGAAATGCTGCACCTGGTCCTTCAGCGGCTGCAGCGCGGCCACGGCGCCAGCGACTTTGCTGCGCACGGTGTAGTCGTTGTAGGCCGGCAGTGCGATCGCGGCGAGGATGGCCAGGATCGGCACCAGCACCAGCAGCAGGCCACCACCGATGATGGCGGTCAGCGCACAGCCGGACAGCTTCTTTTTCGGTGCCGGCAGGACGGTGGCCGATGCACTGGTGGCGTAGGGCGTGGACGCCGGCAGTACCGGTGGCTGCGGCGGAGGCGGTGCGACGGGTTCCGGTTCCGGCTCGGGTTCGACCGGCGGTGCGGCGGCGTCCAGCGCCGGCACGATCAGGCCGAGTTCGTCCACGACGGTGCGCAACGGCTGCCATTGCGGCAGTCCGTCGCGCCAGACCAGGGTGTCCAGGGTGATCTGGTTGTTGCGGAACAACTCGACCAACTGTTCCGCCGGCAGCGGGCCTTGCTGCCGGTTGCCTTCTGCATGGAACCACTCGCTCACGGGGACGCTCCTGAATGCGCTATGCCCCCAAGTGTACGGTCAGTGCAGGGGTTCTGGCTCGTCCATGAACATCTGCGTCTCCATCCAGGCATAGGCCGCTTCGGAGCCAGGTTGGTTGAACAGCACCATCAGCACGACCCATTTCAGGTCGTCCAGGTCCAGTTCGTCCTGGTCCAGGGCCATCGCCCGGTCCAGCACCAGCTCGCGCTGGTCGGCGTCGAGGATGCCGTGCTGTTCCAGGTACAGCAGGAAGCCGCGGCATTCCACGTCCAGCTTGTCCAGCTCGGGGCCGTGGTAGACGCGCACGGGGCCATCGACCCGTGCCTGGGCCACGCTCGGCCGCTGCGCGGCCAGGGCGTCGAGCCAGTCGAACGCCTTGTTGATCTCGGTTGGGCTGAAACCGGCCTGGATCAGGCCGTTCTGGAGCGAATCGCGGTCACGGATCAGGTCCGCGTCTTCGCTGAAATAGTGTTCAAACAGGTACAGCAGTACGTCCAGGATGCTCTCTTTCATTGCCCCTCGGCCTGCGTCGCGCGACGCTGTGGAGGTGAAGAAACTAGGGAGTTCGACAGTAGCGGCCGTGTACGCACACCACGATTCCCGCCAGTTCCATGGCCAGCAGCATGGAGGACACCTGGGGCGCCGTCAATCCACAGCGCGTGATCAGTGAATCCATACTGGTTGGGTTGTGGTCCAGGGCCCGCCACAAGCGCTGGTAGTCAGGGTCGTCGGCCCAGCGCGCCGGCAGGAGCGCCGGCGGTCCCTGTTCAGTGGGGGCATCCAGACGTGATTGCAAGCCCGGCAGCTGCTGGCGAAGGGCAGGGGCCAGCAGTTCCAGCACTTCCTCGGGGCGCTCGACCAGTGCGGCGCCCTCGCGGATCAGCCGGTGGCAGCCCGCTGCGCGTGGGTTGAGTACCGAGCCGGGCAGGGCGCAGACCTCGCGGCCGGCCTCGGCAGCCAGCCGTGCGGTGATCAGGGCGCCGGAGCGTTGCGCGGCCTCGACCACCACCGTCGCCAGCGCCAGCCCGGCCACCAGCCGGTTGCGCGCGGGGAAGTGGCCCGGGCGTGCCGGTGTGCCCGGCAGGTACTCGCTCAGCACCGCGCCCTCGGCGGCGATCCGCCCCTGCAACCGTTGGTGGCTGTCCGGATAGGCCCGATCAGGGCCGGTCCCGATCACCGCTACGGTGCAGCCGCCTGCCTCCAGCGTGGCCAGGTGGGCGGCGGCGTCGATGCCGGTCGCCAGGCCACTGGTTACGGCCAGTCCGGCCTCGACGAAGCAGCTGGCAAAGCGCGCGGCCAGCGCGCGTCCTCCCGGGGTTGGCGAGCGGCTGCCGACCAGCGCCACCGAGGGGCGCCAGGCCACGCTTGGATCGCCCGCCACGAACAGCGCCAGCGGCGGGTTCGGGACGTCCAGCAGGGGCGGCGGAAAGGCCGCGTCGGCAAAGGACAGCAGATGGTGGTCGTCGTCTTCCAGCCAGTGCCGTGCCGCGGTCCAGGCGCGGGCGTCGGGGCGTTCCAGTGCAGCGCACTGCTCTGGCGTGCAACCGTGTGCGCGCCAGTTCGCGGCGCCCTGCGCGATCGCAATCTCTGCGTTGCCCGCGGCCTGCAGCAGGGCCCGCCGTGGCGCCAGCGCGCCGCCTGCCATCACCAGGCGCAGCAGCGCCTCATCCATCTGTCTGGTCATTCCCCCACTATCGGCCGGATACAACGAAGGCGCCCTAGGGCGCCTTCGCATGTGACCGTCAGGGTTTGCCGGAGACCGCCCCTGTAGAGTCGACTGTCAGTCGACCATCGCGTGCAGCGCGGGCGTTTCCGGGGGGGGGGGGGTGAAGAGCAGTCGACTAACAGTCGACTCTACACAGTCGACTCTACACAGTCGACTCTACTTCGCGTCCGGGTGCAGGGCGTTGTACCCCACGCGCACCGGCTTCACGCCCTGCATCACCAGCGCGTAGCTGACGTTGTCGAAGGTGCGGAACACCATGGCATGCGCCGCGTACTCGTCCGGCAGCGAGACCCGGCCGGCGCCGGTGCTGAGCGAATCGTCCGTACGCGACGAGTTCGGATACTTCATGCGGTGCGCCACATGGCGGCCCGGGCGCCACAGCGAGAACACGGTTCCATTGTCCACGCCCTGCGTGCGACCCGCCGAGATCGCGATCACGTCGCGGGGGCCGCCGGCGGTGAACATGTCGGTGACGGCCAGCACGCGTACGTCGACGCCCTCGACACCGGCGGCGGGGACATGGGGCACGAACTGCAGGTCGTACGGCCTGGCCTCGATCGGCACCAGGCGGTCGCCGGCACGCACCTCGCGGCCGCCCTCGTTCTTGTCCAGCACCAGGGTGGACGCCTCGACCTTGCCGCCGGCGACATGGGTGATGGTGCCGGTGGCGACCTGGGCCAGCTCATAGCCGAGCACGCCGCGGCGGTGGTTGGGGGCGCTGTAGGCGCGCCACAGGTTGCCGCTGCCCGGGGTGACGTCGCCGTTGGCGGTCAGGTCCTCGGTCGGCTTGGGCTGGGCGTAGCGCACGGTCGGGCGGACGACCGCCCAGCGCTGGCCCACCTGGGCGTCGGCCAGGCGCACATAGACGGCGTGGCCGCTGGTGGCGCGCAGGCGTTCTTCTTCCAGGCCGGCCACGTAGGGCAGCTGCTCGATGCTGTCGACCACGCTCAGCTGCTTCAGGAACGGCTCGACCTGGGCCAGCGGAATGGCGTCGATCGGGGCCTCCTGGCGCGGGCCGGGCTGGGCCGCCACGGTCACCCGGTCCAGGTAGGCCAGGCTCAGGACGTCACCGGGATAGATCAGGTGCGGGTTGGCGATCTGTGGATTGGCCTGCCAGATCTCCGGCCACAGCCACGGCTTCTGCAGGAAACGTGCGGCGATATCCCACAACGTATCCCCTTTTCGGACCACATAGGTGTCCGGGTGCCCGCCATTCACTTCCACGGCGGTAGCATAGGCAGCCACGGTCAGCATCGCCGCGGCGACGACCGTACGAAAACGAAGCAACATAGGTGTGAAGCCCTGATTCCCCAACAGGTCCGCGCACTATAGTCCAGAAACCGGGGCGCAAGGCAAGCGTTGGAGCTAGAATCTGCGACGTATGCCGGCGTGCCGGCCCCCTATCCGGAAACAGCCATGGCCCTTCTCCCCATTCTCGAGTTCCCCGATCCGCGCCTGCGTACCAAGGCCGCGTTGATCGAAGCTGCCGAAGTCACCACGCCGGCCTTCCAGGAACTGATCGACAACATGTTCCTGACCATGTACGACGCCCCGGGCATCGGCCTGGCCGCCACCCAGGTGGACGTGCACAAGCGCTTCATGGTCATCGACGTCAGCGAAGAAAAGAATGAACCGCATGTGTTCATCAACCCGGAAATCGTCGCCAAGGACGGGGGCCGGGTGTACCAGGAGGGCTGCCTGTCGGTCCCGGGCATCTTCGCCGACGTCACCCGTGCCGACACCATCACCGTGAAGTACCTGGACCGCAACGGCCAGGAACAGCAGATGGAAGCTGGCGAAGTGCTGGCCACCTGCATCCAGCACGAGATGGATCACCTGGACGGCAAGCTGTTCATCGATTATCTGTCGCCGCTCAAGCGCGAGATGGTGCGCAAGAAGCTGGCCAAGCAGCGCAAGCACGTGGCGTGATCGCCAATCCGGGCCACCCTTCGGGTGGCCCGTGCCTGCGCGGCTCGCGCGGGCTGTACGGCGCCGGCCGACGGCGCCGTTTTCTTTCCTGCACGAATCCATCCTGCAAGTGGGGTAGCCATGAGGATTGTCTTTGCCGGTACGCCGGAATTCGCGGTGTCGTCGCTGCGCGCGGCCGCGCGCCACCATGAGGTCGTGGCGGTCTACACCCAGCCGGACCGCCCGGCCGGTCGTGGCCGTGGCCTGGCGCCTTCGCCGGTCAAGCTTGAGGCCGTGGCCCGTGGCATTCCGGTCTACCAGCCGGAGTCGCTGAAGGGCGAAGCCGCCCAGCAGCAGCTGCGCGAGCTGCAGCCGGACCTGATGGTGGTGGTGGCCTATGGCCTGATCCTGCCCAAGGCGGTGCTGGCCATCCCGACCCATGGTTGCTGGAACGTGCATGCCTCGCTGCTGCCGCGCTGGCGCGGCGCCGCGCCGATCCAGCGTGCGATCCAGGCCGGTGACGCGAAGACCGGCGTGTGCCTGATGCAGATGGAAGCGGGCCTGGATACCGGCCCGGTGCTGCTGCACCAGGAGCTTCCGATCGCGGCCACCGATACCGGCGGCCAGCTGCACGACAAGCTGGCCGAGCTGGGTGCCCAGGTGCTGTCCGACGGCCTGGGCCTGCTGCGCGCCGGCATCAAGCCGATCGCGCGGCCGCAGCCGGAACAGGGCGTGACCTACGCGCACAAGCTGGACAAGGCCGAAGCCAGGCTGGACTGGGCGCAGGACGCCGGCGCGCTGGCGCGTACCGTGCGCGCGTTCAATCCGTGGCCGATCGCCGAGGCGACGCTGGCCGGTGAACGGGTGCGCATCCATGGCGCGGTGGCGCTGGAGGCGGACCACGGCCAGGCACCGGGCACCGTGCTGGCCGCCGGCCGCGACGGCATCGACATTGCCTGTGGCCAGGGCGCGCTGCGCCTGCGCGTGCTGCAGCGTGAAGGCGGCAAGGCGATCACCGCTGCCGACTACCTCAACGCTCGCCGCGATCTGCGCGTGGGGGCATAAGCGGTGTCCAAGCAGAACGATTTCTCCGTCGCCAAGGCGGCACCGGGCGCGGCCACGCGCATGCTGGCCGCACGCGTGCTGGCACAGGTGTTCACCCGTGGCCGTTCGCTGAAGGCCGAACTGGCCTGGGCACTGCCGAAGCTGGCCGACAGCCGCGACCGTGCGCTGCTGGAAGCCCTGTGTTTCGCTGTGCTGCGCCGTCGCAGCACGTATGACGCGGCCTTGCAGGCCTGGATGCAGAAGCCGCTTTCGGCGCGTGATGCCGACCTGCGTACGTTGCTCATGGTCGGCTTCGCCCAGCTGGACGTACTCGAACTGCCTGCGCACGCGGCGCTTTCGGCCACGGTCGATGCGGCGCGCGCGCTGGGCCGTGAGCGCCAGGCCGGCCTGGTCAACGCGATCCTGCGCCGCGCCCAGCGCGAGGGATTCCCCGAACAGCCTGCGCGCGACGCCTTCCCGGAATGGTTGGCTGATGCGATCGAACGCGATTGGCCGACGCAGGCCGAGGCGATCTTCAGCGCCAGCCTGCAACCCGCGCCGTTGTGGCTGCGTGCCAACCGCCAGCACGGTGGTCGCGACAAGGCCCTGGCGACGCTGGCCGAGGCCGGCATTGCCGCTGAAGCCACTGCACTGTGTGCCGATGCGTTGCGCCTGGCGGCCCCCGTTGCCGTGAACCAGCTGCCGGGCTTCGGCGACGGTGCACTGTCGGTGCAGGACCTGTCGGCGCAATGCGCGGCCGATGCGCTGGCGCCCGCGACCGGTGCCCGCGTGCTGGATGCCTGCGCGGCACCCGGCGGCAAGTCGGCGCATCTGCTGGAGCGTGACCCGAGCCTGCGCCTGCTGGCGCTGGATATCGACGCGCGCCGGCTGGCCCGTGCGCGCGACACCTACACCCGCACCGGTGTGGGCGAACATGCGCAGACCCTGGTCGCCGATGCCAGCGATCCCGGCGCGTGGTGGGACGGCGTGCCGTTCGACGCGATCCTGCTGGATGCGCCGTGTTCGGCCACCGGCGTGATCCGCCGCCAGCCGGATGTGATGTTCCACCGTCGCGCCGAAGACATCGATGCACTGGTGGGCGTGCAGGCGCGCCTGCTGGAGGCCTGCTGGTCGATGCTGCGCCCGGGCGGCGTGCTGCTGTATGCCACCTGCTCGATCCTGCGCGCCGAAAACATCGACCAGGTGCGCGCGTTCCTGAAGTGGCATCCGGACGCCGTGGCACAGCCTCTGGGTGACGCATTCGGCGTGGATTGCGAGGGCGTGGCACGCCAGCGGCTGCCCGGTGACAACGATGCTGACGGTTTCTTCTACGCGCGTCTGATAAAAGCAGGCTGACCCCCGCTGCCGTTTCGAGTCCCATGCTGAAAACCCACGCGTCGCGCCAGACGTGGTTGTTCGTGGTGGTGGCCCTGCTGGTGCTGGGGGCCGGTCTCGGTCTCCGCGATCCGTGGCCCTCTGACGAGCCACGCTTCGCGCTGGTGGCCCGGCAGATGGTCGACAGCGGTTACTGGTTGTTCCCGCATCGCGGAACCGAGCTGTATTCGGACAAGCCGCCGATGCTGATGTGGTGGCAGGCCTCGCTGTACGGCCTGGTTGGCCACTGGCGCGTGGCCTTCCTGCTGCCCTCGCTGCTGGCCGCACTGGGTACGCTGTGGTGCGTGGTCGACCTCGGGCGCCGGCTGTGGACGCGCCAGGTCGGGCTCTACGCCGGATGGGCACTGCTGTTCGCGCTGCAGTTCACCTTCCAGGCGAAGAAGGCGCAGATCGATCCGCTGCTGGTGCTGTTCATCACCCTGGCCAACTATGGCCTGCTGCGCCACCTGCTGCTGGGCCCGGCCTGGCGCTGGTGGTGGCTGGGCTGGTTCTTTGCCGGTATCGGGGTGATCACCAAGGGCGTGGGCATGCTGGCGCTGCTGATGATCGTGCCGGCGGCCATCGCTGCAGCCCTGCACTGGCCCCGTGTTTCCCTGCACGCGCGCGATGGCCGCTTCTGGCTGGCACCGCTGGCCTTCCTGCTGGCGGTATCGCTGTGGCTGGCGCCGATGCTGCTGGCCGCGCTGGGCACCGGGTCGGACGAGTACCGTGCCTACATCAACGACATCCTGGTGCGGCAGACGGCCCGCCGCTACACGCAGTCCTGGGACCATCACCAGCCGTGGTGGTACTTCTTCGGTGTCATGCCAGCGATGTGGATACCGGCGTTCCTGGCGCTGCCATGGGCGATCCCGGCGTGGCGCCGGCGCCTGTGCCGCCGCGATCCACGCTACCTGCTGCCGCTGGCCTGGTGGGTGCTGGTCGTGCTGTTCTTCTCGATTCCCCAGGGCAAGCGTGATGTCTACATCCTGCCGGCGCTGCCGATGTTCTGCCTGGCGCTGGCACCGCTGCTGCCCGGGTTGCTGAAGCGACGGGATGTGCAGGCGGTACTGGGAGGGTTTGCCGCGTTGCTGGCACTGGGATTGAGCCTGGTCGGGGCGCTCGCGTTGCTGGGTGATCCGCGCTTCGAGGTGAACCTTGCCCATGGACGTGGACTGCCGCCCGGCGCCACCGATGCATTGGCGTGGACGATCCTTGCGATGGGGCTCTGGGGTGGCTTGAGCCTGGTGGTGGCTGGCTGGCGTCGAAGCCATCTGGCGCTGGTATCGACCCTGGCCGTGGCCTGGGTGCTCTACGGCCTGCTCGGCTACCCGTTGCTGAATGATTCAAGCTCCGCGCGTGGTCTGATGCGTGACGTCGGCACGCGTCTCGGGCCAGACGCGGAGCTGGGGCTGGTGGCCTGGAAGGAACAGAATCTGCTGATGGCGGACCGCCGCGCGGCAACCTTTGGATTCGAGAACCGCTGGCATGAACAGCTGCAGGCGGCCGTGCGCTGGCAGCGCTTGTCCCCCCTGCATCGCTGGTTGCTGGTGAATGACGATGCGATGCAGGGGTGCATTGATCGTTCGCAGGCGGAGATGGCCGGCATATCCAACCGCCGTCGCTGGTGGCTTGTTCCCGCCACGGCGGTGTCCGGGGCCTGCGTGCCTGACCTGAAGGAGCTGGAGCGCGAGTACCGGCTGCAGGGGCCACCGGATGCGGACTGAACGAATGAGCGACAGACGTGGCCAGCCTGCATCAACCAGCGGCCTGCTCTGTCCTAGAATGAGGACCGCTCCCGGCACCGTGCCGGTCTATCGCTACCGACCTGCCGACCGCACCACGTGACTCCGCTTTCCCTGCCTACCTCCCGCACGACGGGCCTGCTGGCCGGCGCCTACGCCGTGGTGCTGGGCGCGTTGCCGACGTTGCTGATGATCACCATGGAGGGCGGCAGCGCGGGGTTCTACCTGGCGATCCTGCTGTCGGTCGTCCTGCTGCTGGTCCCCTCGGCTGCTCCGCGCCTGCTGCCCGGTTCCGCCCGGCGCTATGCGTGGATGGGCATCGGCATGGGCGTGATGCTGGCCGGCGTGCTGATCAGCCTGGGCGTGCATGGCATCTGGAAGGGATCGGAGGTCGAGAAGGCCGCGCGCCTGTTGTCGATGCTGCTGATCCTGTTCGCCGCGCTGCGGGTGCCGCGCAGGATCCTCGCGCGGGCGATGCTTGGCACCCTGCCCGCAGTATGGGCGGCAGCAGCCATCATTGGCTGGTTGGCGCTGGAGACAGGCGTGCGGCCTGCCACCCAGCAGTTCAATGCGGTGACCTACGGCGACCTGACCCTGTTGTTCGGTGTGCTGAGCCTGTTGTCGCTGGGCCTGCCGGTGACCCGTTTCACTCGCATCGAAGCCACGCTGAAGCTGCTGACCGGCATCCTTGGCCTGGTCGCATTCCTGTGGACACAGACCCGCGGTGGCCTGCTGGCGATTCCCTGCTTCCTGCTGATCGGCCTGCTGGTGATGGGGCGCCGGCTTGGCCGGATGAAGATCCTGCTGGGCCTGGTGCTGGCGGCCGGTGTCGGCATTATCGCCACCCATGATGGTGCGCTGCGCGATCGCATCGATGCTGGCGTGAGCGAGTATGGCGATTGCAGTGCCGACCACCTGGCCGATACCTCGGTCTGCATCCGCCTTCAGTTGTGGACCGCGGCGGGCTACATGATCCGCGAGCAGCCGGTGTTCGGTGTCGGTGGTGGCGATCGCTTCCGCCAGGAACTGGAACGACTTGCAGGACAGGGAAAGGTGTCGGCGATGGTCGCGCGTGATTTCGGCGAGACCCACAACGACCTGCTGTATTTCCTGGCCACCTACGGCGTGCTGGGGGGGCTTGGCCTGGTGCTGGTCTACGTGGCCCCTGCGCTGGTGTTCGTGCCACGCCTGTGGCGTGGCGACGAACGGTCGCGGTTGCATGCCGCGGCAGGGTTGAGCATCTGCGTGGCATTCGCCGTCTTCGGGGTCACCGAAATGATGCTGCGTGACATGCGAACCGCTTCGTTCTATGCCGCCTGGGTTGCCCTGCTGCTGGCCCTGTCCGAGCCGCGCCGGGCAGATCAGGCCGAGGCCAGCACCGCTTCGTAACTGGCCAGGGTCGCCCCGGCGAAAGTCTGCAGGCCGAACTCGCGCTCCGCATGGCGGCGTGCGGCCATGCCCATCGCCGGCAGCGCCTGGCGTTGTTCATACACCGCCCGCACCTGCGCGGCGATGGCGGCCACGTTGCGGGTGGGCACGACCCAGCCGTCGACACCCTGCTCGATGTTTTCCGGCAGTCCCGCGTAGTCGCTGACCAGCATCGGCCTGGCGCTGGCCATCATTTCGCGGCAGGCGAAGGAGATCGTTTCGATGTCGTTGGACAGTACGAAGCCGACGTCGCCGGCGGCGATCAGTGGCCGCGTATCGGCCAGCAGGCCGGTGAAGTGGACCTGCGCGGCGACGTCACCGAGGGCCTGCACCTGCGCGCGTTGCTGCGCGCTGGGCAGGTGCCCGGCGACCGCCATGTGCACGTGCGGGCGGATCGCGTCGGGGAGCAGGGCAATGGCCTGCGCCAGGTCGATCCAGCCCTTGTAGTCATCGGTGCCGGCGTTGCTGACCAGCAGCAGCGCATCCGGGTCCTGCGTCCATTGCCGTCGCATCGCCTGGCCGGCGTCGGCCGGCAGCGGTGCGAAGCGGTCCAGGTCGACGCCGTTGCGGACAACATCGATCGGGCAGCGTCGGTAGGGCCCCTGCTCGAGCAGACGCCCGGTGTGGGCCGAAACCGCAATCACACGGTCGGTGGCCCAGCGTGCCCTGACGGCATTGCCCAGTGTACGGGTGGGCTTGCTGTTGTGCTTGGTCAGGATGATCGGTGGGCGGCGCATGCCGAGCAGTCCCTGCATCACGAAGCGGTGGTCACGAGCACCGTTGACGTGGACCAGGTCGATGCCCTCGTCACGCACCAGCCGGCGCAGCGCGTGTTGCTCGGCCAGTTGCTGTGGCAGGGTCGGCAGGCCGCTGCCAAAGGCCATCGGCAGCGGGGTGGCGATTCCTTCCTCGGCCACCGTACGCAGCAGGCGGCTGTCGGCGGGGGCTGCGACATGGAGCGTGTGCTGGCCATGCAGGGCTCGCGCCAGCGACACGATGTACGTGGTGTGGCCGCCACCGTCGCCGTAGTGGAAGTTGGTGTAGAGGATTTTCATGGGGGATCTTCAGGCAACGCGCGGCAAGTGTGACACAGCCGGCTCAGGGCCGTTCCACGGGAGCCGGAGGATCGGCCACCGCCTGTCCGTTGCCCAGCATCCACAGCATGATGGTTTTCTGCCGTACGTAGTTGGCACGCACATAGGCATAGACCAGGCCGTGCCAGCCGTCGCGGAAGCCGCCGCGGAACAGGAAGCCGCGCCAGAACCGCCAGGCCGGGGCCAGCACCAGTTTGCCCAGCGTGGCCCGCTTGCCACGCGCGAATTCGTGCTCGGCCATCATCCGCGCGTACTTCTCGGTCTTGGCCAGCTGCTGCTGCAATGATCGATAGGGGTAGTGGATGAGATCGCCGCGCAGGGTGCCGACGCTGCCGTCGACGCTGGCCGCCTCGTGGATCTCGCGCTTGCCGCGCCAGCCGCCCTGGCGACGGTCGAACAGGCGCATCACCCGGTCCGGGTAGGCATTGCCGTGGCGCAGGAACCTGCCAAAGTATTCGGACAGGCGAGCGAAGCGGTAGCCGGCGTGGTCGGCGAAGCCGCCGTCACGGGCCTGTTCGATGGCCGTACGCAGCTCGGGGCTGATGCGCTCGTCGGCATCCAGGCACAGTACCCAGTCGTGGCTGGCCTGTTCGACGCAGAACGCCTTCTGGCTGCGGAAGCCCTCGAACACGCGCTGCAGCACGCGGGCACCGGCCGCCTCGGCGATGGCCACGGTGGCATCGGTGGACTGCGAGTCCACCACCACGATCTCATCGCAGAAGGCCAGCGAGGCCAGGCAGTCGCCGATGCGCCCGGCCTCGTTGAACGCGATAATGCACGCCGAGATGCGAGGCCGTTCGATGGGAGCGGTCGTGGAGGACATGATGGCCGGATACCTGTTGTTTGCGACGGAGCGCTATGCGCTGCCTATTCTCGCCCCGTTGGCGCAGGCCTTGCACGCGTCCGGGCAGGAAGTTGCGGCCTGGTTCGAAGGCGGCGCAGCCGGCAGCAGCTTGCCGGGGGTGCCCAACGTTGGCCTGAAGCAGGCCCTGGCAATGCGCCCGCGGGCGGTGTTCAGCGCGGCCAACTGGGTGCCGACCTTCCTTTCGGGGGCCAAGGTACAGCTGTTCCATGGCTTCAATGTGGAAAAGCGCGACAGTGCGCGCGGCCACTTCCGGGTGCGCGGCATGTTCGACCTGTACTGCACGCAGGGGCCGGCCACCACCACGCCGTTCCGCGAGATCGCGGCCCAGCAGGGCCACTTCGCGGTGGCCGAGACCGGCTGGCCGAAGCTGGACCCGCTGTTCCGCGATGACGGTGGCGAGAGCGCCGCACTGCGCGCGCCGGCCGGCGACCGCCCGGTGATCCTGTTTGGTTCTACCTTCACCGAGCGGCTGAGCGCGGCCCCGCACCTGCATCCGCAGATCGCCGCCGATATCGCGGCCGGTGGGCGTTACTGGCTGCTGACCCTGCATCCCAAATGTCCGCCGGAACTGTTCGAGCGCTACCGCGCGCTGGCCGGTACCAATGCCCGCTTCATCGAGCCGGAGCAGGTGATGGCCGCGCAGCGTGCCGCCGATGTGCTGGTGTCGGACACCTCGTCGATCGTTTCGGAATTCATCGTCCAGCACAAGCCGGTGGTGACCTTCCGCAACCGCGTGCCGAAGCCGCACATGATTGATTTCGACGACCAGGCACAGTTGCCGGCGATGCTGCAGCGCGCGCTGCACCCGGACGCCGCGCTGCAGGCGGAAATCGTGCGCTACGCCGATGCCATCCACCCGTACCGCGATGGCCTTTCCAGCGAGCGCGTGATCGCGGCCACCGAGGATTTCCTGTCCGGTGAAATGGGGGCGCTGCGCCGCAAGCCGTTCGGCAGCTGGATGCGCGACCTGCAGATCCGCAAGGATCTGGGCTACTGGGGCCCCTCGCAGCGATGATCGGGGGGATGTAGAGCCGAGCCCACGCTCGGCTCTACAGTAGATCCACGCCATGCGTGGATGCCCGCATCACCAGCGCAGCTTGCGCCGCGCCAGCGCGGCCGCCAGTTGATCCATCGCCTGCTGTGCCTGTGCCTGCGGCAGATGATGCAGGGTGAGTGCCACGTCGCCATGTGCACCGGCGGTATCCAGTTGCAGGCTGCTGGTGCCCAGCAGCTTGTCCAGCGGTGAACGCTGCAGGCGCAGGCCCTGCACCTTGTCCAGCTCGGCCCAGCGCCACCAGCGTTTCCACCAGCCGCCGCGCACGGCCACATAGTGCTCGTCCAGATACCAGCCCATGCGCGCCATCTGCCGGTGTGCGACCAATAGTGCGACCGGCAGCCAGGCCAGCACGACCAGGCCCCAGGGGCCCCAACGCCAGTACGCGGCGACGGCCAGCAGTGGCACCAGCAGCAGCGCGCCCAGGCACAGCCGCCACCAGCCGCGCTGCGGAATGGACTGCCATTGCGCTGGCGGCCAGTGCAGCTGGGGTAGCAGGTGCTGCACCAGCTGTGTGCAGTGTTCGCGGGTTGCCAGCGGCGCCAGTTCGCGCAGGGCGCGGTCCTCATCACGCGAAGGGCCACCGGCGGCACTGTCGATGCGCAGCTGGCGCAGCCCGAACCAGCGCTGCAGGGTGCCTTCGCGCAGGGTCCAGGCCTGTATGCGGCGACGTGCCACGCTGCTGCGGGTGCGGCTGAACATCCCGGCCGACACCGTCAGGCGGCGGTCCTGCTCGACGAGGGTGAAGCCGTGGTAACGCAACAGGGTCAGCACCACTGACAGCATGCGCAGCGCCAGCCAGCCCAGCAGCAGGGCTGCCGCCACCAGCAGGAAGGCACCGGTCACGCCGGGATGCAGGTGGCTGGCATAGCCGAAGGCCTCACGGCCGCCGCGCTGGATGGCATCGTCCATCACCGGCCGCGGCACCGTCTGGAACAGCACGCCGAACGCGGCCACCGCCAGTGCCCAGCCGCGGTTGGAGAGCAGTCCCATGCGCACCACGTCCCAGCTGGACAGTCGCAGCAGCACGTGTTCGCTGTCGACGTCGGCAATGGGCGGCGCATCCACGGCGTCGTCGGCCTGCGGCGCCTGCCCGCGCTGGCGGACCAGCCGTTCCAGCGCCAGTGCCTGGTCCAGCTTCAGTACCCGCATCTCCGCTTCCGGGCGCACACCGCCGGCCGATTCCAGGCGCAGCTCGGCCACGCCGAACAGGCGGTGCAGCGGGTTCTGCCGCACTTCCACGTTGTGGATGCGGGCGAACGGGATCTCGCGGCGGTTGCGCGCCAACAGGCCACTGCGCACGGTGATCGCGTCGCTGCCGATGCGGTAGCGGTAGCTGAGGTACTGCAGCACCGACACCAGGACCAGCGCGGCAATTGCCGTCAGCGGAATCAGCTGCGCCCACATCGGATCGCGGTCGCCGCGCTGGCCGAACACCAGCAGCGCGACCAGCGGCAGCAAATAGTGGCGCAGCTGCATCAGCAGCACGAACAGCCACGACCACGGGTGCAGCCGGTGGTCCTCGGTGCCGGCGGGCAGCGGTGCAGGCAGGGGGGGCGGCAGGCTCACAGGGCGTCGGCGTCCTGGTCGAGCTGGTGGGACAGGGTGTCGCGCAGGCGTTCGGCGTCGGCTTCGTCCAGGCCGCTCACGGTCACCGCACTCATGCGGGTGCCGGCGGTGTGCACGATCAGCGTGGCCAGGCCGGCACGGCGCTCCAGCGGGCCCCGGCGCAGATCGAGATGCTGCACTCGCGAGAGCGGGATACGTGTTTCCAGCTGCCACATGAGGTCGCGGCGCAGGCCCAGGCCCTGTGCGTCCAGCCGCCAACGGGTGCGGACCAGGCGTCGACGGCCCAGCCATGCGCCAAAGGCGATTCCCATGAGCAGTCCGGCTGCAGCGGTCCACAGGCCACCGGGCAGATCGAAGAACCACGCCGCCGCCGCCAGTGGCAGGCCCGGGATGAACAGGCCGCCAAAGGCACCTTCCAGTGCGGCCAGGCGGGCCGCACGTTGCGGCAGTGACTGCCAATCGGTGTCGGGTGGTGCAGGAATCGAGGCGTCGGTCACGCGGGCTCCGTCAGGCAGCAGGGCGGGCGGTAGCGGCCATGGCCGCACCGCGCAGACGGTAGCAGGTCGGCTGCGTTACTGGGCAGCCTGGATCAGCGCATCGACATCCAGCAGGTGGCCGGCGCGGTCGGCCTTGGTGCGCAGGTAGTGCTCGTTCTCGGCGGTGATCTCGCCGGTGACCGGAATGCAGTCCAGCACCTCGATGCCGGCGTTGCGCAGGCGCTGCGCCTTGGTCGGGTTGTTGCTGAGCAGGGCCACGCGGGTGATGCCCAGGCCGCGCAGCATCGCCACCGCGCTGCCATAGCGGCGTTCGTCGGCACCGAAGCCCAACTGCGCATCGGCGTCGATGGTGTCCAGGCCGTCGTGCTGGTAGCCATAGGCGCGCATCTTGGCGGCGATGCCGGTGCCGCGGCCTTCCTGGTCCAGGTACAGCAGCACGCCACCGCCCAGATCCTTCAGTTTGCGCAGGCCGCGCCGCAGCTGGTCGCCGCAGTCGCACTTGAGTGAACCGAACAGGTCGCCGGTCAGGCACGAAGAATGCACGCGCACCGGCACCACGGCCGACAGATCCGGCTCGCCGACGATGATCGCGACCTGGTCTCGCTGCGCCACGCCGCCGCGGAAGACTGCGAAGGTGGTCATGCCGACGTCGCGCAGCGGCACTGGCGAACGCGCCACCAGTTCGTAGTCGTGGGCCGCATGTGCTGCGCCTTCGGCCAGGTCGCACAGGGCCACCTCGGCCGCACCGTCGAAAGTATGGTCATCGACGTCCAGACGCACCGCGACCATCGCTGGCAGCAGCAGGCCCAGGCGGGCCAGTTCCACCGCGCCGGCATCGAAGGCGTCGCCGGCACTCCAGCCTTCCGGCATCGGACCGGGTTCGCGCAGGTAGCCCAGCGAGGGCAGGGCATCGAAGGCCACACCGCTCAGCGGCAGGCGCGCGCCCTGCGGTGCCTCCACGCCGAGCACGCGGGCACGGGTGGCGGTCAGGAACAGATAATGGCGCTCGCGGGCGGCAGTGGCGAAGGCGGCGAAGCTGCTGGCCGTGGCGCTGTCCAGCGCGATCACCGCCAGGCGCTGGCCCTGGCTATCGTGGAGCAGCACCGGGCGACCGGCACGCAGTTCGGCAACCGCGCGCTCGCAGCGGATCGCGGCCGGATCGCCGAACAGGGAAGAAGCAGCAGACATGGCAGGACCGGGGGAGGCGGACATCGCAGTCTCTATGGGGGCGACGGCGTCGTATTCAACGTGGTGCGGCCGCGGGTAGCAGGGACCGCGCGGCCCGGGGCGCGAGGCCGTCAGTGGGGATGCTCTTCGGTCGCGTAGGGATCTTCCTCATCGCTGCCCGGTGGCCGCAGCGTATAGCGCTTGTAGGTCCACTGGTACTGCGCCGGGTCGCGGCGGGCGATGCGTTCGATGCCGGCGTTGAGGGCGGTGGCCGCCACCAGCGGGTCCGGATCGGCCACGGCCGGGTCGGTCGGCTCGATGTGCAGGGCGAATTCCATGTCCGGCCCGATGCGTTCGCACCAGCCATAGAGCACGGTGGCGCCGGTGCGTTCGGCCAGCCGGTTGACCAGGGTCATGGTCAGCGCCTGCACGCCGAAGAACGGCACGAACACGCCATCGCCGGCCTTGGGCTGCTGGTCGGGCAGGATGCCCGTGGCACCGCCGTCCTTGAGCACCTTGAACAGTTGGCGCACGGCCGGGCCTTCGGCGCGCACCTGCTGCACGTTCTGCCCGCCGCGCACCAGCTGCAGGAAGGCATCGCTGGCTTCGTCCTCCGGCGGCTTGTAGACGATGGCGATCTGCCCGCGCGAGGCCAGCCACTGGTTCAGCAGCTCCCAGTTGCCGTAGTGCGGGGCGGCCACGATCACGCCCTTGCCGCTGGCCAGCGCCGCGTCGTACAGGGCCTCGCCATGGCGCTGCTTCAGGTGCAGGCGCAGGTTGTCGGCCGGCGTCTGGCTCCACAGCCGCAGCGTTTCGATGGCCTGCAGGGCGGTGGAGCGCAGCAGTTCCCGGTGCAGGCGATCGCGGGCAGCGCCGTCCAGCTCGGGGTAGGCCAGCTCCAGGTTGCGCCGGGTGACACGGCTCTCGCGGGCATTGAGGGCGATCCACGCCCACGCCAGGGCGCGCGCGAACGCCCGCAGCAGCGGCCAGGGCAGGCGGGCGAACAGGGTGGTGGCGCGGTAGACCAGCCGGGCTTTGCGTTGCGGATTCATCGGCGCCAGTTTAGCCAAGGGCGCTGCTATCGTGGCCGGCCCTGTTCATTGGAAGCCCACGATGCTCGTCCTGATCCAGCGTGTCAGCCAGGCCGCCGTCCATGTCGACGATGAGGCCGTGGGGCAGATCGGGCCCGGCCTGCTGGCCCTGGTCGGCATGGAGCCGGGCGATACCGAGGCCCAGCTGCGGCGGATGGCCGAGCGCCTGCTGGGCTACCGGGTATTTGCCGACGAGGCCGGGAAGATGAACCGCTCGCTGCGCGATACCGGCGGCGGCCTGCTGCTGGTCAGCCAGTTCACCCTGGCCGCCGACACCCGATCGGGCATGCGGCCGAGCTTCACCACGGCCGCGCCGCCGGACGAGGCTGAACGCGGGTTCAATCGTTTTGTCGAGATCTGTCGTGAAAATCACGCGCCAGGGGTGGAAACGGGCCGATTTGGTGCCCATATGGTCGTCAGCCTGGTCAATGACGGTCCCGTGACCTTCCTTCTCAGGCCCTGAGCCTGCGGGACCACCGCCCGGCAGGCGGGGCCCCGGGCTGGTATAATGCTACGTTCCCTATTTCTCCCTAGCCGGTGGCGCGAGCACTACATGGCCAACGAACGTCCTGCCCAATCCGAAATCAAGCAACTGATCAGCAAGGGCCTGGAACAGGGCTACCTGACCTACGCCGAAGTCAATGACCATCTGCCGGACGACATGGTCGACCCGGAACAGATCGAAGACATCATCGGCATGATCAACGGCATGGGCATCGATGTCCATGAAGTTGCGCCGGATGTGGAAACCCTGCTTCTCAACGATGGCAACACCGGCAACCGCGAAGTCGATGACACCGCGGCCGAAGAAGCTGCCGCCGCGCTGAGCGCGCTCGACACCGAAGGTGGCCGTACCACCGACCCGGTGCGCATGTACATGCGCGAAATGGGCACCGTCGAGCTGCTGACCCGCGAAGGCGAAATCGCCATCGCCAAGCGCATCGAGGAAGGCCTTTCGCAGGTCCAGGCTGCCCTGGGCCAGTTCCCGGTCTCGGTCGAGTCGCTGCTGACCGATTACGAAGCCCACAAGGAAGGCAAGAAGCGCCTGGCCGAAGTGATCGTCGGCTTCAACGACCTGTCCGACGAAGAGCCGGCACCGCCGGCCGCCGCTGCCGATGACAGCAGCGATGCGGACGCCGAGGGCGACGAGGACGAGGACGATGATGTCGAGGGTGGCGAGGAAGAAGCCGCACCGACCGGTCCGGACCCGGAGGAAGTCGCTGCACGCATGCAGGCGTTGAGCGATGCCTTCAACGCCTTCAAGAAGGCCGCGACCAAGGGCGACAAGAAGAACCTGCCGCGCCTGCGCGAAGAGATGTCGGCGGTGTTCGTCACCCTGAAGCTGCCGCTGCCGCTGACCGATGTGCTGACCAAGCAGCTGCGCGACACCATGGCGTCGATCAAGGCCCATGAGCGCCGCGTGCTGAACCTGGCGACCGTCACCGCGCGCATGCCGCGCAAGGACTTCATCCGTTCCTGGGAAGGCAACCAGACCAACCTGGAGTGGGTGGAAGACGCACTGAAGCGCAAGCAGAAGTGGTCGTCGGCCCTGCGCGAAGTGAAGGACCAGATCATCGCCGAACAGCAGGCGACGATCGACATCGAGACGCTGACCCAGCTGGACCTGGAAGAGCTGAAGGAAATCAGCCGTGCCATGGCCTACGGTGAAGCCAAGGCGCGCAAGGCCAAGAAGGAAATGGTCGAGGCGAACCTGCGTCTGGTGATCTCGATCGCCAAGAAGTACACCAACCGCGGCCTGCAGTTCCTCGACCTGATCCAGGAAGGCAACATCGGCCTGATGAAGGCGGTGGACAAGTTCGAATACCGTCGCGGCTACAAGTTCTCGACCTACGCCACCTGGTGGATTCGCCAGGCGATCACCCGCTCGATCGCCGACCAGGCGCGCACCATCCGTATCCCGGTGCACATGATCGAGACGATCAACAAGTTGAACCGCATTTCCCGCCAGATGCTCCAGCAGTACGGCCGCGAGGCTACGCCGGAGGAGCTGGCCAAGGAAATGGACATGCCGGAAGACAAGATCCGCAAGGTGATGAAGATCGCCAAGGAGCCGATCTCGATGGAAACCCCGATCGGCGACGACGAGGATTCCCATCTGGGCGACTTCATCGAGGACACCAACGTGGAGTCCCCGATCGAGAACACCACCAACATCAATCTGTCTGAAACCGTGCGCGACGTGCTGGCCGGCCTCACCCCGAGGGAAGCCAAGGTGCTGCGCATGCGCTTCGGCATCGACATGAACACCGACCACACGCTGGAAGAGGTCGGCAAGCAGTTCGACGTGACCCGCGAGCGCATCCGCCAGATCGAAGCGAAGGCCCTGCGCAAGCTGCGTCACCCGAGCCGCTCGGAGCAGCTGCGCAGCTTCCTGGATATCGATTGATATCGGGCGGTTGTTGAAGCGTTGAGAGAAACCCCGCCTGGTGCGGGGTTTTTCTTTTTGGGGTGCCTGCGCTTTCTGTAGAGCCGAGCCATGCTCGGCTGCTGTTCGCGATGACGTATCCGGCGGGTCTTCTTAACGGGCGTCGGCTGCTTGCCGCACCTTGTGACGCAACTGGCCTGAGAATTGTTGAGGCCTTCGCTGCGATTCGCTGCCGTGGGAAGTGGTCATTCAGCCGAAACCCCAAGTGCCTCAATGAAATGAGTAGCCGGATGTGAGTGATAAGCGCACGCAATGTCGCATTCACCAATTGAAGCCTCTAGCCTTCCTTCCACACAGTCCTCCGCAGGTGATCAACACACCGTCGTAGGCGGACTGTCTGCTGCAACAGCAGGCAATCCAAGGTCAAACCGCAACTCTCGCCATTGCGGTGAGCCAAGGGTTTCTGGCCGGGTGGCGCGCAGTCATACAAGACCCTGCAAGGGGGAAAGCTGCGGGCGGTCCTACGACCGTGTTGAAGCGCCCGGTCGCCTCTCTCAACAGGAGGCGGAAGAGGTTCGACGAATCGTAGGAGAGTGAGTATGGAGCTGAAGGAAATTGCTGCCGGGCACGGTAGGCGTGAATCGGACGCGCATGACTGCGCGTTTGCGCCGCTACTGGATTGGGAAGATGTGATGCGCGACGAGCGCGAGGATTCACTGGGATTCGCCCGAAGAGCAACATTGGCGTTGCTGACGCAGTCGGGTGCTGGGTTGCTTGCGAGCTTCGGAGGCGACAAGCAGAAGGGGCTGGAAGAGGCCGGGAGGACGGTGGCGCTGTTCCACGCACACCTGCGGCGGCAGGTGTGGTTTGCGGACGTGGCGGAGAAGCGGTTGGGACGTGCTGCTGAGGCTCTTGCTGCTGCCGGGTAGCCTATCGAGCGCGGCCTCCACTACACTGTGGGGCTGCGCAGGGCCTATAGCTCAACGGTTAGAGCAGGGGACTCATAATCCCTTGGTTCCAGGTTCGAATCCTGGTGGGCCCACCAACCGACCTCGCATGACCGGTCGCAGTGTTCCTGCAGCCATAAGTTGGCCGTTTTGGACAACTTATGATGGTGAAACGACCATAAGACGCCCCTCTCGCTGGGTGATCGCGGAGCTCGGACTCACTGAGCCGGGATGAGGTGGTGATACGACTCAGGCCAACTGCTGCTCGGACACGGCCGAGACAGCCCGAGAAGCCGGCGAGCGGCTCAAAGCAGCAAGATCAAGATGGCGCGTTTACGGCCCCGCCGTTCCTACGGGGTCGAGGATGTCGTAATTGACGCCAACTCGGAGCGGACACGAGCCAATACGGCATCGCGCAACTCCCCAACGCGGCGTCCATCAACGGCCGCTGCATAAAGGTCGTCATCCCGGTATGAAATGGGCAGGCCTTCCAGGCGGAGCGAGGCTGTAGCCTCAATCAGTGCCTGTTGGCGCTGAGCCTTGCTGATCATGGGTACCTCCTGCCGAGGTTCAATTATACCGCAGACCATCTGATAGCCTTGCGCTGTGGTCGTTGTAGGGTGTTTTCGACAGCGCCCTAGGCGGGGGCGTGACTTTAGCTGAACGGCCGAGGTGTGGAGACGAGATGAGTAAAGCTGAGGCGTTCGTTCAACGATTGAGCGAAAAAGAGGAACCGGGGCGACAGGATTATGAGGAGGCTCTCGGATGTTTAGATGAGGCCGTGTGCGAGGCGGTAGCCGTCGGACAGGCCCAAGCCGGGAAGATGGCGGGACCCTGCATGGGATACGCGACCTATGTCTTTGCCCGCATGTGTGCCCACGGTACGGCCGCTGTACGTGCCGCGCCGCTGTCCCGGTGGGTTGAAAGTGACCATGCTCATTGGGGATTTCATGCGATTGCATGCCATGCTCGTGCGATCTTGGAAGGAAACCTCTTCTTCCACTACCTCATATCTCCGACCAATGAAGATCTTGAAGAAGGCCGTGCGCGGATCACGCTGCTACAACTCAACGACTGCTGCAGTCGCGTCAAGATGTTCGCGGACGATCCGGAGCAACTACAAGGGTTTGAGCGGCAGAGGGATGAATTAATCGCGCGCTTGAAAACCATTCCCTTCTTTCAACATCTGGCCCAACAAGTTCAGTCACAGTGTCTGTCTGGCAAGAAGGCTTGGTTCTTGGACCGGGCCCAGCTGGTGGAAATGGTTGGAATGAAGAAGGCGCAATTCGACGTAATCTGGGATCTGTGGTCACAGCACTCCCACATCCACCCTATGTCGTTCTACCGAATGGAGGCCAACGGACGTGGCTCAGGCTTAGACAATGCCGCGGATCGCAGCTACTTGATTACCGCGATGCTCATCTGCGCTGAAATACTAAAGGTGGCCACCGACAGGATGGTGGAAGCCTTTCCCGATGTAGCAAACGTGCGCCAAGGCTTAGATTCCAAGTTCAGCCCTGGCCCAAAGGCCAATATGCCGAACTAGTGCAAGGCCGGCTGCTTCCCGATCTCGTCGGCGTCTGCTTTTGGCCTAAAGCGGTCGTCGCCTCCCGCATTAGCCCAACCCTAGAACTTCATCCTAATACCACCATTCACCACAAACCCTTCCAGCGGTGCCCATGCATCCACGGTCCACTGGCCATCGTCGGCACGGCGGGGCCGCAACATCGGGTTGTAGCCGCTCTGGCGGACGTTGAGTATGTTTTCCAGGTTGAGGAACAGGCTGACTCTTCCCAGCACGATTTCTCCCAGTGCACCGACTTCCAGATACGGTCGGCTGCGTCGACGCCAGGGATTGTCATCAAGCGCTTGGATGCCGGTGTAGTAGGCTTCCAGGCCTATACGGCCACGGTCATGCTGTTCCCACATGGCAACCAGGCCTGCGCTGTGCCGGGGTGTGAGTGAAACTAGACGGCGGCCGGCGCCCTCCTCACCAGGTTCGCGCGCATCGGTGTAGACATAACTGCCGGTCACTGAGATGTCCTGCCAGCGATAGCGCAGCAGCAGCTCACTACCACGGGTGCGGGTGACGCCGTCTACATTGACCAGTTGCACACGTTCACCCGAGGAGGTCGCAGATTCCACCAGGCGTACCGCATGGTCGATGTCGGATGCGAACACGCTGAGGTTGAGCTCCCAAGGGCCATGCACATAGCCTGCGTCGATGGACCCGGTCGTAGCGATTTCCGCGCGAAGGCCGGTGAGCGGCTCCAGCCGTGACAGGCCAGCGGCCTCGATCTGCTCGACGAAGGGCGTAGGAGCATAGAAGCCTCTGCCGATCGACGCGCGCAGGGTCCACTCGTCAGGGCGGAACAACAGTGACACGCGGGGGCTGAAGTGCCCGCCATAGACGCTGTGGTCATCCCAGCGCGCACTGCCGGAAAGCGTGAGGTCATCGCGCAGCGCCTGCTCGGCCTGCACGAACAGGGCAGGCACGGTGTAGCGGTAATCAAACTGCGGGTATCGGGCGGAACGGAACCGGTCCTGCTGCGCGGCAATGCCCGCCAGCCAGCTGGTGGCGCCTACGCCGGACGCATAGCTGATTTCCGCAAATCCGGTCTGGTGGGTGTCGTTGTCCTGCTCAGGGCCGTACCCGTGGTCGTGATCGGTGGACATGGCCGATGCGCGCAGTTGCAGGCGGTTGCTCTCGCGCACCGGAACATCGACAACCGCGCCGGCATCAATGCGCTCCGTGCGCTGCGTGAGAGCGAAGGGCTGCCCGTCGGGTGCCCGTTGACCGGGCAGTGTTCCGCCCAGCCGACTCTCACGCATAGCGCCTGCCGTCAGCAGTGCGCGCGCTCCGTTTTCCGATTCCCAGAACAGCCGCGGCCGGACCGTGGCACGCTCGTAGCCCGGGATGTCGGCCCAGCCGTCTCCCTCCAGGTCCTGGCGGTCCCGCCGATGGTAGCCACCCACCACAGAGAGGCCCCAGTGCTCGGCCAGCGGCCCGGCTGCGTAGCCGGTTACGTCCTGCCCGCCACGGCTGGTGGCATTGAGCAGCATTTCGGCCTCGGCGGTTTCCTTGGGCCGGCGCGATATCAGGTTCACCACGCCGCCCAACGCTGCCGGACCGTACAACGCCGACGCGCTGCCCTTGATGATCTCGACACTGCCAAGGTCGGTCGGGGGAATCTGCAGCAGGCCGATGGACGATGACTGGCCGCCGTACAGCGGCAGACCATCGGCCAGCAGCTGGGTATACCGGCCGCGCAGGCCTTGGATGCGGATGTTGGATGCGCCCATGCCCGGCGAGGTGTTCTGCACCCGCACGCCCGCCGTCTCGGCCACAAGCATGGAGACGTTGCCCGGCGACATCAGCAGCTTCTCTTCGATCTCTTCCTGCGACACGACGTCTACCCGGATCGGTTCGTCGGAAACGCGGCGCCCTGATCGGGTTGACTGCACCACCACCGCATCCAGCTCCACGGCCTCATCGTGGTGGTCGTCGTGCGCGGCGGGCGGTTCATGTGCATTGGCCGGGGCAACGGCGGACAGCAGGGCGGCGCTCAGCGCCAGGGCAAGCGGATGGGGCAACAGGGTCATGGGTCGTCAGGGCGGCAGGGCCGCGCGGTGGCGAAGTAGCCCGGCGTTGTAAACCTTGATGCGGCTACAAGGTCAAGCAGCAGGCTGCGGCTGAAGGGCTTCCAGCACCCTGCAATCGGCTACGCGGCCGCCCGGGCAATTGCCGATCATCCTCTCCAGCTCGCCCTGCAACGCCTGCAGGTCCAGGATCCGGCGCGTGATGTCTGCGATGTGCGCTTTCACCACATCGTCCACCGAACTGCACTCGTGCTCCCGCTGTTCACCAAAAGCAATCAGCTCGCGGATCTGTTCGATGGGGAAGCCAAGCTCGCGGGCGCGGCGCACGAACGACAGACGCCTCTGGTCCTGCGCGCCGTAGTAGCGGTAGTTGCCCTCCGAGCGCAGTGGCGGCTGCAGCAGGCCGATCTTCTCGTAATAGCGGATGGTTTCGGCCTTGGTGCCGGTCTGGCGGGCCAGCTGGCCGATGGTGAGGTGGGTGGGCATGGGCTTGACCTTGTAGGGGCTACAGGGTTTATAACGGCTGCCCCATCCTTTTTCAAGCCCGGGCACAGCCTGGCGGGAGTCACCCATGGACCACTGCTGCGGCCACAAGCGCCAGGAACTGGAAGCCTTGGCCCTCCACAGTGCGCAGCGCCGCGTACTGGTGGCAGTACTCATCATCAACCTGGCGATGTTCTTCATCGAGTTCGCCGCAGGCATCGTGGCGGGCTCCAGTGCCCTGCAGGCCGATGCAGTGGACATGCTGGGCGACGCGATCGTGTACGGCCTGAGCCTGTGGGCAGTGAACCGGGGGGCGCGCTGGGAGGCCGGTGCGGCCCTCGCCAAGGGGCTGCTGATCCTGGCCTTCTTTGTCTTCATCGTGGTGGAGGTGGTCAGCAAGCTGATCCACGGCGTGCCGCCTTCCAGCGGCTTGATGCTGGGGTTCGGAGCCATCGCGCTGGTGGCCAATCTGGTGTGCCTGGCACTGCTGTGGCGGTTCCGCGCGTTCAACATCAACATGAAAAGCACCTTTGAGTGTTCCCGCAATGATGTCGCCGCCAACATCGGTGTGTTGGTGGCTGCCGGTGGTGTAGCGCTGAGCGGAAGCGGCTGGCCGGACATCGCAGCAGGCGCGGTGATCGCGCTTCTGTTCCTGAAATCCGCGCTGGGTGTGATCGGCGAGGCGTGGCCCGCGTGGCGTGCAACGGTGAAGTAACAAGGCGATTGAGGTGTGCGCTGGATACGATTGCGCCGCGCGGATGGCGGCTGCTGGTCGATAGTGAACATCTCTCCTCGGCCACTAACGATCGGCCGACAGAATTCTCCGTACCACATGCATGGGAGCGCCTGATTGCTCGGCAATCAGGCGCGCTCGGACCTTAGCTGGAAGGCGCTTCGTGCCTTGCGGCAAGGATCGAATCGCCTTTGCCGCAGCCAGAATTTGCCGTTCCAGGTTAGCTCTGCTGCACTCACGATGCAGGGCACTGAGTTGTCCGGTAAGCCATGGAAAACTGTTTCTGGCAGCAGTGGCGCTGTAGTCTCGGCTGCGGCAGAACTGAGCTGTAGAAGGGTAGGGCGGGCCTGCGGCGAGGGCAGTCTCCAGTTCCTTCCGAAACCACGCGGTACGGTTCGCTCGCAAGTGGGAACTTGGTCTGCGCACCTTTCGCGGTGACGCATTGCCAATCTCTAATCCAGATTGGGCGGCTGCCGAAGCTGGCGAAGTTATCAGTTGCACGATGTCCACACCAAAGTGGGTAGCCACTGCAATCAACGACGTCAGCTGCGGAAGAATCGGGCAGTGCCTCGTGTGGAAGATGTCGCCAAGATGCTTTCCCCAATCCTTGGTAGGGCTACTGACGTTGCTAAGGAACACCTGCAGCGAACCCGAGGCTGCTCCACGGACCTCTCCCAGTCGGAGGATCAGTTGCTCTGTCTGCTCCTCACCGAATGGCGGTCGCGGCGCATAGTCCCCGATAGACGTTAGGTTGGATAGGCTTTGACCGCAGGTACTGCATTGGTCTAGCTCGACTTTGCTGCTGTCTTTGGTTTGCCCTGACCCGCAGTGAGGGCAGTTGCGTCGAAGCCGAAGCTTATGAAGACTGCAGCGTTCAACGCCTTGGATTCGCCACAGTAGACGATCATATGGTGGCCTGCCGACTTCACGATCACCCCTGAGACAAGCAGGGCACCAGCATCTTTCATGCTTTATGGATCCGATGCAATTTCCTGCGCAAATGCCCTGTAAGGCGACGAGGGTCGTTCCCTCCAAGTCATAGCCAAACGCATAATTGAGTGCGGTTAGCGCAATAGAGACTTTCGGACTGTAGCCGTCCCATCTCAGCTCTTCACATCGAGGGAGATGGTTTCCAGTTTCGGTCCACCAGCGAGACTGCAGATGCGATATGAACTGAAACCGCGAAACGCCGTGGGCGTATGAAATGCGGTGGAGCAGCGAGGACAAGCACTCAACCTCCAATGTGCCAAGGGCGATAGGTGCAACATGGAAGTATGCGTTCATCGCCGACGCTCAACGTTGCCAACTGGATCTCGCGTTGGAATCCGCTTGCCTGGCCTGCGAGCTGCTTTCCTTTCAGAGACGTCCGTGATGGAGGTGAGTTCAAAGATGCTTGTGTGATCTTTCTCAATCGGCTGGAGAGCGGACTCGCCAAACGTGATGTCCTCTGCGATCTCCGCCAGCTGCTGCTTATACCTGGCTGATCTGAAGTGCTCCATGCGAAGTCGCTGCGATCGCAACGAAGTCATCCGCGCTAGCGCAAGAAGAATCCAGTTGCCGACAAGTCCACACGACCCGAGCGATCCCTCGTATAGGAGATCTCTCATCTCGAGGAGTGAGTGCCCCTTTGCCCAAGGGAGTAGAACATCATAGGATGCGAGAATCCTGTCGAAGCATCCCGCATCAGAGATGCTAGTTCCGTAGCGCGGAAAATGAAGGATAGACAGCCTCCCGTTCATGTGAGCAGAACAGAAACATTCCCTGAGAAGTTCGTACCCGCCGATGAGAAATATCAAGGCACCAGTTTCATTTCCAAGGCACTTCAGCGATTCCAATGCGGCTTCGCGTCCGGACCTGTCCTTAACGCGTAGAAGATGATGGGCCTCGTCGATGATGAGTAGCTTGGTGCGCCTGTACTCAATTGCGCGACGGAGCTGTAGGCGCGCGTTGGTCTCCGTAAGCTTCAGCCTTAAAGAGTGCTCGAGATCGCCATAGAACGGATGGCCGAGTTGGGCGAGGAGGTCTAGGGTTAGGTAACGCATGGACATGTAGCCGGCGTCGGTTCGACTGCAATCCACAACTACGTAAGGAATGGAATCAGGGGTGGAGTGTGGGTACACCTCTCTCGCGGCGGCCCTTCCGGCAGTGCTTTTCCCCGCTCTGGGTGGGCCCACCATTGCAATCACAGATCCATCCCCACTGAATGTCATCAATGCTGCTGCAGACCTCACTGCCTCAACGTAGCGAGGATGCGGAAATCGAGCCCCATTCACGGCCTCTCGGAGATGCTCATTCATGATGCGTCACCGGGACCATAAGGCAGTATCAGGGCGCGTCGCGCTGGTAACCTCTTGCGGGGCGCAGCTGGCTTCTGTGCCTTGGATACGCTAATCGCCCTTTGTCTGGCCTTGTCAGCCTCAGCGAAGCGCCTTGTCAGCTTGGCTGTCTCGATCGACGCGGCTTTAGCGAGGAGCGCACGGCCTCTGGTGCTGCCCAGGAACCGGATCGAGTCCAGAGCCGGCGTAAAGTCCGTCGTAAGGTCAATTGCATGCTGAGAGCCATGCCGGCAGGGGATACGTTGCCCGTCTATCAGCACATAGAGTGTGTTGGCGTCCCAGGGCTCGACATAGGCTTCGAAGGGCCCCGGACCGGATCTTGACTCAAACAATTTGGGATGTCTGTACCATCTCGCGCAATGACGAATTCCCCGCGCTCGATCAAGCCTTAGTGGTCTCCGGAGCGGAATTGCCGTTCTGGCAAGCAGCTCGCGGGTGAAGGGTGTCGGTACTCCACTTTCGGGGAATGCAGTTAGAAGTGACTCTGAGGCGTGTGATCGGCTGTGAAGGCAGCCATCAGAAATGTTGTTGTTGTAGATGCTGAAGATGAACTCATCCATGGTCTGATAAGCCGTCGCAAGTGTCCAGCTTGTTTGACTTTGTCCTTTGAACTTTGCTGTAGCTGATCGTCCCCTAGCGTCGTTTGTCGTGTTCCCTGGCTGCTGGCTGAGGTAGGACTTGAGCGAACGGAACCACCCTTCGATCTGCCCGCCAGAGCGTGGTTCTCCCGGGGGCCTGCTCTGCTTTGAAACGCCCAAGCTGGCCAGGGTGGTTTCAAAGTACACGGAGTTGAACTCGGCTCCGTTGTCCACGACGATCGACTCAGGGAGCCGTCCCCAGCGCCGTGCACAGTCGCGGAGAACTCCCAGCACGCTGTGATTGCTTGGACTGCTGAAGCTCAAGGACGTCGCTAACACTTGACCGGTGGCATGATCTCGAAGTGCAGTTATCCAAGGCTTGCTGGTGATTGGTGGCTTGGTGTCAATCACGACTACGTGCAGATCGCACTGGTAGTGGTCGGTATGCGCCCGCTCAAATGCCCGTGCCGGAGATAGGTGTGTCAGCGCCGGGTCCACCGGGGGGGCGGAAGCTGCAGCAGCTCTTGTCCCGCTCCGGGCCCCTTCAGCGATTTCCTTTGGCAGCCGTTTGCACCGAAGACGGAAGGTCTCCTTGGATGCGGCGACTGAGTTGCCTAGTAGCTTGCCCTCGGCAATAGAAAGCTGATGATCAAGTAGGTACTGCGAGTATGCCGCCTGAACACTTAGGGCATCTGCGCTGAGGAAGTAGGTGCTGATGGCGCGATCCATCACTGCGAATTCTTCAGGTGTCTGCCTGGGCGTTCTATTACCCTTTGATCGATGTCTTGGGCGGAGAGCCGATGGGTCGCCCCCTGCTTGGAGAAATCGCGCGCGCCAGCGCCTCGTTGTTCGATCAGACTTCATCGCAGGCACCAGGCCACGTATGACGAGCAATCGGCCGTGGACCTCTATTGCCTCCGCTTGTGTCAGCTGGAATAGATGTTCGGCTGCAGTGCCCAGCATGTCTAGGCGATGAAGATGACTGGTCACGATGTCAGGTTCAAAGGAGACCAGGCACTCATCAGGTACCGACAGGCGGCATCGATTGAGATCGGTGAAGAGAGCACCTAGGTCTATCAACCGCACGACTTCATTCGCTGAGGAAGTGTTCACTGCACGCATTAACTGGCCCAGGGTGAAGACCTTTCGCTGCCTGAGCGTGGAGCAGGCTTTGGCAAGCTGACGAGCATCGATGCTTCGCGTAGATGCTTGCCGAAGACGCAACAGAAGCAAGCAGTTCTCAGCGAAAATTCTTCGTGAGCATCCGTCAGAGACCACGCGGTGTACTAAGCCGATTTCTTGGAAGTGCGCGTCGGCTGCAAGGTCAGCTGCCTTGGCTCCGTCCCACGTCCATCTGTTGGGGTTGGAACTGGCCAAGCGTTCACACTCGGAGGCAGTCTTGACCTGGACCACCTCGACGCTGGATTCCTTCAATGTGAGGAAGTCAGCAACGTAGTTCGCCTTTCTCCTCCTCCCGTGGAAATCCAACACATCTAGACTTACAGCGGGCGGCTGGTCCCAGTACTCGATGACGCTTGCGTCGTACTCAAGCTGAGCGGCGCATGTGTGCTCCTCCGTACTCTCAAGCGCCACTGAGAACCCCATCTTCGCGCTTGGGTAGCGCCAGACCGTGTTGTGGTATCCGACAGATCTGACGGATCGCGCCGGCTCACTAGAACGGGTGTCGGCTATGTAGCTGATTGCAGCGGCCGAAAGAGACAATCGCTCTACGTACGACTGGAACTCTGGGGCAGATAAAGGCATGAGACCTCCTAATCCGCGCTGGATCCAGCGCAGACGGGCAAAGGGCGGCCGCGCGGCGCTATGCCACGGGGCTTGACTTGCATGGAGGGCGGAGCTCAATATCGGGCAACGGATCGAGAAGCCGTTTGCCGTATCAAGGGCCGCACACGGCAAATGTGCGGCCTTTTCTATTGAGGGCCCGTGCTTTCGCTAGCTCATCGGGCTTCCTCCTCGCTGTTCAGGGATTGGTGTAGCCAGGCGCATACCTCTTCGCGACGAGCGAACCAGCCTCTCCGTCCAGGAATCTGGAACATCTTTATAGAGAGCCGTCCGGTTCGGCGTGCTTTTGCGAGGGCCTCCCTTGTGGGGAAGCCCAACAGCCTGGCTGTGTCCGCCGCTGAGAAGATGGGGCTGTCGGGGACGGTTACGCCAAGCAACGGTGCCGCCCAGAAGGAGCTGGAAGGGGGCGGTGGGGGAGGGATCTGAGAGCCTGGCATGCTTAGTCGCGCTCTGTCCGGTCTGATTGAACCTGTATAGACCTATTGCTGCGAAGACGCAAGTTGTTGAAAAGTAAGATATAAATATATCGAACTCGATTTCGGGGTTGGCTGCTGCCTCAGCGGCTTGGGCTAATCCGCGTTCGCAACTTCCGTCCCGCTATCGAGCACCTATGTCACGTCACTGTCTCTTTGCCCCAGAATTCCTTGCCACTAGTGGCAAGGATAGCTTGCGACACGCCTCGGTTGAGCGCCTGTGGATTCAGCGCCCAAGCCATGCCGTGGCCGAAGAAGGACGCTTCACCCCACTCACCGCCGCTCTTTGCTTGGCCTAGTTGACGACGGTGAACGCCTCAATTGCAGGAACCTCCGCATAAGGAAGCTATCCGCATAGGGATAATCTGACAGACAGGATGCATCTATCGGGTCGAGTATTGGTGTGGCTGCAATATGGCGGTTGAAAAAACAGGGGGGGGCGCAATGGCAACTGCAAAGAAGAAGGTCGGAGAGAAAAAGCTTGTGGCCGAGGATCAGGTGGCACCGCGGGCTCGAATGCACAAGCTAGTAATTAAGAATTTTCGGGCAATAGGCAGGCAGGCTGTTGAAATCGAGCTAGACGACATTGTCGTCCTGGTAGGTGCGAATAACACCGGGAAGAGCTCCATCCTTCGCGCGTACCAGCTTGTGATGGAGTCGGGTGCGAGGGGGGACCTGCTGGCCGAGGATTTTCCTGGTGGCTACGTCACGGGTGCAGAGTTGAAAGACGAGGACATGCCGAGTATCGAGCTTGAGACCGTCCTCTTCGCTGATAGTAAGCCGCCGGCTGATAAGTGGATTGATGTTCGACCCAATGGAGATCGACATGTAAGGGAGCGATGGACTTGGCGTTGCCCTGGTAAGCCTGAGAAAAGGGGCTTCAACGTCGAGCTCAACGCTTGGGATGCTAACCATGGCCCTTGGGGAACCGCATCCGTTGCTCAGTCCAATAGGCCCGAGATGCATAGAATTGAAGCCTTCGACGATCCCAAGAGGCAAGCCGACAGCATCATTTCCCTTCTGGAGGAGGCGACGAAGCAGCGGGTCAAGGCGCTTATCGAAGAAGAGGGCAAGGAAGGTGCTTACGCAAAGCTCCTTGCAGGAGTCGCGGAACTCCAAAAGGCAGTTGCAACCGAGGCAATGGAGGCGATCGACGAGGTGCGTCTAGAACTGGTGAGGGCCATGGCTGATGTTTTCCCAGGCTACAGTATTACGTTGGATGCTCGTCCAGAGGACGATCTAAGCAGGAGCATATCCTTCTTCAAGGCGCCGCCAGCTCTCAGAATGGGGCCTGCGGATGGGCACCAATCGGATCTGGAGCGACAGGGCAGTGGAGCCAGGCGAACACTTATGTGGAACGCGCTCAGGATCATCGCGGACCACAAAGCGGGAGCGAAAGGAACGGAAAGGCCCCATGTGCTGCTACTGGATGAGCCGGAGCTGTGCCTGCACCCTGCCGCAGTGCGTGATGCTTGCAACGTGCTCTACTCGCTTCCCGGCGGAAAAACATGGCAGGTGATGGTGACTACTCACTCACCCGCTTTCATCGATCTCTCGCGTAACAATACTTCCATTGTAAGAGTGGAGCGATCTCAGGCTGGAACCGTCTCAGGCACAACAATCTTCCGTCCTGATCGGGCCAGGCTAGGCGATGAAGACAAGGAGCGGCTGAAGCTCCTGAATATGTATGACCCCTATGTTGCCGAGTTCTTCTTCGGTGGTCGGACGGTGATCGTGGAGGGGGATACTGAGTACGCGGCATTTCGGGAGGTTATCGCTGACGATCCGGTGAAATTCCACGATGTGCACATCGTGCGGGCGCGCGGGAAGTACACCATTGTTGCGCTCTGTAAGATCTTGAATCAGTTCAAGTGTTCCTATTCCGTGCTTCACGATGCTGATTTGCAAAGAGCAAAGAATAGGAAAGGCCAGCTGGTCGCAAACAGTGCTTGGGTAGCCAATGGAAGAATTCTCGAAGAGGTGAAGAACTCTCCGTCCGATGTTCGTCTTGTTGCCTCTCTGCACACATTCGAGGTAGCAATGTTTGGTGAACTCGTATCAGGAGAGAAACCTTACGCGTCGTGGCTAAGAGTTCGGGAGGATGCACTGGCCAGGAAAAGAGTGCTTGATCTGCTCGAGTTCCTTGTAAGGAGCTCGGATGTCTGTCCGGCCGGCGTTTTGGAGTGGGACGACGAGGCTGCGCTGTCTGAGGCTGTTGCCGAGTTCGAGCCTGTAGCTGATGAGGTTGTAGAAGGCTGATTGGCAGTGGGCGCGCAAGCTCTGTCGACCTCAGGTAGCTTCTGCAGTGCTCGACCGAGCCATAAGGGAAAGAATGCCTTTGGACCGTACTACTTCGGGTATTCTGTGGTTGCGGCAGGCTAAAAATTCATGCCTGCTGGAAGCAATTCGGACCTGCACGCAGAGAGGAATAAATGTCGATCTGTAGTGGTTTCGCGCAGGAGTCGCCCGGTCTCTATATCTCCTGATCTTGGAGCACTGCGTTCATCTCTTTTACCGATTTGCGATGCCTTTCAATGGATGCCGCCGCAGATCTGAGATCTTCATCGGTCAGTTGTTCAATTGGTGGCAGGGTGGACAGGAAGTGCTCAAACCGCTTCTCCATGCCGCGCATACTAATCCCATCTATGAGGGAGCGCCGGAAGATTTTTCTCGCGAGCCCAGTCAACCCCCGGGGGAGGCTGCCGCTCATCATTCGTTGCGCAATCCAAAGATAGATGTCCACTATCTGAAGGCCGATCGAGGTGCTGCTATCGGCGATGCAGGCCTCGCGCGTAGGCAGGCCGGAGTTGAAAAGCTCATCCTCGTCCATGTGAGCGTAGAGTGGGTGGTTGAAGAAGAGCGCTCGCTCCCGCGGTGTCGCCTTCTTCCAACCCTCGGCCATAAGCCTTTGCACGCGACTCGTCTCAAGTTGCGCCTGGTTGAACTCGGTCTGCCTGTCCACGACGATTGAGGCTGCATCTCTGATCTTCTTAGACCGTAGCCTTCGAGCCATGCAGCTCCCCACGAACTGGAAGCCAACGGCGTTCGGTGACATGAGCTTTCTATCGGGGTGGCCAAAATCCAGGGCCTCAGGGTTGGCAATGCCGAACGTCACAGCGTCGACGATCGTCTCTTTGCTGCGATAATCCCAGTCGGATGCAAGAGCACGGTCTCGAATTGTTGTCAGAAGGGCGACGATTTCGCTTTGCCTCTTCTTGGCATTCCTATCGATGCACAGGTTCCATGCTGTGCGCAAAAGTTCTTCGTCCAAAATGTACGCAAGCTTATGTACTACCATAAAGCGTAGAGGGGTCCAGTAGCTCTCCCATCTAACGGCAGGGTTGATGCCTGCGTCGAAAATGGCATCAAAGAGTACGACAACTGCTAGCGTCTTCTTCTCTATAAAGTAGAAGTCGAAGTCGAACTCCATTTTTTTTTGGAGGGCCAAAAGGTCCTCTGAAATGGCGATGATGCCATCTTCTCTGAGATTCTTGGCGTGCAGTTCAGTCTTTCCTACCTTTCTAAGCATCCGCTGGTGGATATCCACTCCGCGCGCTTCAACGTTTGTCCTGCTGGATATTACCCCGTAGCTCAGTCTCGGTTGGTCAGCATTGAAAAGGTCGTTGCCGGTATTGCCGGACTCATCAATATGGAAGTACATAGTATGCTTGCCCACTCCGATCCTGAGGTAATACTGCGCCTGGGGGATTCAATGCAACGCTATATGCGGAAGTAGGGATTCACCTCCCGTTTTCACGGATACTTGCAAGGAGGCCGATTTAGGTCATGACCAACTAGAGCCATTTCAACCAGCGCCATTCCATCTCCGAATTCCATCCATCCCTTGGGCGGGATTGGTCACGACGAATTTTGATCTTCTTACTGAGCGATCTTACGACCGGCCCGGTGGACTTAAGAGGTCTGTCCCATTAGTTGGCGATAAGCCTGAGTTCTTCGGCAGCGTTCGCGTTACGTGAAATGGCGAGCTAAGCCGTCTTGTTGGCCATTTTGGCCGCAATGCTCGCCAGCTCCCCCACGAGCTTCGGATCTATGCCTTGTCCTGTGCTGTCTGTTGCGCCCGCACCAGACCATTGGGCGTTGATCAACGCGGCTGCCGTGGCGGCTCGTTGGGCGCCTTCACCAGACGTAAACACAAGCTCGACGGCCACAGCTTGTGTACTTACCCTGGTTAAGTCGATTTGATAAAGGCGTACCTCGGCCAAAGTGTTCCGGTAGAGCCGCAGGAAAAAGAATGCGAAGACCTCTAGAAAAATCACGATGCTTAGGCGGGGAACGTAATGAGCTGCTAACGAAGTCCAGCTCAGGGTTCGAGCGGCCCCTGTGACAAGTATTACCTCTCTTAAAGGGTCAGACACTACGATATAGATCAGCGTGAATGCCGCAGCGACGGTGACGACACTGCCAATGAGCAGGTTAAGGAGCGCGCGCTCATTGAGAGCAGTGATTGCTGCATTCAGCCGTTCTTGCGCCGTTTCATAGAGCGTACGTATTTTTTTAAGCGAGTCCGCTTCGGTAGAACGAGATGCCAACTCCGTTGTCACTCGACTCGCTATTTCAGAAATCTCATCATGAGTCGGACCCCGGCTTGCAACGGTAGAAGGCGAATTCCGCCCTGGAGTAGCAAATGAATCCTGACCTGCAGCATCAGGTGAGCCGAATGAATCATCCTCGTAACGAGAGAGCGAAACTCTACTCAAGACGGCTCGCTGAGTCTGTTCCTGCGAGGAGGCGTCTAGGCGCGTGTAAGCGGCGAACACGGCGCCAACAAGCGCGGTGGCCGAGGCAGTAATTGCTGCGGCCAGGCTGGCTGGCGAAGCAGATCGAAGCCAGTCGAGAAATCCGATGTTCTCTTTGATGATTTCGGAATACGTAGCGACCAAAGTACTCACGACCACCGCTGCAAACGCGGTTAAGGTGACAGCTTGGTACAGCCGATGAGTCCTGTTTTGCCGATTGAGTGCACTGTGGAGTTTGGCCCGCTCTCGCTCGACCGACTTCCGTGCTTCGCTCATGCTTTGAGGTTCAGCATCAAACTTATTCCCACTCATTCACATACATCCATGTTCAGGTTGACGGTGATGGTACATGTGTACAAGAGGCTTTAGCGCTGCGGCTCAGCGATGGATCCGTTGCAAACCGCGAAGTGACGTTATAACATTATTGTGATCATGCAAGATCTGGACGGAGCAATTCCAAGGGCGTGTACCAGCCGGAAATAAGCGAAGGATTCAATCGAAATGTTCATTCTGGAAGGACGGCACGCTTGGTTTGCTGGGCGGGACGACGTGGCTACCTGGCTCGAAAGCGCATTGAGACCCTCTGCTTCACCTGAGTAGCGGACAGCTTATGGTTGGCATGGGCGGACAACTCATGCTGGTGCGAACACGCAGGCCTCATCGCTCACCCCCGCGACCTGCAGCGTCGGTACCATCTGATCCGCACACAGGGATCGACCATGGCCAGCAACGATACCCCGGTGGAAGACTTCACCACCGAAATCGAAGACTGCCGGCACCTGTTTGCCTGGTGCTTGGTCCACTATGGCCAGGTGCCCGAGGCGCAGGCGCTCGAACAGGCACGGAAGCGCTATCCCGACCATAGCCCCGGCCGCGAATACGAACACGCGCTGATCTTCCACGACGAGCCCTGGCACTGGGCGATGCTGCACGTGAAGGGCGAAGGGTATTGGCAGCAGCACCCGGAACTGGCGGAGCCGTCGCTGGGCTACGAAGCCGAATCGGACGCACTGTGCCTGGCCCGCAGTGAGCGGGTCCCACTGCTGGATGAGGACGAGTACCTTGGCGCGCTCGCGCATGCGCGCCACATGCGTGCATGGACGCTGGTCCATCAGGCGGGTCGTTGGCCGGATGAAGCGCGCCAGGAGGCGCTTGGCTACTACGCGTATCATCCGCGCCATCATCGCGGGCGATTTCAGGTTCACGATCCGCGTGACGGCTGGTGCCATGTGATGAGCGCATTGCATGGCAACGACTACTGGGCGCGACCAGAGCTGCGGGAACCGCCACAGGCCTATTGGAGCGAGTCCCGCGCCTTTGTTTTGGCGCAGGGAATCCGCTTGCCGGACCCTCCGGGCTGAGGCCTGCGCAGCCGGCGAAGGTGCAGCACCATCGATCACCGCACTCTATGCCGAATGACACATGCCCTGCTATTTCTGCTGGCGGGAAGATGGCGGCATCCTGAAGTGGAGTGATCTGATGCCTGGTACGCTCAGCCGTCGCACCTTCCTGGCCAATGCCGCGGCTGTTCCTGCGGCCGCGCTCATGCCTACCGGTGTTGCTACCCTGGCGCGGCCAAGCGTCACCACCGCGAGCCTGATCGACGCGGAGCGCGGCGTGATCCGCTCCGCCATGCAAGGCAGCGGCATCGGTGCCGCTGCCGTCTGCCTGGTCGAAGGCGGGCAGGTGCGCTGGACTGAAGGCTTCGGTCACGCATCAGGCCAGGGCAGCGTGCCCGTAGACGCCAGCACGATGTTCAGCATCCAGTCCACCTCGAAGAATTTCGCGGCGGTGGCGGTGCTGTTGGCCGTGCAGGACGGCATCCTTGATCTGGACGCGCCCATTACCCGCTATCTGCCGTCGTTCACGGTGAGCAGCCGCTTCGAGCATGGTCCACAGGAGCGCATCAGCCTGCGCCTGCTGCTTGCCAATCGCGCGGGATTCACGCACGAGGCGCCCCTGGGCAACAACTACGAACCGGCGTCGCCGGGCTTTGATGCGCACGTCCGCAGCATCTCGCAGACATGGCTGCGCTTTCCGGTGGGTACGCGCTATCGCTACTCCAACCTGGGCTTCGACCTTGCCGGTCATGTCCTTGAGCAGGTTGCGGGCATCAGCTATCCGGCCTGGCTGCAGCGCCGGATCTTCGAGCCGCTGGGAATGCACGACAGTACGGCCGATGCCTCGATCTACCTGGCAAGCAAGGGGCGGGCACTGGGAACCCAGGAAGGCCATGCGCAGGTACCGCCGGTGACGCCGCTGGTGGTGTCGGGAGGCGTCTGGACCAGTGCCGCCGACATGGCGAAGTATCTTGGCTTCCTGCTCGGTGGCGGCCAAGCCGGTGCGCAGCAGCTGCTTGAGCCCCGTTTCTGGGACGAGATGCATGGTTTCGGCCTGGGCGGTGACTACGGGCTCGGTGTCATGCGCAGCGAACGCCTCTACGGCAGTACACCGGTGCGGCTGCTGCACCACCGCGGCGGGGGCTTCGGATTCGGGTGCGTGTTCACCTACTGCAGGCAGGCAAACGCTGGATTTGCCGCGATGTTCAATCGCGCGACGTCTGCGGGGTACGGCATCGGCGAGCATCTGCTCGATCAGCTGTTGTCGGCGCGTTTCGGGCCCCGTCAGCCGCGTGTGCCCCTGTCAAGCCTGGCGCCGATCAGGTTGAACCAGGACCAGATGCAGCAGATGGCGGGAAACTGGATCGGGCGCAGCGGCAAGGCGAAGATCGTGATTGCCGGAAGCGGTGAACTGCAACTGCATCGTGGGGCGCAAGCTCTGGGCAGCCGTTTTGCGGCCCTCGACGGCGATCAGCTGTTCACCGTGGACACCGACGGAGAGGTTGCGACGTACCGTTACCATGCGGCGACGGAGATGCTGCCGGCGCACCTGGAATGTACGAACGGCGAGGATGGCCTGGACCAGAACGATCCCATCGATGGGTCCACCGGGCCGCACGCGCCCCATTGGCAACCCTGGCTGGGGCGCTATCGCATCGACCAATGGGGGAAACCGTCGATGTCCGTGGTGCTGGAGCAGCGACAGGGCTGGCTGTACATCGATGGCATCCGCCTGGTCACTGAAGTGGAGCCAGGCCTGCTGTTCACCAGCGATGGCGAAGCGGTGGATTTCCGCAGCTCCCCGCCGACATGGCGCAACCTGCGTCTGCAGCGCGTCCAGCCCGTGAGCCAGGGGTGATGGCGGCATGCCGCGTGCTCATCCGCGCCGCCCGCGCCCATCGATGCTGTAGCGCCCGGCCCCGGTGCAGGCCAGCAGCAGGAACCCACCGGCCAACCCCAGATTCTTCAGGAACATGATCTGCTGGGTCTGATCGGCGAAGTTGTGGTGGAAGATGAAAGCGGTGACCACGCTGAAACCTGCCAGCACGACCGACACCAGCCGGGTCTGGAAGCCCAGCAGGATGCACAGGCCGCTGCCGATCTCGAAGGCGATGGTGGGCCACAGCAGGATGCCGGGTACCCCCATGGCTTCCATGTAGCCCTGGGTACCGTTGAGGTCGCCGAGCTTGCCGATGCCGGATACCAGGAACAGCGCCATCAGCAGGATGCGCGCAAGCAGGTAGGCGAGCGAATGCGATGAGTGGCTCACGTCGGTTTCCTCGGAGATGGCTGGCGAAGGCGATCGGAGCCCACCGGCAGTGAAGCCCGTGTCTACGTAGCGGGCAAGGCGCCTTGACAGCTGGCCGCCCGCAGGAGACCTTTCCACCATGACGATCGATATTGAATCGCTCAGCCTTCGGGAGCTGGGCGCCTTGGTGGTTGCCGCTGAACAGCGGAAACAGCTCATTTCCAGCCGCCGCCCGGCCAGCGCGGTGCGGCGGATGTTGAAGTCCGCTGCGGCCGAAGCTGGTTACACCCTCGAAGAACTCTTCGGTGGTGAAGCCTCGGAAACACCTGCGCCCGCGCGCAAGCCCGCCCGCCGCAAATCCGGCAAAGTCGCGCCCAAGTATCGCGACCCGGAATACAAGCGCCTGACCTGGACCGGTCGCGGGCGCATGCCGCGCTGGTTGGCGTCCAAGGTGTCGATGGGCCACAAGGCCACCGATTTCCTGATTCCTGGCTTGGCCAGGCCGACTGCTGGCAAGACCAGCACCCTCGGCAAGCGGACCGTCATCAAGAAGGGATGAGGCTGCGGCGCTGCTACGCTGCCCGGGTCTTTGAACGAAGGAGTGCGGGATGGCAAACGAGGGTGGCATGACGATCACGCCGAAAGTCCTGTACACCGCCGCAGGCGCGGCCGTGCTGGTCAGCCTGTTGGCCTGGGCGGTGGAATGGAGCGGGATGGCCTATGTCTGCCCGTACTGCCGCGTACAACGCACTGTCATCGGTGTGCTGGGCGTGCTGACATTGTTCGCGCGGCCGGGCGGCATCGTCGTGCCCTGGCTTGCATTCGCCAGTGGTGGCTTCGCGTTCGTGGTCGCGGCAATGCAGCACTTCAACGGCTGGAAGCGCATTTCCGCTGGTGATTTCAGCTTCAACGCGCAGTGGTACATCGATCCGTGGCTGCTGTCAGGCTGCGCGATGCTGATCCTGGTGGCGCAGCTGATGCTGGTACAGGCCGCCTGCCGGCGCAGGTTGCCCTGAGTGTTTCCACGCGTGGCGTGGAGCTACCCGTTCTGGAATACCGCCAACTGCGCCGCGAACGCGCGCTGATAGGCGGGACGCTGCGTCGCCCGTGCCACATAGGCAACCAGCAGCGGGTACTCATCGAGCAGACCACTGCTCTTCAGGCGCAACAGCACCGAGACCATCATCAGGTCGCCCACGCCGAACTCGCCGTCAACCCACGCCGCCGCGCCCAACCATGCGGACAGCTGTGAGAGACGCATCCGCACGCGCTCGTCCAGCATCACCAATCGCTGCGCATACCAGGGCTGTTCGCGCTCCAGAACCCAGGCCATCGAGCGCTCGACGATGGGCGGCTCGACTGTGTTCAACGCAGCGAACACCCACATGATCGCGCGCATGCGAGCATCCGGATCGCGCGGCAGCAGGCCAGGGTGTAGCTCGGCCAGGTGCACGGCGATTGCGCCGGACTCGAACAGGACCTGGTCGCCGTCCTGCCAGGTAGGAATCTGCCCGAATGGATTCCGCGCCAGGTGGGCAGGTTGCTTCATTTCGGCGAAGGTGAGCAGCTGCACGTCGTAGGGCACGCCCAGCTCCTCCAGTGCCCAGCGCACGCGCATGTCACGGGGCAGGCCCTGGCCGCGGTCGGGGGAGGTGGCGAAGGCGGTGAGGATGGGGGAGATCGGGGCGCTCCTGCAGGCCGACGGGCCTGCCTCGTCCTGATTCGACGAATGACGGTCCCAGAATCGACATCGTCGATATCGATGTATACGTCGCCTGCACGGACTCTGCACGTACTCGCTGTCGCACATCCATCAGGCTGCCGGGGTCATCCGTGCAGAGAGGTAGGCAGACATGAATACTCCAGGCAAACCCACGCCCAGCTGGCGCCAGCGAAACGTACTGATGGGAGTGCTCGCCGCTGTACTGGTGATCGTGCTGATCATCCTCTTCGTGCCGTGGTGATGCAGGCGAAGGCTGTTCGATGTGAACGGCCAAACGCTGCGGCGTGAGGCAGTCAGTGCGGGTTGGGTGAAGTGACGTGCGCATCAACCGGTACTCACCTGCGAACCACGCCGAGGTGTCCACAGTGTTCCCACAGGCAGCGTCGTGATGCTGCTTTTCTCCCCCGCACATCGATCACACAGGAGCAACGCCATGAGCACCCAGTCCACCATCGAACATCGCCTCAACGACCTGATCGAGATCGCTCGTGACGGCAAGTCGTTCTATGAAGAAGCGGCCACCAAGGTGAAGGATGCCGAGCTGTCGGCCTTGTTCACCCGCATCGCCGGCGTCAAGGGCCGCATCGTCGCGGCACTGAGTGGTTCGGTGGCCGCCAGCGGTGGCAAGCCGGCCGAACATGGCACCATGGTCGGTTCGATGCAGCAGTTCTACGGCAAGGTGCGCGCCGCGTTTGGTGATACCAACTATGGCTACGTGGCCGAACTGGAAGAGTCCGAAGACCGCCTGCTGGGCGCGTTCAAGGATGTGCTGCAGGACAACGATCTGCCGCCGGCGGTACGCCAGGAAGTGACCCAGCTGATGCCGGATGTGCAGGAGTGCCACAACGTCATGCGGGCACGCAAGCATGCGATGAAGGCCGCTTGATCGATCAGGGCGGAACCTGAAAAAAAAGGGGCGGCCGCAAGGCCGCCCCAAACCGTCAAGAGAACACGCGTCTAGAAGCGAACCGACCAGCGCATGTTGGCGCTGTGGTCGCGGCTTTCACTGCCGTACTGGCCGCTGTAACCCAGCTCCAGCTGCTGGCGCGGGGTCAGCCACGCCGACAACCCCAGCTCGGCCACCACGGCGCTGTCGGCAATCGGCGCGCCTTCGACCGCGAACGCGGTGCTGTTGTTGGCGAAGGCAAGGTTGCCCAGCTGGCTGCGGTCGCCCGAGGCGCGGCGATAGCCCACGCCACCACGCAGGTGCAGCCAGCTGTCCTTCTGGAACGATGCCTTCAGGCCCTTGTCGAAGCGCAGGCCAGCGGTGGCGATCGTGGTGCTGGTGTCGTCCACCTTGCCGTGCAGGGCGGCTGCACCACCGCGCTCGTTGATCTGCTTCAGGTCCACCTCCACGCGGGCGACCTGCAGGTAAGGTTCCAGCCCGGCCTCCGGGTCACCAAAGCGGTAGCCGGCTTCGATGAAGGCCTGGCGGGTATGCGCGTTGTAGCGTGCGCTCAGGCTGTCGCTGAACCCTGCGAAGTCGACATCGCGGGTGCTCTTCACCTTGTGCTTGCTCCAGGCGACGCCGCCACGCAGGCCGAAGCCGCCCCAGTTGTGACTGGCATATGCACCGAAGTGGGTGTTGTCGATCTTCGACTTGGCACGACGGGCCTGCTGCTTGACGTCGGTGCGGCCGGTGCCAGCCAGCACGCCGACCTGCCAGCCGGAGAACTCGCGGTCGATACCGACCAGCAGGCCGTTGCTGTTGGCTTCGGTGCGGGCGGTGTTGCTGTTGCCGTCCAGCTTGCTGTTGCCGCCCAGAGCCTGCACCCAGGCGCCGGTGGCGTCGCCCGCATCGGCGCCCGGCGCGACTGCCCCTGCACCGCGCGACAGCGCAGCATCGCGTACGTAGCGGCTGCCTTCCACCAGTGCGAGCGGCGTAGCTGCGTGCAGTTCGCCGCTGAGGCCGTCGAGCACGCCGCCAACCTGCTGCGGGAACAGCTGGGTCAGCGGCTTGGGCAGGCCCTGGCTGATTGCCAGAAGATCGGCGGCCGTCGCTACCGCGCGCTGGTTCGGCGTGGTGGCTGCACTGGCCAGCGTGGCGCCACGCGCCACGTCGATGCGGGTGCCATTGGTACCGTAGGCGAGGCTGAACTTCAGGAACGGCGAGAACGCGCTGAAGTCGGTTTTCGCGAACTGGCCGTTGATGCCACCGTCGGCGCGGATGAAGTTGAACTGCTCGCCGAGATAGTAGATGCCCGGTTCCGGCAACGCGACCAGGGTGCCGCCGAGGGTGGCGGTACCGGTCACATGCAACTTGTCGCTGCGCCCGCCAGGCGCGAGTTCGGCGGCGTAGACGCCGGTCGGGCCCTGCACGTAGTTGCCGTTGACGGTCAGCGTGCCGATCGAATTGCCGGGGGCGATGGTGCCGTCCACCCGGGTGCTGCCCAACGTGCCGATACCCTTCAGCAGGCCGTTGCTGCCGACCGTGGTGGTGCCGCCGGTCTGCATGCCGTTGAAGGACACCACGCCGCCGTTGACGGTCAGGTTGCCGTCCTTCAGCACGCCGCCGGCGCTGACTGTGCTGACGCCACCCGTGGTGATGAGTGCGGTGGCGACCAGGCTGCCGTTGAGCAGGAATTGCCCGGCCTGCACCTCGACCGCGGAGGTGAGGGTGTTGGTGCCGTTCAGCTCCAGCGTACCCTCGCGCAGCAACGTGCCGTTGAAGCTGTTGTTGCCGCTCAGGCGCAGCCAACCGATACCGGATTTGGTCAGCCTGCCGGGGCCGCCGATGTCATTGGTCCAGTCGTCCCAGGCATCGCCTTCCCACACCTTCAGGCCACCGGCCTTCTGGTTCATCACCACGCTGGTATCCACGCGCAGCGAGCCATAGCCCTCGATGGCCCTGCGCAGGTCAACCATGCCCCAGCCATAGATCGGGTCGACGCCTGCGGCACCCAGATCGCGCGCGGTGGTCAGCAGGACGTCGCGCACCTGGGCGTTGTTCAGGTAGGGGAAGCGCTCGATCAACAGGCCGAGTGCACCGGTGATATGGGGGGCGGCCATGGAAGTACCGGTCTTCTGGCCGTAGTCGTACGTGGGATTCTGGCTGTCGATGAGAAGACGGACGTAGTCTGCGGTCTTCTCCAGACGTCCCCGGATGTCACCGGAAACGATGGTGCTCAGGATTGCCGTGCCGGGCGCGGAAATGCACCAGTTGGCTGCAGCGCCGCAGATGCTCGAGCCTGCGTTGATCACGTAGTCGGTTTCGCCATTGGCTGCATTGGGCTGGCGAACGTTGGCGACGGCCAGCCAGTAGGGCTCGATCTCCGGCTTCCAGCGCGGCAACGCCGCGGTGATGCCGGCAACGGCGCCGCTGCCATTGCCGGCCGACCAGACCTGGATCAACTGCGAAGCAGCGGCGTTCGCACTGTCCTTGTAGATGCTTCCGTATACGTCGTAGCCGGCGCCGATGCGTGCGTACTGGGCATCCAGCGCGGCAACGGTCATGTTCCGGGTGGAGATGCCCCAGCTGTGATTGATGGCACGCACGCCCTGTGCCTGCAGCTGTGCGTACATGTCCAGCGTGGCTGCGTCGTCGGGGTCCGTCCGTTCCACGGCTTCAGGCAGGTAGCCTCCGCTCGCCTGGCGCCTCCACTCGTAGTAAGTGTCACCAAATACACGGGCGGTCGTCAGATCGGCACCGAAGGCGACGCCGTGCATCCCCGTGCCATTGCGATTGGCGCCAATGGTTCCGAGGACATGCGTGCCGTGATCGGCATAGCGGAAACCCCATTCACGGCCTGCGGCAATGATGTTGGCCTGCAGGGAAGCAGGCACGCCCGCGCCGAGCGTGTAGTAGTTGATACCCGGTTGATCCCCCTGTGTCTGGCTGCACGCGCCGGTACCGCCGACGGTTCCCGGTGACGCACAGTTCGGGCCGATGGTGATGCTGGAGGTGTTGCGGCCGGCGAATTCGGGGTGAGCCAGTGCCGAGCCGGTGTCGAACAGCGCCAGGCGCACGCCCTTGCCGGTCAGGCCGCGGGCATACGCGTAGTCGGCGCCCATCGCACCCAGTCCCCAGTCGGCGTTGAACTCATCGCTGCGCCAGCTGGCGGCATCGCCCGGATTGCCGAGCAGGGCGGTGCCGGTTGCGGCTGGCGTGGTGGCCGTCGGTGCTGCAGGCGCGCTGACGGCGGGCTGTGCCCAGGCCGCCTGCAGCTGGCGCTGCTGCTGCCATGCGTCGAGCGCTTCGCTGGCCATGACGGGCGATGCGGCTGCAAGCAACAGAGCGCTGGACACCGCCAGGGCGAGGCGGCTGTGCAGCGGGGAGCGGGAGTGGGACGAACGGCCGTGCAGCGGGTGATTCATCGGGCAACTTCCTTGATGGACGGACAACAAGGCCGTTAACGCCAATCTGTGGCGATATCCCCCATGAATGTGAAAGGAAAATTGTGAACGGGTTAAGTATGCGTGACAGAGGGCTTCACTCCGCCTCCCCATGTCCTCGCTAACGTGGTCCGGCCTGGGCTCACCAGGCTTATCAAGGAGTGATGGCGATGCGTGTTATCAGGAAGGTGATCGCAGTGGCGGTACTCGCGTTGGCGTGTACCGGTTCGGTGGCAGTGGCTGGGCCGGTCGAGCCCTGCGACCAGCCCTGCTGGCGGGCGTATCAGATGTGCCTGGCCAGTGGTGCCGATGCCGGTGAATGCCAGCAGGCGTACAACACCTGCGTGGTCGATCTGTGCATGGGCGTGTGAGTCGCGCCGTTTGAGCCGTACGTGGAGCCCCGTCATCGACGGGGCTCTTCTGTTTCAGCGATCGCCTCGGTTGGCGATGCGGGCGTCTGGCCTGAGCCCGCTTGCGGGCCATGCACGCAGCGGCGAGGATGGGGAATCGCATCGGAGCCGCTGCGCATGGCCGTCAAACGTATTGTCGCCAACATCGCCACGCCTGACCCGGCGCGTGCCGCAGCGTTCTATGGCGGGCTGCTGGGCATGCCGGTGGTGATGGATCATGGGTGGATCGTCACCCATGGCGGGCAGGGCAGTGCGCTGGCGCAGGTGAGCTTTGCCAGCGAAGGGGGTTCCGGTACTGCGGTGCCCGACCTGTCGATCGAAGTGGACGACCTGCAGCAGGTGCTGGAGCGCATGCACGCGGCCGGCATCCCGCTGGAGTATGGCCCGGCCGACGAGCCCTGGGGCGTGCGTCGCTTCTTCGTCCGCGACCCGTTCGGGCGGCTGTTGAACATTCTCGCCCACACCTGAGCGGGGAGCGCTGCTTCAGCGGCGACTGCCGCCGCGCGTCGGAGCTGCCGGAACGCCGACCATGCGCAGGCAATCTACTTCCACGGCGGCAATGAAGGCATTGGCATCCTGTGCCGGTGTGGCGATCAGGTCGTCGGTGGCGCCATGCACGCCGGCATAGATCAACGAGGCGGTGACCTGTGGAGCAGGCAGTTGCCACAGTCCGGCTGCGTTGCCCGTTTCGAGGATGCCCAGCAGTTGCTGCTGGATCGCATTGCGCTCGGCGTTGCCGCGCTGGTGGTGGTGATGGTTGGCGTACACCACGTCATGCAACGCGTGGGTGCGCACGTAGATCTCGACGTTGGCGCGGATCCAGGCGCGGAGGCGCGCTGCGCCATCACCGGCAGGGTGCTGCTGCACGGCCCGCTCGACCTCGCCAATGAACTGCTGCGTGTAGCGCTGCGCCAGCGCCTGCAGGATCTCGGTGCGGGAGGCGAAATAGGTATAGAAGGTGCCCTTGGCCACGTCGGCCGCGGCGACGATGTCGCTGATGGTGGTGGCGTCCACACCCTTCGACAGGAACAACGCCTGCGCGGCGTCCATCAGTTCCTCCCGGCGGGTTTCGGCGGGCTTGGTGCGAGGCCTGGCGACAGCTGGGGTCTGCATGGTGGGCGATATGAGGGTGTGACGGCCGCCATTCTAGCGGCCTCTTCGTATTGACTGACCGTCGGTCAGTCAGTCGCTAGGATGCGCGCACATCCTCCCCCGGGATCCACGCATGAAACGCCTCCAACGGCCCGCCCTGGTGATGGCGGCCTACCTCGGTACGTTCCTCGCTTCGCTGGACATCAGCATCGTCAACGTGGCTCTGCCAACCCTGCAGCAGGCGCTACGGACCGACATGGCAGGCCTGCAGTGGGTGATCAACGCCTATGCGATCGCACTGTCGGCGCTGATGCTGTCAGCCGGTCCGTTGGGGGATCGCTATGGTCATCGGCGGATGTGGCTGCTGAGCGTCGCCACCTTCACCCTGGGCTCGCTGCTGTGCGCCTGCGCCAAGGACCTTTCGACCCTGGTCGCCGGCCGCGCGGTGCAGGGCGTGGCAGGCGCGCTGTTGATTCCCAGTGCGATGCCGATCCTGAGTCACGCATTTCCCGATCCAGGCCAGCGTGCGCGCGTTATCGGTGGCTGGTCCGCCTTCAGCGCGTTGGCACTGGTGCTCGGCCCGTTGCTGGGCGGTGCACTGGTGCAGCGCGCCGGTTGGCCCAGCATTTTTCTGATCAACCTGCCCTTGGGGCTGCTGGCGCTTGTGCTTGGCGCCTGGGGCATTGCCGAGCGACGCCACCCGCAGCACGCCGCGCTGGATCCGGCCGGGCAGCTGCTCAGCATCGTCGCGCTGGGCGCGCTGTGCTATGGCCTGATCGCGATCGGCGAGCATGGCCTGCTGTCCCGGGTGACGCTTCTGGCGCTGGGCGCCGCAACTGCCGGGCTGATCCTGTTCGGCATCGTCGAACGGCGGGTAGCACGCCCACTGCTGCCGCTGGACCTGTTTGCCGACCGCCGCTTCGGCATGCTCAACCTGGCCTCTTTCGTACTGGGCTTCACCGCCTATGCGAGCCTGTTCTTCCTGTCGCTGTTCTTCCAGCAGGCACAGGGCCACAGCGCCGCGGCGGCGGGCGCACAGCTGGCTCCTCAGTTCCTGTTGATGGGTGTCGTCTCGCTGCTGTTCGGTCGTCTGGTCGCCCACCTCGGCCTGCACGCCGCGCTGGTGATGGGCTACGCCCTGGCCGGGGGGGCGCTGTGCGTGATGGCCACGTTCGAACCGGCTACGTCGCGCGCTTATGCCGGTGCCGTGCTGATGCTGCTTGGCATCGGAATGGGGCTGGCAGTGCCAGCGACCGGCATGGCAATCATGAACAACGCACCGGCCGAACGCGCGGGTATTGCCTCAGCCACGATGAACGCGCTGCGCCAGGCAGGCATGAGCCTGGGCATCGCGTTGCTGGGCAGCCTGATGGGCCAGCGTGCCGTACAGCAGTTCACCGCTTCCGCGCAGGCCGCAGGTCAGCAGCGGCTTGTTGCGCAGGCGCGTGAACTGATCCTGCACCCCGGCTCGATGCACACCACGCCGCAGGTGCTGGCCTGGTACCGCAGTGCGATGGCCAGCGGGTTCGGTTGGGCGATGGCGGCTGCGGGTGCGCTGGCCCTGCTTGTGGCGCTTGGGCTGTATCGGCAGCGTGCCCCGGCCTGATCGTGCGGGGTTCACCGCTGCTGGGGGTGTGGATCCTCTGCACCGTGCTCGATCTGCTGCTGTTGCTGGCGTGCATTGGCGTGGCGTGCGTGCCCGCCTTCGCGTCCGATTGCGGCCATGTGCTGCCGGTCGCGGCTGATCGCTTCGCCGCCCTTGCGGCCTGCAGCACGCGCTTCGTCGGGGCTGAACTCGTGCGCGTTGCCGGAGGCGTGCGCCGCGCGCCCGCCCTTGGCGGCGATCGCGCGCTGTTTGTCCTGGTCCATCGAGGCGAAGCCCCGGTTGGAGCGGTGATTCTGGTCGGTCATGGGACTCTCCTGCTGCAGGGTCGGCGCCGTCGTCAACGGCAGCGCCCATGCTTGGCCATCATGTGCTAAGTCCAGGTCGCCATCCTCGCCATGGCCTTCACGCCACGTGCGCACGCGGTTGATGGCGTGGCCTTACCGGCGAACGCAGCGGGAGATGCCGTCGGCGAAGAGGTGAGGCACCGGCGCAGTGTCAGCGCCGGCGGGCGTCGCGCAGGCGTTGCGCGAATGGCCGCTGCTCCAGAACCTGCAGTGCCTCGCGCAGCACCTGCTCCAACGACTGGCCGAGATCCGCATCGAGGCTGCGTGCGGCGCGTGCGGTGGCCTGCCATTGCGCCTGCAGCGCCGGCAGTGCCTGCAGTGCGTGCGGGCTCAGCTGCAGGATGCGCTCACGGCTGTCTTCGCCGATGACGGCGTGCAGCCAGCCATCGCGCACCATCGCAGCTACCGTCTGGCTGAGCGCCGAATGGCTGAGCCCGCAGGCCAGCGCCAGGTCCTTGATGCGGCAGGGGCCCTGCGCCATCAGCGTGCGCAGCACCGGGGTGTAGCGCGGCCGGTAGTCCAGTTGCAGGTCGCGATAGGCCTGCTCGACCGCCGGGTCGAGCTGATCGAGCAGGGCGCGCAACAGGGTGCCCAGGCTGGCATGTTGGAGATCCATGGCCGTAATGATATATAAGTGCTTATATATCATCAACGCGGGGGCGGTCATGGCGGTTTCGTGGATGCTGGGCGCGCTGCTGGCGGCGTCCTGCCCGGCCCAGGACACAGTGCTGCAGGCGGCGGCTACGGCAATAGAGGCGCACTACCTGGACGTGGCCGAAGGCGCGCGCATCGCCGATGCACTGCGTGACTGGTCGAGGCAGCAGCGCTATGTGGACAGCTGCACGGACCCCAAGGGCTTCAGTGCGCGCCTGAACCAGGATCTGGACGTGTTCGACGGCCACTTCCATGTCGAGCGGGTGGATGCCAGCGCCGGCCAGGACGACTGGCTGATGGCCTGGCGTGCGGATGCACGCAGCAATGGTGCGGGCGTGCGCGAGGTGCGGGTGCTGGAAGGCAACATCGGTTACCTGCGGCTGAGCACCTTCTATCCGCTCGATCTGGCACGGCCCAGGCTGGTGGCAGCGTTCACCCTGCTGGCCGATACCCAGGGCCTGGTGCTGGATCTGCGCCAGAACGGGGGCGGAGATGATGGCAGCGCGGACCTGCTGGTGCGTACCCTCTTGGAGTCGGGTGTCACCGCGGTGCAGGTGCTGGAGCAACGTGGCCGGCGTACTCCGGTACCACTGCCGCCAGCAAGCCTTCCGCTGTACCTGAAGCCGCTGGTGATACTGGTCGACCGCCGCACGGGCTCGGCGGCCGAGTTCGTGGCGTATTCGCTGCAGGCCCAGGGACGTGCGCGCATCGTCGGCGGTCGCAGTGGTGGCGCCGCACATATGTTCGATGATCCTGTGCTGCTGCCCGATGGCTATCAGATCAGCATTCCGGACCGGCAACCGATCAATCTGCGCACGGGCGGCAACTGGGAACGGACCGGTGTCGTGCCTGACGTTGCAGGCGGTGACGACCCGCTGTTCATCGCGCGTCAACTGCTGGCGCCGCCGAAGTCGTCAAGATGAACGCACAGTTGTACGTTCGCGCTATCGCAGATGCGTTGTCGCATGCCTAGAATCGAGGCATCCCGGTAGTTCCCGGGCGCTTCGAGTGAATGGACTCAATGAAGATTCTGTTGACCGGCAGTTCCGGGCGGATCGGGCGCGCGATCTTCGGTGCGTTGGCGGCTGCCCATGAAGTGGTGGGCCTGGATCGCAGCCCGTTTGCCACCACGCGCATCATTGCCGATGTCACCGATCATCAAGCCGTCGTGCGCGCGGTGCAGGGTGTCGACGCGGTCATCCATACCGCGGCCCTGCATGCCCCGCACGTTGGCCTGGTACCGGATGCGGTGTTCCAGCAGATCAACGTGGACGCCACTGCGCACCTGCTGCAGGCGGCGCGAGAGGCAGGTGCACGGCGGTTCGTGCTGACCAGTACCACTGCGCTGTACGGCCACGCAGTGGTGGCAGGAGGATGCCGCTGGATCGATGAGGATACCGAGCCGTTGCCGCGAACGATCTACCACCGCAGCAAGCTGCAGGCCGAGGCCCTGGCTGAAGCTGCGGCCGCACCGGACTTCGGCGTGCGCGTGCTGCGGATGGGGCGCTGCTTCCCGGAACCGCCGGAACGGATGGCGATGTTCCGGTTGCATCGTGGGATCGACGCCCGTGACGTGGCCAGTGCCCATGCCGCGCTGCTGCTGGACGAGGGGCCAGCCTTCGCCCGCTACATCGCCTGCGCGGCAACCCCGTTCCGGCGCGAGGATTGCCTGGAACTTGCCACCCAGCCGCGCAACGTACTGGCCCGGCGCGTGCCGCAGCTGCTGGCCGAGTTCGAGCGCCGCGGCTGGCCGTTGCCGCTGAGCGTTGACCGCGTCTACGACAGCGCCCGCATCCGCAGGGAGCTGGGGTGGCAGCCGCGTTTCGGGCCGGACGCCGTGCTGCAGCAGTACGCCGCAGGCAGCATCGAGGTGTTGCCACGCGCGGAGTGGATCAAGGATCGGGTGGCCGAATAGGGGACGCCGGGGCGGGTTCCTGTCCCGTCCCTGAGTGCATTCAGGAATGTGTAGGGCGGTCGCCTCAACCTCGTTGGCAGGCGGCCGCTAACCCGGTGCGCTTCCAGCGCCGGGCGGGTCCCGGCGGCCGGTGGCCTGCGCGACGGATCGCGCACCTGCGCGGTGCCCTCGCGGTGCCGGTCGTCCTGAACTGCCTTGCGGACCCCTCCATGCCTTCTTCCCGTTCCGCCGCTGCCCGCCGTCCGGGCAGCATCGCCCACAAGCTGATGCTGGGCACCGCTACCATCGCGCTGCTGTGCTTCGGCCTGACGGCGTTCCTGATCTATCGCCAGGCCAGCGCCAGCCTGATCGATGCCTCGCGCCAGACCATGACCAGCGAGGCCAATGCCGAAGCGCGCCAGGTCGCCGCCGACCTGGGCACGGCGTTCGCCAGCAACGATGCGATGGTTGAAGCCGTGCTGGCCCAGCGTGCGCGGGGTGACGTGCCTGATCGCGCCAGCCTGGCGGCCGTGCTCGGTGAGCAGCTGCGTACCCATCCGGAATGGCTGGGCAAGAGCACCATGTGGGAGGCCGATGCCTTCGATGGCAAGGATGCCGAGTTCGCCAATACCGAGATGCACGATGCCAGCGGCCGCTACATGAGCTACTGGGCCTGGCATGACGGCAAGCCGCAGCAGTCGACCATGACCGACTACACCGAAGCCGCCGACGGTTCGGCCGACTGGTACGTGGTGCCCAGCCGCGACAAGCTGCCCAAGGTCAGCGAGCCCTACGCCTACGACATCGCCGGCCAGCAGGTGCTGATGAGCACGTTGAGCACGCCGATCGTGGAAAACGGCAGGTTCCTCGGTGTGTTCACCGTGGACTTCTCGCTGGCGGCGCTGCAGAAGCATCTGGCGACGCTGACGCCGATGGGCGCCGGCCGCGTCGAACTGCTTTCGCCCAAGGGCGTAGTGCTGGCATCGGCCAATGCGGCCGAGATCGGCAAGCCGCGCAGCGACGCATTGACCCGCAGCATGCTGGCCGACATTGCCGCCGACCGCAGGTTTGAAGCCTTCACCCCGGACGCGGCCGGCAACGTACGCGTGTACGTGCCGCTGCGCGTGGGCGACGCCCCGCAGCGCTTCGCGCTGGGCGTGGTGATGCCGCATGCGGTGATCGTTGCCGAGGCCCGTCAGCTGCTGTGGCTGACGCTGCTGGTTGGCGTGGTGGCCGCGCTGACCCTCAGCGCCGGTGTCTACGTGCTGCTGCGCCGCCTGGCGATACGCCCGCTGGCCGAAGCCGTGCGCGTGGCGGGCGACGTGGCCGCCGGCAAGCTGGACAGCACGCTGCCGGCACGCAGCAACGATGAAGTGGGCCGCTTGCTGGAGGCGATGCAGGGCATGCGTGGCCAGCTGCAGGCGGTGATGGCCGCGCAGGCGGAAATGGCGCGCCGCCACGATGCCGGCGAGCTCAGCTACCGCATGGACGCCTCGGCGTTCCCGGGCGAGTACGGCCGCATGGTGGCCGACAGCAACCAGCTGGTGGCCTCCAGCAATGCGGTCACCCAGCGCCTGGTCGAGGTGATGCAGCGCTACGCCGTAGGTGACCTCAGCGTGGACATGGAAGCACTGCCGGGCGAGAAGGCGGTGTTCACCGCCGCCATGGCCACCACCAAGCACAACTTGGCCGCGATCAACGAGCAGATCCAGCAGCTGGCTGCCGCGGCAGCGGCCGGCGACTTCGCTGTACGCGGCGACGCCCAGCGTTTCGATCACGATTTCCGCCGCATGGTGGAGACCCTCAACACCATGATGGAGGTGAGCGACCACAACCTGGCCGAGCTGTCGACGCTGCTGCGCGCGATTGCCGCAGGCGACCTGAGCGCGCGCATGCAGGGCGACTTCCACGGTGTGTTCGCGGTGATGCGCGATGATGCCAACAGCACCGTGCAGCAGCTGACCCGGATCGTCGGGCAGATCCAGCAGTCGGCGGCCAGCATCCGCCTGGCGGCGGGTGAGATTGCTGCCGGTAACAGCGACCTGTCGCGCCGCACCGAACAGCAGGCGGCCAACCTGGAAGAAACGGCCGCGTCGATGGAGGAGTTGACCTCCACCGTACGCCAGAACGCCGACCACGCGCTGCAGGCCAACACCCTGGCCGGCTCCGCAGCGGGCGTTGCCAGCGAAGGTGGCCAGGTGGTCAGCCAGGTGGTGCAGACGATGGAGCAGATCGAAGCGTCGTCGCAGCGCATCGCCGAGATCATCTCGGTGATCGACGGTATCGCGTTCCAGACCAACATCCTGGCGTTGAACGCGGCGGTGGAAGCCGCGCGGGCCGGTGAGCAGGGCCGCGGCTTCGCCGTGGTCGCCAGCGAAGTGCGTGCGCTGGCGCAGCGCTCGGCGGGTGCCGCGAAGGAGATCAAGGAGCTGATCGATGCTTCGGTGGCCCAGGTCGGTGCCGGAGCGCAGCTGGTGCACGGCGCCGGCCGCACGATGCAGGAGATCGTCGGCCAGGTCGGGCGGGTCAACGAGATCATGGCCGAGATCTCGGCCGCCTCGCGCGAACAGTCGGCCGGCATCGAGCAGGTCAACCAGACCGTGGTGCAGATGGATGAGACCACCCAGCAGAACGCCGCGCTGGTGGAGGAAGCCAGTGCTGCGGCACGCGCGATGGAAGAGCAGGCCGAGCAGCTGGCGGTGGCGGTCTCGCGCTTCCGCCTGCAGGCCGAACCGGAGGTCATGGCCCGCCGCGCGGCCTGATCCCGGAAACGAAGACGCCCGGCGGGGGCCGGGCGTCGGTTGCAGCCTTGCCGCGCATCCCTGCGCAGTTCTGAGGGCTCAGAACATGCCTTCAAACGGGTTCCAGCTGGTGCGTCCTTCCACCTTCTCCAGGTAGTAGCTGTAGTTGGTGCTGGAGGCGACGAGCAGGTTCATGGCGATGAACAGCATGCGCCCCACGACGTCCGGAAGGAACATGGTGACGATGGCCAGCGCGATGTTGATGCCGATCACCACCAGCGCCTTGCGCCACATGCCGAGAATCAGCAGGTAGATGGCACCGAAGAACAACGCGAAGAAGTTCAGGTTGATCTTCAGGCGGTCACCGAAGGACAGCGCCTTCCAGGCCTGCTTGAAGCCGGGGTTCTTGGGGGCGCCGTGCTGGCGGAAGAAGTCGAAGCGGAACTGCCACTTCGGGCTGAACTGGGACAGGTCAGTGGTATTCATTGGGGAAAACATCCCTGTGAGAAAACGTTTTCATGATAGGACAAGTCCTATTCAGGATCCAAGCGCCACCGTCAAAAATGTGACGCCTGCCTTGTTCCGGCTGCTGCGGCCAAGCGCCGCGCCGTCACCCATCCGCCTTGTTTTTAGGATAGGGTGCGCAGTTCCGCTGCCGCACCGGCTGAATCCGTGCGGTGGCGGGATGTCCATGGAGGTTGCATGACCACACCTGCTACACCGGAAAACGCACCGGGACCGGTGCTCCTGCCGACACCTGAAGTGGTGCAGGCGCAACAGCTGCTCGCACGCCAGCAACTGGCGGTAGCGATGGACCGTGCACGCACGGCGGCTGCGCAGAGCGCGGCGCCCGCCGCCGCACTGGAAAGCGAGTAATCCGCAACACCGCCGATCGCGCTGGCCCGTCGCCAGCGCGATCGCGGCGGACGCTCCCGCTCCTGCTCAGAACCGCGCGGTCATGCTGAGGAAGTAGCTGCGCCCGGCCACGAAGTAGTCGGTGGAGCCTTCCGCATACAGCTTCTTGTCGGCCAGGTTGCTGACACCGCCACGCAGGGTCAGCACCTCGTTGAGGTTCCAGGCCGCGGTCAGGTCATACAGCGTGTAGGCCTTGAGGAAGGTCGTCGCCGTGCCGGCCTGCTTGCCGGTGTACTGCGCCGACAGGCTGCTGGAAAACACCGTGCCGGGCGTCCAGTCCAGCGACGAATAGCCAGAGAATTCCGGGGTGTCGATCAGGTTGCGGCCGGTGGTCAGGTTCTTGGCTTCCTTCATCCAGGTGGCCGAGGTGCGCCAGCGCCAGTGCTCGCCGAGGCGGAAATTGAGGTTGCCCTCCATGCCGCTGGTGCGCGCGCGCTGCACGTTGCTCATGCGCGTCCACCAGATGCCGTTGAACCTGCCCAGCGGGGCGTACTCGATCTTGTTCCTGAAGTCGGTATGGAAGTAGGTCAGGCCGGCATCGACCAGGTCGTTGTCGAAGCTGATGCCGATCTCGCGGTTGGTACTGGTTTCCGGGTCCAAGTCCGGGTTGCCGGCCATGTAGCAGCCGCCGCGCGTGTAGCCCAGCGGGATCAGCGAGGTGCAGCCACGGCCACCGGACTGGGTGGCGGCGGTGGCGGAGTTCTCGGTCAGGCTGGGCGCGCGGAAGCCCTTGGAAATGCCACCACGGATCGTCCATTGTTCGGCCGGGTGCCAGACCAGGTAGGCGCGCGGGCTGACGTGGCCACCAAACTTCTCATGGTGGTCCAGGCGCGCGCCCAGGGTCAGCGCCAGGGTGCGGTGCAGCTTCAGTTCGTCTTCGACGAACAGGGCCCAGGTATCCACTTCCAGATCGGAGCCGCTGACCGCATTGCCGGCATAGTCGATCGGCGCGCGGCCGATGGTGTCGGTGTTGGTCAGCTCCTGGCGCTTCCACTGGCCGCCCACGGCGAACTGGTGTTCAACGCCGAGGGTGAACGGCGTGGTCAGGCTGCCCTCGATGATCGTATCGGTTGCTTCGGAACGGCCGGTAGCACCGATGTCGTTCTTGTACTCGGTCCAGTACGCACTGATCTTCGAATTGCCGAAGCTCCACTTGCCATCGTGGTTGAGCGCCAGCGAACTGCGCTTGAGTTCGCTGGCCCCCCAGGCGCCTTCGTCCTGCTTTTCCAGCGAGGCGTCGATGAAGGCCTGCTGCACGCCATGGCCGGCTTCCAGCGACAGTTCCTGCGCGTCGCTGAGCTTCCACTGCAGCAGTGCGTCGACATTGCGGTCCTTCTCGCCGGCATAGGCGTTGCCGTAGACACCCCCGTTGGACTGGTCCGAGTCGCGGCGCATGCTGTTGGCACCGATGCGCAGGCCGAAGCGTTCGCCGAGCGGACCGGAGAAGGTGGCGCCGATCTGCTGGGTGTCACCGCGCTTGCCGTCGCCGGGGCGGGTATAGCTGTGCGTCGCGCTGCCGTTCCATTCATCGCCGATGCGCCGGGTGATGATGTTGATCACACCGCCCATGGCGTCGGAGCCATACAGCGATGACATCGGCCCGCGCACCACTTCGATGCGCTCGATCTGGTCGGGCGAAATCCAGTTCAGATCCTGGCGGCCCAGGTCCGGCCGGTAGTTGGTCGACGCCGAGCTGCCCATGCGCTTGCCGTCCACCAGCACCAGCGTGTAGTTGGACGGCATGCCGCGCAGCTTGATCTTGGATTGCTCGCCGACAGCGCTGAGGCCGCCGGTCACGCCGGGCACGCGGCTGAGCAGGGTGGCCAGGTCGTGCACCGGCTGGCGCTCGATGTCCTCGCGGCTGATCACGCTGATGCTGGCCGGGGCATCCTTGATCCATTGCTGGTTGCCCGAAGCGGTGACCACCACGGTGTCCAGATCCTTGGTGGAGGCATTGGCGCTGGCCTCTGCGGCGGCAAGGCCGGGCAGGCCCAGCAGGCAGGCGGTGGCCAGGGCACTGGCCAGGCGGGTGCGCGGCAGGCGCGCGGAACGGGAACGGAACAGCTGGGACATGACGGCTTCCATCGGAGGAGGGAGACCCGGTGGAAGCAGCAGGCGCACGCACACAGCAGGCAGCTCCCTTCCATGGGTCGTTGGGCGCGCGGTTCGAACCGTCGCCGCTGGGTGGGTCTCGGCCGTACGGAAGACGGTGACCTGCCTGGTTAATGAAATGATAACCGTTCGCGTTTGTTACGATCCAGTACCCGGTGTGACGCAGTGACATCCCGCTGCTCGGCGCGCCATCGCCTGCTGTTTGCTGAATGGGGATAAATCCCGGCGTAGGCCTTCGCACCCGGCTTACATCCGGCGCCCTAGACTGGGCCGCATTTTCGATTCCGCCCCGTTGGAGATCGTGTGGGTTCCGGTAGTGACAGACAGCGACTGTGCGGCCAAGGGCCGGCACAGCCAGGACAAGTGCGGGCGCCGGGAAGGCGCGCCGGGAACCTTCGTGCATGCAGCCCGGCCGGGACGGCCGGCCATGCCGACCGTGGGGAGTAAGCGGTGATGGGGGGTCAAACCATCCACGCGGACGCGGATGCGCCCCGGCTCGACGCCGGCTGGGCGCTGCTGCCCGCCGAATCACCGCTGCCGATGCCCGAACAGACCCTGCGCGAAGGCGCGCTGAAGGTCCGTCGGCACCGTACCTCGCCACGCCTGATCGGCCTGCGCCGGTTCTACATCTTCGGCGGCACCCTGGCCATGACCGCCATCGCCACCCGCATGATGTGGCGGGTGCTGTCGGCCAATGGCATCAGCGTGCTGGAAGCCTGCCTGCTGGTGCTGTTCGTCGGCCTGTTCGCCTGGATCGCGCTGTCCTTCGCCAGCGCCGTGGCCGGCTTCCTGACCGCCGTGTTCGACCGTGGCTATCGCCTCGGCATCGACCCGGACAAACCGCTGCCGACCGTGCACAGCCGCACCGCGCTGCTGATGCCGACCTACAACGAGGATCCGCGTCGACTGCTGGCGGGCCTGCAGGCGATCTACGAGTCGGTGGCCGCCACCGGCCAGCTCGAACGCTTCGACTTCTTCGTGCTCAGCGATACCCGGCGCGAGGACATCGCACGCGCCGAGGAGCAGGTATTCGCCGAACTGCGCGACCGCGTGCCGGACGGCCAGACGCGGCTGTTCTACCGCCGCCGTGGCGACAACAGCGGGCGCAAGGCCGGCAACATCGCCGACTGGGTGCGCCGCTTCGGTGGCGCCTACCCGCAGATGCTGATCCTGGACGCCGACAGCCTGATGACCGGCGACAGCATCGTGCGCCTGGTGGCCGGCATGGAACACAACGCCGATGTCGGCCTGATCCAGACCCTGCCGTCGGTGATCGGCGGCCGCACCCTGTTCGCCCGCATGCAGCAGTTCGGCGGGCGCGTGTACGGCCCGGTGATCGCCCGTGGCGTGGCCTGGTGGCATGGCGCCGAGAGCAACTACTGGGGCCACAACGCGATCATCCGCACCCGTGCCTTCGCCGACCACGCCGGCCTGCCGGCGCTGCCGGGGCGCAAGCCGTTCGGCGGCCACGTGCTCAGCCACGATTTCGTCGAAGCGGCGCTGATGCGGCGTGGCGGCTGGGCTGCGCACATGGTGCCGTACCTGGGCGGCAGCTATGAAGAAGGTCCGCCGACGCTGACCGACCTGCTGGTGCGCGACCGCCGCTGGTGCCAGGGCAACCTGCAGCACGGCAAGGTGGTCGGCAGCCGCGGCCTGCACTGGATCAGCCGCACGCACATGCTGATCGGCATTGGCCACTATTTCACCGCGCCGATGTGGGCGATGCTGATGCTGATCGGCATCGCCATTCCGCTGTTCCAGGAAGGCATCGACTTCAACGCCCTGCTGCACCTGTCCCCCAGCGTGTACTGGCGTGCCCAGGACGAGGAGCAGGTGGTACGCCTGTTCGCCGCGACCATGGCGGTGCTGCTGCTGCCCAAGGTGCTGGGCTACCTGGCGATGTTGCTGGACCCGGTCGACCGCCGCGGCTGCGGCGGTGCGATCCGTGCCTTCGTGTCGATGCTGGTGGAGACCGTGCTGGCCGCGCTGATGGCGCCGGTGGTGATGTACGTGCAGTCGCGCGGCGTGGCCGAAGTGCTGTCCGGCCGTGATTCCGGCTGGGATGCACAGCAGCGCGACGATGGCGGCATCTCGTGGATGGCCCTGATCCGCGGCTACGGCGGGCTGGGCGTGTTCGGTGCCTTCATGGGCCTGCTGGCCTGGGTGGTATCGCCCTCGCTGGCGGCGTGGATGGCGCCGGTGGTGATCGGCATGGTGCTGGCGGTACCGGTAGTGGCACTGACGTCCTCGCGCGGACCGGGGGCCTTCCTGCATCGCCTGGGCCTGCTCGACATTCCCGAAGAGAACATTCCGCCGCCGGTGCTGGTACGTGCCGCCCAGCTGCGCCGGGAAGCAGCCGAGCAACCGCCGCTGTACTGATGGCCCTGCGCCAGCGGCATAATGCGGCTCGAACTTGAAGGAGCCGCATCATGCTGCAAACGGTGGAACAGGAGACCGGCGCGTCGCCGCAGTGGTCGGTGATCTGGCTGCACGGGCTTGGCGCCGACGGCCACGACTTCGCGCCGATCGTGCCGGAACTGGTGCGCCCGCACTGGCCGGCGCTGCGCTTTGTGTTCCCGCACGCACCGGTGCGGCCGATCACGATCAACAACGGCGTGCCGATGCGCGGCTGGTACGACATCGTCGGCATGGATTTCCGCTCGCGTGCAGACATGGCCGGCGTACAGGAATCGGTGCAGCAGCTGGATGCGCTGATCGCACGCGAGATCGAGCGCGGCATCGCGCCGGAGAAGATCTTCCTGGCCGGCTTCTCGCAGGGCGGCGCGATCATCCTCACCGCCGCACTGTCGCGCACCGCGCCACTGGCTGGCCTGATCGCACTGTCCACCTATCTGCCGGAAGCCCAGAGCGCCAAGCGCGTTGACGGTGCGGTGCAGGTGCCGGTGTTCATGGCCCATGGCAGCAGCGACCCGGTGATTCCGCAGGCGGTGGCCGTACACAGCGCGCAGGCCCTGCAGGCGTTGGGCCTGGAGGTGGAATGGCACAGCTACCCGATGGCCCATCAGGTCTGCGCCGAAGAGATCCAGGCGCTGGGTAACTGGTTGCAGGAACGGCTGGGCGCCGCCTGAGCCATGCCCCCCGCCAGCACACCGCCGTGGATGCCGGAACTGTGCCGCCTGCCGCGGCTGGCGGCGATGCTCGGCCTGGCCGAGCTGGTGGTGGTGGTGCTGGCGTTGGCGCCCGATGGCAGCCGCCACTGGACCTTCGGCGAGCTGTTGTCGGCCAGCGGCTTCGCGCTGTGGCTGGCGCTGGCGGTGACCGCCAGCCTGTGCCTGCTGCGGCAGGCTTTGTCGAGGCTGCCGCAGATGCTGGGCGCTGTCGCGGCGATCGTGCTGGCGACCCTGATCGCGGTGATCTGTGCTGGCATCGTGCATGCGCTGTACGCGGTACTGGGTGACAACTTCGCCCGCGGCATCAGCTTCTGGCGCTTCACCCTCGGCAGTGCGGCAACCACGGCACTGATCGCCGCGCTGGCCCTGCGCTACTTCTATGTCAGCGATCGCTGGGCCGCGCAGGTGCAGGCCAACGCGCGCGCGCAGGCTGACGCGCTGCAGGCGCGCATCCGCCCGCATTTCCTGTTCAACAGCATGAACCTGATCGCCAGCCTGCTGCATCGCGATCCGGCGGTGGCCGAACGCGCGGTGCTGGACCTGTCCGACCTGTTCCGTGCCGCGCTGGGCGCGGGCGAGGGCGACTCCACCCTGCGCGACGAATGCGAGCTGGCCGAGCGCTATCTGTCGATTGAATCGCTGCGGCTGGGCGAACGCCTGCAGGTGCGCTGGCAACGCGACGAGCCGCTGCCGTGGGACCTGCCACTGCCGAGGCTGGTACTGCAGCCACTGGTGGAAAACGCGGTGCTGCATGGCATTTCACGCTTGCCCGAGGGCGGCACCATCGAGCTGCAGCTGCACCGCGACGGCAATGAACTGCAGATCCAGGTGCGCAATCCCGCGCCGGATCCGCAGGCACCGGGGCTGGCACTGGCGCGTGGTGCCGGGCATGCCCAGCACAGCATCGGTCATCGGCTGGCCTGGCGCTTCGGCAGCGCCGCGCGGATGACGGCTGGCTGGAGCGAGGGCTACTATGCCTGCCAGGTGACAGTGCCGATCCAGTGAGGGGACGATCGTGAGGGTAGTCATCGCCGATGACGAACCGCTGGCGCGCGAGCGCCTGCGCAGCCTGCTGGCGGCGCAGGACGGGGTGGACGTGGTGGCCGAGGCCGGCAACGGCGAGCAGGCCCTGCACGCGTGCGCGGAGCTGCAGCCGGACCTGGTCCTGCTGGACATCGCGATGCCCGGGCTGGACGGCCTGGAGGCGGCGCGCCACCTGGCCAGCTTCGAGCCACGGCCGGCGGTGGTGTTCTGCACCGCTTACGACGCGCACGCGCTGTCGGCCTTTGAAGCGGCGGCGATCGATTACCTGATGAAGCCGGTCCGCGCCGAGCGCCTGGCCGCGGCGATCGCTCGCGCACGCACGTTCCTGGCCGGCCGCGATGGCCAGCCCCAGGACAGCGGCGGGCAGCAGGCCCGCAGCATGCTGTGCGCACGCCTGCGTGGCAGCCTGCGGCTGATCCCGCTGGACGACATTCATTACCTGCAGGCCGAAGAGAAGTACGTGGTGGTGCACCATGCGCGCGGTGAAGACCTGATCGAGGAGTCGCTGAAATCGCTGGAGGAGGAGTTCGCCAGCCGTTTCATCCGCATCCATCGCAACTGCCTGGTGGCGCGTCACGAGCTGGTGGAGCTGCGCCGTGGTACGGGCGGGCAGGTGCAGGCGGTGCTGCGGCATGGCAAGCAGCCGCTGGAAGTCAGCCGCCGCTGCGTGGCGACGCTGAAGCAGGAACTGCGGCATCTGTGAGTGTTCCGCGCGGCCTGCGGCCGCGACTGCTTGCGAGCAACATCGAAAGCAACAGCAACAGCAACAGCAACAGCAACAGCAACAGCAACAGCAACAGCGTTTCATGGCTCGGTGTTGCTACGTGCTGGGTCGGGCCGGGGTGGGGTGGCGGGACACGCTGCAAGTACATCCCTGTAAGCTCGATGGCGCCATCCATGGCGCCAACGATCCCGCCACCCCACCCCGGCCCAACCCTCTCGTTGTCTCCTGCGTCGGACGGCAAAGGCGTTGGTGTTGTCGGGTGGGAAAGAGGGGTCAGATCCCTTTTCCTGCGGAAAAGGGATCTGACCCCGGAAGCCGCCAGCTGTTGCCTTTGCTTCTGCTTTTTTCTTTTGATCTTCCGTGGCTGACACGCAGGGAAACTGTCAGGGGTCGGGCGGGGTGGGTTCGCGGGGGTGTCCGCGGCATGGATGCCGCGGCCAAGCCCCCACGGATGGGTTCACGGCGTCCCCGCATGACCCCGCCGCCCCGGCCAAGCACGGCTTTTGCTTTGATAGCCCCAGCCACGAGGGGCTCCGCCGTTGGCCGTATCCGCGCCGAAGGCGCGATAATGACCGGATGGAAACCGTCCGCATCGCCACCCGCAAGAGCCCGCTCGCCCTCTGGCAGAGCGAACACGTCGCCGACCGCCTGCGCCAGGCCCACCCCGGCCTGCATGTGGAACTGGTGCCGATGAGCACCCGCGGTGACGAAGTGCTCGACCGCTCGCTGGCCGCCATCGGTGGCAAGGGCCTGTTCCTGAAGGAACTGGAGCTGGCCATGCTGCGTGGCGAGGCCGACTGCGCGGTGCATTCGTTGAAGGACGTGCCGATGGAACTGGACGCGCCATTCGCGCTGCCGGCGATGCTGACCCGCCACGATCCGGCCGATGGCTTTGTTTCCAACCTGTATGCCTCGCTGGACGCGTTGCCGATCGGTGCGCGGGTCGGAACCTCGTCGCTGCGCCGCCAGGCCCAGCTGCGCGCGCTGCGCCCGGACCTGGAACTGCTGGACCTGCGCGGCAACGTCAACACCCGCCTGGCCAAGCTCGACAACGGTGGTTACGACGCCATCGTGCTGGCGGTGGCCGGGCTGGAACGGCTGGGCCTGGGCGAACGCATCGTCGCGCGCCTGCAGCCGCCGCAGTGGCTGCCGGCCCCGGCGCAGGGCGCGGTGGCGGTGGAGTGTGATGGAGGCAATGCGCGCCTGATGGCGCTGTTCGCCGGCCTGGACGATGCGGCTACGCGTGCCTGCGTGGAAGCCGAGCGGGCGATGAATCGTGCGTTGCATGGCAGTTGCCACGTGCCGGTGGCGGCCATCGCGCAGTGGCAGGGGGATGACCTGCACCTGCAGGGCCTGGTCGGCAGCGCCAGTGACGGCCGTGCGGTGCGCGCCGAGGCCGTGGGTCCGGCCAGCGACCCGGAAGGCCTGGGCCAGCGCTTGGCGAAGCTGCTGCTGGACGATGGCGCCGGCGAGCTGTTGAACGTCTGAGGTCGCTGGATCGTGCCCACCAAGGTGGGCGCCTACCGGGAAAGAGAAACGGGCGCCTTGGCGCCCGTTCTGCTTACTTGAACTTGTAGACCACGTTCATCGTGGTCAGCGTATCGGTCTTGCGCTTGTCCTCGGCCACGTCACTGTTGTAACGCGCCTGCCAGCCGGCCTTCAGCGCCAGATGCTCGTTCATGCTCACCGACACGCCGAAGTCGTTCTGGCCGAAGGTGTTGTACGAACCGGATTCGACCAGCAGGGTGTTGACCAGGTCGGTGTTGTCGGTCAGCGAGTACTTCATGTCGAACAGGCCGCGGCCGATCATGCCGGTGCGGGTGCGGTCGTCCTCGGTGCTGTGGGTGCGGCGCACACCGGGGCCGATCTGCGCGTCGAACGAGAAGCGCTCGGTGTTCCACAGGCGGGTGCCGTAACCCAGGCCGAACGAGCTCTGGCGGTCGTAGGTGGCGAAATCGTCGCGCTCGGTACGTACCGTCGCGGTCAGCTGGCGGTGCTCGCCCAGCTGCAGCGCGCTGCCGGCACTGCCGGTGTAGCGGTTGGCGGTGGTGTTGTTGCGGCGGGTGGTGGTGCCGTCGTCGCGGGTCTCGGTCACCTTGGAGCTGGAACGCAGGCCGGCCAGGTCCATGCTGTGCACCCAGTCGCCGTCGGTGTAGCGCAGGCGCAGGCGGCCGTTGAAGCTCTCGGTGCTGCTGTTGCCGCGTGCCGAGGCGAAGCCGAGCTCGCCGCCACTGCCGCTCCACGGCGAAGACATCGCCGCCAGTTCGGAGGCATCCTGTGCATACGCGAGCGGCGCGCACAGCAGCAGGGGGATCAGCAGGGACACGCGCAGGGACATCGGGGCTTCTCCGAAGCGGTTGACAGCCGGTGATGATACTGGAAGCGTGATGGCGGTCCGAATCGATCCAAGGCGCGCTTCAGCAGACGTTGCCGCGAACGCCCATTCAGGGCAGATCGATACGCAATGCCGGGTCGTTGAAGCGCGAATAGCGCAGGCGCAGCTGGAAACTGCGGCCATTGCTGTCGCCGCTGCGCACGATCTGCCTCGGCAGGCCCTGGGCGTCCACCCAGTACTCCAGGCGTTCGCCGGGCTGCGCGCCGCGCAGGCGGTAGTGACGGGTCTGGATCCCATCCAGCGATTGGCTGCCCAGATCCTCGGCCTGCAGGTCGGCAGGCAGGGCGTCGGCCGGCAATGGATTGCGCCACTGCTCCAGCAGGCCCGGCGGGGTGGGAACCTGGCGGATCGCGCCGTCGGCCTGCAGGAACATGGTGTCGCCAATGATCGTCTGCGGCCCGCCCGGGGTCTGCACCCGGAAGCGGTCGGGGGCGACGAAGTCCATGGCGCTGCGTACCGGCTGCGGTGCGCCCAGCACCTCCAGCTCGGCATGGAAACTATTCAGGGCCGCAAAGCGCTGGCTGGCGCCCAATACGGCCTGCGCCGGATCTGCTGCGGGCACGGGGGCTCCGGTGCTGGCCGGCGCCGGCGCGCGATCGCAGGCAGCCAGCAGCAGGCAGGCCAGCAGGGACAGGGCGGGCAACCGGCGCATCGGGCGTTCCATGGGGGTGGGGGCGACCACGATAGCCCAAACGTCCCACACAAGACCCGCGACTCGGACATAATCGGGGGTATGGACCGATACGAACGCATCACCGCCCTGCATCGTCTGCTCAAGTCCGCGCGCTATCCGGTGACGGTGGCGACCCTGCAGGACAAGCTCGGTTGTTCCCGTGCCACCGTCTACCGCGACCTGGCCTTCCTGCGCGATGCGCTGATGGCACCGATCGAGGGCGACGGCGAGGCCGGCTTCCGCTACCAGGCCGACGAGAGCGACCGCTTCGAGCTGCCCGGCCTGTGGCTCAGCTCGGAGGAGCTGCATGCCCTGCTGGCCTCGCAGCACCTGCTGGCGCGGACCGGCGGCGGCGTGCTGTCCTCGGTGCTGGCGCCGCTGCAGCAGCGTATCGAGAGCCTGCTGGCAGCCCAGGCCGGTGTCTCCAACTGGCCGGTGGACCGTGTGCGGGTAATCCCGCACCGCGGACGCAAGTTCGATGAAGGCAGCTTCCGCAGCGTGGCCTCGGCGGTGCTGGAGCGCCGCCAGCTGGCGTTCGAGTACCGTGCCCGTTCCACCGACGAGCCGACCAAGCGCACCGTCTCGCCGCAGCGCCTGACCCATTACCGCGACAACTGGTACCTGGATGCCTGGGACCATGACCGCGAAGCCCTGCGCAGCTTCGCCGTGGACCGCATCCACAAGGCGCGGGTGGTCGACAGTACTGCCCGCGACGTGGCCGACAGCGAGCTGGACGAGCAGCTGGGTGCCAGCTACGGCATCTTCTCCGGCGCACCGAAGGGCTGGGCGACCATCCTGTTCAGTGCCAAGGCCGCGCGCTGGGTGGCCGACGAGCACTGGCACTCCAAGCAGCAGGGCCGCTTCCTGGCCGATGGCCGCTATGAACTGAAGGTGCCGTACAGCGTCTCCCGCGAGCTGCTGATGGACGTGCTGCACTACGGCTCGGATGCCGAGATCGTCGAGCCGGTGATGCTGCGCGAGCAGGCCAAGGCGCTGCTCGAGCTGGCCCTGAGCAACTACGAAAAATCCTGACACTCCCCCCGAGAACCCCTCCGCCCATGAAGAAGACCCTGTTGCTGCCCCTGCTTGCCGCTGCGCTGGCCCTGACCGCCTGTGGCAAGTCCGGCGAACCCTCGCAGAAGCTGGTGGTGGCTGCCACGGCCGTGCCGCACGCCGAGATCCTCGAGGTGGTCAAGCCGATCCTCAAGCAGGAAGGCGTGGACCTGGACGTGCGCGTGTTCAACGACTACGTGCAGCCCAACGACCAGCTGGTGCAGAAGCAGGTGGACGCCAACTACTTCCAGACCGAACCGTACCTGGATGCCTACAACCGCGACCGCAAGACCGACCTGGTGAAGGTGATCGGCGTGCACATCGAACCGTTCGGTGCGTACTCACGCAAGATCAAGTCGCTGGCCGAGCTGCGCGAAGGCGCCGACGTAGTGATCCCGAACGACCCGAGCAACAACAGCCGCGCGCTGATCCTGCTGCACAAGGCCGGCGTGATCGCGCTGAAGGACCCGACCAACGCCCTGTCGACCCAGCGCGACATCATCGCCAACCCGAAGAACCTGAAGTTCCGCGAGCTGGACTCGGCGATGCTGCCGCGCGTGCTGGACCAGGTCGACCTGGCCCTGATAAACACCAACTACGCGCTGGACGCCGGCCTCAACCCGACCCAGGACGCACTGGCGATCGAGAGCAAGGATTCGCCGTACGTGAACTTCCTGGTCGCGCGGCCGGACAACAAGGACGACGCCCGCGTGCAGAAGCTGGCCAAGGCCCTGACCAGCCCGCAGGTGAAGGCTTTCATCGAGACCAAGTACAAGGGCGCGGTGCTGCCGGCGTTCTGATTGCGGCTGACCTGTTGATTTGAAATGTTGGGTGTCGACCTTGGTCGACACTGCCTTCCCTGTAGAGCCGAGCCCACGCTCGGCTCTGCTTTTTTGCGGCGCCCCACCAACGGCAGCCGAGCATGGCTCGGCTCTACAGGGGCAACCCACGTACTGTAGCCGGGCACGGCACGGCACGGCATTGCAGTTTCAATCGACGTGGAAGGCGAGGGTGGCCGCCACGGCCTGCTGCCACCCGGCATACAGCTTCTCGCGCCGGGCCACGTCCATCTGTGGCGCGAAGCGCCGGTCCAGGCCCCACTGCGCTGCGATCTGTTCGCGGCTGGTCCAGAACCCCACCGCCAGACCGGCCAGGTAGGCCGCGCCCAGTGCAGTGGTCTCGGTCAACCGTGGCCGCAGCAGCGGCACGCCGAGGATGTCGGCCTGGAAGCCGGCCAGGAAGTCATTACCGATTGCACCGCCGTCGGCGCGCAGTTCGGTCAGCGCGATGCCCGCATCGGACTGCATCGCGTCGAGCACATCGCGGGTCTGGTACGCCATCGCCTCCAGCGCTGCGCGCACGAAGTGCGCCTTGCGGGTGCCGCGGGTCAGGCCGAACATCGCGCCGCGCACATCACTGCGCCAATAGGGGGCGCCCAGGCCGACGAACGCCGGCACCAGGTAGGCGCCACCACTGTCGGGCACCTGCGCGGCCAATGCCTGGCTGTCACTGGCACGGTCGATCATGCGCAGGCCGTCGCGCAGCCACTGCACCACCGAGCCGGCGATGAAGATCGAGCCTTCCAGCGCATATTCCACACGGCCATCCAGGCCCCAGGCAATGGTGGTCAGCAGGCCGTTACGGGATCGTACCGCCTGCGTGCCGGTGTGCATCAGCATGAAGCAGCCGGTGCCATAGGTGTTCTTGACCATGCCCGGCTGGAAGCAGGCCTGGCCGAACAGCGCCGCTTGCTGGTCTCCGGCGATGCCGGCGATCGGAATCGGGTGGTCGAAGAAGAACTGCGGCCGGGTGTGCGCATACACCGCGCTGGAATCGCGTACCTGCGGCAGCATCGCGCGGGGTATGTCCAGCAGCGCCAGCAGGTCGTCATCCCAGTCCAGCGTGTGGATGTTGAACAGCAGGGTGCGCGCGGCATTGCTGTAGTCGGTCACATGCGCCTGGCCGCCACTGAGGTTCCACACAAGCCAGCTGTCGATGGTGCCGAACAGCAGCTCGCCACGCTCGGCGCGTTGCTGCGCACCTTCCACGTGGTCGAGGATCCAGCGCACCTTGGTAGCGGAGAAATAGGCGTCGATCAGCAGGCCGGTGCGTTCGCGGACCAGTGCCTCATGCCCGTCGGACTTCAGCCGCTCGCAGATGGCGTGGCTCTGCCGCGACTGCCAGACGATGGCATTGTGGATCGGCTGGCCGGTGGCGCGGTCCCAGACCACGGTGGTCTCGCGCTGGTTGGTGATGCCCAGCGCGGCGATATGGCGCGGTTCGATCTGTTCGCGGGTGAGCAGTTCGGTCAGCGTGGCATAGACGCTGGTGAGGATCTCGCGCGGGTCATGCTCGACCCAGCCCGGTTGCGGGAAGATCTGCGCGAACTCGCGCTGCGCACTGCCGACGACGTCGCCAGCACGGTCGAACAGGATCGCGCGCGAACTGGTGGTGCCCTGGTCGATGGCCAGCACGTAGCGGGGCGTCATGCAGCGTCTCCGGTAGAACGGTCAGGGTAACTTACCCTTCTCTCTGTAGAGCCGAGCCATGCTCGGCCGCATTTGCACAACGCAGCCGAGCATGGCTCGGCTCTACAGGGTGGGTTGCCCCATCCACGCCTGCAGCCGGGCCACCTGGGCGGCGTCCAGCCGCAATCCCAGCTTGCTCCTTCGCCACAGCACGTCTTCAGCGCTACGCGCCCATTCGTGGTCACGCAGGAAGGTGACCTCGCGCGCGTGCAGGCCCGCACCAAGGTCCTCGCCAAGATCTTCCAGGCCGTGCGCGCCCTGCAGCAGCGCAGCACTGCGGCTGCCGTAGGCCTCGGCCCAACGCTGCGCCGTACAGGAGGGCAGCCACGGTGCCAATGCCTGCAGGCGGGAGTGCGCCTGCGCGGCGTCGCCCCAGTCGCTGCCCGGCAGCGGGTGGCCCGCTGCTGTCCATGCCGGTCCCATCTGCAGCAGGGCAGGGCGCAGCAGCTCCAGCGCTTCTTCGGCCAGCACCCGGTACGTGGTCAGCTTGCCGCCCAGCACGTGCAGTGCAGGCGCCGGGCCGGACTGCAGTTGCAGGCGGTAGTCACGGCTCAGCTTCGCTGCACGCGGGTCCGGATCGGCCAGCAACGGGCGAACCCCTGCGAACTGCCAGACCACGTCTTCCGGGGTGATGGGTTCGCGCAGGTAGCGATTGGCGGCCTCGCACAGATAGTCCACTTCGGAAGGCAGCACGCTGCATCGGGCCGGGTTGCCGCGGTAGTCGGTGTCGGTGGTGCCGACCAGCAGGTGGTCGTGGGCGAAGGGCAGCAGGAACACCACGCGGCCATCGGGTTGCTGAAGCAGGCAGGCACTGTCGTCGGGCCAGGGCCGGCGCAGCACGATGTGGCTGCCCTGTACCAGGCGCAGGGCAGGGCCGCCATCGCGCGCCTGCATCCGTTCCAGCAGGCCTCCTGCCCAGGGACCGGCCGCATTGGCAACGGCGTGGGCGATCACCGTTTGCTGCCGGCCGTCGGTGGCTTCCAGCGTGGCCTGCCAACGGCCCTGCACAGGGCGCAGTTCGACGCAGCGGCTGCGCACATGCACCCGTGCGCCACGCTGGGCGGCGTCCAACGCATTGAGCAGCACCAGCCGCGCGTCGTCGACCTGCGCATCGGCGTAGCTGAAGGCCTGCCGCAGATCCGGGGAGAGCCAGGGGCCGAGCGGGTCGCGTTGCAGGTCCAGTGCGCGCGAGGCGGGGAACGCCGGGCTGCGCCGGCCGAGATGGTCATACAGCCACAGGCCCGTGCGCAGCATCCAGCGCGGTCGCAGGTGGGGTTCCCATGGCAGTACGAAGCGCAACGGACGGACCAGATGAGGGGCCTGCCGGCGTACCACTTCGCGTTCACCCAGTGCCTTGCGCACCAGTCCGAACTCGCCCTGTTCCAGGTAGCGCAGGCCGCCGTGGATCAGCTTGCTGCTGGCGCTGGAGGTGTGCGCGGCCAGGTCATCCTGCTCGCACAACAGCACCCGCAGGCCGCGGCCGGCCGCATCACGGGCGATGCCAGCGCCGTTGATGCCGCCACCGATCACCAGCAGGTCGACTTCGTGCATCGTGCCTCCGTGTCCTGTTCATGTAGAGCCGAGCCCATGCTCGGCTGCTTTCTGGGTGGCCGGGCAAGCTCGACTCTACAAAAAAGCAGCCGAGCATGGGCTCGGCTCTACAGGCGGAACGCAGGTGACGGAAACGACGACGGGCCCCGCAGGGCCCGTCGCGTTACATCAATGAAGCCGGTACTGCCTGGATCAGAAGCGGGCGCCGATGCCGAAGCCGACGGTCCACGGATCCATCTTCGCTTCGCCGATCTTCTCGCCGCCGACCTTCACGTCCGGACGCGAACGCATGTAGCGGGCATCGGCACGGGCGAACCAGGTGGAGTTGATGTTCATGTCCACGCCGACGGTGCCGATCACACCCTTGGCATCCTTGAGGCGGATGTCGGAGCTGCTGCCGTCAGCCAGCGTTTCATTGCTGAAGCTGGACTGGTAGTAGCCCACGCCCACGAACGGACGGAACACGTTGTCAGCCTGGCCGAAGTGGTACTGGCCGCTCAGCGCGACCGGCTGCTGCTCGACGTTGCCCAGACGGGCATTGTTCGGGCCCTTCACCTTGTGGTCGAACTTGTCGGCGGCGCCCCACAGTTCAACGGCCCAGTTGTCGTTGATGTAGTAGCTGAAGCTGACGGTCGGCGCCGGACCGCCATCGACCTTCTTGATGCCGTCGATCGGATCATTCTTCGGCTGCAGCAGCGCGACGCCGCCAACCACGGCAAAATGCTTGCCCGAAGCGGTATCGGTGGAGCTGCTGTCCTGGGCGAAAGCGGCCGGCGCGAAGGCGGCGGAGGTCAGCAGGGCGAGACTCAGGATACGGATGGAGCGCATGGGGGTATCTCCTAGTGTTTCTTGTTTTGGGCCCCCGGTTGCGGGGCGAGCACACCGTAGTCGCCTCAACATGAATCGAATCCGACGCGCGTTAAAAAATAGTTTTCCTTGTTCAGCGATCAGTGCGAAAAGCCTGTTTCCATGGGGTTTTCCGCGCGCGCCGACATTCATGCAGTTGGAGAAGATGTGAGCGAAGCAACGTTGTGCATCGGCCTGCAAGCGCAGGTGAACGTGGAGTGCCGGGTGCTGTTGCTGGGCTCGATGCCGGGCGCGGCGTCATTGCAGGAGCAGCGCTACTACGCCCATCCACGCAATCGTTTCTGGTCGCTGATGGCTGATATCTGCGGGTTTGATGCGGGCCTGCCGTATGCGCAGCGGTTGCAGGCAGTGCAGGCGGCAGGTGTCGGCCTGTGGGATGTCATCGGCCAATGCGAACGTCGCGGCAGCCTGGATGCGCACATCGTGCGCGGCACGGAAGTGCCCAATGCGCTGCCGGCATTGATCGCCTCCCTTCCTGAGCTGGAGCTGATCGGTTGCAACGGCGGTGCATCGATGCTGGCGTTCCAGCGCTGGGTGCTGCCACGGCTGGAGGCCCCGCCCCGGCTGCTGGCGCTGCCTTCCACCAGCCCGGCCAATGCGGCCTGGTCGTTGCCGCGCCTGCGTGTGGCCTGGCAGCCGGTGGCCGACGCACTGGCGACATGAAGCGGACATCGTCCGGACAATACGCTACCGACTGGTCGTGGCCGCACCCCATGGGCAACAGCCTGTCCCGGCTGCGTGCGTACTGAAAACACCTGTAACGGTTGGCGCTGGCCCCCGCTGGCCGCACAATAGACGTTTCCCTACACCAGATTGCCGGAGTTATCCCCATGGCCGAAATCAAGGAAGCACTTGTCCCCGATATCGGTGACTACAGCGATATCCCGGTAATCGAGGTGCTTGTCGCCGTCGGCGACACGGTCAAGAAGGACCAGGGCCTGGTGACGCTGGAAAGCGACAAGGCGACCATGGAAGTGCCGTCCTCGGTGGCCGGCGTGGTCAAGGAACTGAAGGTCAAGGTCGGCGACAGCCTGTCCGAAGGCAAGGTCGTGGCCCTGATCGAAGTGGCCGAAGGCGAAGCCGCCAAGCCGGCGGCGGCTGCGCCGGCACCGGCCAAGGCCGCTGCCCCGGCTGCTGCTACCCAGAGTGCGCCGGCCCCGGCCGCAGCTGCGCCGGCCGCTCCGGCCGCCAGCGGCGGTGCGGTGGAAGCGCTGGTGCCGGATATCGGCGATTACTCCGGCATTCCGGTCATCGAAGTGCTGGTGGCCGTGGGCGACACGGTCAAGAAGGACCAGGGCCTGGTCACCCTGGAAAGCGACAAGGCCACCATGGAAGTGCCGTCTTCGGTGGCCGGTGTGGTCAAGGAGATCAAGGTCAAGGTTGGCGACACTCTGTCGCAGGGCAATGTGGTCGCCATCATCGAAGCCGAAGGCGCTGCCGCGCCGGCCCCGAGCAAGGCCGCTGCGGCCGCCGCTCCGGCCGCTGCCGAGACTGCTACCAAGGTTGAGCCGGTCGCCGTTCCGGCCCAGCCGGACAAGCTGGCCGCCCGCGAGATCGCCTCGGCCGGTGCTCCGTCCAGCCCGCCGGTGCAGTTCAACGCCGATGGCGTGCTGCCGGCAAAGGTGCCGTACGCCACCCCGGCCGTGCGCGTGTTCGCCCGCGAGCTGGGCGTGGACCTGCTGCAGATCAGCGGCACCGAGAAGGGCGGCCGCATCACCAAGGGTGACGTGCAGAAGTTCGTCAAGGCCGCCCTCAGCGGTGGCGTGCCGGCGGCTGCCGGTGGCGCCGTTGCTGGTGGTGGTGGCCTGAACCTGCTGCCGTGGCCGAAGGTCGACTTCAGCAAGTTCGGCGAGACCGAAGTGCAGCCGCTGTCGCGCATCAAGAAGATCTCGGGCGCCAACCTGGCCCGCAACTGGGCGATGATCCCGCACGTCACCCAGTTCGAACAGGCCGACATCACCGATCTGGAAGGCCTGCGCGTGGCGCTGAACAAGGAAAACGAGAAGGCCGGCATCAAGCTGACCATGCTTGCCTTCCTGATCAAGGCCAGCGCCGCTGCGCTGAAGAAGTTCCCGGAATTCAACGCCTCGCTCGATGCCAGCGGTGAAAACCTGACCCTGAAGAAGTACTTCCACATCGGCTTCGCCGCCGATACGCCGAACGGCCTGGTCGTGCCGGTCATCCGCGACGTGGACAAGAAGGGCGTGGTGCAGATCGCGCAGGAAACCGGCGAACTGGCCAAGAAGGCGCGCGATGGCAAGCTTGGCCCGGCCGACATGAGCGGCGGCTGCTTCTCGATCAGCTCGCTGGGTGGCATCGGTGGCACCGCGTTCACCCCGATCGTCAATGCACCGGAAGTGGCCATCCTCGGCGTCTCCAAGTCGTCCATCCAGCCGGTCTGGAACGGCAAGGAATTCGCACCGAAGCTGATGCTGCCGCTGTCGCTGAGCTACGACCACCGCGTCATCGACGGCGCCCTGGCCGCACGCTTCACCACGTACCTGTCGCAGGTACTGGCCGACATGCGCCGCGTGCTGCTGTAAGGCACCGCTTCGCCCCCACCGTGCGGCCGCTGCCCCTGGCGCGGCCGCGTGAACAGATGCAGTGACAGCCCGCCGGCCATGCCGGCCGGGCACGAGGAAAACCCACCATGGCCACGATTGAAGTCAAGGTTCCCGACATCGGCGATTACAGCGATGTGCCGGTGATTGAAGTGTTGGTCGCCGTCGGCGACACGGTGAAGAAGGACCAGGGCCTGGTGACCCTGGAGTCGGACAAGGCCACCCTGGAAGTGCCGTCCTCGGCCGCCGGCGTGGTCAAGGAAATCAAGGTCAAGCTGGGCGACACCCTGTCCGAAGGCGCCGTGGTCGTGCTGCTGGATGCCGAAGGCGCCGCCGAAGCCCCGGCCAAGGCCGCCGCGCCGGCCCCGGCTGCAGCCGCCCCGGCCAGCAAGCCGCCGGTGACTCCGTCGCACCGCGCCCCGGCCGAGCCGGCGGCACCGAAGCCGGCGCTGTCCAGCGGCAAGCCGGCCGACATCGAATGCGAAATGGTCGTGCTGGGCTCGGGCCCGGGCGGCTACACCGCCGCCTTCCGCGCCGCCGACGTCGGCCTGGATACGGTGCTCGTCGAGCGCTACGCCAGCCTCGGCGGCGTCTGCCTCAATGTCGGCTGCATCCCGTCAAAGGCGCTGCTGCATGCCGCCGCGGTGATCGACGAAGTCGCCCACGCCGGTGATTTCGGCGTCGAGTTCGGCAAGCCGACCATCACCCTGGACAAGCTGCGCCAGTACAAGGAAAAGGTCGTCAACCAGCTGACCAAGGGCCTGGCCGGCATGGCCAAGCAGCGCAAGGTCCGCAGTGTGCAGGGCGTCGGCAGGTTCGTTTCCGCCAACGAGCTGGAAATCACCGCCGCTGACGGCAGCACCCAGCTGCTGCGCTTCCAGAAGTGCATCATCGCCGCCGGTTCGCAGGCGGTGAAGCTGCCGAACTTCCCGTGGGACGACAAGCGCGTGATGGATTCCACCGACGCGCTGGAGCTGGCCGACGTGCCGGCCTCGCTGCTGGTCGTCGGCGGCGGCATCATCGGCCTGGAAATGGCCACCGTGTATGGCGCGCTGGGCAGCAAGGTCACCGTGGTCGAGTTCATGGACCAGCTGATGCCGGGCGCCGACAAGGACCTGGTCAAGCCGCTGGCCGACCGCCTGAAGAAGCAGGGCATCGACGTGCACCTGAAGACCAAGGCCTCGGGCGTCACCGCCGATGCCAAGGGCATCACCGTCACCTTCGAAGCCGCCGAGGAAGGCCAGGCGCCTGCGTTGGCGCAGGGCACCTTCGACCGTGTGCTGGTGGCCGTGGGCCGCTCGCCGAACGGCAAGAAGATCGATGCCGAGAAGGCCGGCGTGCAGGTCACCGACCGTGGCTTCATTCCGGTTGACCGTCAGATGCGCACCAACGTGCCGCACATCTTTGCCATCGGCGACATCGTCGGCAACCCGATGCTGGCGCACAAGGCCACGCACGAGGGCAAGCTGGCCGCTGAAGTGGCTGCCGGCCACAAGAAGGAGTGGGTGGCGCGCGTGATTCCGTCGGTGGCCTATACCAACCCGGAAATCGCCTGGGTCGGCGTGACCGAGACCGAAGCCAAGGCCAAGGGCCTGAAGGTGGGCGTGGCCAAGTTCCCGTGGGCCGCCAGCGGCCGCGCGATCGGCATCGGCCGTACCGAAGGCTTCACCAAGCTGATCTTCGACGAAGAGACCCACCGCATCATCGGTGGCGCGATCGTTGGCGTGCATGCCGGCGACCTGCTGGCCGAGATCGGCCTGGCCATCGAGATGGGTGCGGAAGCCGAAGACATCGGCCACACCATCCACGCGCACCCGACGCTGAGCGAATCGGTGGCGATGGCCTCGGAAATCTACGACGGCACGATCACCGATCTGTACATGCCGAAGAAGAAGTAGGGCGCCCGCGCCGTTCCAAACGAAAAGCCCCGGTTCCTGCCGGGGTTTTTTTGTTGGCTGCAGGAATATCTTCGGCTGTTGTCATCGCGAGGGTCCGGGCCACTGCGCGGGTGGCAGGCATTTCGACAAATGTCCCCCGTCGCCCGCCTGCGGCGGTCGCCTCCTCCTTTACTTTGTCCAAACGCCTGCCACCCGCGCAGCGGCTCGGCTTGCGGACGGTCTAGCCGCAGAGCCACTGCAACAGCCGCCGTGATGCCCAGCTTCGGTAGAGTCGACTGTTAGTCGACTTGCGCGCGCAGCGCGGGTTCTTCCGCATCACGACTGAAAGCAGTCGACTAACAGTCGACTCTACCCATAGCTCCGCGTCGCAAACAAAAAAGCGCGGCCCCGATGTTCAGGAGGCCGCGCCAGGAGAGAGCGTGTGGAAGGAGCGGGGGATCAGAACACGAAGCTGACGCCTGCCACCGGGCCCTTGAATTCCTGCTTCAGGCCGATGGTGCCGTCGCTGCCCTTCTTGTCCGCATCGAGCTTGAACCAGTCGTAGCCGGCGAACACGCCGAAGTTCTTAGTGAAGCGGTAGTCGACGATGGCGTTGGCGCGACTCAGGTCGCCCTTGTAGTCGTCGAAGCTGCCCCAGCGCGTGTTGAGGTACTGGCCCTGCAGCGTGATCATCCACTTCTCCGACGGAGTGAAGCTCAGTCGTGCGCCGACCACCGGTGCTACGCCGTCGGTCTTTTCGTTGAGGAACTGGCCTTCGTAGACGGTGCCCAGATCCGCGTATGCCTTGGTGCTGACCTTGGCGTACTCGGCACCCAGCTGCAGGCCGAGATCGAAGGTGTCGGTGTCCACCACCGAGTAGTCATAGACCAGGCTGGCCACCTGGTACTTCAGCTCGCCCTTGACGAAGCTGCCGGACGGCACGTTGACGTCACCGAAGGAAATGTCCTGGCCGAGGGTCTCGCGACGGTCCTTGTCGTACTTGAAGTAGTTGAACAGCAGGCGCTGGCGGTTGCTGATGCGGAACATGCCGTCGATGCGCGGCTCCCATTCCTTGCCCCCCAGCTTGAAGTCCTCCGAGAAGCCGATGTCCTGGCCGGCGACGTTGGTCTTGCCACGCAGGGTGTTGTCCGAGTCGATGTTCATCGCACCCAGGCGCAGGGCGAAGCGATCATCGCCTTCGGCGGCGTGGGCGGCAGTGGCGAACGAAGCGCCGGCGGCAAGCAGGGAGAGGGCGAGCAGGGTGGGAACGGAGCGCATCGAAGAGTCCTTGCAGTGGTTCATCAGAATGAAATCCACTGTGCCGGACAGGCGCGTCCACCATCCGTGAACGTATGGTCCACGCGATGTGCATGGTTCAGCGCTGTCGCCACGATGCAAAAAGATGGCCCCGGAGCCGGGCTTCGGGGCCATCGTGGGACCTGCGGGGCGGAGCGTCGACGAGGTTGCTGCAGGCAGGTCGAAAGTTCGGACCGGTGCGTTGGGCGAAAGTTCCGCCGGATGCGACCAAAGTTCAATATTGCGCCGCAGCATCATACGGACGTCATTGTCCCCCGGGTGGCACGCAAAAATGTAACCGTTACCGCAACTTGCGGCTTCCCGGGATGAACAGGCAGCGGTTGTCTCGCAAATTGTCCCATTGCTATAATTTGGCGGCTCGATGAGGCCCCCCTGCTGTAGCCGCCTCAGCCCTCCACTTGCAACCACGCGGGACGTCCTGTGCTGAACTCCGTTGATGCGGGTCGGCGACTGATGCTGCGCGCCGCGGTCTACCCGCTGGCCGCGGTCGCTGTCCTGGCCCTGGCCTTCCTGCTGGTGGGTCCGAAATACGCCCTCGGCGCGCTGGCGTCCGGTGTGGCCATTTCGGCCGGTGGCTGGGTGGCGGCGCGGATGGCACTGGGCGGGGGAGCGGTGGCAGCAGGATCGGCGATGGCTCGCCTGATCATTGCGATCGTAGCCAAGTGGGTCGTGGTTTTCGGCGTCCTGCTGGTGGGGTTCCTGGTCTTCAAGCTGCCTGCATTGGCGCTGTTGGCCGGTATCGCCGTCGGCTTGATGTTCCAGGTCCTGGCGATGGCCAGGCGTTGACAGAATTCAATTAACTGAAGGTTCCGGACACATGGCGGGCGAGGCTCTAACCCCTACCAGCTACATCCAGCATCACCTGCACAACCTGACCGCGCCGGTCGGCAAGGGTGAGGGTATGTTCTGGCATATCCACGTCGATACCTTCCTCACCGCGGTCCTGATGGGCCTGGTGATCGTTGTCGCGTTCTGGCTGGGCACCCGCAAGGCCACCGCCGGTGTGCCGGGCAAGTGGCAGGCCTTCGTGGAAATCTGCCTGGAGTTCGTCGACCGCCAGGCCAAGGACACCTACCACGGCAAGAGCAAGCTGGTCACGCCGATCGCCATCACCATCTTCTTCTGGATTCTGCTGATGAATCTGCTGAAGATGATCCCGGCCGATTTCATCGCCAAGCCGCTGGAATGGGTGGGCGTGCACTACTGGAAGCCGGTCCCGACCGCTGACGTCAATGCCACCCTGGGCATGGCCATCAGCGTGTTCTTCCTGATGCTGTTCTTCGCACTGAAGTCGAAGGGCCTTGGCGGCTTCATCAAGGAATTCCTGACGGCGCCGTTCGGCAAGTGGATGATGCCGTTCAACCTGATCCTCAACATCGTCGAGTGGCTGAGCAAGCCGATCTCGCTGGCGATGCGACTGTTCGGCAACATGTTCGGCGGCGAAATCGTGTTCCTGCTGATCTGGGTGCTGGGTGGTGCCGGTTTCTTCGGTGCCATTGCCGGTGGTGTGTTCGGCCTCGGCTGGATGCTGTTCCACCTGCTGGTAATCCCGCTGCAGGCCTTCATCTTCATGATGCTGTCGATCGTGTACCTGAGCCTGTCGGAAGACGCTCACTGAGTTTCAAGCTTCAACGCGTTTCAACCTTCATCCGTTTCATCACCCTTAGCAACTTAAGTTCCTGGAGATAACCATGTACTTCGCCGTCCTGACCAACTTCGCGCAGATTCAGAGCTCCACCGCCCTTGCCGTCGGCATCATGATCGGCCTGGCCGCGCTGGGCGCCGGTCTGGGTCTGGCCATCATGGCTGGTAAGTTCCTGGAGTCGGCCGCCCGCCAGCCGGAACTGATCCCGGTCCTGCAGGTCCGCATGTTCATCACCGCCGGCCTGATCGACGCCGCGTTCATCATCTCGGTCGCCGTCGGCCTGCTGCTGGCCTTCGCCAACCCGCTGTCGGCTGCCTTCGCTGGCGCCGTCACCAAGGCTCTGGCCGGCTGATACAGCGGTTTGAGACGACCGGGTGCTGATGCACCCGGTTTCGGATGAAGGCCGGATGCGCCGCTACGGCGGCGCGTCCACCCCGAAACCAGCGATCGAGCTAACCATGAATATCAATTTCACCCTTCTTGCGCAGGCGCTGGCCTTCGCTGGTCTGATCTGGATCATCGCGACCAAGATCTGGCCGCCGCTGATGAACGCGATCGAAGAGCGCCAGCAGAAGATTGCTGAAGGCCTCGCTGCTGCCGACCGCAGCCAGAAAGATCTGGCCCAGGCGCAGGAGAAGGTCAACGAAGCGCTGAAGGAAGCACGCACCAAGGCCAACGAGATCATCGATCAGGCCCACGCACGTGCCAACCAGATCGTCGATGCTGCCCGCAACGAAGCGATCACCGAAGCCACCCGTCAGAAGGAACTGGCCCAGGCTGAAATCGACGCCGCCGCCAACCGTGCCCGTGAAGATCTGCGCAAGCAGGTGTCAGCGCTGGCCGTGACCGGTGCCGAAAAGCTGCTCAAGCGCGAAATCGACGCCAACGCCCACAAGGCGCTGCTCGACGAGCTGGCCTCGGAGATCTAAGGATGAGCCAGGCCCTCACGCTTGCCCGCCCGTACGCCCGCGCCGCGTTCGCGACCGCGCGCGACGAAGGCGCGTTCGCGCCGTGGTCGGACGCCCTGGCGTTCTCCGCCCACGTCGCCGCCGACCCGCGCGTGGCGGCCCTGCTCGCCAACCCGGAGCTGGGTCGTGACGACGCCGTCGCCCTGCTGGCGCCGGTGTCGCACGGCGAGACCTACTCGCGCTTCCTGGCCATTCTGGCCGAATCGCATCGTCTGCCGCTGCTGCCGGAAATCTCCGGCATGTTCGACGCCCTGCGCGCCGAAGCCGAGCACGTGGTCAAGGCCACCGTCACCTCGGCCGCCGAACTGTCGGCCGGTGAACTGGACGCGATCAAGGTCGCGCTGCGCAAGCGCTTCAACCGCGAGGTCGACGTGACCACCGCGGTCGATGCCTCGCTGATCGGCGGCGCCGTGATCGACGCCGGCGACGTGGTCATCGATGGTTCGCTGAAGGGCAAGCTGGCCCGTCTGCAGACCGCGCTCGCTAACTGAATTCATTTAACGTCCGGCCCCGCTGCCGGCACTAGGACTTGACGATGGCAACCACGCTCAACCCCTCCGAAATCAGCGAACTGATCAAGAACCGCATCGAGAAGGTCAAGCTGGCCGCGGAATCGCGCAACGAAGGCACCGTGACCAGCGTGTCCGACGGCATCGTGCGCATCTTCGGTCTGGCCGACGTGATGCAGGGCGAAATGATCGAACTGCCGAACAACACCTTCGCACTGGCCCTGAACCTGGAGCGCGACTCGGTCGGCGCCGTGGTCCTGGGTGACTACGAGCACCTGCGCGAAGGTGACGTCGCCAAGACCACCGGCCGCATCCTGGAAGTGCCGGTCGGTCCGGAACTGCTGGGCCGCGTCGTGAACGCGCTGGGCGAGCCGATCGACGGCAAGGGCCCGCTGGGCACCGACCTGACCGCTCCGGTGGAGCGCGTTGCTCCGGGCGTGATCTGGCGCAAGTCGGTCGACCAGCCGGTGCAGACGGGTTACAAGTCGGTCGACTCGATGATCCCGATCGGCCGTGGCCAGCGCGAGCTGATCATCGGCGACCGCCAGACCGGCAAGACCGCGATGGCGATCGATGCGGTGATCAACCAGAAGGGCACCGGCATCAAGTGCGTGTACGTTGCGATCGGCCAGAAGGCTTCGACCATCGCCAACATCGTGCGCAAGCTGGAAGAGAACGGCGCGCTGGCCCACACCATCGTGGTGGCCGCGACCGCTTCCGAATCGGCTGCCATGCAGTACATCAGCGCCTACTCGGGCTGCACCATGGGTGAGTACTTCATGGACCGCGGCGAAGACGCGCTGATCGTGTACGACGATCTGTCCAAGCAGGCCGTCGCCTACCGCCAGATCTCGCTGCTGCTGAAGCGCCCGCCGGGTCGTGAAGCCTACCCGGGTGACGTGTTCTACCTGCACTCCCGTCTGCTTGAGCGCGCAGCCCGCGTGTCCGAGGAGTACGTCGAGAAGTTCACCGAAGGCAAGGTCACCGGCAAGACCGGTTCGCTGACCGCGCTGCCGATCATCGAAACCCAGGCCGGCGACGTGTCCGCCTTCGTTCCGACCAACGTGATCTCGATCACCGACGGCCAGATCTTCCTGGAAACCGACCTGTTCAACGCCGGCATCCGCCCGGCCGTGAACGCGGGTATCTCGGTGTCGCGCGTCGGTGGCTCGGCCCAGACCAAGATCATCAAGAAGCTGTCGGGCGGCATCCGTATCTCGCTGGCCCAGTACCGCGAGCTGGCTGCGTTCGCGCAGTTCGCCTCGGACCTGGACGAAGCGACCCGCAAGCAGCTGGAGCGTGGCCAGCGCGTCACCGAGCTGATGAAGCAGAAGCAGTACGCGCCGATGTCGATCGCCAACCAGGCGCTGTCGATCTACGCCGTCAACGAGGGTTACCTCGACGACGTGCCGGTCAACAAGCTGCTGGCGTTCGAAGAAGGCCTGCACGCCCACTTCGCCAACACCCAGGGCGAGCTGATCAGCAAGGTCAACGCCACCGGCGGTTGGGACAACGACATCGAAGGTGCCTTCAAGAAGGGCATCGCCGAGTTCAAGACCACCGGCAGCTGGTAATCGCGGTCCTGTAGAGCGGAGCCGCTGGCTCCGCTGGACCAGATGACAAACGGTTGAACAACGCGGGGCATCAGCCCCGCGCCACGGGAAACAAGAGATGGCAAGCGGACGCGAAATCAAAACCAAGATCAAGAGCGTGCAGAACACCCGCAAGGTGACGCGCGCCCTGGAAATGGTCTCGGCCTCCAAGATCCGCAAGGCGCAGGATCGGATGAAGACCTCGCGTCCGTACGCGCAGGCGATGAAGCAGGTGATCGGTCATCTGGCCCAGGCCAGCACCGACTACCAGCATCCGTTCCTGGTCGAGCGCGAGCAGGTCAAGCGGGTCGGTTTCATCGTGATCTCCTCCGATCGCGGCCTGGCCGGCGGCCTGAACAACAACCTGTTCCGCAAGATGCTGGGCGAAGCCAAGGCATGGCAGGACAAGGGTGCTGAAGTGGACCTGGTGACCATCGGCCAGAAGGCATCGACCTTCTTCCGACGCGTGAAGGTCAACATGGTCGGCAGCGTGACCCACATCGGCGACGTGCCGAAGCTGGAATCGCTGATCGGTGTGATCAAGGTCATGCTCGACGCCTTCACCGAAGGCAAGGTCGACCGCGTGTACCTGGTCTACAACCGCTTCGTGAACACCATGACGCAGAAGGCCAGCTTCGATCAGCTGCTGCCGCTGCCGCCGGCTGAGAAGCAGGTCGCTCACCACGACTGGGATTACCTGTACGAACCCGATGCCGCGACCGTGCTGGAGCACGTGATGACGCGTTACATCGAGTCGCTGGTGTACCAGGCACTGCTGGAAAACGTCGCCTCCGAGCATGCAGCACGCATGGTTGCGATGAAGGCGGCGAGCGACAACGCCAACAAGCTGATCGGCACCCTGCAGCTCGTCTACAACAAGGCGCGCCAGGCAGCGATCACCCAGGAAATCTCCGAAATCGTCGGCGGCGCGGCAGCAGTCTGACCGCGTTCGTTCAAAGCACACATTTAGAGGATGCAGCAATGAGTCAGGGCAAGATCGTTCAGATCATCGGCGCGGTCGTCGACGTCGAATTCCCGCGTGAGTCGGTGCCGAAGGTGTACGACGCGCTGAAGGTCGACAACACCGAAATCACCCTTGAAGTCCAGCAGCAGCTGGGCGACGGCGTGGTGCGTACCATCGCCCTCGGTTCCACCGACGGCCTGAAGCGCAACCTGGTCGCCACCAACACCGGTCGTGGCATCTCGGTGCCGGTCGGCGCCGGCACCCTGGGCCGCATCATGGACGTGCTCGGCCGTCCGATCGACGAAGCCGGCCCGGTGGCTGCCAGCGACAACTGGGAAATCCACCGTGCGGCGCCGTCGTACGAAGACCAGTCCCCGGCCACCGAGCTGCTGGAAACCGGCATCAAGGTCATCGACCTGATGTGCCCGTTCGCCAAGGGCGGCAAGGTCGGCCTGTTCGGCGGCGCCGGCGTCGGCAAGACCGTCAACATGATGGAGCTGATCAACAACATCGCCAAGGCGCACAGCGGTCTGTCCGTGTTCGCCGGCGTGGGTGAGCGTACCCGTGAGGGCAACGACTTCTACCACGAAATGAAGGACTCCAACGTCCTCGACAAGGTGGCGATGGTGTACGGCCAGATGAACGAGCCGCCGGGCAACCGTCTGCGCGTCGCCCTGACCGGCCTGACCATGGCCGAGTACTTCCGCGACGAGAAGGACGAAAACGGCAAGGGCAAGGACGTCCTGCTGTTCGTCGACAACATCTACCGCTACACCCTGGCCGGTACCGAAGTGTCGGCACTGCTGGGCCGCATGCCGTCCGCCGTGGGTTACCAGCCGACCCTGGCCGAGGAAATGGGCGTCCTGCAGGAGCGCATCACCTCGACCAAGAATGGCTCGATCACCTCGATCCAGGCCGTCTACGTTCCCGCGGACGACCTGACCGACCCGTCGCCGGCGACCACCTTCGCCCACCTGGACTCGACCGTCACCCTGTCGCGTTCGATCGCCTCGCTGGGTATCTACCCGGCCGTCGATCCGCTGGACTCCACCAGCCGCCAGATGGATCCGCTGGTCATCGGCCACGAGCACTACGACACCGCCCAGCGCGTCCAGCAGACCCTGCAGAAGTACAAGGAACTGAAGGACATCATCGCGATCCTGGGCATGGACGAACTGTCCGAAGAGGACAAGCAGGCCGTGTCGCGCGCCCGTAAGATCGAGCGCTTCTTCAGCCAGCCGTTCCACGTGGCCGAAGTGTTCACCGGTTCGCCGGGCAAGTACGTGCCTCTGAAGGACACCATCCGTGGCTTCAAGGCCATCGTCGATGGCGAGTACGACCACCTGCCGGAGCAGGCGTTCTACATGGTCGGCGGCATCGAAGAAGCGGTCGAGAAGGCCAAGAAGATGGCCGAGAAGGCCTGATCCGGGGCGGGCGGGAGCGATCCTGCCCGACCTGACGCCGGCGCCGGGCAACCGCCCGCGCCGGTGGACTCCCACGGTGGCATTGCGCCGCCGCGAACAGCGAAGAGATTTGCATGAGCACGATCCGTTGCGACATCGTCAGCGCCGAGCAGGAAATCTTCCGTGGCGAAGCGACCCTGGTCGTGGCCACCGGTGAGCTGGGCGAACTGGGCATCGCGCCCAAGCACGCGCCGCTGATCACCCGCCTGAAGCCGGGCAAGGTGGTGGTGACCACGCCGAACGGCGAGCAGCTGGATTTCGCCATTTCCGGCGGCATCCTGGAAGTTCAGCCGCAGGTGGTGACCGTGCTGGCCGACACCGCGATCCGCGCGCAGGACATCGACGAAGCCTCGGTCCGCAAGGCCAAGGAAGAAGCCGAGCGCATCCTGGCCAACCGCGGTGAAGCCATGGAAGTGGCCGAAGCCCAGCAGAAGCTGGCCGAAGCCGTTGTCCAGCTGCAGGCCCTGGAACGCCTGCGCAAGACGCTCAAGCACTGAGGTTCACGCGCTGCATCCACGAAAACGCCGGCCTTGTGCCGGCGTTTTTGTTTGGGTTGCCGGGTAGAGTCGACTGTCAGTCGACTACCGCGCGCAGCGCGGGACTTTCGCGACCTCACGGAAGAGCAGTCGACCAACAGTCGACTCTACCGTTCCGGTTCCGCTTCCAGATCCTGGCGCGGTCTCAGCGATACACCACGTAGCGCATCAGCAGGAACGACACGAAGGCCAGCGCACCTTCCACCAGCGGCTTGGCCAGCCAGGTGTACTGCAGGCCGAGCGCGTGATCGACCAGGCTCACCAGCAGCGTGCTTGCCGCGGTCATCAGCAGCCACAGCCCGAAGAAGCGGGCAAAGCGCTTCCAGCCCAGCCTGTGTGCGCCCGCCTCGGCGAAGGTGTAGCGGCCGTTGAGCCAGAAGCCCAGCAGCATGCCGGCCAGGCGCCCGGCGACGTTGGCCGGCGCCACTGGCATGCCCAGCGCGGTGGCGGCCACGAACACGAGCCAGTCGAGCAGCAGCTGCACGAGCCCGATGACGAGGTAGGCGCTTCCCTGGCGGATGAGGCTCATCGGCATGGCGAAGGGGGAGGGATGCCCATGTTAACGGCGCACGCTCTAGAATCATCGGCAACGAACCACGGACTGCCGTTCCCATGACCCAACCCCTGCACGTCATCATCCTCGCCGCCGGCGCTGGCAAGCGCATGAAGTCGGTGCTGCCGAAGGTGCTGCAGCCGATCGCGGGCAAGCCGATGCTGGCGCACGTGATCGATGCGGCCCGTGAGCTCCAGCCGACGGCGATACACGTGGTCCATGGCCATGGCGGTGAGGCGGTGCGTCAGTACTTCGCCGGACAGCCCGACCTGCAATGGGCCGAGCAGGCGCAACAGCTCGGCACCGGCCACGCGGTGGCGCAGGCGATGCCCCAGGTTCCCGACCTGGCGCAGGTGCTGGTCCTGTACGGCGATGTGCCGCTGATCCGTGCGCAGACCCTGCGCGACCTTCTGGCGCAGCCGGGCCGGCTGGCGGTACTTGTGGCCGAGGTGGATGACCCGACCGGCTATGGCCGCGTGCTGCGCGATGCCGAGGGTAAGGTCGGCGCGATCATCGAGCAGAAGGACGCCACCGATGACCAGCTGCGCGTGCGTACGATCAACACCGGCATCATCGCCGCGGAATCGACCGCGCTGCGCCGCTGGCTGTCGCAGCTGTCGAACAGCAACGCACAGGGCGAGTACTACCTCACCGATCTCTTTGCTTTTGCCGCGCACGAGTACACACCGGCCGAAATGGCGCTGGTGGCCGATGCGCAGGAGGCCGAAGGTGCAAACGACCCCTGGCAGCTGTCGCAGCTGGAGCGTGCCTGGCAGCGTCGCGCGGTGCGTGCGCTGTGCGCGCAGGGCGCGCGCGTGCGCGACCCGGCACGGCTGGACATCCGCGGCACCGTCACCGTCGGCAGCGACGTGCTGATCGATGTCGACGTGGTGCTGGAAGGCAACATCGTGCTCGGTGACGGCGTCACCGTCGGCCCGTTCAACCGCCTGAAGGACGTCAACCTCGGGCCGGGCACCGAGGTGCGCGCGCATTGCGATCTGGAAGGCGTGGTCACCGAAGGCGCTGCGCAGATCGGCCCGTTCGCGCGGCTGCGCCCGGGCACCGTGCTGGCCGATGGCGTGCACGTCGGCAACTTCGTCGAGACCAAGAAGGTCACGCTGGGTGTGGGCAGCAAGGCCAATCACCTCACCTACCTGGGCGATGCGGTGATCGGCAGCAAGGTGAACATCGGCGCCGGCACCATCACCTGCAACTACGATGGCGTGAACAAGTCGACCACCACCATCGGCGACAACGCGTTCATCGGCTCCAACAGTTCGCTGGTAGCGCCGGTGACCATTGGCGACGGGGCGACCATTGCCGCCGGTTCGGTCATCACCCGCAACGCGCCGGATGGCAAGCTGACACTGGCGCGTGCACGACAGGAAACCATCGATGGCTGGAAGCGCCCGCTCAAGAAGTCCTGAGCCCCGCCTTCCTCGCGCCGAAGAACTCGGTGTGCTGCCCAGCATCGAGCAGCGCGCCGGCGAGCTGTTGAAGGGCCATGAGGCCTATCCGGTGTTCGCCGGGCATGGCCTGGACCTGGCGACATTACAGGAGGGCCTCGAGCGCCGGCAGCTGTGGGTGGTGGACGCGGCTGACGGTGGCATCGCCGGCTATCTGCTTGCCGGCGAACTGGCGGGTGAGTTCCACGTGTTGCAGATGGATGTGGATCCTGCGCATGCGCGGCAAGGTCTTGGGCGCGCGTTGTTGCGCCACGCATTGGTGCAGGCCCGGGTGGAAGGCTATCGCTCGGCGGTGCTGTCCACGTTGTCCGACGTGCCGTGGAATGCGGGCTTCTATGCCAGCGAAGGGTTCGCCGCCGTGCCGGAGGCGGAGTGGGGAGCCGGACTGCAGTCGGTGATGGCCGAAGAGGCCGCGCTCGGGTTTCCGATGCATCTGCGGGTCGCGATGCGGCGCGCCTGGTAGCTGCCGACCTTGGTCGACATATCCACGCATGGCGTGGATCTACTGACTGGCCGACCAGGGGGCGACTACCGGCAGCCCCGATCGACCCGCTCAACCCACCGGCAGCAGGATCGACACGCACAATCCACCATCGCCGCGATTCTGCAGTGACACGCGCCCGCCGTGTGCCTCCACGATCTCGCGCGTCAGCGCCAGCCCCAGCCCGGTGCCGTTGCGCTTGGTCGAATAGAACGGCATCAGTGCGTTCTGCAGCACCTGTTCGTTCATGCCTTTGCCACGATCCAGCACGTCCAGGCGCAGCCACTGCGGCAGCCGCGTCAGCTGCACCTGCACGTCATCGTTGGGTGGATCGGCTTCGGCGCACGCTTCATGTGCGTTCTTGAGCAGGTTCAACAACGCCTGCCCGAACTGCGCGATGTCGATGCGGCTGCTCAGCGCCTCGTCCGGCTCGCGATCCATGCCGAACGGAATCTGCTGGCGCAGGCTGGACAGGAACGGTGCCCAGTGCACGGTCTGCAGCTGCGGCTGCGGCAGCTTGGCAAAGCGTGCATAGCCGCGGATGAAGCCTTCCAGATGGCGCGCGCGGTCCTCGATGGTGGTGAAGATCTCGGGCAGCCGGTCGAAGCGCTCGCGCTGCACCAGCACGCCGCCGGAATGGGCGAGCGAAGCGATCGGCGCAAGGGAGTTGTTGAGCTCGTGGCTGATCACCCGGATCACCTTCTTCCAGGTCTGCACTTCCTGGCGGCGCAGTTCAGCCGTCAGCAGCCGCACCAGCAACAGGTCGTGCGGGCGGCCGTTGAGCTGGAACGCGCGGCGCGAGAGGTGGTAGACCTGCTCATCGTCCTCGTCGCCGTCTTCGCCATCGGCATGTACCGCGAACAGGCTGTCACCGCCACGGGCGATGGCATCGCGCAGTTCCACCGGCACCTGTTCCAGAACGTCTTCCAGGCGCTGGCCTTCCAGCTTCCAGCCGCCGTGCAGCAGCTTGCGCGCCGCCAGGTTTGAGAACACCACGCGGGCCACGCCATCACCGCCGGAGGCGATCAGCAGCATCGCCACCGGTGTGTTCTGCACCATGGTGTCCAGCAGCAGCTCGCGTTGCACCAGTCCCTGTCGCTGCGCGCGCAGTACGTCGCCCAGCTCGCGGTGGGCCTGCACCAGATCGCCCAGCTCGTCGTTCCCAGGCCAGTGCACGCCGAAGTTGTATTCGCCGTCGCGATAACTGCTGGTGGTACCCGCCAGCGCACGCATCAGCGAGCGTACCGGCGCCGTCGCGCGGCGCAGGGTCCACCACATCAGCGACAGCAGGATCAGCGCCGATACCGTGGTCACCACCCAACCATGGTCCATCCAGTAGGCCAGCAGCCACGGCAGTGCCGCCGCCAGTGCCAACACCGGCAGCAGGCGCAGGAACAGGCGGAAAGTGAACGAGCGTCGTTTCATTCGCGTGGAATACCGTGGCGGTCCATGCGCCGGTACAGCGCCTGGCGGCTCAGGCCAAGCTCGGCGGCGGCCTGGGCGATGACGCCATGGTTGCGCGCCAGTACATCCTCGATGCGTGCGCGGTCGGGATCATTGCCTGCGCTGGGTGCGGGTCGCGGTGCGACGGCTGCGCGCGGCAGGTTGAGATCGCCCACTTCGATACGGTTGCCGGTGGCCAGCAGTTCGGCACGCTGGATCACGTTGCGCAGTTCGCGCACGTTGCCCGGCCACGGATGCCGCTGCAGCGCTGCGGTGGCCGCGCTGGACAGCGGTTTGCCGGCGGCCAGGAAGCGCTCGGCCAGCGGCACGATGTCGCCCGGTCGTTCGGCCAGCGGCGGCAGCACCAGTTCCACCGTATTGAGGCGGTAATAGAGGTCTTCGCGGAAGGTGCCGTCGCGGATCATCGCCGGCAGGTCGGCATTGGTCGCGCTGACCACGCGGACCTTGACCTGGCGTTCGCGGTTGGAGCCCAGGCGCTCGAAGCGGCCGGTTTCCAGCACACGCAGCAGTTTCATCTGCCCGCCCAGCGACAGGTTTCCGATCTCATCCAGGAAGAGGGTGCCACCATCGGCGGCTTCGAATTTGCCTTCGCGTGCCTTGTTGGCGCCGGTATATGCACCGGCTTCGGCACCGAACAGCTCGGCTTCGATCAGTTCCGAGGGCAGCGCGCCGCAGTTGACCGCCACGAACGGACCCTTGGCCACCAGTGAATTGGCCTGGATGATCTGCGCGATCTTTTCCTTGCCGGCGCCGTTGGGGCCGGTGATCAGCACCGGCAGTTCCGAGCGTGCAACCTGACAGGCCAGGGTGACCACACGCTCGCTGGCCGGATCGGCGACCACTGCACCGCACAGGTCGTACTTCGCTTCCAGCGCATTGCGCTGGCGCAGTTCACGCGTGCGCCGGCGGTCCAGCTCGCGGCGTGCCTCGGACAGTTCCAGCAGGTTGTTGACCGTGGTCATCAGCTTGCGGTCGTCCCAGGGCTTGGCCAGGTAGTCGGCGGCACCGGCCTTGACCAGGTCCACCGCACTGCTCAGGTGGGTCCAGGCGGTCAGCAGGATCACCGGCAGGTCAGGGTGGCGCGCACGGATCTGTGCGAACAGGGCCTCGCCCTCCTCACCGGAAGTGGTGTCCTCGCTGAAATTCATGTCCTGGATGACCAGGTCGACCGGCTGTGATTCGAGCAGAGCCAACCCGTCTGCGGGCGTCTGCGCCTGCAGGGTGTCGATGTCGTGCAGGGAGAACAGCACGTCCAGCGCGGTGCCCACGCTGGCGTTGTCGTCGATGATCAGGATCGCGGGCATCAAGCGGTTCTGCAGAAAGGGATGGGCGGCGCCGATGGAGCCGTTCGTGTCCACGCACCGGGAGAGCCCGGCGCCACCCATCAAGCATAGCCAAACCCGTGGCTGTGCAGGAGCGACCCTCGCTCAGCGCTGGGGCCGGGCCGGGGGCGCTGGCGGCGCTGGTGGCGGTGGCGCGTCCAGCGCCTGGCGCCAGGCCGCCGCGTCGACCGCCACCGTCAGTTCGCGTCTGTCGCGGCGCAGCAACAGGTAGGCGGTGGCTGCGTTGGAATGGCGCAGGGCCACGGCAAGGTGTTCGACCCGGCGCACCGCCGTGTCGTCCACGCGGAGGATGCGATCACCGCTGCGCACGCCGAAGCGTGCTTCCGGGCTGGCGGCCTCCACATGCACTTGCCCTTCGGTCGAGCGCAGCGACAGCCGCGCTCCATCCTGGCGCCATTCCAGCGTCTGTGCGCTGCCACCACCGGCCAGCGCCGGCAGTGGCAGAAGCAGGATCAGGCACATCGCGCAGGCACGCATCTCACGCGCCCCGCGTGGCGACCGCAGGCGGTACCGCCGCCGCACGCCGGGCCGGACCGAACACCGCGATCTGGCCCAGCACCCACAGCAGCAGCGCACCCAGCGGCAGGTAGTACAGCGGCATGCGCGGCAGCTCGTACAGGTTCATCAACGCCAGGTTGATCGCGTACGCCGCCAGCATGCCCAGCACGATGCCCAGCGTGGCCAGCAGGAAGTTCTCGGTCTGGAAGTAGCGCAGGATCTGCCCGCGAGTGGCGCCCAGCGCACGGCGGATGCCGATCTGCTTGCTGCGCTGCTGCACCCAGAAGCTGGCCAGGCCGATGATGCCCAGCGCGGTGACCACCAGCAGCGAGATGCTGACGGTGATCAGCAGGCCGACCATCGCGCGGTCGTTCTTGAAGAAGTCCTTGCGCTGGTCTTCATAGGTCAGCTTGTCGCGCATCAGCCGGTTCGGGTCGTTGCGTTCCAGCGCGGCGGCACCGGCGTCGAGCACGTCCTGGCGGCGTTCGGGCGAGGTGCGCAGGATGTAGGTGCCACCGTCGTCGAAGGTGCGGCGGATCGGCAGCAGCATCGAGTTGGTCCAGTTGTCATTCCAGCCATTGGGCGTGCTGAGCGTGTCGACGATGCCGACCACGTGCAGCGACTGCTTGCCCATGTAATAGGTCTTGCCCAGCGCACTGCCATTGGGCTCCATCTTGGCGGCGGTGGCCTGGGTGAGGATGACCGGGATGGCCTTTTCCTTGGCGCCGCCCTTGCTGACGTCTTCGAAGTTCTGGTACTCGTCGGGCAGGAAATCGCGGCCGGCGATCAGATTGATGCCCATCGTCGCCAGCCCGTTCTCGGACAGGGTGTACATCGAGGCGTTGGTGGTCGGCCGTTCCTGGTCGATCACGCGCGAGATGCTGCTGCTGGAGGAACCGTTGCGGAAGGGGATCTGGTTGATGATCGTGACGTTGCTGACGCCGGGAATCGCACGCAGCGATGCCAGGTCCTCGCGGGTGCGGGCCATGGCGTCGGTCTGCTTGCCGATGCCACTGACGCGCAGCATTACCAGTTCGCTCTCGGCGATGCCGCTGGGCATGCTGATCTTTTCCACGCGCTGGCTGACCAGGAACAGCGCGTTGCAGACGATGGCGCAGGTCAGTGCGACTTCCAGCACGATCAGGGCAGCGGCGGTCTTGTGCCGGCGCAGCGTGCTGAGGATGGGGCGGATGTCCATGGGAGTCCTCGTTCGGGTGCTTACTGCGACTTGAGCTGGATGGCCGGGGTGACCTGCATGGCGCGCCAGGCGGGCAGGAAACCGGCGGCGAGGCTGGCGAACAGGGTCAGGCCCAGTGCGAGCAGCAGCATGTTGCCGTCAAGGTGGGCCAGCTTGGCGTACTCCACCGGTTGCTGGCGCACCGCGAACAGACCGAGCAGGGCCAGACCGATGCCCAGCACGCCACCGACCACGCCGACCGCGCCGGCTTCCACCAGGCACTGCAGGAAGATCTGGCCGCGGCTGGCACCGAGTGCACGGCGCACGCCGATCTCACCGCTGCGGCGCAGGAACTTGGCCAGCAGCAGGCCTACCGTGTTGACCAGGCAGACACCGAGGAAGCCCAGCGCCAGCCACAGCTGCAGGCGCACGTCGCTGGGGACTGCACCATTGAAGTCCAGCCATTCCATCACGGTGCGCAGGCGCACGTTCGGCGGATGCTTGAAGCGGCCGGCCTCGCGCTGCTGGGTCGAATAGTTCTCCAGGTAGCGGCGGTAGTCGCCGGCCTTGGCCGGATCCATCTCCACCCAGTACTGCAGCCATGCGCACGGTGCATTGAGCGAGTAGCTGTTGCCGTCGGGGTTTTCGCCGAAGCAGTTCATGTTGCCGTTGTTGCCGAGCTTCAGGTCGAACGAGGTGGAGATCGGCAGCAGCAGGTCTTCGTTCTTGCCGTAGCTGCCGGTGGTCAGGTCGTAGAAGTGCGGCTCCGGGCTCCATTCCTTCATCACGCCGACGATGCGGTAACTCTGTCCTTCCATGCGCAGGTCGCGGCCCACGCTGTTGGCACCCTGGTACAGCTTGTCGTTGAGCGCCTTGGAGATGACCACCACGCGTGCGCGGCCTTCATCGTCCTCGCGCGTCCAGGGCCGGCCGTACTGCATGGGCACCTCGAACATCGGGAAGAAGTCGGCCGAGGTCCAGCGGGTGTCGATGCTGAAGGGTTTGAGGGTGCTGTTGTCCGGTTCGATGGTGCCGCCACCGCCGCTCATCAGCGCCTGGCGTTCACCCTTGGCTTCGCGCAGCAGCGCTTCACCGTCGAAGCGGGTGAGTTGGGTTTCCGGCTCTTCGCCGGCGACATAGGCGCCGGTCGCGGCATCGAGCTGCACGTAGAACAGGCGGTCGCTCTTGCCGGGGATCGGGTCGCCGGACAACACGTGGAACACGGTCAACGTGGTCATCGAGGCGCCGATGCCGAGCGCGATGGCAACCACCATCAGCGCGGTCAGGACCTTGTTGCGGCGGAAGCTGCGCGCCGCCAATCGGGCGTAGTAGGCGAACATGGTCGGGCCCTCACTCGTTGACGGCGACGATGTGGCGCACCGGCGTGGCCAGCACCGGCTCACGCACCAGGTCGGTCACCTGGCCATCGACGATGTGCACGTTGCGCTGCGCGCGTGCGGCCAGTTCCGGGTCGTGGGTGACCATCACGATGGTGGTGCCGGCGGCATTGATCTCTTCCAGCAGTTCCATCACGCCACGGGCCATCTGCGTATCCAGGTTGCCGGTCGGTTCGTCGGCCAGCAGCAGGCGCGGGCTGCCGGCCAGGGCACGTGCGATCGCCGCGCGCTGCTGCTGGCCGCCGGACAGCTCGTTCGGGTAGTGCTTCATGCGCGAGCCGAGGCCGACCTGGGTCAGCGCCTTCTCGATGCGTTCGCGGCGCTCGTTGGCGCTCATCTTGCGATAGCGCAGCGGCACGTCGACGTTGTCGAACAGGTTGAGGTCCGGGATCAGGTTGAAGCCCTGGAAGATGAAGCCGATCTTCTGGTTGCGCAGGCGGCTGCGCGCATCATCACCCAGCGTGCTCACGTCCTGGCCGTCCAGCATGTAGGTGCCACTGGTGAAGGTTTCCAGCAGGCCGGCGATGTTGAGGAAGGTGGTCTTGCCGGAACCGGACGGGCCGGTGACGGCAACGAATTCGCCTTCCTTGACCTGCAGTTCCAGCGAGCGCAGTGCGTGGGTTTCCACCTGTTCGGTGCGGAAGACCTTGGCGACCGAGCGCATTTCGAGCATGTACATGGGGTGTCCTCTCTCCAGGATTCAGGTATCAGGTATCAGTTGACGGAGACGCGCTCGGCGTCCTTGAACAGGTCGCTGCCGGAGACCACGATGCGGTCGCCCGGTTGCACACCCGACTTGATTTCCACTTCGCCCAGGCTGCTGACGCCCAGTTCCACCGGACGGCGCACGGCGGTGCGGCCATCCATCACGTAGGCCATGCCATTGCCCTGTTCGACGAACGGGCCGCGCTCGACCTTCAGCACGTTCCTGCGGGTATCGAGCAGCACGCGCACCGACATCCGCTGGCTCTGGCGCAGGCCTTCCGGCTGCGCGCTGGCAAAGCGCACGCGGGCGTTTACCTCACCGTTGACCACTTCCGGCGACACTGCGCTGATTTCGCCCGGGAACGGCTGGCCGTTGCCACCGGTCAGCTGCGCCGGCATGCCGATCGCCAGGTCGCGGGCGAAACTCTCCGGCACCTTGATCTCGACTTCGAACTTGGACAGGTCGACCACGCCCAGCACCGGTGCGTTGGCGGCCAGGTTGGTGGACTGCACCGCCTGCACCTGGCCGACCTGGCCATCGAAGGGGGCACGCAGCGTCAGCGCGTCGACCTGGCGCTGCACTTCGGCCACCACCGCCTTCTGGCGATCGGCCAGCAGACGCTTGTTGCGGGCATCCAGGTCGGCGCCCTGGCTCTGCAGGCGTGCATCGGTGGTGGCGTTGGCCAGGGTGATGTCGGCCTTCTTCAGCGAGTCCTTGGCCTTGGCCAGGTCGATCTGCGGCACCGCACCGCCGTCGTAGCCGCGCTGGTAGCGCTGCAGGTCGCGGTCGGCGGCCTGCCGTTCGATGGTGGCCTGGTCGGTTTCCTTGCGCGACTTGGCGCGGGCCAGGGTGGCGTCCAGCGCGGCACGGCTGGCCTCGGCTTCCAGGCCGGCCAGGGTGGCCTGTTCCTGGGCCAGCTTGCTGCGCAGTTCGGGGCTGTCGATGATCGCCAGCTCCTGCCCCTTCTTCACCACATCGCCGGCGACCACCTTCAGGTCCACGGTGCCGGCCGAGATGGCATACAGGATCGGGCTGTTGGCGGCGATCACGCGGCCGTCGGCGGCGATGTCGCGCACCAGGTCGCCACGTTTCACTTCGGCGATGCGCACGCGGCTGCTGTCGAAGGAGCGGCTGGCGTTGGACCAGGCGTGCACGGCCCAGCCGATGCCGGCGAGCAGGGCGATCGTGCCCAGCGCCGGCCAACGGTAACGGTGCCAGTTGGCGCGCGGGGCGCTGGCCGGGGCGGAGGAAACGATCTGGTCCTGGGCGGAAGTGTCGCGGATCATCGGGTGCGTGCCTGACGGTGGTAGCCAGTACCAAGCACGTAGCGTGCCAACTTTATTTCCTTCTCCATCAATGAGTTGGGTGGGTGTCTGAAGTGTCCGGGTGTCCGCGGACACCTTTCCGGACACTTTCATTAAGCGGACAGGAGGGGGAAGCCGGACACGCAGGCTAGAATGCGACGATCGTCTTCAAGGAAACGCGTGACATGTGTGGAATCGTGGGTGCGATCGCTGATCGCGACGTAGTGCCGGTGCTGATCGAGGGTCTGAAGCGCCTTGAGTACCGTGGTTACGATTCCTCGGGTATCGCGGTGATCGACCATGCCGAGCGGTCGGAGGTGCGTCGCGTGCGTCGTACCGGTCGCGTGTCGGAAATGGCCACCGCGGCCGAGGCCGAGGGCTTCAACGCGGTGCTGGGCATCGGTCACACCCGCTGGGCCACCCACGGCGGTGTCACCGAGGCCAATGCGCATCCGCACATCAGCCAGGGCGTGGCGCTGGTGCACAACGGCATCATCGAGAACCATGAAGAGCAACGCGAGAAGCTGCGCGCCCTGGGCTACACGTTCGAGTCGCAGACCGATACCGAAGTCATCGCGCACCTGATCCACCATCACCTGAAGAGCGGCGACGACCTGCTGGTGGCGCTGCAGCACACGGTGAAGGAACTGACCGGTGCCTACGCGCTGGCCGTGGTCAGCCGCGCCGAGCCGGAGCGCTTCGTCTGTGCGCGCATGGGCTGCCCGCTGCTGATCGGCCTGGGCGAGGGCGAGAACTTCGTCGCTTCGGATGTCTCGGCGGTGATCTCGGCCACCCGCAAGGTGATTTTCCTGGAGGAAGGCGATACCGCCGAAATCCGCCGCGATGGCGTGCGCATCTTCGACGAGCACGACCAGCCGGTCGAGCGCGACGTGCATCTGTCCGACGTATCGCTGGCATCGCTGGAGCTGGGCCCGTACCGCCACTTCATGCAGAAGGAAATCCACGAGCAGCCGCGCGCCCTGGGCGACACCATCGAGGCGGCGATCGATGCCGGTGGTTTCCCGGCCGAGCTGTTCGGCAAGAACGCCGAAGCCGTGTTGTCGGGCATCGAGGGCGTGCAGATCATCGCCTGCGGTACCAGCTACTACGCCGGCCTGACTGCACGCTACTGGGTCGAGGCCATCGCCGGCCTGCCGTGCAGCGTGGAGATCGCCAGCGAGTACCGCTACCGCGCCGCCTACGCGAATCCGAAGCACCTGATCGTGACCATTTCCCAGTCCGGCGAAACGCTGGATACGATGGAAGCGCTGAAGTACGCCAAGTCGCTGGGCCACAAGCACACGCTGTCGATCTGCAACGTGCCGGAAAGCGCGATCCCGCGTGCCAGCGAACTGGTCTGTTACACCCGTGCCGGTGCCGAGATCGGCGTGGCATCGACCAAGGCCTTCACCACCCAGCTGGCGGCACTGTTCCAGCTGACCGTGGTGCTGGGCAAGCTGCATGGCCGCATCGACGCGGCACAGGAAGCGGACTACCTGGAGCAGCTGCGCTTCCTGCCGGGCAGCGTGCAGCACGCGTTGAACATGGAGCCGCAGATTGCTGCGTGGGCCGAGCGCTTCGCGCGCAAGAGCAGCGCGCTGTTCCTGGGCCGCGGCCTGCACTACCCGATCGCGCTGGAAGGCGCGCTCAAGCTCAAGGAAATCTCCTACATCCACGCCGAGGCCTACCCGGCGGGCGAGCTGAAGCATGGTCCGCTGGCGCTGGTGGACGAGGACATGCCGGTGGTGGTGATCGCGCCGAACGACAGCCTGCTGGAAAAGGTGAAGTCGAACATGCAGGAAGTGCGTGCGCGTGGCGGTGAACTGTTCGTGTTCGCCGACCAGGACAGCAACTTCAACGCGTCCGAAGGCGTGCACGTGATTCGTACGCCGCGCCATGCCGGCGTGCTCAGCCCGATCGTGCATACCATTCCGGTGCAGTTGCTGGCGTACCACACCGCGCTGGCACGTGGCACCGACGTGGACAAGCCGCGCAACCTGGCCAAGAGCGTGACAGTGGAGTAAACCCGTCGGCTCGGTTGGATGCTGCAAGCGAAAGGGGCCCCAGTGGCCCCTTTCGTTTGTGCCGGCGTCCGTGCGAAGTGGGACAGCCTCAGGGTGTTCTGTCCGCCGTCGGCAGCCATCAATCAATCTTTAACGCGCGGCATCGCCAGTATTCAGCGGCGGTTTCAGCCACGGTGCCATTCTCTGGATCGTCGGTTGGTTCCCACGACGAACTGTCCCATCGATGCCGATAGTGACCGAGGGACGCAGTCGTAGAATCGATTTGACCGAGATACGGGCTGTGCTGTTGAACCCGCCTCGTTCGCGTTGCAGCACGTCGCCTGTCGATGCATTCCACCGGCAGCCGGGTGCGCCAGACGTGCGCTGTAAGGTCTGTTCCCGGGGAGGGGGCGTATCGGAAGAGCACACTTTTTTGACTTCAGTGACCTGCACCAGGAAACAAGAATGAACGTCCGCGAACTCCTGCAATCCAAGAAAGAAGCTGTCATCACCATCGACGCCGAAGACACCATCGGTGCCGCCGCCCACAAGATGAGCGCGAACAGGATCGCTGCGCTGGTGGTGATGAAGGACGATGCCCCGGTCGGCATCATTTCCGAAAAGGACATCGTGCGCACCCTGGCCGACGACGGCCCGCAGGCCGGCCGCCGGGTGATTTCCAGCCTGCCGTCCACCGGCCTGGAAGGCATCGCCCCGGAGGCCACCCTGAAGCAGGCCATGTCGTTGATGACGTACTCGCGGCGCCGTCATCTGATGGTCACCGAAGGCACCCGCCTGGTTGGCATCCTCAGCCTGGGCGACATCGTGAAGAACCTGCTGGGCGAGCTGGAGCTTGAAAAGGCCGTGCTGCAGGACATCTACATGGCCGCCCACTGAGGGCCACACCGTCGGAAGCAGAGAAGCCGGGCATTGCCCGGCTTCTTCGTTTACGGCATCGGTGAAATCAGAAAGTGACCTTCACCGAGTCGGCGCTGTAGTTGGCCGGGCCGTGGTAGACCACTTCAATGTTGTTGCCATCGGGATCGAGCACGAACGCACCGTAATAGCCCGGGTGGTAGGGGCGTTCGCCGGGCGCGCCGTTGTCGGTACCGCCGGCGGCAATGGCGGCGCTGTGGAAGGCATCGACAGTGGCGGTGTCGCGGGCCTGGAATGCCAGGTGGTGGCGTCCGGTCAGCTGGCCAGCGGCGGCCTCGCTGCTGGCGCTGGAAACGAACAGCTCGTCGGCCCAGAAGTAGTCCTCGCCTTCACCGGCCACCGGGATGCCGATGGTGTCGAACACCGCCTGGTAGAAGCGGCGGCTGGCCGCCAGGTCGCGCACTACCAGCTGGATGTGGTCGATCAGGCGGCCACGGTGAAGTTCCATCGTTTCCATACGAACCTCGCAAAAAAGGGGACGGAGTCGGTAGCGCCGGGCATGGCCTGGCGCTACCGGAATTGTGCCCCTTTCCGGGTCAGGCGTTGGCGATGATCTCGACCCAGTAGCCGTCCGGGTCCTTGATGAAGGCCAGGTTCTTCATGCGGCCGTCGGTCAGGCGCTTCTGGAAGGTCACGCCCAGATCCTCGAAGCGCTGGCAGGCGGCCTCGATGTCCGGCACCGACACGCAGATGTGGCCGAAGCCGCGCGGGTCGCTGTTGCCGTCGTGGTAGACCGCGCCGTCCTGGCTCTCAGTGCCGTGGTTGTGGGTCAGTTCCAGCACGCCCGGCAGGCCGGCCATCCACAGGCGGCGGGCGTTGTCATCTTCCGGCACCATGACGCCGGCGGGCACGTAGGCCAGGAAGTACAGGCTGAACTGGGCCTCCGGGAAGTCGCGCTTGTCGATCAGCTGGTAGCCGAGCACGCGGGTGTAGAAGTCCAGCGAGGCGGTAATGTCCTTCACCCGCAGCATGGTGTGGTTGAACACGAAGCCGGTGGTTTCGGCCGGGGCCTGGGCGGCGACGCCGGGAACATCGCGCAGGGCGGGAATGGTCATGGGGGAGGTCCTTCAGGCAGGGCCGTTGCCGGCCGGATGGGGCCATTCTACCGGCCAGCACCTGACGGCACTGCGACGTACAATGGCCGGATCGCACCGTTCCGTCCTGACAACGATTGCCCGCCATGTCGCAGCGTGAATGGGTGGCCGCCGCCATCCGCAAGATCGAAGCCGATTTCAACCGTTCCGCCGATACCCACCTGATCCCGTTGGCGCTGCCCGGGTTCGAGGGCATCGACCTGTACCTGAAGGATGAATCGAGCCATCCCACCGGCAGCCTGAAGCACCGGCTGGCGCGCTCGCTGTTCCTGTATGCGTTGACCAATGGCTGGTTACGCGAAGGGCGCCCGGTGATCGAAGCATCCAGCGGCTCGACCGCGGTCTCCGAGGCCTATTTCGCGCGCCTGCTTGGTTTGCCGTTCATTGCGGTGATCCCGGCCACGACCTCGCCGGAGAAGATCGCGGCAATCGAATTCCACGGTGGCCGCTGCCATCTGGTCGAGCGTGCCTGCGATCTCAACTGCGATTCGGAAAAGCTGGCCCGTGAAACCGGCGGCCACTTCATGGACCAGTTCACCTACGCCGAACGTGCGACCGACTGGCGCGCCAACAACAACATTGCCGAATCCATCTTCAAGCAGATGGCCGAAGAGCCCAGCCCGGTTCCGGAATGGATCGTGTGCAGCCCCGGCACCGGCGGTACCGCCGCCACGCTGGGCCGCTATGTCAGCTACCGCCGGCATGACACCCGCATCCTGTGCGCGGACCCGGAAGTGTCGGTGTTCTTCGACGGTTACCAGGCCGCCGTGGCCGGTGAGCAGGATTGGCGTGGCCTGACCTGCAGCGGTGGCTCGCGCGTGGAAGGCATTGGCCGGCCGCGGGTGGAGCCGAGCTTCATCCCGACCAGCGTCGATGCGATGGTGAAGGTGCCCGATGCGCTGAGCCTGGCCGCGATGCGCCATGTCAGCCGCCAGCTGGGCCGCCGCGTCGGTGGCTCCACCGGCACCAACTTCATCGGCGTGCTGCAGGCCGCACAATGGATGCGCGAGGCGGGCCATCAGGGCAGTATCGTCAGCATCCTGTGCGACAGCGGCGAGCGCTACGCGCAGAGCTATTACGACCCGTCGTGGTACGCGCGCCAGGGCATCGATGTCGACGGCGCCGACGCGCAGCTGGCGGCGGCGGTGGCCGGGCAGGGACTGCCGGCGTTGCCGTGGTGCAGCCTGGAAGCGCTGTAGGACGGTCGATGTTGTCGCCGGGCCACGCCCGGCGATCACGATGGCGTCTCAATACCCCGCTGCGGTGAACGCATCCAGCACCGCATCACGCAGGGCATCGGGCAGCGCCTCGATGTCCATCGCGCGGTCATCAAGATGCAGGCTCGGGTCCAGCGTGCTGGCGCGGCCCTGCGCCAACGCCTGCAGCCACAGCAGCACGCAGATCACGAACTCGCGCTCATGGCCCAGCCGCAGCTGGCTGGCGCCGCGTTCGATCACTTCGAACGGGTACCACTCCTGGGCATCGCTGAACGTGCCGCCCTGCTGCAGCACCGTCTGCAATTGCTGCAGGTGGCGCGGGGCGTCGTCGCCGGCATCGCACAATGCGGCGATCCAGGTCAGTTCGGCCGGGCTGGCGGACAATGCCAGTGACCGGGCCGGTGAGGCGGATGCAACTGCAGCCAGACCTTCCATGTGGGGCCTCGTTCGGTGCGTACCGCTGCGGACTCCCCCGCACTCAGAGCTTCGGTGCGTGGCCGTAAGGCCGATGTGAATGCCGGGCCGTGCCCCCTTGTCAGCCACGCCTGCCAGCGCCATATCTACAGAACTGCCCGCCCGCCGGGCCCGTACCCTGGAGACCTGCCGTGACCGTTGCCAACCCCCTGCTCGATTTTTCCGGCCTGCCGCGTTTCGAGGCGGTCCGTCCGGAGCACGTGGCGCCGGCGCTGGACGTGCTGCTGGCCGAGGCGGAAGCCGCTGTCGGCGTCGCCGAGCAGGTGCAGCCGGTCACCTGGCAGACCTTCGTGGCCCCGCTGGACGATGCCACCGAGCGTCTGTGGCGTGCCTGGGGCCTGGTCGGCCACCTGCAGGGCGTGGTCAACACGCCGGAACTGCGCGAGGCCTACAACAGCAACCTGCCGCGGGTGACCCGCTTTGCCAGTGCACTGGGCCAGAACCTGGCGCTGTATCGCCAGTACCAGGCGCTGGCCGGCAGCCCCGAGGCGGCGACCTTCGATGAGGCCCAGCACAAGGTGCTGGACAACACCCTGCGCGATTTCCGCCTGGGGGGCGCCGAACTGGCGCCGGAGGCCCAGCAGCGCTTCGCCGCGATCAAGGAGGAACTGTCGGCGCTGTCGGCGAAGTTCTCGCAGAACGTGCTGGACGCTACCGATGCGTGGTCGCTGATCATCGAGGACGAAGCGCGCCTGGCCGGCCTGCCCGATGACGTGAAGGCCGCCGCGCACGCTGCGGCAGAAAAGGAGGGGAAAGCAGGTTGGAAACTGACCCTGCAGATGCCGTGCTACCTGCCGGTGCAGACCTGGGGCGAGGACCGTGACCTGCGCGAGATCCTGTATCGCGCCAGTGCGCAGCGCGCCTCCGAATTCGGCGACGACGCGCTGGACAACAGCGGCAATATCGACCGCATTCTCGCCCTGCGCGCGGAACTGGCGGCGCTGCTCGGCTTCGGTTCATACGGCGAGTATTCGGTGGCGACCAAGATGGCGCAGGACCCGGCCGAAGTACTCGGCTTCCTGCGTGACCTCGCTGCACGTGCCAAGCCGTTCGCGGCCAAGGATCGCGCCGAGCTGGAGCAGTTCGCGCGCGAGCAGCTGGGCATCGAGCCGTTGCAGGCCTGGGACCTGGCCTTCGCCGCCGATCGCCTGAAGCAGGCGCGCTACAGCTATTCCGAGCAGGACGTGAAGCAGTACTTCACCGAACCGAAGGTACTGGGCGGCCTGTTCTCGGTGATCGAGCAGCTGTACGGCCTGCGTGTGCAGGAGGACAGCGCCCCGGTGTGGCACGAGGACGTGCGCTTCTTCCGCCTGGTCGATGCGCAGGGCGCGCTGGTCGGCCAGTTCTATCTGGATCTTTATGCGCGCGAGGGCAAGCGCGGTGGTGCGTGGATGGATGATTGCCGCAACCGCCGCGTGCGCGCCGATGGCAGCGTGCAGACGCCGCTGGTCTACCTGGTGTGCAACTTCGGCCGTGGTGCCAATGGCAAGCCGGCTACCTTCAGCCACAACGAAGTGACCACGCTGTTCCATGAGATGGGCCATGGGTTGCACCAGCTGCTGACCCGCATCGGCGAACTGGGCGTGGCCGGTATCAATGGCGTGGAATGGGATGCAGTGGAGCTGCCCAGCCAGTTCATGGAGAACTTCTGCTGGGAGTGGGATCACCTGCAGGCGATGACCGCGCACGTGGACAGTGGCGAGCCGCTGCCGCGCGCGCTGTACGAGCGCATGCTGGCCGCGCGCAACTTCCACAGCGGCATGGCCACCGTGCGCCAGCTGGAATTTGGCCTGTTCGACATGCTGCTGCACAGCCAGTTCGAACCGGCGCAGGACAGCGTGCTGGCATTGCTGGATCGCGTGCGCGCGGAAGTGGCGGTGAACCATCCGCCGGTCTGGAACCGCTTCCCGCACCAGTTCAACCATATCTTCGCCGGTGGCTATGCGGCGGGCTACTACAGCTACAAGTGGGCCGAGGTGCTGAGTGCCGATGCCTACGCCGCGTTCGAGGAAGCGCCGCAGGCGCTGGCGGAAACCGGTGCACGCTTCCGCGATGAGATCCTGTCGCGGGGTGGCAGCCGCCCGGCGGCGGAGAACTTCAAGGCCTTCCGCGGCCGCGCACCGCAGATCGACGCGCTGCTGCGCCATTCGGGCATGGCGTAAGCCGCTCTGGTAGGTGCCAACCCTGGTTGGCACTTCACCGCCATCCACGCATGGCGTGGATCTACCAATGATCTTCAGTAGATCCACGCCATGCGTGGATGAGGCGGGTCATTCGGCGTAGATCATCTTCCGGGTCATGCCGCCGTCGACGACGAAGTCCTGTCCGGTGCTGAAGCCGGACAGCGAGGACAGCAGATACACCGCCAGTGCACCGATATCTTCAGGGCGGCCGACCCGGCCGACCGGATGCTGGGCGTGGTCGATGGCCGAGTAGTCGGGCTCGTGGCGGCGCGAGGGCGCCTGCCAGGCCGTGGTGCCGATCCAGCCGGGGCTGATGCTGTTCACCCGCACCGCCGGGCCGGCGCTGATCGCCAGCGCATGGGTGAAGGCGACCAACCCACCCTTGGCGGCCGCATAGGCCTCACTGTGCGCCTCGGATTGCCAGGCGCGGGTTGAGGCGATGTTGATGATTGCCCCGGCAGCGCTGGCCGACAGCGCCGACAGCGCGTGCTTGCTGCACAGGAAGGCGCCATGCAGCGACGATAGGCGGCGTTGCCATTCGTCCCACTCCATGTCCTGCAGCCGCGTGCCGTGCGGCCCCGCGATGCCGGCATTGTTGACCAACCCGTCGATGTGTCCGAAGCGACGCAGCGCCTCGGCGACGAACGCGCGCACGCTGCCTTCGTCGGTGATGTCCAGGCGCTGGAACGCAGCGTCATCACCGCGCTGCCATTCCACCAGACACGCTTCGCCGGCCTCCACGTCCAGGTCGCCGATCAGCACGCGGCCACCGGCACCGAGCACGGCCTGGGCGATGCCGCGGCCGATGCCGTTGGCACCCCCGGTGATCAGCACCACCTTGCCCGACAGCGGCGCGGCCGGCCATGCGGCAATCGGCGGAACGCGGCTCATGACAGGTCGTCGCCACGCAGGCGGCGATGCCAGCCGTCCACGCCGATGCGGTCCAGGGTCTGGATGTTGCGCTCGACGATCACGTCCGGGTCCGGATAGACGTCCACCGCGCGCGCCACGCTGTCCTCGCGCAGCAGGTGCAGGGTGGGGAAGGGCGCACGGTTGGTGTAGTTGCTGGCGTCGTCGGCGGCCACGCCCTCGAACTGGTAATCCGGATGGAAGCTGGCTACCTGCAGGATGCCCTGCAGGTCCAGTGCCTCGATCGCGGCGTCGGCGTTGTCGAGGAAGTCGTTGTAGTCGAGGAAGTCGGTCAGCACCTGCGGATGCACGATCAGCGTGGTATCGATCTGCTCGGCCGGCGTATCGCGCAGCAGCACCAGCTCCTCGGCCAGCTGTTCGACCAGCGCTTCCGGCGTGGTCGCATCGCTGAGCACGAAACGGACCTGGTCCTTCACGTATACCGCCTTGGCGAACGGGCACAGGTTCAGGCCGATGACGATGCGCTCCAGCCACAGGCGGGTGGCGGCGATCGGGTCATCGGTGGGCAGGTGGGTGTCGGTCATGGCGGGCACGTCGGCTGGCGGGGCGGACATTGTAGGCAGTGTGCCGCCGCCGCGCTGTTCACTGTGCAGGAACTGGACAGTCGTCATGCTGGAAATCCCCGCCGGTTCAAGCCCTTGCGGGCGGCCGCTGGATGGCCGATTGCCTGCCGCGGACGGCGGGCGTGGAATGGGCGCACGACACAGGAGGACACCCATGACTGCATCTTCCCCGTGGCTGCCGGATGCCCTTTGGGCCGGCGCCTTCTTCGATGGTCGCTGGCAGGCGGCCGAGCAACGGCAGCTGGTGATCGAGCCGGCCACCGGCAACACCCTCGGCGAGATCGGCCTGGCCGACCCGGCGCAGGTGGCGCGCTCGGCGGCAGCCGCTGCCCAGGCGCAACAGGCGTGGGCGTCAGCGCCTTACGAGCAGCGCGCTGAGGTCATGCGCAAAGCGGCACGCCTGGCCGAAGAGAACATTGACACCCTGGTCGAGTGGCTGGTGCGCGAAAGCGGCTCCACTCGCCTGAAGGCCGGCTTTGAGGCGAAGGTCACTATCAAAGCATTGCACGAAGCCGCGGCGCTGCCTTCGCGTAGCGTCGGCGAGATCCTGCCGTCCGAGCCGGGCCGGCTGAACCTGGCGCGGCGTCGGCCACTGGGCGTGGTCGGCGTCATCTCACCCTTCAATTTCCCGCTGTACCTGGCCATGCGCGCGGTGGCGCCGGCCATCGCGCTGGGCAACGCGGTGGTGCTCAAGCCGGACCCGCGCACGGCGGTGTGCGGCGGCGCGGTGATCGCACGCCTGTTCGAGCAGGCCGGGCTGCCGGCAGGTGTGCTGCACATGCTGCCCGGTGATGGCGCGGCCGGTGCCGCGCTGACCAGCGATCCGCACGTGGCGATGATCCAGTTCACCGGTTCCACCGCTGCCGGGCGCAAGGTCGGTGAAGCGGCGGGCAGGCACCTGAAAAAGGTGTCGCTGGAGCTGGGCGGCAAGAACTCGCTGATCATTCTCGATGATGCCGACCTCGACCTGGCGGTGGCCAACACCGCGTGGGGCGTCTACCTGCATCAGGGACAGATCTGCATGGCGACCGGCCGCGTGCTGGTGCATCGGAAGATCCATGATGCGTTCCTGCAGAAGCTGGTGGCCAAGGCCAATTCGCTGAAGGTGGGAGATCCGGCACGCGAAGAGGTGGCCATCGGTCCGCTGATCAATGCTGGCCAGCGTGATCACGCCGCGCGCGTGGTCGAGCAGGCGCTGCAGGCCGGTGCCTCGCTGGAGGCCGGCGGTACGCACCGCGATCTGTTCTTCGCGCCGACCGTGCTTGGCAACGTCTCTGCCGACAATCCAGCCTTCAACGAAGAGATCTTCGCGCCAGTGGCGGTGGTGGTGCCGTTCGACGATGACGACGATGCCGTGCGCCTGGCCAACGACAGCGAGTACGGCCTGTCGATGGCCATCGTCTCCAGCAACGTCGGGCGCGCGTTGAAGCTCGGCGAGCGCCTGCGCACCGGCCTGCTGCATATCAACGACCAGACCGTGAACGACGACGTGATCAATCCCTTCGGCGGCGTCGGTGCATCCGGCAACGGCACCAGTATCGGTGGCCCCGCCAACGGAGAAGAGTTCACCCAGTGGCAGTGGTTGACCGTCAAGGGCGAAGCGCCCGCCTACCCGATCTGATCGAAGGAGCATTGCGATGAGCAGCAACACGACAACACGCGAGATAACTGCGGCCGTGGTACGCGGCAAGGAACAGCCCTTCGTCATCGAGCAGGCCCGGCTGCGCGGCCCGCAGGACGACGAGGTATTGGTGAAGGTGGTGGCGACCGGCCTGTGCCACACCGATCTGATCGTGCGCGATCAGTACTACCCGGTGCCTTTGCCTGCGGTGCTCGGCCACGAAGGTGCCGGCATCGTGGAAGCGGTTGGCCCCAACGTGCGCGACCTCAAGGTGGGCGACCACGTGGTGCTGACCTACGGCGCCTGCGGCCACTGCAACCCGTGCCGGGGCGGTCATGGTGCCTACTGCAAGGACTTCTTTGCGCTGAACTTCGGTGGCGATGATGGCCACGGCCATACCGCGATCACCGATGCGCAGGGCCAGCCGCTGCACGACCATTTCTTCGCGCAGTCTTCGTTTGCCACCTTCGCCATCGCGCGCGAGATCAACGCGATCAAGGTGCCCGACGACGCGCCGCTGGAACTGCTGGGCCCGCTGGGCTGCGGCATCCAGACCGGTGCCGGTGCGGTCCTCAATTCGCTGCAGGTGCGTTCGGGCAGCAGCTTCGCCAGCTACGGCGCCGGTGCTGTGGGCCTGAGCGCGGTGATGGCGGCCAAGGTGGCCGGCGCCACCACCATCATCGCCATCGACGTGGTGCCCTCGCGTCTTGAGCTGGCGCTGGAACTGGGTGCCACCCACGTGGTCAACAGCCGCGAGACCGATGTGGTCGAGGCCGTGCGCGCGATCACTGGCGGTGGTGCTGATTTCGCACTGGAATCGACCGGTCGCCCGGAAGTGCTGTCGGCCGGTATCGAGGCACTGGGTGGCTTGGGGATGATGGGCGTGGTGGGGGCACCGAAGCTGGGTACCACCGCCAGCTTCGATGTGAACAACCTGCTGCTCGGTGGCCGCAGCATCCGCGGCATCGTGGAAGGCGACAGCGTGCCGCAGGTGTTCATTCCACAGCTGGTGACGCTGTTCCAGCAGGGCCGCTTCCCGTTCGACAAGCTTGTGAGGTTCTACCCGCTGGAACAGATCAACCAGGCGGCGGAGGACAGTACGAAGGGAATCACGCTCAAGCCGATCCTGCGCATCGCGGCCTGAGCAGAGGGTGGGGTTGCAGGGCTGCGCCCTGCACCCGCCGAAGCAACGTCCACGGCAATGGCAAAAGCGGGCATTCCGTGGGATGGCGGGGTGGCTCCGGTTGCGGGGGGCGCTGCAAGTACGTCCATGTAAGCTCGGTCGCGCCATCCATGGCGCTCACGCCCCGCAACCGGGCCCACCCCGCCTTCGACAGGTTCCCGCTGCTGTTGGTCGGCACGGGGTCGGATCCGTTTTCCAAAGGAAAACGGCTCTGACCCCTTGTTTGACCCGCTGGCGGAAACATTCCGTTGTCGGAACGTAACGTGGCGTTGCCGCCGACGGGTGTACGCTGCCTTCATGATGGCCACGACAGTCGGGCAACAGCAGTTGGTGGCGGCACGCGCCGCCTTCGCCGAGGGCGATGCGCGTTCATTGGGCGTGTTGCCGCTGCCGCTGCAGCAGTCATGGCTGCGTTCGCGCGCGGCGGGCCTGCTGCCCGGGCAGGAGCCGGACTATCGTCCGTTGCTGGGTGACGGCCGGCATCTTTCCGATTCCGGCGACCGTCGGCTCGCGCGCTGCGTGCGGCCGGAGCTGGAACAGCTGTGGGCTGCCTTTGGCGGGCGTGGCTGGACGATGTTCTGTGCCAACCGTGAGGGCATGGTGATCGCGCAGCAGGCCCATGGCCTGGAAGATGCACCGCTGCTGCGTCCGATCCAGGTTGGGCGGAGGCTGGGCGAGGGCGAGATCGGCACCACGGCGCCGGCGGTCAGCCTGGCCGACGACCTGCCTGCGCTGGTACGGGGCAATGAACACTACCTGCAGCGCTTCGCCCCGGTGTTCTGCCTCAGCGAGCCACTGCACGATCTCGATGGGCAGGTATGCGGGGTGATCGACATCACCGGCCTGGGTGAGCGTGATCCATCGTTGTTGCAGGGCTATTTTCGGCAGGCCGCGCTGGCCAGCGAGAACCGGCTGTTCCACGCGCTTGCCGACGTGCATCTGTTGGCGCTGCAGCACGATCCGCGCTGGTTGGCGTCACCATTGCAGGGGTTGCTGGCGGTGCAGGAGGATGGCCAGCTGCGCGCGGCCAACCGTGTTGCGCGGCGCCTGCTGGGCCTGCCGCGTCGGGGACCGTTGCCGTTGTTGAACCTGGAAAGCGTGTTTGCCGGCGCCAGTGCCGCGCAGCGGCGGCGCCTGCTGCAACCCGGGGCGCCGCATCGGGTGCGGGTGGGCGAGGGCAGTGCGGTTTACCTGCAGCACCTGCAGGCGCCGCGCAAGGTCGCTGGCCGCAGCGCGCAACGGCCTTCAGCGGCGACGATGGATGCACCGCTGTTGCGTGATCAGCAGCGTGAAGCGGCGCGCCGTGCCGCGCAGGCGGCGGATGGCAATCTGAGCCTGGCCGCGCGCCAGCTGGGTATCTCGCGCACCACGCTGTACAAGCTGCTGCGCGGTTGACGTTGCAGTCCGCCGGGCCATGCCCGGCGGGCAGATCAATCGCGGAAATTGTTGAACTGCAGCGGCAGCTCGAACTTGCCGGCCTTGAGCACGGCGATGGCATCCTGCAGGTCATCGCGCTTCTTGCCCTGCACGCGCAGCTTGTCGCCGTTGATCTGGCTCTCCACCTTCAGCTTCGCTTCCTTCAGCGCGGCGGCGATCTTCTTGGCGATCTTCTGCTCGATGCCCTGCTTGACGGTGATCTTCTGCCGGGCCTGGGCCAGGTTGGTCTCGATGTCGCCGAACTCCAGGCTGAGCACATCGATGCCGCGCGCGGCCAGGCGTGCACGCAGGATGTCGTTCATCTGCTTGAGCTGGAATTCGGTCGGCGCGAACTGATTGATCACGTCGCCATCGCGTTCGAACTTGGCATCCACGCCCTTGAAGTCGAAGCGGGTGGCCAGTTCGCGGTTGGCTTGGTCGATGGCGTTGGTCAGCTCGTGGGTGTCGACTTCGGACACGACGTCGAAGGAAGGCATGGGCGTGGCTCCGCGGAATTCAGTGGCGGCCATTCTATCGCGGCGCCCATGCCCGGCGCCCGGCGGGGCGCGCGGTCGGCGATAATGGGGCATGAACGTGCAACGCTCCCCCTCGCGTGCGGTGGCCTGGATGGTCGCTGCGGTCGCCTGTTTTTCGCTGATGGACGCTGGCATGAAGCAGCTGTCGGCCAGCTACCCCACCCTGGAAGTGACCTTCCTGCGCGGCGCGGCCTCGTTGCCGTTCGTGCTGGTGTGGGTGCTGGTCAGTGCCGGCCCGCGCTCGCTGGTGCCGCGGCGCTGGGGCCTGCACCTGCTGCGTGGCGCGCTGGGCATGGCGATGATCGGGTGCTTCGTGTTCGCCCTGCGCGACCTGCCGCTGTCCACCGCCTACACCATCTATTTCGTTGCGCCGCTGCTGATCGCTGCACTCTCGGTACCGCTGCTCGGTGAACGGGTCGGGCCGCGGCGCTGGGTGGCCATCGGCATCGGCCTGGTTGGCGTGCTGGTGGTGCTGCGGCCGGGCGTGGATGGCTTCATCTCGGTGCCGGGGCTGATGGTGCTCGCCGCGGCCACCGCCTATGCCGTGGCTGCGATCACGGTCAGCCTGCTGACCCGCACCGATACTTCGCAGTCGATGGTGGTCTGGTTCCTGGTGATCATGGCGATCGGCGCGGGCCTGCTGGCCCTTCCCGGCTGGGTACCGCTGCAGCTGGCACATGCGCCGCTCATCGCCGGCATGGGCCTGGCCGGGGCACTGGGCCAGATCGCCCTGACCAAGGCCTTCCAGCTGGGCGAGGCGTCGATGATCGCGCCGTTGGAGTACAGCGGCCTGGTCTGGGTGATCGGTTGGGACCTGGCCTTCTGGGGCCAGCTGCCGGACGGCTATACCTGGGTGGGTGCGGCGATCATCGTGGCGTCCGGGCTGTACCTGCTGCACCGCGAGCGGGTGAACCGGCAGGAACCGCCGAAGCCGCTTGATCATCCCTGAGCTGGGTCGGCCGGGGAATGGGGTCAGAGCCCCTGCGGGGATCCGACCCCGGGGCCGGATCCCCGCAGGGGCTCTGACCTCGGCTCAATCACCGTCACGGGCGCCTTAGAACCAAAAGGAATAACATTCTGGCCCATGGCGCGGGCGCGCGAGCGCCGGCGCTGGTAGGCTGCACGCCCCCTTCCGTCACCCAGCCGGTGAGCCACGCCCGTGATCGAGTTCCAGCGCCTGCACAAATCCTATGCCGTTGCCGGCCGCGAAGTCAGCGCGCTGCAACCGCTGGACCTGACCATCGAAGCTGGTGAGGTATTCGGCATCATCGGCCATTCCGGCGCCGGCAAGTCGACGTTGATCCGCATGATCAACCGCCTGGAAGAGCCCAGCGGTGGCCGTCTGCTGATCGGCGGCGAGGATGTCACCGCGCTGGACGCGGACGGCCTGCGCGCGCTGCGCCGGCGCATCGGCATGATCTTCCAGCACTTCAACCTGCTGTCCTCGCGCACCGTGGCCGGCAATGTGGCCTTCCCGCTGGAGCTGGCCGGCACGCCGAAAGCGGAAATCGACGCGCGTGTGGCCGAGCTGCTGCAGACCGTTGGCCTGGAAGCGCATGCGCAGAAGTACCCGGCACAGCTGTCCGGCGGACAGAAGCAGCGCGTGGGCATTGCGCGTGCGCTGGCGACCCGTCCGCAGATCCTGCTGTGCGACGAGGCGACCAGTGCGCTTGACCCGCAGACCACCGCGTCTGTGCTGTCGCTGCTGTCGAAGATCAATCGCGAGCTGGGCCTGACCATCGTGCTGATCACCCATGAGATGGATGTGATCCGCCGCGTCTGCGACCGCGTGGCCGTGCTCGACGCCGGCCAGATGGTCGAGACCGGGCCGGTCACCCGCGTGTTCCTGCACCCGCAGCACCCGACCACGCGCCGGTTCGTCAGCGAATCGGAGCATGTGGACGAGGGCGCGCTGCACCGCGATTTCGACGTGGTCGGGGGCCGCATCGTGCGCCTGACCTTCCTCGGCGGCGACACCTACGAACCCCTGCTCGGCAGCGTCGCGCGGCAGACCGGGGTCGACTACAACATCCTGTCCGGCCGTATCGACCGGATCAAGGACACCCCGTATGGCCAGCTGGTGGTCGCCCTGGTGGGCGGCGACCAGTCCGCCGCGCAGGCCGCGTTCGTGGCCGCCGGCGTGCATGTTGAGGAGCTGCGTCGATGATCATCGCTACTGCCGGCGGCTTCTTCCGCCACCTGGATGCGGGCAAGTGGGCCGACATCGGCCAGGCCACCATCGACACGTTGCTGATGCTGCTCGGTTCGCTGCCGCTGACCCTGGCCATCGGCCTGCCGCTGGGTGTGCTGCTGTACCTGTTCGGCGCACCGCAGATGAAGCGCCGGCCGTTCGCCTATGGCGTGCTGGCGCTGGTGGTGAACCTGCTGCGTTCGGTGCCCTTCATCATCCTGATGATCGTGCTGATCCCGGTCACCCTGCTCCTGATGGGAACCTCGCTGGGCGTGCGCGGTGCGATCGTGCCGCTGGTGATCGGCGCGGCACCATTCTATGCGCGCTTGGTCGAGACCGCGCTGCGTGAAGTCGACCGGGGCGTGATCGAGGCGACCCAGGCGATGGGCGCCACCACCTGGCAGCTGGTCACCCGCGTGCTGCTGCCCGAAGCGCGCCCCGGCCTGATTGCCGGTGCGACGGTCACCACCGTGGCGCTGATTGGTTTCACGGCGATGGGCGGCGCGATCGGTTCCGGTGGCCTCGGCGACCTGGCGTTCCGCGATGGCTACCAGCGCTCGCACACCGACGTGGCCCTGGTCACGGTGGTCCTGCTGCTGATCCTGGTGCAGCTGCTGCAGATGCTCGGCGACCGCCTGGTCGCGCATTACAGCCGCAAATGACGCGGCGCCCCGTGCTGCCCCGGCGTCGCCCGGTGCATCGCGGCAGCCGGCCAGCGGCCGGCTCTAACCCATTGTCTGGAAACGGTAGTGCCGGCCGCTGGCCGGCTATTCCACATGCGGTCAACGCACGTTCGGCACTTCGTAGCCCAGCTTGCCGACCTGCTCGGGGTGCTGCGGCACGCGCTTGAGCTTGTCGGTGTTCACGCCGTACTCGTCGCGCAGGCGCTCGGCCAGCTCCTTGTAGAGGCCTTTGTCCATGTCCGGGGTGCGCGAGAAGATCCAGGCCATCTCACGGCCGGGGTAGCCGATCAGCGCCCAGGAATAATCCGGTGCCACTTCCAGCACCCGCGAATGGGTCGGCACGACGCGGTAGAACCAGGTACGCCAGCCGTGGTTGCCGCTGTCCGGGTCGACGCTGGCGCGGGCACGCACTTCCTGCAGCGGTTCGCCGAAGCCATCACGGTAGCGGTAGGTGATGCCGACCTTGTGTGCGTCGCGCAGTTCGTACTCGTTGACGCTGGCGACATGGCCACGTTCGATGAAGTTCGGCACGCGGCCGATCACGTACCAGGTGCCCATGAAGCGCTTCAGGTCGATCGGTGCGTCCAGGGCAGCCGCACCAGAGGCGCTGGTACGGGGCGACGGCGGCTCACTGGCGGCCACGGCGGGGCCGGCCAGGGAAAGGGCCAGCAGCGCGGCGCAGAGCGGGCGGATCGAAGTCATGCGGGAGCGGGCTCCAGTGGGCTTGCACGCGCATGGTCGACTGTGTGCACGCGATCCGTCAATGGTGTCGCAACCTGTGAGAAGGGCCTTGCCCAAGCTGTGTTGCATTGTCCACCGGAGAAGCCCCATGAACGCTCGTTCCGTTCGTCGCCCTGCAACTGAACGCGTCATCATTGAACGCGCCCATCCGCGCCTGCTGCGCAGCGTGCGTCAGGTCGCTCTGGCCGGCCTGGCGCTGGTACTGGTCTGGCCAGCCGCGCGTGGCAGCAACGCCTGGCTGGGCTGGCTGCCGATGTGGCTGGTGGGCATGCCGCTGGTGGCCTGGTGGGCGCTGCTGCGCTTCCCTGCGCCGCGCCTGTCGTGGTTGCGGCTGGCCCGTCGCACCGGTGGACAGGCGCGACGCCGCGGCCGTGGCGCCGTCCGTGGTGGCCGCCGTAGCTCGACCGCCGCGGCCTGACCTTCGACACGGGGGCGGCTGCAGCGATCCATGCTAGCGTTCCACGGCTTATGACTGCCTGGAGCTGCAATGTCTCGACTCGCTTCCGCCTGCCTGTTGGCCGGCATGATGACCGCTGCCTCGGTGGGGACCGCCGTGGCCGCTGAAGACACCGATCGCTACGCCTGGCTGGAGGACGTCACCGGCGACAAGCCGCTGTCCTGGGTCAAGGAACAGAACGCCAAGTCCGAAGCGCGCCTGGCGCAGACCCCGGCTTTCAAGCAGATGGAGACCAGCATCCGCGAGGTGCTCGACTCCGACGCCAAGATTCCCGCCGTGCAGAAGATCGGCGACTACTACTACAACTTCTGGAAGGACCAGCAGCACGAGCGCGGCCTGTGGCGGCGCACCACGCTGGCCGAGTACCGCAAGGCCTCGCCGCAGTGGGAAACCGTGCTCGACCTGGATGCGCTGAACAAGGCCGAGGGCGAGAACTGGGTCTGGCACGGCGCCGACTGCCTGCGCCCGGACTACAGCCGCTGCCTGATCGCGCTGTCGCGCGGTGGTGCCGATGCCGACGTCACCCGCGAATTCGATCTATCCAGCAAGAGCTGGATCAAGGACGGCTTCTTCCGTCCCGAGTCGAAGGGTGGCCTGAACTGGATCGATCGCGACACCGTGTTCGTCTACACCGACTTCGGTGCCGGCTCGATGACCACCTCCGGCTACCCGCGCGTGGCCAAGCTGTGGAAGCGTGGTACGCCGATGGCCTCCGCCAGCGTGGTGTATGAAGGCAAGCCGGAAGACATGTACATCGCGGCGATGCACGATGACACTCCGGGCTTCGAACGCAACCTGGTCAGCCGCACGCTGGCGTTCTACAACAACGAGATCTACCTGCGCGGCGACGATGGCACGCTGACCAAGATCGACGCGCCGAACTCGGCCGAGAAGGGCCTGCACAAGCAGTGGCTGACCCTGGAGCTGCGTGATCCGTGGACCGTGGGTGGCAAGACCTATGCGTCCGGTTCGCTGCTGGCGACCAGGCTGGATGACTTCCTGGCCGGCAAGCGCGAGTTCGACGTGTTGTTCACCCCGACTGCGACCACCTCGCTGGCCGGCGCCACCTGGACCAAGAGCCATCTGGTGCTGAACGTGCTGGATGACGTCAAGAACCGCCTGTCGGTGCTGACCCCGGGCGCCAATGGCTGGCAGACCAGCCGCTTCGTCGGCGCGCCGGCCTTCGGCACGCTGGGCGTGTCCGCGGTCGACAGCAACGACAGCGACGCGGTGTGGCTGACCGCCACCGACTACCTGACCCCGACCACCCTGGCGCTGGCCGAGATCGGACAGGCCCCGGAAACGCTGAAGACCATGCCGGCCTTCTTCGATGCCAAGGGCAAGGTGATCGAGCAACACTTCGCCACCAGCAAGGACGGAACCCGCGTGCCGTACTTCGTGGTGCACGACAAGGCGATGAAGCTGGACGGCTCCAACCCGACCCTGCTGTATGGCTACGGTGGTTTCGAAATCTCGCTGACCCCGGGCTACTCCGGTGGCATGGGCCGCGCCTGGCTGGAGAAGGGCGGCGTGTACGTGGTTGCCAACATCCGTGGCGGCGGCGAGTACGGCCCGCGCTGGCACCAGGCGGCGCTGAAGCAGAACCGCCACAAGGCCTATGAAGACATGGCCGCCGTGGCACGCGATCTGGTCAAGCGCAAGATCACCACCGCCAAGCACCTGGGTGTGCAGGGCGGCAGCAATGGTGGCCTGCTGACCGGGAACATGCTGACCCAGTACCCGGAGCTGTTCGGTGCGGTGGTGGTGCAGGTGCCGCTGCTGGACATGAAGCGCTACAGCCACCTGCTGGCCGGTGCGTCGTGGATGGCCGAGTACGGCAACCCGGATACCAGCGACTGGGAGTTCATCAAGACCTTCTCGCCGTACCACCTGTTCGACGCGAAGAAGAACTACCCGCCGGTGCTGTTCACCACCTCCACCCGCGATGACCGCGTGCACCCGGGCCATGCCCGCAAGATGGCGGCGAAGATGATCGACGCCGGCAAGGACGTGACCTACTACGAGAACATCGAAGGTGGCCACGGCGGCGCAGCCAACAACGCGCAGGCCGCACACATGTCGGCGCTGGCCTACAGCTTCCTGTGGGAACGCCTCGGCGGTAAGTAAGCAGAACGGAAAACGCCGCCCCAGGGCGGCGTTTTCCGTTATCGGGTAGCGCCGGGCCATGCCCGGCGCGCGCGTAGCGCGGCAGGATGCCGCCGGGCATGGCCCGGCGCTACCGGAAATGCTTCAACCCGCGCGCGATCCGCTCCACCGCCTCCTGCAACCGCGGCACTTCCTGCGTGTAGGCCAACCGCACGTGCTGGTTCGCACGGTGGAAGCCGAAATCCAGCCCCGGCGTGAATGCCACGTGCTCGGTTTCCAGGAAATGGGCGCAGAACGCCTGCGCGTCACCGGTGAATGCGCTGACATCGGCGTACAGGTAGAACGCACCCTGCGGCTCGACTTCGATGCGGAAGCCCAGTTCACGCAATGCCGGCAGGAGGAAATCGCGGCGCTGGCGGAAGGCTTCGCGACGCTGCTCGAAGATCGCCATCGCTTCCTCGCTGAAACACGCCAGTGCGGCATGCTGGGCGATGCTCGAGGCGCTGATGTACAGGTTCTGCGCCAGCTTCTCCAGGTCCGGCACCGCCGCCGGCGGTGCCACCAGCCAGCCCAGCCGCCAGCCGGTCATGCCGAAGTACTTGGAAAAACTGTTCAGTACGAATGCGCTGTCGTCCACCTGCAGCACGCTGGGTGCATCCAGGCCGTAGGTCAGGCCGTGGTAGATCTCGTCCACCACCAGGTGGCCGCCGCGCGCGTGCAGGGTCTGCGACAGGGCTGCCAGTTCGTCGGCGGAGAGCACGGTGCCGGTGGGGTTGGCCGGCGAGGCGACCAGCGCGCCGACGCTGTCGGCATTCCAGTGCTGTTCGACCAGCGACGGAGTGAGTTGATAGGCGGTCTCCGGCCCGACCGGCACCAGCTGCGCGCCGCCTTCCACCAGGCGCAGGAAGTGGCGGTTGCACGGATAGCCGGGGTCGGCCAGCAGCCAGTGGCGGCCGGGGTCGACCAGCAGGCTGCTGGCCAGCAGCAGCGCCCCGGAGCCGCCAGGGGTGACCAGGATGCGCTCGGGGTCGATGTCCAGCCCGTAGTGGCTGCGATAGAAGCCGCTGATTGCCTGGCGCAGGGCCGGCAGGCCACGTGCGGCGGTGTAGCGTGTATGGCCGGCGGCCAGTGCGGCCTGTCCGGCACGCACGATCGGTTCGGCGGTGGTGAAGTCCGGTTCGCCGATCTCCAGGTGGATCACATCGTGGCCCGCCTGTTCCAGCGCCTGGGCGCGGGCCAGCAGGGACATCACGTGGAACGGGGCGATTTCATGGCTGCGCCGGCTGTAGCCCGGCGTGTGGGGCAGGGTGCTCATGCGCCCATGGTACGCCGCGCGCTGGGGTCGGATCCCTTTTGCACGCAAAAGGGCTCTGACCCCAGCAGGAGCCGCACCATGACGATCCGCAGGGTTGCCGCATCGCCGCGATTGGGGTCAGATCCCTTTTCGGGAAAAGGGATCTGACCCCGTCGAAGACCATTGCATTGATGCGCCTGGAGCCTTATTTCATGAAACCTACCCTCTGCCTGTTGCTTGCCAGCCTGATGACCACCACTGCCAACGCCGCCCCCCTGCCTGTTCCGCCGGATGCCGCCAAGCACCCGCATGTGGTCAAGGCGCCGTTCGGCGCGACCCGCAGCGATGACTACTACTGGCTGCGCGACGACAAGCGCGAGAACAAGGACATGCTGGCCTACCTGCAGGCCGAGAATGCCTATGCCGACCAGCTGCTGGCACCGCTGAAGCCACTGGAAGACACCCTGTACAAGGAGATCGTCGGCCGCATCAAGCAGGACGATTCCAGCGTGCCGGCGCGTGAGCGCGGCTACTGGTACTACAGCCGCTTCGAGACCGGCCAGGACTACCCGATCCATGCGCGCCGCAAGGGCAGCATGGACGCGGCCGAAGAAGTCCTGCTGGACGTCAATGCGATGGCTGCCGGCAAGGGCTACTTCAGCGTCGGCTCGATGGAAGTGAGTCAGGACAACCAGCTGCTGGCCTGGGCCGATGATGACGTCGGTCGCCGCCAGTACACGATCCGCTTCAAGGACCTGGCCACCGGCAAGGTGCTGCCCGACGTGATCACCGGCAGCTCCGGCGACCTGGTCTGGGCCGACGACAACCGCACCGTGCTGTACGTCGAGAACGATCCGGAAACGTTGCTGACCGTGCGCGTGAAGAAGCACGTGCTGGGCACCCCGGCCAGCGCCGACACCGTCGTCTACGAGGAGAAGGACGACAGCTTCTACATGGGCATCGGCCGCACCCGCGACGATCGCTTCATCACCATCGGCGTGCACAGCACGGTGTCCTCGGAAGAGCGATATGCACCCGCCAGCGACCCGACCACCTTCACCGTGCTGGCGCCGCGCCAGCGCGACGTCGAGTACGACGCCGACCACTACGATGGCCGCTGGGTGATCCGCACCAACGACGGTGCGAAGAACTTCAAGCTGGTCACCGCACCCACCGATGCCACCTCGCGCGCGCAGTGGAAGGACTGGATCGCGCATGACGATGCCGTGTTCATCGAGGGCTTCGAACTGTTCGACAGCTACACCGCCATCGCCGAACGTTCCGAAGGCCTGGAGCGCATCCGCCTGCTTTTCAAGGACGGCCGCAGCGACTACGTGAAGGCCGATGAGCCGGCGTATTCGATGGGCCTGGGCGACAATACCGAAGCCGACACGCCGTGGCTGCGTTACATCTACACCTCGATGACCACCCCGACCACGGTGTTCGAACTGAATACCGCCACCGGTGAGCGTCGCCAGCTGAAGGTGCAGCCGGTGATCGGCTATGACGCGTCGAAGTACGAAACCGACCGCGTCTGGATCACCGCGCGCGATGGCGTGAAGGTGCCGGTGTCGCTGGTCTACCGCAAGGGCTACAAGAAGGACGGCAAGGGCGCGCTGTTCCAGTACGCCTATGGCAGCTACGGCATGTCGATGGACCCGTACTTCAACCAGACCGCGGTGAGCCTGCTCGACCGTGGCGTGGTGTATGCCATTGCCCACATCCGTGGTGGCCAGGAAATGGGCCGCGACTGGTACGAGAACGGCAAGCTGCTGCACAAGCAGAACACCTTCAACGACTTCATCGACGTCACCCGTGCCCTGGTGGCGCAGGGCTGGGCGGCGAAGGATCGCGTGGCGGCATCCGGAGGCAGTGCCGGTGGCCTGCTGATGGGCGCGGTAGCCAACCAGGCGCCGCAGGACTACCGCGTGATGGTGGCGCAGGTGCCGTTCGTCGACGTGGTCACCACCATGCTCGACCCGACCATTCCGCTGACCACCAACGAGTACGACGAGTGGGGCAACCCGGAGCAGAAGCCGTACTACGACTACATGCTGTCCTACTCGCCCTACGACAACGTGAAGAAGCAGGCCTATCCGGCGCTGTTCGTGGGCACCGGCCTGTGGGATTCGCAGGTGCAGTACTGGGAACCGGCCAAGTGGGTGGCCAAGCTGCGTGACGACAACACCGGCCATTACCCGATCCTGTTCCGCACCAACATGGAAGCCGGCCACGGCGGCAAGTCGGGGCGCTTCCAGCGTTACCGCGAGCTGTCCGAGTCGTACGCGTTCGTGCTGCAGCAGCTGGGCATCGCCCAGCCGTGATCGCGACAGGGTGCCGGGCACTGCCGGGCACCCTGAACCGGTATCCTTGCGGCCATGAGCGCGCCAGATCCTTCCGCCCCACGCGACGCCACCACGCCACCGCGCGTGGTGCGTTTCCGCTGGGCGTGGTGGCTGCTGGCCTACGTCAGCCTTGGCACCGGCATCGTCGGCATCTTCGTGCCGGGCCTGCCGACCACCGTATTCATCCTGATTTCGGCCTGGGCCGCTTCGCGCGGCTCCGAGCGCCTGCACACTTGGCTGCTGCAGCATCCGCGCTTCGGTCCGGCCATCGCCAACTGGCAGGCGCACGGGGCGGTCAGCCGCTACGGCAAGTGGATGGCCACGATCACGATGGCGGTATGTGCCGGCATCATGCTGTGGTGCGTGCCGATCGCCTGGGTGAAGTGGTTCTCGATCGGCAGCATGACCGTGGTGGCGATCTGGCTGTGGACCCGGCCGTTGCCACCGTCGGAGGGCTGAACATGGCCCGCCAGCGGCCCCCATGGGGGCGGCAAGGGGTAGAGTCGACTGTTAGTCGACTATCGCGCGCAGCGCGGGGTTTTCGCTATCTGATCGAAGAGCAGTCGACTAACAGTCGACTCTACCTACCGCTCAGCCGCCAATGGCTATACTCGGGGCATGAAGATCCCCCATCCAAACGCCATCCTGATTCCGCTGGCAGCGGCCTCGCTGCTGTTCCTCGCCGCCTGCGGCAACAAGGGCCCGCTGGTACTGCCGCAGAAGCCGGTGCCGGTGGAAGAGACCGTTGAACCCGTTGCCGAGCCCGCGACCGAAGCGACCCCGGCGGAGACCCAGGGCAGCGGCACGCCGGCCACGACCGTGGACCCGGCTGCACCGACCACCCAACCGGCGCCTGCGCCTGCGAAGAAGGTGGGCGGCGGGAATGAGTAAGGCCGGTTCCAAGGCGCTGCGCTTCAGCAAGATGCATGGCGCGGGCAATGATTTCGTAGTGATCGACCTGCGTGGCGGCACTGCGCCGCCCACGCCTGAACTGGCCGCGCGCCTGGCCGACCGCCACACTGGCGTCGGCTGCGATCAGATCCTGACCATCGAAGCACCGCGCGCGGAAGGCTCGGTGGCGTCCTACCGCATCTGGAATGCCGACGGTTCCAACTCCGAGCAGTGCGGCAACGGCGCGCGCTGCATCGCGGCCTGGCTGGTGCGCGAGGGCAGTGCGCAGGGCGATGCATTCGTCATCGACAGCCCGTTGGCCAGCCACGAAGTGAAGGTGCTGGGCGAGGGCCAGTTCGCGGTAACCATGGGCGTGCCTGCCTTCGAGCCGGCCAACGTGCCGCTGATGGGCTTCGCCCACGCGCGTGAGGAATACCTGCTGCCGTTGCAGGGGGAAAGCGTGCGATTTGCCGCGGTGTCGATGGGCAACCCGCATGCGGTGATCGAAGTGGGCCTGATCGATGCTGCGCCGGTCGAGCGCGTCGGTGCGCTGCTGCAGCAGCATGCATCGTTCCCGCGCTCGGTGAACGTGGGTTTCGCCCAGGTGATGGGCCCGGCGCATGCGCGTCTGCGTGTGAATGAGCGCGGCGTCGGTGAAACCCTGGCTTGTGGCAGCGGTGCCTGTGCCGCTGCGGTGACCCTGATGCAGCGTGGCCGCCTGCAGCGTGACGCGCGCATCAGCCTGCCCGGTGGTGACCTGCGCATCCAGTGGCCGGGCGATGGCCAGCCGGTAGTGATGGCCGGCCCGACCGCATTCGTCTTCGAAGGGGAGTGGATCGCATGACCGAAACCGTCGACAAGCTCGGAGCCCATGAAGTCGCTGCCTGGTTGCGGCGTCATCCGGGCTTCCTCAAGCAGTTCCCGGACCTGGCCCTGACCCTGGTGGTGCCGCGTGACGACGGTCCGACCGCGTCGCTGGCCAGCTACCAGCTGGAAGTGCTGCGCGAGAAGAACCGCGAGCTGGCACGACGGTTGGCCGATCTGGGCGCCACCGCCCAGATCAATGAACGCCTGGCAGTGCGCACGCATCAGCTGACCCTGGCACTGATGAAGCAGGACAACGCCGCCGATACCCTGCGTGCGATGGCCGCCTCGCTGCAGGAAGATTTCGCCGGGGACCTGGTACGGCTGGTGGTGCACACGCCGGTGGCCGGGCTGGAGCAGGCCGACTGGCTGCAGGTGATCGCCGCCGATGATCCGCAGCTGGGCCCGTTCCGCGACTGCCTGAAGGACGGCGAGCCGATCTGCGGGCGCCTGCAGCCGGAAAAGAATGCCGTGCTGTATGGCGTGCGCAGCGAGGAAGTGCAGACCACGGCGCTGCTGCCGCTGCCGGGCGTGGGCCTGATTGCGGTCGGCAGCCACGATCCGAACCGCTTCTATCCGGGCATGGGCACGCTGTTCCTGCGCATGATGGGCGATGCCCTGGTCGCCGGCCTGAAGCGCTTCGCGGGCTGAGCAGGACATCACGACGATGAGCGCGGTACAGGCCTTCCTGCAGCACCTGCAGGTGGAGCGGCGGATGTCGGCGCATACGCTCGACGCCTACCGCCGCGACCTGGATGCGCTCTCGGTCTGGGCCGAGCCGCGTGGCGTGGCGGTGGAGGCACTCGATGCCGACGCGCTGCGCCAGTTTGTTGCCGATGAGCATCGCCGTGGCCTGTCCGCGAAGAGCCTGCAGCGCCGGTTGTCGGCGTGCCGGAGCTTCTATGCCTGGCTGCTCAAGCACGGGCGCATCGAGGTCAGCCCGGCGGCGACGCTGAAGGCACCGCGCGCACCGCGCCGGTTGCCACAGGTCCTCGACGCCGACGAAGCCGTGCAGCTGGTCGAGCTGGAGCCGGAAGGCGAGCTCGGCCGCCGCGACCGCGCGCTGCTGGAACTGTTCTACTCCTCCGGCCTGCGCCTGAGCGAAGTCTGCGCGCTGACCTGGCGCGACCTGGATTTCGCCAGTGGCCTGGTCAACGTGCTGGGCAAGGGCAATCGCCAACGCCGCGTGCCGTTCGGCCGGCCGGCGCGCGAAGCGCTGCAGGCGTGGCGCACGGAGAGTGGTGGTGGCCCGGCCTCGCCGGTGTTTCCCGGCCGCAACGGGCCGATCAGCCAACGCGCGGTGCAGATCCGCATCCGCCAGCTGGCGCAACGCCAGGGCCTGTTCAAGCACGTGCACCCGCACATGCTGCGGCACAGTTTCGCCAGCCATATCCTGGAATCGTCCGGTGACCTGCGTGGCGTGCAGGAACTGCTTGGCCATGCGGACATCGCCACCACGCAGATCTATACCCACCTCGACTTCCAGCACCTGGCCAAGGTCTACGACGCCGCGCATCCGCGCGCGAAGCGTCGACGCAGCAACGAGGGCAGCGGAGAAAGCTGAACGTTGCCCCTGCGGCAGGCGGTCGCGGGTGGCTTGAAGGGCGCAGCGCAGTCCCCACCTCTGGTTCTGTCACCCCGGAGGCATCATGGACCCCAGTCAGAACCCCAACGTTTTCCACGCCACCACCATCGTCTGCGTCCGTCGCGGCGAGCACGTGGCCATTGCCGGCGACGGCCAGGTCACGCTGGGCCACACCGTGATGAAGGGCAATGCGCGCAAGGTGCGCCGCCTCGGCCGTGATGGCCAGGTGCTGGCCGGCTTTGCCGGTGCCGCCGCCGACGCCTTCACCCTGTTCGAGCTGTTCGAGGCCAAGCTGGAAAAGCACGGCCAGCTGCAGCGTGCAGCGGTCGAGCTGGCCAAGGATTGGCGCACCGAGCGCCGCCTGGGCAAGCTCGAAGCCCTGCTGGCAGTGGCTGACAAGGAAACCTCGCTGATCATCAGCGGCACCGGCGATGTGATCGAGCCGGAGGACGGCATCATCGCCATCGGTTCCGGCGGTTCGTATGCCCTTTCGGCTGCGCGTGCGCTGATGGCACACACCGAGCTGGATGCACGCACCATCGCCAGCGAGGCGATCGGCATCGCCGGTGACATCTGCATCTACACCAACCGCAACGTGGTGGTCGAGGAGCTTTGACCGCTCTTCTGTAGTGCCGAGCCATGCTCGGCAGGGCTGCCCGTCAGCCGAGCATGGCTCGGCTCTACATGCATCTGAATTCGTGAGCACAACCATGCCGAAGATCGAAGTTTCCTCCGCCACCATGACCCCGCGCGAGATCGTGCAGGAACTGGACCGGCACATCGTGGGCCAGCACGACGCCAAGCGCGCGGTGGCCATTGCCCTGCGCAACCGCTGGCGTCGCATGCAGCTGGTGCCGGAGCTGCGCAATGAAGTGATGCCGAAGAACATCCTGATGATCGGCCCCACCGGCGTCGGCAAGACCGAGATCGCGCGTCGCCTGGCCACGCTGGCCAACGCGCCGTTCGTGAAGGTCGAAGCGACCCGCTTCACCGAAGTCGGCTACGTCGGCAAGGATGTCGAGCAGATCATCCGTGACCTGGCCGATACCGCAGTGAAGCTGTACCGCGAACAGGCCAAGGTGCGCGTGCGTACCCAGGCCGAAGAACGCGCCGAAGACCGCATCCTCGATGCGCTGCTGCCGCGCCGCAGCGGTGGCATCGGCTTCGATCCGGAAGTCGCCCGCAACGAACCGTCGGCGCAGGACAACGAGACCCGCATCAAGTTCCGCAAGATGCTGCGCAACGGTGAGCTGGACGAGCGCGAGATCGAACTCGACCTGACCGCCAATGTCAGCATGGACATCATGACCCCGCCGGGCATGGAGGAAATGGGCCAGCAGCTGAAGTCGATGTTCGCCAACCTCGGCGGTGGCGCCAAGGCGCACAAGCGCACGCTGACCATCAAGGCCGCGCGTCCGCTGCTGATCGAGGAAGAGGCCGGCAAGCTGGTCAACGAAGACGACATCCGCACCGCGGCGATCGAGGCCTGCGAGCAGCACGGCATCGTGTTCATCGACGAGATCGACAAGGTTGCCAAGCGTGGTGACAACGTGGGTGGTGGCGATGTGTCGCGCGAAGGTGTGCAGCGCGATCTGCTGCCGCTGGTGGAAGGCTCCAACGTGTCCACCAAGTACGGCACGATCAAGACCGACCACATCCTGTTCATCGCCTCCGGTGCGTTCCACCTGGCCAAGCCCAGCGATCTGATTCCGGAGCTGCAGGGCCGCTTCCCGATCCGCGTCGAGCTGGGCGCGCTGAGCAAGGGTGACTTCGTGCGCATCCTGACCGAGCCGAAGGCCGCGTTGACCAAGCAGTACGAAGCACTGCTGGCTACCGAAGGTGTCAAGGTCAGCTTCACCGCCGACGCCATTGAGCGCCTGGCCGAGATCGCCTTCCAGGTGAACGAGCGCCAGGAGAACATCGGTGCCCGTCGCCTTCACACCGTGCTGGAACGCCTGTTGGATTCGCTCAGCTACGAGGCACCGGACCGCGACGGCGAGACCCTGGCCATCGACAGCGCCTACGTCGATGCGCACCTGGGTGAGCTGGTGCAGGATCCGGACCTGAGCCGCTACATCCTGTAACGTCCGACGGGGTCGGATCCCTCTCCGTTGCGAGGGGCTCCGACCCCACCCACTGCAACAGAAAAGGCCGCCGAAAGGCGGCCTTTTTGTTGTTGGTCAGTGCGGGTGCCTGACGCGGTAGGCCTGTAGCACCTGATCGATCACTGCGCTGGTGCGCGCGGCGCTGATGCCGGTCGACGGTGAGCGCCCGTTGCCACGCAGCTCGTCCACGATGGAAGCGATCAAAGGCTGCTGGACCGACGGCGGGTTCGGGATATCGAACGCCTGCACGCCGGCATCGGTGTCCAGCACGACCGGAACGTCTTCGAAGGTGGCAAAGCGCAGCTGCCCGCGGTCGCCGGTGATCTCCACCTCATCCTGGCGGCGGAAGGCGCAGAAGCTCCATTGCGCGATGCCGTGCGCGCCGTTGCCGGTACGGAAGCACACCGAGACACTGTCCTCGGCGGCGTAGGCACCGGTCAGCGAACTGGCCAGGCCATGGACATCGATCAAAGGCCCCAGCAGATGGTCGAGCAGATCCAGCGTGTGCGAGCCCAGATCGACGAACAGGCCGCCACCGGAGATCGCGGGATTGGTCCGCCAGAAGTCCGGTGACGCTGCCTGCATCGAGTGTGGCCGGTGCAGGCTGGCGCGCACGCTGCGCGGTGTGCCGATCGCGCCGCTGTCCAGCAGCTGTTTCACCTTCGCGAAGCGGGGCAGGGCACGGCGGTAGTAGGCCACGAACACCGGCACGCCGCTGCGGGCACTGGCCGCGATGATGCGCTGGCACTCGCCATGGTCCATGGCCATCGGCTTTTCGATGTAGACCGGCTTGCTCACTGCAATCGCCTGAAGCGCATAGTGCATGTGCGTGGAGGGGGGCGTTGCAACGTAGATCGCGTTCACTTCCGGATCGGCGATGAGCGCATCGGCATCCGCGTACCAGCGGGGAACCCCGTGGCGTCGCGCGTAGTCTTCAGCCAGTGCCGCATTGCGGCGCATCACTGCCGCTACCCGTGAGCCCGGCGTGCTGGCCAGGGCCGGGCCACTCTTTTTCTCGGTGACGCTGCCGCACCCGACGAAGCCCCACACCACGTTGTCCAGGATCATGGGGCTGTCCTCAGATGGGCGCGGCGGTGGCGGCAGCAGCGCTGCTCACGCTTCGGGCAGCGGCTCGGGCACGGTGCCGGGCACGAACACGCCGTCCTTCACGTAGGCGGCCAGGGTCATGTCCAGTGCGAGCATGCCATCGCGCTTGAGGTCCATCAGTTCCGGTTCGACCATCGCGCCGTGCAGCACGCCCAGCACGGTGGCGTGCAGCATGCGTGCGGCGATCTTCGGATCGGCGCCTTCGCGCAGCTGGCCCAGATCGCGGGCGCGGCGCAGGGCGCGCTCCATCCGTTCCAGTCCGTCGCGGAAGCCGGCCTGCTGCAGCTCGGTCAGCACCTTGGTGTCGGCCGAGGCATCGCTGCGCAGCATGATCTCCATGGTCTTGCGCAGGCGCTCGTCCTCGGACAGTTCGATGAACGAGTGGATCATCACCGCGCGCAGGTCGTGCACCGGGGTGTCGCGCTGGTCGGTCGAGGTGCGCTCCAGTTCCTGCATGAAGGGCAGGTGCACGCGCTCGACGATCGCGGCCAGCACCTCGCTCTTGTTCTTGAAGTGCCAGTAGACCGCGCCGCGGGTGTAGCCGGCGCGGGCACCGATCATCTCCAGCGTGGTACGGGCCACGCCGTGTTCATGGAAGCAGGCTTCGGCGGCGTCAAGGATGCCTTCCCGGGTTGCCTGGGTGTCCTCTTTGGTCTTGCGGGCCATGGATGGGTACGAGTGCGGGTGAAACGTGGCTGAATTGTACCGGTTTACAAACAAACAAGCATGTATGTATATTTCGTTCCCATCATTCCCGTCGTGTGCGTGGCAGGCCTGTCCGGCTCCCGCGCCACCCGGGTGGGCGCGATCTGCGGGGTTTCACCGGAACAGGGGAAAGCCGTTGTATCAGCGTCTTCTGAGATTCCTTCCTCCAAGAGCCTTTCCGTCATGTTGCTGAGCCGAATCCGACCCTTTGCACTGTCGCTGGCGATCGCCGCGACCGTGGCTGCCTGCGGCGGCCAACCCCAGGCCCCCGAGCAGGGACCGGGTGACGTCACTGTGGTCACGCTGAAGTCCGAGACCGTGGGCCTGACCCGCGAACTGCCGGGCCGTACCAATGCCTTCCTGGTCGCCGAAGTGCGCCCGCAGGTGAACGGCATCGTCGCCAAGCGCCTGTTCACCGAGGGCGGCATGGTCAAGGCCGGCGAGCCGCTGTACCAGATCGAGGACGCCAGCTACCGCGCCCAGGCCAACAGCGCCCGCGCCCAGCTGGCCCGTGCCGAAGCCACCGCCAACGCTGCCCGCCTCAGCGCCAAGCGCATCACCGAGCTGGCCAAGGTCGACGCGGTCAGCCAGCAGGATCTGGAAAACGCCGTGGCTGCGCAGAAGCAGGCCGAGGCTGATGTCGGTGCCGCCAAGGCGTCGCTGGATGCGGCCAACGTCACCCTGGGCTATGCCCGCATCGTCGCGCCGATCAGCGGTCGCATCGGCAAGTCCAGCGTCACCCAGGGTGCGCTGGTCAGCGCCGGCCAGGCCAATGCACTGGCCACCGTGCAGCAGCTGGACCCGATCTACGTCGACCTGACCCAGTCCTCGGCCGAGCTGCTGCAGCTGCGCCGCGAACTGGCCGCCGGCCGCCTGCAGGACAATCAGTCGCTGCCGGTCAGCATCCTGATGGAAGACGGCAGCACCTTCGAGCACAAGGGCACGCTGGAGTTCTCCGAAGTCAGCGTCGATCCGGCTACCGGCAGCTTCGGCCTGCGCGTGAAGGTGGACAACCCGGACGGCCTGCTGATGCCGGGCACCTATGTGCGCGCAGTGATCGGCGGCGGCGTGCGCAGCGATGCAGTGCTGGTGCCGATGCAGGGCATCGCCCGCGATCCGAAGGGCGACACCACCGCGATGGTGGTCGGCAAGGACAACAAGGTTGAGGTGCGCCCGGTCAAGGTCAGCCGCACGGTCGGTGACAAGTGGCTGGTCGAGGACGGTCTGAAGGCCGGCGACAAGGTCATCGTCGAAGGCCTGCAGAAGATCGGCCCCGGCATGCCGGTCAAAGCCACCGAGAAGGGCGCTGCGCCGGCCAAGCCGGCGGCGGCCGCCCAGCCTGCGGCCCCGGCCGGCGGCGCGAAGTAAGCGGAGAACCCCATGGCACGCTTTTTCATCGATCGACCCATCTTTGCATGGGTCATCGCCATCATCATCATGCTCGCCGGCGGCCTGGCCCTGTTCAAGCTGCCGGTCTCGATGTACCCCAACGTCGCGCCGCCGGCGGTGGAAATCAGCGCAACTTACCCGGGTGCATCGGCCAAGGTGGTCGAGGACTCGGTGACGCAGATCATCGAGCAGAACATGAAGGGCCTTGATGGCCTGATCTACTTCTCCTCCAACAGCTCGTCCAACGGCCAGGCCACCATTACCCTGACCTTCGAGAGCGGCACCAACCCGGACATCGCCCAGGTGCAGGTGCAGAACAAGTTGCAGCTGGCCATGCCGCTGCTGCCGCAGGAAGTGCAGCGGCAGGGCATCAACGTGGCCAAGTCCAGCTCGGGCTTCCTGAACGTCATCGCGTTCGTGTCCGAGAACGGCAGCATGGACGCCAACGACATCGCCGACTATGTCGGTTCGAATGTCGTTGATCGCCTGAGCCGCGTGCCGGGCGTGGGCAACATCCAGGTGTTCGGCGGCAAGTACGCGATGCGCATCTGGCTGGACCCGAACAAGCTGCACACCTACGGCCTGTCGGTTGCCGAAGTGACCGCGGCGGTGAAGGCACAGAATGCCCAGGTGGCCATCGGCCAGCTCGGCGGTGCGCCGTCGGTGAAGGGCCAGCAGCTCAACGCCACCATCAACGCGCAGTCGCGCCTGCAGACCCCGGAGCAGTTCCGCAACATCATCGTGCGCGGCGCGCAGGACGGTGCCGAACTGCGCCTCGGCGATGTCGCCCGCGTCGAACTGGGTGCCGAGTCCTACGACTTCGTCACCCGCTACAACGGCCAGCCGGCCAGCGGCCTGGCGGTCACCCTGGCCACCGGCGCCAACGCGCTGGATACCGCCGCCGGCGTGGATGCGGCGCTGGAAGACATGAAGGGCTTCTTCCCGGCCGGGCTGAAGGCCGAGATCCCGTACGACACCACCCCGTTCGTGCGCGTGTCGATCAAGGGCGTGGTGCAGACCCTGATCGAAGCGATCGTGCTGGTGTTCGTGGTGATGTACCTGTTCCTGCAGAACTTCCGCGCCACCCTGATCCCGACCATCGCCGTGCCGGTGGTGCTGCTGGGTACCTTCGGCGTGCTGGCGATGCTGGGCTTCTCGGTGAACATGCTGACCATGTTCGCGATGGTGCTGGCGATCGGCCTGCTGGTGGACGATGCCATCGTGGTGGTGGAGAACGTCGAACGCATCATGTCCGAGGAAGGGCTGTCTCCGCTCGAGGCTACCCGCAAGTCGATGGGCCAGATCACTGGCGCGCTGGTGGGCATCGGCCTGGTGCTGTCGGCGGTGTTCGTGCCGATGGCCTTCATGAGCGGTTCCACCGGCGTGATCTACCGCCAGTTCTCGGCCACGATCGTCTCGGCGATGGCATTGTCGGTGCTGGTCGCGATCGTGCTGACCCCGGCGCTGTGCGCGACCATGCTCAAGCCGCTGAAGAAGGGCGAGCACCATGTTGCCCATCGCGGCCTGGCCGGTCGTTTCTTCAACGGCTTCAACCGCGGTTTCGACCGCACCAGCGAAAGCTACCAGCGTGGCGTGCGCGGCATCATCCATCGTCCGTGGCGCTTCATGGGCATCGTTGCGGCGCTGTTCGTGCTGATGGGCGTGCTGTTCGTGCGCCTGCCAAGCTCGTTCCTGCCCAACGAAGACCAGGGCGTGCTGATGGCGCTGGTGCAGGCGCCGGTGGGTGCCACCCAGGAACGCACGCTGGAATCGATCGCGGCGCTGGAAAACCACTTCCTGCAGAACGAAAAGGATGCGGTGGACTCGGTGTTCTCGGTGCAGGGCTTCAGCTTCGCCGGCATGGGCCAGAACGCGGGCATGGCGTTCGTCAAGCTGAAGGACTGGAGCGAGCGTGACGCCAACAATGGCGTGATGCCGATCACCGGTCGCGCAATGGCGGCACTGGGCCAGATCAAGGATGCCTTCATCTTCGCCTTCCCGCCGCCGGCCATTCCGGAACTGGGTACCGCTTCGGGTTACACCTTCTTCCTGAAGGACAACAGCGGCCAGGGCCACGAGGCACTGGTGGCCGCACGCAACCAGCTGCTGGGCCTCGCTGCGGGCAGCAAGAAGCTGGCCAACGTGCGCCCGAACGGCCAGGAGGACACGCCGCAGTTCCGCATCGACATCGACGCGGCCAAGGCGACCTCGCTGGGGCTGTCGATCGACCAGATCAACGGCACCCTGGCTGCCGCATGGGGCAGCTCGTACATCGATGACTTCGTCGATCGCGGCCGCGTCAAGCGCGTGTTCGTGCAGGCCGACCAGCCGTTCCGCATGGTCCCGGAGGACTTCGACCTCTGGTCCGTGAAGAACGACAAGGGTGAGATGGTGCCGTTCAGTGCGTTCGCCACCAAGCACTGGGATTACGGTTCGCCGCGCCTGGAGCGCTACAACGGTGTGTCGGCGATGGAAATCCAGGGCGAACCGGCCCCGGGTGTCGCCTCCGGTGATGCCATGGCCGAGATCGAGCAGCTGGCCAAGCAGCTGCCGGCGGGCTTCGGCATCGAGTGGACGGCGATGTCCTACCAGGAGCGTCAGGCCGGCTCGCAGACGCCGCTGCTGTACACGCTGTCGCTGATGATCGTGTTCCTGTGCCTGGCCGCGATGTATGAGAGCTGGAGCGTGCCGACGGCGGTGCTGCTGGCGGCCCCGCTGGGTATTCTCGGCGCGGTGCTGGCCAACACCTTCAAGGGCCTGGAACGCGACATCTACTTCCAAGTGGCGATGCTGACCACGGTGGGCCTGACCAGCAAGAACGCGATCCTGATCGTGGAGTTCGCCAAGGAGAACCTGGAGAAGGGCGCAGGCCTGATCGAGTCGATCATGCACGCGGTGCGCGACCGCTTGCGCCCGATCGTGATGACGTCGCTGGCCTTCGGCATGGGCGTGGTACCGCTGGCGATCTCCACCGGTGCCGGCTCAGGCGCCAAGCAGGCGATCGGCACCGGCGTGCTCGGCGGCATGATCGTCGGCACGGTACTGGGCGTGTTCTTCGTGCCGCTGTTCTTCGTGGTGGTGCAGCGCGTGTTCAAGCGCAAATCCACGACGTGATGAAATCCGGTAGCGCCGGGCCGTGCCCGGCGGATGCCTCACCGCGTAGCCGCCGGGCATGGCCCGGCGCTACCACCGTGACCCCCAAGGTGTCGCCATGAAATTCTCTTCTCTTGCTGTATCCCTGGCCGCCGCGCTTGCGCTGGCCGGTTGCTCCACCCTGGCGCCTAAAAACACCGCCGTTGCACCTGCCATCCCAGCGCAGTGGCCGGCCGAAGCTGCACAGGGCCAGGTGGCCGATGTCGCCGCCGTCGGCTGGCGGGACTTCTTCACCGATCCACGCCTGCAGCAGGTTATCGAGCAGTCGCTGCAGAACAACCGCGACCTGCGCGTGGCCGTGCTCAATGTTGAACGCGCGCGCGGCCAGTACCGCGTGCAGCGCGCCGATCGCGTGCCCGGCGTGGCCGTCACCGGCCAGATGGAGCGTCGCGGTACCGATGCCGGCGTCACGGAGCAGTTCACTGCCGGCGTCGGCGTGGCCGAGTTCGAGCTGGACCTGTTCGGCCGCGTGCGCAACCTCAGCGAAGCGGCACTGCAACAGTACTTCGCCGTGGCCGCCAACCGCCGCAACGCGCAGCTGAGCCTGGTGGCCGAGACCGCCACCGCGTGGCTGACCTACGGGGCCGACGCGCAGCGGCTGAAGATCGCCGAAGCGACGCTGAAGACCTACGAGGATTCGCTGCGTCTGGCCGAAGCCCGCCATGAACGTGGCGGTAGTTCGGCGCTGGAACTGACCCAGACCCGTACGCTGGTGGAAACCGCGCGCACGGATGCCGCACGTCTGCGCGGCCAGCTGGCCCAGGACCGCAACGCGCTGGCGCTGCTGGCCGGAGGCCAGCTGGATCCGGCGCTGCTGCCGGACAGCATCGAACCGCAGCTGCTGGCGTTGGCCCCGCCGCCGGCCGACCTGCCCAGCGACGTGCTGCTGCAGCGCCCGGACATCATGGCTGCAGAACACCAGCTGCTGGCCGCCAACGCCAACATCGGTGCGGCACGTGCAGCGTTCTTCCCGAGCATCTCGCTGACCGGCAGCATCGGCAGTGGCTCGAATGAACTGTCCAACCTGTTCGACAGCGGCACCCGCGTGTGGAGCTTCCTGCCGAAGATCACCCTGCCGATCTTCCAGGGTGGCAAGCTGCGCGCGAACCTTTCCATCGCCAATGCGGATCGCGATATCGCGCTGGCGCAGTACGAGAAGTCGATCCAGGTGGGTTTCCGCGAAACCGCGGACGCACTCGCGCTGAATGTCAGCCTGGATGAGCAGGTGAGCGCGCAGCAGCGCCTGGTGGAAGCCGCCGAACAGGCCAATCGCCTGTCGCAGGCACGCTACGACGCCGGCCTGGACAGCTTCGTCACCCTGCTCGATGCACGGCGCACCGCCTATACCGCGCAGCAGACCCGCCTGCAGGCCGAACTGGCCCAGCAGTCCAACCGCATCACCCTGTACAAGGTACTGGGCGGCGGCTGGCACGAGCGCAGCTGAGGTAGAGCCGGCCAACGGCCGGCTCTACCTGGGTGATCGACGGCAATGCCGGCCACTGGCCGGCATTGTCCGTTTCGAGGGGATCTCATCCCCTGTCGATCACGTTCCAGCAGGAAAGCTTTCCTGCGGCTGAAGGCCTGGCTTGCTTTCAGGGCTAGATACAACTTTCCTCATACCTATTGCAGCTGTCTCGCCGTCTCATCGCGTGGCGGAACGCTGCATCGATCGCCACGGGAGGCGACGGGGGCTCCGCACCTGACGCGTGGAGCGATGTGCTTGTCCCATTCCCTGTTGTGCAGTTCCCGCCGCTGGCTGATTTTCGTCAGCAGCATCCTGCTGGTTGCCTGCCAGCCTTCCGCGATGGGCCACGATCCCGGACCGATGGCAGTGCAGATGGTCACGCTGAAGCCCGAGACCGTGGGCCTGACCCGCGAACTGCCGGGCCGTACCAATGCCTTCCTGGTCGCCGAAGTGCGCCCGCAGGTGAACGGCATCGTCGCCAAGCGCCTGTTCACCGAGGGCGGCATGGTCAAGGCCGGCGAGCCGCTGTACCAGATCGAGGACGCCAGCTACCGCGCCCAGGCCAACAGCGCCCGCGCCCAGCTGGCCCGTGCCGAAGCCACCGCCAACGCTGCCCGCCTCAGCGCCAAGCGCATCACCGAGCTGGCCAAGGTCGACGCGGTCAGCCAGCAGGATCTGGAAAACGCCGTGGCTGCGCAGAAGCAGGCCGAGGCTGATGTCGGTGCCGCCAAGGCGTCGCTGGATGCGGCCAACGTCACCCTGGGCTATGCCCGCATCGTCGCGCCGATCAGCGGTCGCATCGGCAAGTCCAGCGTCACCCAGGGTGCGCTGGTCAGCGCCGGCCAGGCCAATGCACTGGCCACCGTGCAGCAGCTGGACCCGATCTACGTCGACCTGACCCAGTCCTCGGCCGAGCTGCTGCAGCTGCGCCGCGAACTGGCCGCCGGCCGCCTGCAGGACAATCAGTCGCTGCCGGTCAGCATCCTGATGGAAGACGGCAGCACCTTCGAGCACAAGGGCACGCTGGAGTTCTCCGAAGTCAGCGTCGATCCGGCTACCGGCAGCTTCGGCCTGCGCGTGAAGGTGGACAACCCGGACGGCCTGCTGATGCCGGGCACCTATGTGCGCGCAGTGATCGGCGGCGGCGTGCGCAGCGATGCAGTGCTGGTGCCGATGCAGGGCATCGCCCGCGATCCGAAGGGCGACACCACCGCGATGGTGGTCGGCAAGGACAACAAGGTTGAGGTGCGCCCGGTCAAGGTCAGCCGCACGGTCGGTGACAAGTGGCTGGTCGAGGACGGTCTGAAGGCCGGCGACAAGGTCATCGTCGAAGGCCTGCAGAAGATCGGCCCCGGCATGCCGGTCAAAGCCACCGAGAAGGGCGCTGCGCCGGCCAAGCCGGCGGCGGCCGCCCAGCCTGCGGCCCCGGCCGGCGGCGCGAAGTAAGCGGAGAACCCCATGGCACGCTTTTTCATCGATCGACCCATCTTTGCATGGGTCATCGCCATCATCATCATGCTCGCCGGCGGCCTGGCCCTGTTCAAGCTGCCGGTGGAGATGTACCCCGACGTTGCGCCTCCCACGATTACGTTGACCGCCATCCATCCCGGGGCTTCCGCGCGCACCATCGAGGAAACGGTGACCCAGATCATCGAGACGAAGCTGGTTGGCATTGATGGCCTGCAGTACTTCACCTCGCAGAGCTACTCCTATGCGGGCTACTCCAACGTCACTCTCGTGTTCCACACAGGCACGGACTTGGATGCGGCCCTGGTGCAGGTCCAGAACCGCGTACAGCAGGCCATGCCGGCATTGCCCGAACAGGTCCGCATGCGCGGGGTGAGCGCCGCCAAGGCCAGCAGTGGCTTCCTGCAGATCGTGGCATTCGTATCAACCGATGGTGCCCTGGATGCCGCCGATGTCGCCGATTTCGTCGGATCATCGGTGGTGGACACGCTGAACCGCGTACCTGGGGTGGGACATGTGCGCGAATTCGCCGGCAAGTACGCTCTGCGCATCTGGTTGGATCCAGCGAAACTGCAGGCGTATGCCGTCAGTGCCGAAGATATCGCCCAGGCCGTGCGTGGCCGGACCCTCCAGCCTGCGTTTGGCGAGCTTGGAGGGGGGCCGGCTGTGGATGGACAACCGATCTCGGCCTATATCGAAGGTGAGCCTTCGGCACGCACGGCAGAGGACGTGGGCGGCATTGTCATCCGTGCGAGCACCGATGGCAGCGAACTGCGTCTGCGCGATGTGGCACGGGTGGAACTGGGAGCTGAAAGCTATGAGTTCAGCAATCGCCTGAATGGTCGGCCTGCCGCTGGCGTCGGCATCACGCTCGCGCCGGGCGCCAATGCGCTGCAGACCCGTGCAGCGGTGGATCAAGCGCTGGAAGGCCTGTCTGCGTCCTTGCCTGCAGGCGTGGAGGTGGTAGTACCGTATGACGCCACACCGTTCGTACGCATGTCGATCAAGGGCGTGGTGCAGACCCTGATCGAAGCGATCGTGCTGGTGTTCGTGGTGATGTACCTGTTCCTGCAGAACTTCCGCGCCACCCTGATCCCGGCCATCGCCGTGCCGGTGGTGCTGCTGGGTACCTTCGGCGTGCTGGCCATGCTGGGCTTCTCGGTGAACATGCTGACCATGTTCGCGATGGTGCTGGCGATCGGCCTGCTGGTGGACGATGCCATCGTGGTGGTGGAGAACGTCGAACGCATCATGTCCGAGGAAGGGCTGTCTCCGCTCGAGGCTACCCGCAAGTCGATGGGCCAGATCACTGGCGCGCTGGTGGGCATCGGCCTGGTGCTGTCGGCGGTGTTCGTGCCGATGGCCTTCATGAGCGGTTCCACCGGCATGATCTACCGCCAGTTCTCGGCCACGATCGTCTCGGCGATGGCATTGTCGGTGCTGGTCGCGATCGTGCTGACCCCGGCGCTGTGCGCGACCATGCTCAAGCCGCTGAAGAAGGGCGAGCACCATGTTGCCCATCGCGGCCTGGCCGGTCGCTTCTTCAACGGCTTCAACCGCGGTTTCGACCGCACCAGCGAAAGCTACCAGCGTGGCGTGCGCGGCATCATCCACCGTCCGTGGCGCTTCATGGGCATGGTTGCGGCGCTGTTCGTGCTGATGGGCGTGCTGTTCGTGCGCCTGCCCAGCGCATTCCTGCCCAATGAAGATCAAGGAACGCTGGTAGTGCTGGTGAACGGAGTGGCGGGATCGACACTGCAACAGACCACGCATGCATTGCAGGCGGTCGAGCACTACTTCCTGGAGAGCGATCCCATGGCCGAGGCGATGTTCACGGTCGCCGGCTACAGCTACTCGGGGATGGGCCAGAATGCGGGCCTTGCCTTCATCCGGCTGAAGGACTGGGCGCGACGCGGCTCAGCCGACAATGCTGAAGCCATCGCACTGCGCGCAACCCGGGCCCTGGCAACGCAGGGAATGGCCGATTTCCACGTGCTGGCGCCGCCCCCGATTCCCGCGCTGGGCAATGCATCCGGGTTCGGCTTCTTCCTCAAGGATGATGCCGGGCAGGGACATTCGCACCTGGCCCAGGCGCGCGATACGCTTCTTGCCGCTGCGTCACAGAGCCCATTGCTTCAGCAGATGCGCGCCAACGGCATGGAGGATGTGGCTGCTCTGCAGGTGCGCATCGATGATGCGAAGGCCAGGGCGCATGGCCTCACCGCCGAGCGGATCGGGAACGAACTGGGGGCTGGTTGGGGCGGCCGCTATGTCGCCGACTTCCTGGACAGGGGGCGGGTCAAGCGGATCATCATGCAGGCCGATGCGTCCAGCCGCGGGCTTCCGCAGGATTTCAGCCAGTGGGCGGTCCGCAATGACCAGGCCCGCATGGTGCCCTTCGATACGCTGGGCAGTACCCACTGGATCCAGTCGTCACCGCGCTTGGAGCGCTTCAACGGCACGGCGGCCATGGAAATCCATGGCCAGCCTGCGCCCGGTACGTCGTCAGGCGAAGCGATGAGGGAGATCGAGCGTCTCGTCGCACTGCTTCACCCGGGCTTCAGCATTGAATGGACGGGTGCGGCCAGCCAAGAGCGGGATTCCCGCTCCCAGTTGCCGCTGCTCTACGTTCTTTCATTGTTGATGGTGTTTCTCTGCCTGGCGGCCATGTATGAGAGCTGGATCGTACCGGTTGCAGTGCTGCTGGCGGCTCCGTTGGGCATCCTTGGTGCGGTGCTGGCCAATACCGTCAATGGCCTGGAACGCGACATCTACTTCCAGGTGGCGATGCTGACCACGGTGGGCCTGACCAGCAAGAACGCGATCCTGATCATCGAGTTTGCCAAGGAGCACATGGAGCACGGGGCAGGCCTGATCAACGCGATCATGCACGCCGTGCGCGACCGCTTGCGCCCGATCGTCATGACCTCGCTGGCTTTTGGCATGGGAGTGATTCCGCTGGCCGTGTCCTCGGGGGCGGGTTCAGGCGCCAAGCAGGCCATTGGTATCGGGGTGCTCGGCGGAATGGTCGCGGGCACAAGCCTGGGCCTGCTCTTCGTACCGCTCTTCTTCGTGGTAGTGCAGCGCGCGTTCAAGCGTGGATAGATGGCCTGATCGGGAATTACCATGCCATGCAGCGTCGCGCTACACCGCTTCATCATCGCGCGGAGCCGCGCGGCAGGCACGCACGCGCAGCAGCGCGTCACCGGCCTCGCGGGCCATGCGCTCGTATTCGGCGCGGATCTCCTCCAGCCGCTCCTCGTCCAGTTCTTCCAGATCCAACAGTTCGTTGTTGGCCTCGGCCGTCGCCCGGATCAGCTCGTCCAGCTTGATCTGCATCGCGGCCGTATCTGCGTTCTGCGTGTGCTGGATCAGGAACACCATCAGGAAGGTGATGATGGTGGTGCCGGTGTTGATCACCAGCTGCCAGGTGTCGTTGAAACCGAACACCGGGCCACTGATGCCCCAGATCACCACGATCGCTACTGCAGCCAGGAAGGTCCACGGCGAGCCGGTGGCGGCCGCGGCCTTCTTGGCGATCGTATTGAACAGATTTCGTACTTTCATCGTCGTCGTCCCACTCAGGTGACGAGGATGATCGGCAGTGGCCCGTGCAGGCGCCGTGCAGCGGCGGTCAGGCGCGCATGCGCTGCAGCCGCGGTGCCTGCAGGCTGCGCACGGGACTGCTCTGGTAGACGTGCTGCCAGCAACGGTCGACGAACTCGCGGGCCTGGGCTTCACTCAGTCGCGGCATGATCTGCAGGGCGTACTGGGTCTGGAACATCTCGTCACGTTCGGCCTCGCTGGCGCGCGGCTGGGTGATCAGCGAATCGCAGGCAAACTTGATCCACGGCACGTACGAGCCGAACGAGTTGTGCGGCAGTGCGCCTTCGGCATGTTGGCGGCGCCAGTGGTCAAGCTCGGCGTCTACGTTGATGACCGGAGGAATGGTGGGGACTTCAGCGTGCATGACAATCCAGTTCGGTTGAGTGGAAAGGGAGTGGGGGTTCATCGGAGTGTGGCGTATATGGCGGTGCATGCCGCGTCAGCGCGATGTGGAGCTGGCGTTGGCATGTCCGATCAACTGCGCATGCTCGACGGCACCGAGATCTTCGGCCAGGGTGGCCATCGCGTTGCACAGGCGCTGGTGGTCGTGCGGATGGCGACGGACCAGCTCCAGTTGCATGCGCTGGTAAGCGGTCCAGAACAGGGCGCCGCGCCGGTGCAGTGCATATTGCCGCTGCAGGCGTTCGCGGATCGGGTCGAGGATCGAGTCTGGTGCAGGTCGTACGGCGTGCGCGCACATGGCTGGCTCCGCCGGGGAAAGAAAGTCCCGGTAACCCCCACCCTAGGCGCGGCAGCCGGGCAGGGTGTTATCGCAGCGTGTGCGCGTTGCGCAGCTGACTGTGCACGGGTTCACGGCAATGGCCGCAAACGCTGCCGGCACTAGGGCGTGCCGGCACTGAAGCGTTCATTAAACGGATTCAACAGGCCACTGCGTGGTGATCATTCACCGATGTCTTCATTCCAGATCTCCGGGTGCTGCGCAATGAAGCCGCCCAGCAGGTCCACGCATTCCTGGCTGTCCAGGTCGATCACGTTGACGCCGTTTTCCCGCAACCAGTCGATGCCGCCCTGGAAGGTGCGCGATTCGCCCACCACCACGGTGCCGATGTTGAACTGGCGCACCAGGCCCGAGCAGTACCAGCACGGTGCCAGGGTGGTGACCATGATGGTGTCCTGGTAACGGCGCTGGCGGCCGGCCTTGCGAAACGCGTCGGTCTCGCCGTGCACGGACGGGTCGCCTTCCTGCACGCGGCGGTTGTGGCCGCAGCCGAGCAGGCGGCCGTCGTTGTGGTACAGCGCCGCGCCGATCGGCACGCCGCCCTCGGCCAGGCCCTGGCGGGCTTCGGCAATGGCGGTCTTCAGCAGGGCCTGGTAGTCGGGCGTGGTGATCATGCGGGGCTCCGGTAAGTCGTGGCACGCCATGATACGGGCAGGGGGTGCCGCTGGCCCCCGGCGGTGCGATAATCGGGGCCATGAGCGAATCCCCCTACAAAGCCGGTACCACCCATTTCGGGTTCCGCGACGTCGCCGCCAAGGACAAGCAGAAGCTGGTCGGCCAGGTGTTCACCTCGGTCGCGCGCAACTACGACCTGATGAACGACCTGATGAGCCTGGGCGTGCACCGGGCGTGGAAGCGTTACTACGTGGCCACCGCGCAGGTGAAGCCGGGTGACCGCGTGCTCGACCTGGCCGGCGGCACCGGTGACATCGCCGCCCTGCTGAAGGAGCGCGTTGGCGCCGAGGGCTCGGTGGTGCTGGGCGACATCAACGCCGGCATGCTGTCGGTCGGCCGTGACCGCCTGACCAACCGTGGCCTGGTGCTCGGCCTGGACTACGTGCAGTGCAACGCTGAAGCCCTGCCGTTCCCGGACAACAGCTTCGACCTGGTGACGATCGCCTTCGGCCTGCGCAACGTGACCGACAAGGACGCCGGCCTGCGCGAGATGTACCGCGTACTGAAGGTGGGCGGCCAGGCCCGCGTGCTGGAGTTCTCCGAAGTCACCGCTGACTGGTTCAAGCCGATCTACGACTTCCACTCGTTCAGGATCCTGCCGAAGCTGGGCAAGCTGTTCGCCAACGATTCGGACAGCTACCAGTACCTGGCCGAGAGCATCCGCAAGCACCCGCCGCAGGAAGAGCTGAAGGCGATGATGGGGCAGGCCGGTTTCGAGCGCTGCCACTACAAGAACCTGACCGGCGGCATCGTCTCGATCCACTCCGGCTACAAGCTGTAAGCCCTGGACGGGGGAAACCCCGGTATCTGCTCTGGTAGGTGCCAACCTTGGTTGGCACAGCTGCTGCCGGCATCTGCTCTGGTGGGTGCCGACCTTGGTCGGCACAGAAGCTGCCGCGAGCGTTGATGGATCCGTGCCAACCAAGGTTGGCACCCATCAAGGCGCGGCGCCTGCGCTCCCGCCGCCATTACCCCGCACCGCGCAACGCCTGCGGGGCCGGAGGGAGGTACCATTGGGGTTTGATCCCCGTAACGGTCCCGATTCATGCGTAATCCGCTGATGCTCCTTCCGCTGGCCGTGGCCCTGGCCGCCGGCTGCTCCCAGGAGGCGGCCGCGCCCGCCGCCGCACCGACTGCCGAAAAGGCCCCCGCCGCCCCCGTGAACGCCGAGAACCGCAGCCACGACGAAAGCTCGTACGCCGAGCCGGACAAGGTCGCCATCAAGGACATCGCGCTGGATCTGAAGCTGGACTTCGACCAGAAGCAGATCGGCGGCACCGCCACCTACACCCTGGAATGGAAGCAGAAGGACGCCAAGCAGCTGGTGCTCGACACCCGCGAGCTGACCGTGTCCAAGGTCGAGGCCGTTGCCGCCGATGGCGCGCGCAGCCCGCTGAAGTTCGAGCTGGCCGCCGCTGACAAGGTGTTCGGCAGCAAGCTGACCATCGAAGCGCCGGAACAGCCGGCCAAGATCGAAGTGACCTACCACACCGCCCCGACCGCCTCAGGCCTGCAGTGGCTGGCACCGTCGATGACCGAGGGCAAGAAGCTGCCCTTCATGTTCAGCCAGTCGCAGGCCATCCACGCCCGTTCGTGGGTGCCGCTGCAGGACACCCCGAGCGTGCGTTTCACCTACAGTGCGCACGTGGTCTCGCGCCCGGACGTGATGGTGCTGATGAGCGCCGACAACGATCCGAAGGCCGCGCGTGACGGTGATTACACCTTCAAGATGCCGCAGCCGATCCCGTCTTACCTGCTGGCCATCGCCGCCGGTGACCTGGTGTTCGAGCCGATCTCCGGCCGCTCCGGCGTCTGGGCCGAGCCGACCATGGTCAACAAGGCCGCCAAGGAATTCGAAGACACCGAAAAGATGATCGGCGCCGCCGAGAAGCTGTACGGCGAGTACCGCTGGGGCCGCTACGACATGCTGGTGCTGCCGCCGTCGTTCCCGTTCGGCGGCATGGAAAACCCGCGCCTGACCTTCGCCACCCCGACCGTGATCGTCGGCGACAAGTCGCTGGTCTCGCTGGTCGCCCACGAACTGGCGCACAGCTGGTCGGGCAACCTGGTGACCAACGCCAGCTGGAAGGATATCTGGCTCAATGAAGGCTTCACCACCTACGTCCAGGGCCGCATCACCGAAGCCCTGTACGGCAAGGAGATGGCCGAGATGGAAAAGCAGATCGACCAGACCGACCTGCTGGCCGAAGTGAAGGACATGAGCCCGGCCGACCAGGCGCTGGCGCTGCCGCCGCTGAACGAGCGTGACCCCGACGAAGCCCTCAGCCAGGTCGCCTACGTCAAGGGTTCGTGGTTCCTGGAGTTCCTGGAACAGCGCTTCGGCCGGGAGACCTTCGACCCGTTCCTGCGCGGCTGGTTCGATGACCATGCCTTCCAGAGCGCGAACACCGACCAGTTCGTCGACTACATGAAGAAGAACCTGCTGCCGAAGAATCCGTCGGCAGTGACCGAGGCCGAGCTGAAGGCGTGGCTGGACGAGCCGGGCATTCCGGCCTTCGCCACCAAGGCGCAGTCGCGCAACTTCAGCAGCGTCGACACCGCGCGCATCGCGTTTGCCAGCGCCGGCACCGTGCCGAGCAGCCAGGTCATCGCCGACTGGAGCACGCAGGAATGGGTGCGTTTCATCGACGGCCTGGGCGCCACCCAGCCGCTGGACAAGCTGGCCACGCTGGACAAGGCCTTCCACTTCACCGGCACCCCGAATGGCGAGATCGCCATGCGCTGGTACCCGCTGGCGATCCGCAGCGGCTACGAGCAGGCCAATGAAGGCGCGGCTGCATTCATCGAGCGCGTCGGCCGTCGCAAGCTGATCATGCCGATCTACGCCGAACTGGTGAAGACCCCGAAGGGTCTGGAGCTGGCCAAGCAGGCCTTCGAAAAGGCCAAGCCGGGCTACCACCCGATCACCACGGCCTCGGTGCAGGACATGCTGGCCAAGGCTGAAGCCAAGTAAGAAAAAGCGCCGGGCATCCCCCGGCGCTTTTTTTTGTAGAGTCGAGCCATGCTCGACTGCTGTTGGACGGCCAGTCGAGCATGGCTCGACTCTACAGAATCGCGAAAACACGAAGGACCTCCGCCATGAAACGACTGATCCTGCTCACCGCCTGTGCCCTGGCCCTGGCTGCCTGCAGCAATCCCGAAGAAGAGCGCAAGGCGCAGGAAGCCGCCGCGGCGGCCGTGCAGGCGCAGAAGGAGGCCAAGGCCGAGGACGTGGCCAAGCAGTACGACATGGCCGTGGCCGCGCAGGACTGGGAGCGCGCGCGCCTGCATGGCGCCTCGCTGCTGGACCAGTACAAGGACACCGCCGCCGCCGAGCGCATCGCCGCCGGTTTCGATGACGTAAAGGCCAAGGGTGACGCTGCGCGCGACCTGCGCCGCATGCAGGGGCTGTGGCAGTACAACCAGATTCCGGTCGCCAGCAAGGGCAACCAGGTCTCGGCGTCGATCTACAGCAAGGAACGGGTGGATGTGGACGGCAGTGGTGCCAAGCCGGTGCAGCTGGTGTTCCGCGATCACCCGGAGTGGAAGCGGCATGCTTACCTGGTGCTGCAGGCCGGTGACTTCCGCTGCCCGCAATGCACGGTGAAAGTGACCGTGGACGACGGCAAGCCGGTGTCGATGGCGGCATGGCGCCCGAAGACCGATGAAGCCATCGCGATGTTCATCACCGACCAGAAGGCGCTCTGGAAGCTGGCGCGCAAGGGCAAGTCGATCAGCATCGAGTTCCCGGTCAAGGCTGGCGGCACGCGTACGGCCGTGTTCGAGACCGGGGGCGTCGACGCCAGCCGCATGCCGCAGTGGTGGCAGTGATGGCGGTGGCGGGCAGTGCCGTGCAGGCGTTGTCCGCGATCCGGCACTGGGTGTTTGACATGGATGGCACGCTGACCGTGGCTGTGCATGACTTCGCGGCGATCCGCCGTACGCTGCAGATCGCCGCGGAGGAAGACATCCTCGACCATATCGCGGCGTTGCCGGATGCATCGGCGCAGGCCAAGCGTGAGTGGTTGCTGGATCACGAGCGCGCGCTGGCCGAGGACGCGCTGCCGGCGCCGGGTGCGGTGAAGCTGCTGCGTACGCTGGCAGCTGCGGGCTGCCGGCTGGGCATCCTGACCCGCAACGACCACGCGCTGGCGAAGCTGACGCTGGAGGCGATCGGGGTCGGTGAGCTGTTCGACGATGCCGACATCATCGGCCGCGATGAAGCGGTGCCCAAGCCCTCACCGGAGGGCCTGCAGCAGCACTTGCAGCGTTGGGGCATCGGGCCCGCCGAGGCGGTGATGGTCGGTGACCACGCCTACGACCTGGAGTGTGGCCGCGCGGCCGGCACGCATACCGTGCTGGTCAACCTGCCGGAGAACCCGTGGCCGGGCCGCGCCGATTGGCATTTCGCCGATTGCCGCGCCTTGCTGGCTGCCTGGCAGGGCGCCTGATGATGTAGAGCCGAGCCCACGCTCGGCTGCTGTCCGGTCAGATCGCGCTGGCGCGCGCAAGCCGAGCATGGCTCGGCTCTACAGGAATCAAACAGCGTGTCGACCAAGGTCGACACCTGCCAACAGCATTCCCAGCAGCGCGTCGGGTGGAAAGCCCCCTTGTTGTTCAAGGGGGCGCGCCGAAGGCGCGGGGATAAGGTGGAATGCGCGGGCAGTTCGGTTACGCGCTCAGCGCGTAACCGAACTGCTGCTTGAACTGCTCGTTGAACTCATCAAAGGTAAAGCGCTGGTTCTGGGTGCCCGGGTGCTCGACCTTCAGTGCGCCCATCAGGTTGCCCATGCGGCCGATGGTCAGCCAGTCGTAGCCCTTCTGGATGCCGTAGATCAGGCCGGCGCGGAAGGCGTCGCCACAGCCGGTCGGGTCGACCACGCGGCGCTCGTGTGCCGGCGGGATGTCGTAGCTCTTTTCCGGGGTGTGGATGACCGCGCCCTTCGGGCCACGGGTGGTGATGTAGGCCTTCACCCGGCTGACGATTTCCTGTTCGTCCCAGCCGGTGCGCTCCTGCAGCAGGTTCGACTCGTAGTCGTTGACCACCACATAGTCGGCCTGCTCGATGAAGGCGCGAAGTTCCGGGCCGTTGAACAGCGGCATGGCCTGGCCCGGATCGAAGATGAACGGAATGCCGTCTTCGTGGAATTCCTGCGCGTTCTGGATCATGCCCTCGCGGCCGTCAGGGCCGACCAGGCCCAGGGTCACGCCCGGCACGCCACGCACGTGGTTCTCGTAGGAACGCATCATCGCGCCCGGGTGGAAGGCGGTGATCTGGTTGTTGTCGTGGTCGGTGGTGATGAACGCCTGCGGGGTGAACAGCTCGTCGATCACGCGCACGCGCGACAGGTCGATGCCCAGGCCTTCGAAGTATTCGCGGTACGGGCCGAAGTCCGAACCCACGGTGCCCATCGGGATCGGCTGGCCGCCCAGCAGGTGCAGGTTGTAGGCGATGTTGCCGGCGCAGCCGCCGAACTCGCGGCGCATGCGCGGGACCAGGAACGACACGTTCAGGATGTGCACCTTGTCCGGCAGGATGTGATTCTTGAACTGGTCCGGGAACACCATGATGGTGTCGAAGGCAAGAGAACCACAGATCAGAGCGGACATCGATGTAAGCCTATGCGGTGAATTTTGGGATGGGCCGGCCCGGTTCGGCGGGCAAGCAAACGGCGCCCTTGGGCGCCCGACGGCGCAAAGGTTACCCGCTGGTGCCGCTCAGGGCCAGAACCGGGTGATGCCCGATCAGGCCGAAAGCCTGTGAAGACGCGGGTTCAGCTAGTTTTTTCCTTGCTCGGCGGCAGGCGGGTTGCTAGGCTTGTCGGCCTCGATTTCTGCCCATTTTTTCGCCATCCCGCGGCGGGCACGACACCCCTCAGGACTCCTTCCTCAGATGTTCAAGAAACTCCGTGGCATGTTCTCCAACGACCTGTCCATCGACCTGGGCACGGCCAACACCCTCATCTACGTGCGCGGGCAGGGGATCGTGCTGAACGAGCCGTCGGTCGTGGCCGTGCGCCAGGACCGTGCCATCGGTGGCACCCGCTCGGTGGCAGCCGTTGGCGCCGAGGCCAAGCAGATGCTCGGCCGTACCCCGGGCCACATCACCACCATCCGCCCGATGAAGGACGGCGTCATCGCCGACTTCACCTACACAGAGGCGATGCTCAAGCACTTCATCAAGAAGGTGCACAAGTCGCGCGTGCTGCGCCCGAGCCCGCGCGTGCTGGTGTGCGTGCCGGCAGGTTCGACCCAGGTCGAGCGCCGCGCGATCAAGGAATCGGCCGAGGAAGCCGGTGCCCGTGACGTGTACCTGATCGAAGAGCCGATGGCTGCCGCGATCGGCGCCGGCATGCCGGTCACCGAAGCCCGTGGCTCGATGGTCATCGACATCGGTGGCGGCACCACCGAAGTGGCGGTGATCTCGCTCAACGGCATCGTCTATTCGGCCTCGGTCCGCATCGGCGGCGACCGCTTCGACGAATCCATCACCAACTACGTGCGCCGCAACCACGGCATGCTGATCGGTGAAGCCACCGCCGAGCGCATCAAGGTCGAGCTGGGCTGTGCCTACCCGCAGGCCGAGGTGCAGGAGCTGGAGATCTCCGGCCGCAACCTCGCCGAGGGCGTGCCGAAGATGATCAAGATCAGCTCCAACGAGGTGCTCGAAGCCCTGCACGAACCGCTGTCGGGCATCGTCAGCGCGGTCAAGCTGGCGCTGGAGCAGACCCCGCCGGAACTGTGTGCCGACGTTGCCGAGCGCGGCATCGTGCTGACCGGTGGCGGCGCCCTGCTGCGCGACCTGGACCGCCTGATCTCCGAGGAAACCGGCCTGCACGTGCAGGTGGCCGACGATCCGCTGACCTGCGTGGCCCGCGGTGGTGGTCGTGCGCTGGAGCTGGTGGACATGCACGGCAACGAGTTCTTTGCGCCGGAATAAGCCGTCCAGGCCGTTCCTGCCCGCCGCGCCCTTCCGGGGTGCGGCCCGCCGCGATGGCGGGCCGGCACCGGCGGGGCGTCCGCGTGTTTCCCTTCCGCCTTCTGCCAGTTGAATCGTTGCCGTGCCGCCCTACGCCGGTCCTCCCGTTGCCTCCCGATCCGGTGATGCCGCCAGCCCCCTGCGGTTGCTGGCCTACCTCGCATTGGCCATCACCCTGATCGTCCTTGACGACCAGGCCGGCTGGCTGGCGCGCCTGCGCGAGCAGGCCAACAGCCTGGTGCAGCCTGTGTGGGCGCTGGCCGGCCTGCCCGGCAAGCTCGGCAACCAGGTCAAGGATTCCGCGGCCAGCCATACCCAGCTGGTCACCGAGAACCGTGAGCTGCGCAACCAGCTGCTGCTGGCCAACGCGCGCCTGACCCGTCTGCAGACCGCTGCGCTGGACAACGCCCAGCTGCGCGAACTGCTGAACGTGGCCGAGCGCAGTGGCCTGGACGTGCAGCTGGCGCCGATCCTGGATATCGACCTGGATCCGGTGAAGCAGCGCCTGGTGCTCGACGCCGGCAGCCGGGAAGGCGTGCATGTCGGCCAGGCGGTGATCGACGCGGGCGGCTTGATGGGGCAGGTGATCAGCGTCACCGGCGGTACCTCCACCGTGCTGCTGCTCACCGACCCCGACCACGCGGTGCCGGTCACCGTGGCCCGCAACGGCGTACGCCTGATCGTCTACGGGCGCGGCGACACGCTGGAGCTGCGCGACATCCCGCTCAGCGCCGGCGTGGAAGTGGGTGATGAGATTGTCACCTCCGGCCTCGGTGGCCGCTTCCCGGCCGGCTTCCCGGTCGGCACCATCACCGGCCTGCGCCCGGATGACACCCATGCCTTTCTGGTCGGTGAACTGAAGCCTGCCGCCCAGCTCGACCGCGGCCGCGATGTGCTGCTGCTGCGCCCGGGTGCAGCGATCCGCATTCCGCCGGAGTTGCGCCTGCAGCTGGAAGAGACCGCCCCGGGTGGCCCGGCTACCGGCGTCACCGCGCCGGCTCCGACGACGCCGGCTCCGGCCAGCGCTCCGGTAGTGCCGGCCGCTGGCCAGCAACAGCCCTCGTCGCAGACGAGGACGGTTGCCCCCGCATCCTCCCTTACCCCCGCGCCTTCGGCGCGCCCCCCTCAACAAGAGGGGGGCTCTGCCCCAGCCGGATCCACGGTAGTGCCGGCCGCTGGCCGGCAACCGACCACGCCGGAGACCCAGCGATGAGCCGCCTGCGCGACAACCCGTGGGTGCTGCCGGCCAGCGTGGTGGTGGCCCTGCTGCTGGGCCTGCTGCCGCTGCCGGCGCTGCTGCAGCCGCTGCGCCCGTATTGGCTGGCGCTGGTGCTGGCGTACTGGGTGATCGAGACGCCCGAGCGCGTCGGCCTGGGCATCGCCTTCGCCAGCGGCGTGGTGGCCGACCTGCTGTACGGCGGCGTGCTCGGTGAACAGGCACTGCGGCTGGTGATGCTGGCCTTCATCCTGCAGCGTTTCCGCGCCCGCATCCGCTTCTTCCCGATGTCGCAGCAGATGCTGGCCATCGGTGGCCTGCTGTTCAACGATCGCATCGTCAGCGCGCTGGTCCACATCCTGGTGGGCGAGCCGACCCTGCCGTGGTCGTACTGGTGGGCCCCGCTGCTGGGCATGGGCCTGTGGCCGCTGGTGTTCGTGCTGCTGGACGCGGTGCGCTTCGGCAAGCGCGGGCGCTGAGCCATGATCCCGCGCCGCCAGGTCAAGAATCCGCACGCCGAAGCCGAACAGTTCCGCCGCCGTGCGGCGCTGGGTTTCCTGGGCGTGCTGGTGTGCCTGCTGGGCCTGGGGGGCTGGTACTTCAAGCTGCAGGTGTTGGACCACGACGTCTACGCCACGCGCTCTGAGGCCAACCGCATCAAGCCGCGGCCGGTAGTGCCCGGGCGCGGCATGATCTACGACCGCAACGGTCGCCTGCTGGCCGAGAACGTGCCAGCGTTCCGCCTGGACGTGACCCCGGACAAGGTCAAGGACATGGACGCCACCCTGCAAGGGTTGGCGAAGATCATCAACATCAGCCCGGAAGAGCTGGAAGCGTTCAACAAGTCGCGCAAGGCGCGCCGCAAGTTCCTGCCGGTCACGCTGAAGCTGCGCATGAGCGACGAGGAGATGGCGCGCTTCGCCGTCGACCGCTGGCGCTTCCCCGGCGTCGAGCTGGAGCCTTACCTGACCCGGCGCTACCCGTACGGCGACCTGTTCGCGCACATCATCGGCTACGTCGGCCGTGTCGACGACAAGGATCTGGAGATCCTCGGCGAGGGCAATGCCGCGCTGACCCACATCGGCAAGTCCGGCCTGGAGCGCTATTACGAGCAGCAGCTGCGCGGCAAGGTCGGCTACGAGCAGGTCGAGACCAACGTGCAGGGCCGTGCGATCCGCACCATCGGCCGGGTGGCCGCGCAGTCCGGCGCCGACCTTCGGCTGTCGATCGACGCCGACCTGCAGCGCGCCATGGTGGCCGCGTTCGGTGACCAGGAAGGCTCGGCGGTGGCGATGGACCCGCGTACCGGCGAGGTGCTGGCGATGGTCAGCCTGCCGTCCTACGACCCCAACCTGTTCGTCAACGGCATTTCCCATGCCGACTTCAAGGCGCTGAACGAGAACCCGTCGCGGCCGCAGTTCAACCGCCTGGTGCTCGGTGGCGTTGCCCCCGGTTCCACGCTGAAGCCGCTGATCGGCCTGGCCGGCCTGGACTCGGGCGTGCGCCGCCCGGAAGACAAGGTGCTGTCCACCGGCATGTTCTACCTGCCCGGCACCAGCCGTGGCTGGGGTGATGCGCATCGTGGCGGCCACGGCTGGACCGACCTGCGCAAGTCCATCGCCGAGTCGGTCAACACCTACTACTACAAGCTGGCGCTGGACCTGGGCATCGAGCGCTTCGACCATTACATGGAGTACTACGGCTTCGGCCAGCCGACCGGCATCGACCTCACCGGCGAGATCGGTGGCATCCTGCCGTCGCCGGCCTACAAGCGGAAGAGCCGCAAGGAAGCCTGGTACCCCGGTGATACGGTCAACATCAGCATCGGCCAGGGCGACTGGAAGGTCACCCCGCTGCAGCTGGCGCGCGGGGTCAGCGGCCTGGCCGACGGCCAGCTGCGCACCCCGCACCTGGTGATCCAGCAACGCGACGGTTTCGACAGCGACTGGACGGCGACGCCGCCCGGCGCGAGCAAGCCGGTCAGCCCCAACCCCAGCAACGTGCAGGCGGTGCGCGAGGGCATGATGGCGACCATGCGGCCCGGCGGCAGCGGCTGGCGCGTGGCGGTCGGTGCGCCGTACGTGATGGCTGGCAAGACTGGTACCGCGCAGGTCATCAGCCGCAAGGGCACCGCCGCGGTGAACCCGAAGAGCCTGCCGATGCACCTGCGCCACCGCGCGCTGTTCGTCGGCTTCGCGCCGGTCGAAAACCCGGTGATCGCGATCGCGGTGGCAGTGGAAGGTGGCGGTTACGGCGGTTCGGCCGCTGCGCCTATCGCACGCAAGGTGTTCGACGCCTACCTGCTGGGCAAGATGCCCGAAGGCATGCAGCCGCTGGACAGCGAGCGTGGCACCACCGCCATCGGCGCCACCGCGTTCGACAACGAAGACGCCGGCGCACGCAAGGCCGGTGATCTGGCGGCCGCGCAGCTGGGCGAACACCCGGTGCAGGTGGGGGCACCCACGCCCGAACCGGCCCCTGCGCCGCAGCCCGGTACGCCGGCCGCGGCTGCACTGCCAGCCACGCCACGCGCGACAGTTGCGGAGCCCGCACGATGAAAGTGTTCCTGCGCTGGGCCGGCGACATGCTGCGCCGCTTCTTCAGCACGCTGGACTGGGTGCTGTGCCTGGCCCTGGGCGCGCTGATGGTGATTGGCCTGGCCACGTTGAAGAGTGCCGGTGGCGACGGCCTGGTGATGGCCCAGGGCGCGCGTTTCGCGGTGGGCATGGCCGCGCTGTGGGGTATCTCGCGGGTGCCGATCCTGCGCATCCGCTCGGCCACGCCGATGATCTATGCGATCTCGATGATTCCGCTGCTGGCGGTATTCGTGCTCGGCACCGGCAAGTACGGCCGGCAGTGGCTGGACCTGAAGTTCTTCTACCTGCAGCCGGCCGAGCTGCTGAAGGTCAGCCTGCCGATGATGGTGGCCTGGTACCTGCACAAGATGCCGCTGCCGCCGCGCTTCAACACCGTGCTGGTGGCCTTGATCATCATCGGGGTGCCGACCGGCCTGGTGATGCTGCAGCCGGACTTCGGTACCGGCGTGCTGATCGCCGCCAGCGGCGTGTTCGTGCTGCTGCTGGCGGGCCTGCCGTGGTGGTGGGTCGGCCTGGGCGTGGGCGGCGTGGCCGCGGTTGCGCCGGTGGCCTGGTTCTGGCTGCTGCGGCCATACCAGAAGGACCGCATCATGATGTTCCTGGACCCGGAGATGGATGCACTGGGGGCCGGCTGGAACATCATCCAGTCGAAGATCGCGATTGGCTCCGGCGGCTTCGATGGCAAAGGCTGGGGCGAAGGCTCGCAGTCGCACCTGAACTTCATTCCCGAGCAGACCACTGACTTCGCGTTCTCGGTGCTGAGCGAGGAATTTGGCTGGATGGGTGTGGCCCTGGTGCTGACCCTGTACCTGGTGGTGATCGGGCGTTGCCTGTGGATCGCCAGCCAGTCGCGCGATTCGTATTCGCGCCTGCTGGCCGGTGCCACCGGCCTGGCGTTCTTCGTCTACGTACTGGTGAACGGCGGGATGATTTCCGGCTTGTTGCCGGTGGTGGGCGTGCCGATGCCGCTGATCAGCTACGGCGGCACTTCGGCCGTATCGCTGCTGGCCGGCTTCGGACTGGTGATGGCGGTGCGCAGCCACAACCCGGTGCACGGCGGCTACGGCTAGCCGCCGCGCTTCCTGCTCCTGCTCTTTGTAGAGCCGAGCCATGCTCGGCTGCCCTCCGTGCAATGCGCACGGGTCCCGAGCCGCGAATGACTCGGCGCTACATAAGCACGGATCGGCCATGACAGCTTCACGCAAGCACGCATTGCTACCGTGCCCGCGTGGAATGGAAACGACTGCTTGGCGGCTGCCGTGAGGCAGTGCGCACGATTGATCTGCCGTTGCTCGTCGCGCTGTTGATCCTGATGGCGGCTGGCCTGGCGGTGCTGCAAAGCGTGTCCGGCCCGGTGGCCGGGCAGGCGGCGCGTTTTGCCGGTGGCCTGGCCGCGATGTGGCTGCTGTCGCGCGTTTCGCTGCTGCGACTGCGCGCGTGGACCCCTGCGATCTACGCGCTGTCGATGCTGCCGCTGATGGCGGTGTATGTGATCGGTACCGGCAAGTACGGGCAACGCTGGCTCAATCTCGGCGTGTTCTACCTGCAGCCGTCCGAGCTGCTCAAGCTCAGCCTGCCGCTGATGATGGCCTGGTACCTGCACCGGCAGCCGTTGCCGCCCTCGCCACGCACGGTGCTGACGGCCGCAGTGTTGATCGGCGTACCCGCCGTGTTGATCCTGATGCAGCCCAACCTCGGTACCGCCACGCTGGTCACCGCCAGCGGCGTGTTCGCACTGCTGTTGGCCGGGTTGCACTGGGGCTGGGTGGCGACCGGTGCGACGGGTCTGGCGGTGGCTGCGCCGCTGGCCTGGTTCGGCCTGTTGCGGCAGTACCAGAAGGATCGCGTACTGACCTTCCTCGACCCTGCGGCGGATCCGCTCGGCACCGGTTGGAACATCCTGCAGTCGCGCATCGCGATCGGCTCCGGTGGTTGGGACGGCCGCGGCTGGGGGCAGGGCACGCAGGCCACGCTGGATTTCCTGCCCGAGTACACCACGGACTTTGCGTTCTCGGTGCTGGCCGAAGAGTTCGGCTGGATCGGCGTGGCCACCGTGTTCGCGCTGTACCTGTTCGTGGTCGGCCGCTGCCTGTGGATCGCGGTGCACGCCCGCGACACGCACGCACGGTTGCTGGCCGGCAGCCTGGGCTTGGCGTTCTTCGTGTACGTACTGGTGAACGGCGGGATGATCTCCGGCCTGCTGCCGGTGGTGGGCATTCCGATGCCGTTGATCAGTTATGGCGGTACCTCGGCGGTGTCGCTGCTGGCGGGTATCGGGCTGGTGATGGCGGTGCGCGGGCACCGGCCCGTGCACGGGGGATAGGGTTTCCAGCCAACGGCGCAGCCCCTCGTGGGTGGTGTCTGGGGGGTCTCGGAAAGCAGAAGCCGCGGGTGGGCCGGTCGGGTTGGGTACGCGGGGGACGCCGTGAATCCGTCCCTGGAGGCTTGGCAGCCGCATCCATGCGGCTGACACCCCCGCGTACCCAACCCGACCGGCCTCAGACAGATTTTGGCGGTCTGCCACCCACGGAGAAGAAAGAGAAAATCAACAGCCGATCGCAGCGCTGCGCTTGCTCGTGTAGAGCCGAGCCCACGCTCGGCTCCTTTCCGCCGGGTCCGCGAAGCCGAGCATGGGCTCGGCTCTACAAATAGCGGCCTGCCAGGCTGCTTTTGCTTTTGATCTTCTCTTCTTTTCCGTGGGTGGACGCGCACGGGAGCCTGTCCGTGGCCGGGTAGATGGGCTGCGCAGGGGCGTGAGCCGCATGGGCCCTAGGCATGCCTCGGGCGGGTTGGGCAGGACGCCCAACCCGGGTCTTGCCGTGTGCGCAGGACAGCGCACACGAGCAAGCGGCGACCGAGCTTACATGGACGTACTTGCAGCGCCCCCTGCGCAGCCCATCTACCCGGCCCCTTGGATGAAACCTTCCTGACTCTGCGCAACGCCTGTTGTGGAAGCGTTCTCACAACAACGCGCGGACGCCCGCCCACCGACCAAAGTCCAGAAAAATTGTTAAGGAGTTCACACTTTTACGCCGCGTTGATCCTGATCAATGGACTTGTCGTAATCGGCCTGCACAATGGCGGCCCGTTCGGCACGGCGCGCCGTCAATCGTTGCAGCGCGAGGGGGGCGTCGGGCGGGAGCAGTACTGATCCAACGGATACAAGGAGCGCGGGGTACTGCCACTGGGGAGCGGCAGCCGCGCAGGTATCGACCGGATCCGGTCGCCGGTTGCGTCTGCGGGGATGGGGACGCAACCGGCCACCTCTCTCTGAATGGGGAAGCACGATCACGACGTCTTCACATTTCCCGCTGAACGCGGGCAAATCGTTGTGATTCATGGTGTTAGGGGTTTTAATTCATCCATGACCTGCTAACCTGCGACGATGATTCGACGCACTCTGGCCTGCATGCTCACCCTCGGCCTGGTCGCCTGCGCGACCCAGCCGAAGTCCCCACCGTCTTCGCCCCAGGCCAGCAGTACGCCGCGCCAGCCCGCCACCAAGGCCCATGGCCCGGCCGAGGCAGCACCTGAAGCTACCGCAGCCACCGCGCCGCCGGTCGATCTCACCCCGGTGCCGTTCGAGACCGCGCGGGCGCGCTTCATTGCCGATACCGCCAAGCGTTATGGCCTGAAGCCGGAGCAGATCAGCAGCGTGCTCGACCAGGCGCAGGTGCGCCAGGCGATCATCGCCGCGATGTCGCGCCCGGCCGAGCGGGTCAAGCCGTGGAACGAATACCGGCCGATGTTCATCAGCAAGGCACGCATTGATGGTGGCCGCGCGTTCCTGGCCGAACACCGCGCTGAACTGGATCGCGTGCAGCAGCGCACCGGCGTGCCGGCCGAAGTGATCGTGGCGATCATCGGCGTGGAAACCAGCTACGGCAAGAACGCCGGCAGCCATCGTGTGCTCGATGCGCTGTACACGCTGGCCTTCTATTACCCGCGCAGCGGCGATCCGGCCAAGCTGGAACGCGAAGTGCGCCGCGAGCTGTTCTTCCGCGATGAGCTGGCCAAGCTGTTCGAACTGGGGCGCGAAGAAAAGCTCGACATCACCACGCTCAAGGGCAGCTATGCCGGTGCGATGGGCATGGGCCAGTTCATGCCGTCCAGTTACCTTGATTACGCGGTGGACGGCAACGGCGATGGCCGTCGCGACCTGTTCAACAGCTACGACGACGTGTTCTCGTCGATCGCCAACTACTTCGTCAAAAAGGGCGGCTGGGTGCGTGGCGGCCAGGTGGCCGTGCCGGCCACGCTGGCGCCGGGCCGCGATGAGTTCAACCCGACCGAGTGGATGCCCACCTGGTCGCTGGCCGACCTGGCGCAGCGTGGCTACCAGCCCAGCGCGCCGGTGCAGCCGGGCGCCACCGCCACTCCGATCACGCTTGAAGGCAGCACCGGCAAGCAGTACTGGCTGGGCTTCCAGAACTACTACGCGATCACCCGCTACAACCTCTCGAAGATGTACGCGATGGCCGTGTTCCAGCTGTCCCAGGCCATCGCCGGACAGGAGCTGCCCCCGGCATGAACATCAGATGGCTGGTCCCGAGCTTGATCGTCCTCGCGCTGGCGGCCTGCAGCAGCGCGCCGAAGAAGCCGGCCACGGCCGGTCATGGTGGCAAGTCCAGCGGCACGCTGGTGCAGGGCCGCGGTTCGCGACCGGCGCACTGCCCGGAAGGTTCGCCCTATGCGGCAGCCAAGGAAGACCTGAGCACCCGCGGCAACTACACTGCCGGTGGCCTGTACAAGCCCGGGGTGAAGGACAGCACGCCCACCTACATTCCCAACGTGGCCTGCATTCCCGAGCCGGAAGTGACCGCTGAGGAACGTTCGGCGATCGGCAACAAGTCGCCCTACGTGGTGCTGGGCAAGTCGTACAACGTGCTTGACGACACCCGCAACTACGTCGAGCGCGGCACCGCGTCGTACTACGGCGCCAAGTTCCATGGCCGCCTGACCTCCAACCGCGAGGTCTACGACATGTACCAGTTCACCGCCGCGCACAAGACGCTGCCGCTGCCCAGCTTCGCCCGCGTGACCAATCTGGACAACGGCGAGTCGGTGATCGTGCGCGTCAATGATCGTGGCCCGTTCCATGATGGCCGCGTGGTCGATCTCAGCTACGCCGCCGCTGTGCGGCTGGGCATCACCCAGCGCGGTACCGGCAACGTCGAGGTGCGCGCGCTGCAGCCGGGTGAGAGCAACCTGATGGCGCAGAAGCCGTCGCGTCGCGAGCGTCGCGCTGCTGAAGCCGCCGCCGCCGTGGCCAGTGCGCGCCCGGTGCCGGCTCCGCGTGCTTCCACCGACAGCGACATCGATCGCCTGGTCAACCGCCTGCCCACCGATGGCGCCCCGGCGCGTGGCCAGCCGGCCACCACCCAGGGCGTGGCCAGCACCGTGCCGGACGTGGCGGTCAGCAGCCTGCCGCCGAGCGCGCCGCCGGTGCGCAGTACGGCACCGGCATCGGCCGTGGTGGCCAGTGCTGCCCCGCGCGCGGTGGTACCGGCACCGGTGCGTGCCACCCCGGCCGCACCCAGCCTGTCGCAGCAGGTGGTCGGCGCGGTGATGGTGCAGGTCGCCAGCTTCTCCAACCGCGACAACGCCAACCGCGCGATGGGCCAGCTCAGTGCCGCCGGCATCGTGGGCGCGACCATCAGCGACATCGCCGCCGGTGGCCGTACCCTGTTCCGCCTGCGCGTTCCTGCCAGCGACCATGCCAGTGCTGCGGAACTTGTCGGTCGCATCGCCGGTCTTGGCCTGGGTTCGCCGCAGATCGTCAAGGATTGATCCGCCCGGGCCGGTGCTGCCGGCCCATGCTCCCCCGGCCTTACAATGGCCGTTACGTTCCACCCTCCATTCCCGGCCGTCCCCTGGAGCCTGCTGTCCAATGAATTTCCGTTCCGCCGCCACCGCCCTGGCCGCCACCCTGGTGGTGGGCCTGGCTTCCGCCCAGACGCCGCTGCCGACTCCGGCCACGCCGGCGCCCGCCGCTGCCGCTGCCGCCCCGGCCACCGTCGCCACTCCGCCGGCCCCGGCGCCGAGCGTGTCCAAGGCCTGGGTGCTGATGGATTACGCCACCGGCCAGGTGCTGGCCGGTGAAAACGTCCACGAGCAGCTGGCCCCGGCCAGCATCACCAAGGTGATGACGTCCTACGTGATCGCCGCCGAGGTCAAGAACGGCAAGGTCCGTGCAGATGACCAGGTGATGATGAGCGAGCGCGCCTGGCGCGAAGGTGGCGCCGGTACCGACGGCAGCTACAGCGGCTTCCCTGTCAACCAGACTGCACGCCTGGAAGACATGGAAAAGGGCATGGCGATCCAGTCCGGCAATGACGCCGCGATCGCCCTGGCCGAACACGTGGCCGGCAGCGAAGAAGCCTTTGCCTCGCTGATGAACAGCTACGCCGCCAAGATCGGCATGAAGGACTCGCACTTCGTCAACGCGCACGGCCTGACCGCGCAGGGCCACCACAGCACCGCGTACGACCTGGCACTGCTGGGCCGCGCGATGGTGCGCGATTACCCGGAAACCTACGCGTACAACAAGATCAAGGAATTCCAGGTCGGCAACATCAAGCAGCCGAACCGCAACCTGCTGCTGTGGCGCGATGGCAGCGTGGACGGCATCAAGACCGGCCACACCTCCGAGGCGGGCTACTGCCTGATGAGCTCGGCCCAGCGTGGCGACCAGCGCCTGATCGCGGTGGTGCTGGGTGGTGCGTCTGAGAAGCAGCGTGCCGATGACAGCCTGGCCCTGCTGAACTGGGGCTTCCGCTTCTTCGAGACCCATCGCCTGTACGAGCCGGGCAAGGCCGTGGCCGAGCACAAGGTCTGGAAGGGCACCACCGACAAGGTGCAGCTGGGCGTGGCCCAGCCGATGCTGGTCAGCGTGCCGCGCGGCCGCTACAACGACCTGAAGCCGAGCATCGACGTGCCCAAGACCCTGGAAGCACCGTTCACCGCTGGCCAGCAGGTCGGCACCGTGAAGGTCAGCCTGGATGGCAAGGTCATCGCCGAGGCACCGCTGGTGGCCGTGGCTGCCGTCGAGCAGGCCGGCTTCTTCAAGCGCCTGTGGGACAGCTTCTGGATGTGGTGGGAATCGGAATGATCCACGCCCCGGTGTGGTGAAGGAAAAGGCCGGCAAATGCCGGCCTTTTTTCTTCTCTCCTTTGGAATCGCGATGCAGGCTTGAATGGAGAACCTTGAAGCTTCAGGGGGTCTGCTGCTGGATGTACCGGTAGGCACGCTCAGCCAGTGCCTCGGTCTCGGCCGAACACAGGTGGGCGCGGCCGTCGTTGACCACGCCCATGCTGTTTACCCCCACGACGACTCCATGGCCGCTGTCGAAATCGAAGTCTTCCAGTACCGGTCCTCCGCTGGAGCCCGGGCCCTGCACGCAGGCAAGGCCCCACTGAAGAATTTTCTCCGAACCGAAGGGTCGACACGCCGAAAGTTCAACACGTGCAGTGGCGCAATAGGCCAGTTGCTGGCCGGTGTATTCGGGATTTCCGAATTCGTACCAGGGCGTCGGGGGGATGAGGCCGATGCCATTGGCTGAAACGGGGTAGCCGAACGTAACGCGGGGACCGGCTGCGGGTCGCTCATCGAAGCGGATGGCCTGGCTGCCAGCGTGGCGCGCCGGTCCTTCGCCGGATGCACCGGTGTGGGTCTGCAGGAAACTGGTGTCGAGTGCGCCGGAAATCGAGGCCTGCGGTGCGACGATCCGCCGTATTGGGTACCTTCCCAGCGGGGCAGTGCCATTCTCGAAATATGGTGCGAAGAGAAGGTGGTGGCTCCAGTGGACCGCACCTTGCTCGTCCAGCTGCGCAAGGCAATGCCACGCTGTCACCAGGATGTCGCCACCAAGGCTGTCGACCACGGTGGCGGTGCACGAAGCGTCCTTGCCATCCGGGCGTGTCAGGAAAAGCCGCCCGACACCCACAGGGTGTGGTCCTGTGCCCCGCCACGGGTCACCGTCGGTCTGCAGAGGATCCTGCCCCGGCGGCTTGATGGGAGCGTCTCCCTTGTCGGGCACAGCAGCCAGTCTTTCGTTCGTCCAGTAGGCGAGGATCTCTTCCTGGGAGGTCTCCATCCAGTGTTCAACCAGATCGCCAGCCGACGCAGTGGTCGGGAATGTGGCGCATGCGGTGATTGCTATACCCGATGCCATGCGAAACGCATGTCGGTGTTGGTGCATGACAGGCCCTCTGCTCGGAGTGCTAACAGAGATAGCGTGGCGCCAGCGGTAGTGCCATGAGACAAGTTGTACTTTCAGCCCACTTCGTCGATGGCCTGTGATCGGGTGGACCCTTTCGAGGCTCAACGCGGCCTGGAGGTCACCTGTTTCGGCCTTTGCCTGGGCAATGCCGCCGGGTCATGCCCGGCGGACGATGTGCCTTATGCAGCGAGCGGCGCAAACCGGTGTGCCGACCAACGGTCGGCACCCACCCGCTTCACCATCAGCCCCTCGCTTACAGCGAGCGGCTGATGGTGAAGCTGCCGAACACCGGCGACTGGCGCTGGCCATTGAACTCGCGGGTGCTGTGGTAGCGCGCCACTGCGAACTTCCAGCGCCCGCGCATCACTGCGACGCCGTAGCCACCCTGGGCCACCACGTGGCGCTTGTCCACGCTGTGGCTGTTGCGGAAGGTGTTGCCGTCCAGGGTGATGTCGCGGATCACCCATGCCGCATCGGTGGTCGCGAACAGGTGCCAGGACCAGCCGCTGGGGCGGCCGCCACGGGTCGGCGCGGTGTTCTCGCCGGCCGGGCGCAGCGGCGTGCTGCCGAAGTCGTCTGGCAGCTTCCAGCCGAAGCGCACTTCGCCACCGGCGTTGGCCTTGGTTTCCAGGTTGCCGATCGCACCACCATAGTGGCTGATCGCATCCCAGCCCCAGCCGCCGGCATTGACGCTGGCATCGGCCGGCCAGCGGCGCATGCGCTCGTGGGTGAGCATGAACACCGGCTCGTTGTGCAGCTGGTTGTCCCAGCCTTCGAATTTCTTGTCGCCCAGGATGTTGTGCACGGCATCCTGCACCTGCTTGCCCTGTGCCCACGGCCCGACCACGCCCACGGCCAGCTGGGTGGTCTGCAGGCGGTCGCCGCTGCGTGCGTTGAAACCGAAGCTGACCAGCAGCACGCCGGCATACGGGCGGTCATCCTCGATCAGGTCGCGGCGGGTCGGGTCGGTCGGGGTGAAGATGCCCTGGCCGATGCTGAAGATCATGTTCTGCTGCTCGAACCTGCCCGGGTGCAGGCCTTCCAGGTACTGGTTCACCCAGCGCGCCATGCGCGGCAGGCAGGGGTCGTCGGTGTAGTCGACCAGGTTGGGCGAGACCAGGGTCAGCTGCGCGCCGTTGGTATAGCCCTGGTCCTGGTGGCGGCCACCAAACAGGTCGTTGTCGACGCGGAAGTTGACCTGCGGCGGGTGGTCGCGCATCGCGTCCGGGCCACATTGTTCGGCCGCCTGGGCGACAAGGGGGAGGGGGGCGGCCAGCAGGCCGGACAGCCCGAGGACTGCGACGCTACGCATGGATGGAATGCTCATGGGGAAGGGGGCGGTTGTCTGTCGATTTATGCAACGACACGGTACGCGTGAGTACGTGGCGGAACGAGCGCTTTCCGATCACTTGTCTGTTCCGAAAACAACATTGTCCGGCGGACACAATTCGTTACATGCGTGCGATCGGTGCCATGGCCGGATCCGGCCCGCAGCGCGCCGGTTCCAGTCAGCTGGCGTTTGGCCACCAGGGGCGCCGCCGCTCGCTGCAACGCAGCGGCTCGCCCGTGCCGCCTTTGACTTTGATGAATACTCTTGGGTTTGTTGCCCTGCGGCCCGATAATGGGTCCATGGAAATCAAGTCCGACAACCCCGACCACGGCTTCCAGTTCCCCGGCCAGTTCGAGCTCAGCGCCATGGGCCCGGCCAACCGCGGCCTGGAACATGAGCTCCCCCGCCTGCTGCTGGCTGCCGGCATCGATGTCGTCAATGAACGCATCAGCTGGAAGCATTCTTCCAACGGCAAGTACGTGTCCGTCCGCATCGTGTTCAAGGCCGAGAGCCGCGAACAGTACGACCTGGCGCACCAGGCGCTGCGCGACCACCCGGAAGTGAAGTGGACGCTGTAGCCGACAGCTGCTCGGCCGACGCCGCCCCGGAAGACCGTGCGCCGCGTCCGGCGGTGGTCCGTGACCTCGGCCGCCAGGCGTACGAGCCGGTGTGGCGTGCCATGCAGCGCTTCACCGACCAGCGCAGCGACACCGATGCCGACGAACTGTGGGTCGTCGAGCACGACCCGGTGTTCACCCTGGGCCAAGCCGGCAAGGACGAGCACGTGCTGGCGCCGGGCGACATCCCGGTGCTGCATGTGGACCGTGGCGGCCAGGTGACCTATCACGGCCCCGGCCAGATCGTGGTCTACCCGTTGCTGCGCCTGCCGCGGCTGGGCATCGGCGTGCGCGACTACGTGTGCCGCATCGAACAGGCCATCATCGATACGCTGGGCGAGTGGAACATCGGTGCCGAACGGCGCGAGGGCGCCCCGGGTGTCTATGTCGGTGGCGCCAAGATCGCTGCACTCGGCATCCGCGTGCGTCGCGGCTGCACCTTCCATGGCCTGGCCTTCAATGTGGCCATGGACCTGGAACCCTTCCACCGCATCAATCCCTGTGGCTATCAGGGGTTGCAGGTGACCTCGGTGGTAGACTTGGGCGGCCCCTCCGGGATGGAGGCCGTCAAGCCGGTGCTGCTGGACCACCTGGCCCGCCAGTTCGGCCTGCTGCTGCGGCACACCCCCGAACTGCCCGATCTTTCTGCGGCCGCCTGACCGCTCCCCGGAACTGCCATGACTGAAACCACCGCCCGTTCCATTCCCCTGCAGATCGTGCAGGGCGACTCCCCGTCCGCCGCGCCTTTGCAGGCCGGGGTCAAGCAGCTGGGCGGTGACAAGATCAACCGCTCGCCGGTGCAGTTCGCCGATGCGCCGGTGCTGCGCAAGCCGTCCTGGATCCGCGTGCGCATTCCTTCGGGCAATGCCGTGCAGAACCTGAAGGCCAAGCTGCGCGAGAACCGCCTGGTGACCGTGTGCGAGGAAGCCAGCTGCCCGAACATCCACGAGTGCTTCGGCCACGGCACCGCCACCTTCATGATCCTCGGTGAGGTCTGCACCCGGCGTTGCTCGTTCTGCGACGTGGCCCACGGTCGCCCGAAGCCGCCGGATGCCAACGAACCGGCCAGCCTCGGCCAGACCGTGGCCGACATGGGCCTGAAGTACGTGGTGGTGACCAGCGTCGACCGCGATGACCTGCGTGACGGTGGTGCCCAGCACTTCGTCGACTGCATCACCGCCATCCGCGAGAAGTCGCCGGGCACCCGCATCGAAGTGCTGACCCCGGACTTCCGCGGCAAGGGCCGCATGGAGCGCGCGCTGGAGATCCTGGCGCAGAACCCGCCGGACGTGTTCAACCACAACATCGAAACCGTGCCGGACCTGTACCGCAACGTGCGCCCGGGTGCGGACTACCAGTGGTCGCTGAACCTGCTGAAGAACTTCAAGGCGCAGCACCCGGAGGTGCCGACCAAGAGCGGCATCATGCTGGGCCTGGGTGAAGACTTCGAACAGATCAAGGCCACCATGCGCGACCTGCGCGCGCACGACGTGGACATGATCACCATCGGCCAGTACCTGCAGCCGACCGCGCACCACCATCCGGTGCTGAAGTACTGGACCCCGGAAGACTACAAGGCGCTGGAAGACTACGGCTACGCGCTGGGCTTCAGCCACGTGGCCTCCGGCCCGATGGTGCGCTCGTCGTACCACGCCGACGTCCAGGCCAAGGGCGCAGGGGTTTCCTGACGCCCAGCCGGTGGGGGGATTGTTTCCTGTGGGTGCGAACCTTGGTTCGCACGCCTCTGCCTGCCGTAGAGCCGAGCCCCATGCTCGGCTGCTTTCGGTCGCACAGCCGAGCACAGGCTTGGCTCTACAGGGCCGGCCCAGCCTTCGCCTGCATTCACAATTTGCTACACCGGCCCCGCTAGGCTGGTTTTCCACCGGATGTGGGCGGGTGACAAACCCGGCAACTTTCGGCACTGTCGTGGTGTCTGAACACCACGCAGTCTCCCCCTTGGCAAGGCGCCTTCGAGCACTTCAATGAAATTCAAAGCCCCCGCATTCCTGATGGCCCTGGCGCTGGTCGCGCCGCTGGCGTTGGCGGCCAAGGCCGACTCGCCGGCATTGCCCGCCGCGGCAACCGCCGATCAGGTGACCACCTCCAAGCTGGTGTACGGCCTGCTGTCCGACAGCCGCTACGCCTACCGCCCTCGGGCGCTGGACGAGGCCACCTCCAAGGACGTGTTCAAGCGCTATCTGGAAACGCTGGACGGCGGCAAGCAGTACTTCACCCAGGCCGATGTGGCGCGCTTCGCACCGTTCGAGGCCAACATCTCCTCGGCCATCCGTGGTGGCGAGCTGGAGCCGGCGTTCCAGGTGTTCGCCGTCTACAAGCAGCGCGTCGGGGAGCGCGTGGCCTATGCGCGCAAGCTGCTCAAGCAGGAGCCGGACTTCACCACCGACGAACGCTTCGAGTACGACCGCAAGAAGGTGCCGTGGGCGGCCAGCAGTGCCGAGCTGGATGAGCTGTGGCGCAAGTCGGTCAAGAACGACTGGCTGCGCCTGAAGCTGGCCGGCAAGAAGCCGGATGACATCCGCAAGACGCTGGACAAGCGATACGCCACGCTGGAAAAGTCGGTCAATGAACTGAAGGGCGAGGACGTCTTCCAGTTCTTCATGAATTCGTACACCAGTGCGGTCGATCCGCACACCGATTACTTCACCCCGCGCACCGCCGAGAACTTCAACCAGGCGATGTCGCTGTCGCTGGAAGGCATTGGCGCGCAGCTGCAGCGCCAGGACGACGTGGTGGTGATCCGCGAGATCATCGCCGGTGGCCCGGCGGCGGTAGACGGCACGTTGAAACCGGGTGACCGTATCGTCGGCGTTGGCCAGGGCAAGTCCGGCCTGGTCGAGGACGTGATCGGCTGGCGCATCGACGATGTCGTGGCCAAGATCCGCGGCGCCAAGGATACCCAGGTCAAGCTGGAGTTCATCCCGGCCGCCGAGGGTGCCGACGGCAAGCACCACACGCTGGTGCTGACCCGCCAGAAGGTGCGCCTGGCCGAACAGGCTGCCAAGGGCGAGACCATGACCATTCCGGCCGCCAATGGCGAACCGGCGCGCAAGATCGGCGTGATCAAGCTGCCGACCTTCTACCAGGACTTCGAAGGCCGTCGCCGCAATGCGGCCGACTATGCCTCGGCGACCCGTGACGTGGCCAAGCTGCTGGCCGGTTTCAAGAACGACAAGCTGGATGGCGTGGTGCTGGACCTGCGCAACAACGGTGGTGGTTCGCTGGATGAGGCGATCGAACTGACCGGCCTGTTCATCGAGCAGGGCCCCGTGGTGCAGGTGCGTGAGTCCGGTGGCCGCGTCACCGTCAACAGCGACCGCAACCAGGGCGTGGCGTGGGACGGCCCGCTGGCGGTGCTGATCAACCGCGGTTCGGCCTCGGCCTCGGAGATCTTCGCCGGTGCCATCCAGGACTACGGCCGTGGCCTGGTGATCGGTGAGACCAGCTTCGGCAAGGGCACCGTGCAGAACATCGTCGACCTGGATCGCTGGCCGAGTGGCGAGACCCAGCGCTTCGGCCAGGTCAAGCTGACCATCGCCCAGTTCTTCCGCATCAGCGGCAGCAGCACCCAGCACAAGGGTGTGGTGCCGGATCTGGCCTTCCCGGCCAGCGTCGATGCCACCGAGTTCGGCGAGAGCACCTACGACAACGCGCTGCCGTGGACCCGCATCGCTGCCGTGCCGCACACCCAGTACGGCAATTTCGCGCCGCTGCTGCCGAAGCTGGAAACCCGCCATGACGCGCGCATTGCCGCCGACAAGGAATTCCAGTGGTGGAACGAGGACGTCCAGCAGTTCCGCACCGAGGCCGCGAAGAAGTACATCTCGCTCAACGAGGCCACCCGCCGCGCCGAGCGTGAGCGCCAGGACACCCAGCGCAAGGAGCGCCAGGCGATGCGCAAGGAACTGGGCCTGGCCCTGGACCCGCTGGCCGATGACAGCAACGACGACGGCCTGACCGGCAACGAGCGCGACATCGTCAAGGATGCCGCGCGCGAGAAGGCTGCCGAGAAGCGCCCGGACCCGCTGCTGCGCGAGTCGGCCTCGATCCTGGCCGACGCGGTGAACCTGCTGGCCAACGACCGCCCGCTGTCGGCGCAGGTGCTGCCGCAGTCCACCGGTGCCGGCCGCTGGGCTGACTGAGCCGGCAGGACGCGTGTATA